>NZ_SJPX01000004.1:0-600000 GCF_007860175.1 Rubripirellula reticaptiva | reverse complement strand
GGGTTTGTGCTAGGCAACGACCATTACACTGGCGGAAGTGGTCCTGGACACTTTCGAGTCCAGCTCATTTCAGATGCATCTAGGGGTGATCTGAATCTTTTTGCTGATGGGCACTTTAGCTACGCGCCCAAAGGTCAAGGCAGCTTGACCGGAATTGACACGTTTACCTATCAGGTCACAGATGGAAATGTGACTAGCAGTGTTGTTACAGCGACGCTCGAAATGATCAACGACCCACCAGACATCGAGTCGGAAGTTGTGCTGCAAGTCGAAGCTGGTTCGTTCAATAGTTTTTTCGATCGTCAATTGGATTACAGCAATACTTACTACGGGTACAGCGATGGTGAGTCCGTTTCATTCTCCGGCCCTCGGTCCGCGAACCCGCTACTTGTCTTTGAAAGTGGGAGCGTCTTAGTTGCTGACGCGATTGAAACCTCGGCGTTTTTCCAGGCTGCCGACACTGGCGGGGCATCATCTCAAGGGTTGCTAACTGTTGAAGTGAACGAAAGTTACTGGCAGGAGCCGACCGCGAATGATGACCTATTTAGCTATCAGGGGTACGGCTATCAATCGACGATTGACTCACCTTGGATTTCATTTACAGACAGCGTTCTCGAAAACGACTACAGCGACGGAAATTACCCGCTCTACACATACCAGGCACGCGGATGGCCAGCTCACCCATTCCCGGGCTATCCCGCCGATTTTTTACAGCGATCCGATTTCTATTCCTATGTGCCACCTTCCTCTTTCCTAGTTTTGAGTCAGGGCTCCACTGATACCCAGGCCGCTTCGTCCGGGTTGACGATGTTCGCTGATGGAACTTTTAATTTTCAACCGCCTAGTGGTTTTGAAGGCGTTGCTGAGTTTTATTACTTTCTCAGCGACGGAAAAGGCTTGATGCAGGATGCAAAGGTTGAGATCAACGTCGAGGACTGGAACGGACCACTGATTGCCCGCGATGACCCAAGCGACACAGCCTGCGGCAGTTGCCCGACTGGTGCAGCCTACACGGAATGGACTCACGACGCTGATGGCGATGATATCTATGTAGACGCCGAAGCGAATGGTGGTGGATACGGTGGTGGATACGGTGGTGGATACGGTGGTGGATACGGTGGTGCAGCCGGAAGCAACACTGCGAAGTTCTACGCCTGGAACGATCACGACGCCGGAACGGCTGACCTAATTGTCGATGGCCTGGGTGTGTTGGCAAATGATACCGGAGGCAATCGACTATTGAGCGTGGTTGAATCCAGCTGCAGCCATGATGGCAAGGTCACTCTTGATGACGACGGCCAGTTTGTCTTCAGTGCCCGTCCGGGATTCGTTGGCGATTTCTCGTTCACGTACGTTGTTACCGATGGCAATGACACCGATACAGCTTCGGTTACGATCGCGGTTCACGGTTCGCAATATCGGCCGTTCCCCCAAACCGGCACGCTGGTAGCGACGGAGGGTCTGGAGACGACATTTAGTCTTGGTCATTTTACGGTGAACGAGCATCAAGCCTGGGATTGTTCTGATTCTGATTTGGGGATCCGGCGGTCCTTGCTTATTGACACGCAAAGCTACGAGGAGATATCGCCAAGTACCGGCGCAGTCGTCGAGCAATCTAGGCAGATTTTTGTTCCGGCGTCGGAAGTGATTTCCTATCCATTGGTTCGCCCCGACGGGGTTTTCCTGCTTTCCATTCGTCCTCAAAGCGATGTGGATATGTTGACAACCGATGTGGAAATGGTTCGCTACGACGCAGGTTCTGATCGGCTAGGTTTTTCGGGGCCCTTCGAGTACACGCATCTGGAACTGGGCGAACAAAACGCGACCTTGCCATTCCAAGAAGACGGATGGCTGGAGAATCCTGTCATTACTGATCACGGACGGATATTCGTGCAGGGTGAGCGAGTGTTTTTCGTCTCTTTCGGAAAAGATGGCGAAGTCGGATACACGCTTTCTGAATTTGACAGCAGTGAGTTTCAGTACTTTGATCTAGGTGTTGGTACTTACGATACCGGCAATGACCTTTATCGTCGGCTTGTTCCCGGTGATGCTGCCTGGGAACCCACCGAGGAAGCATCGGCCTATACGAATTGGTTCGTGAACAGCAGCGGGCACCTCGCACAGCTGTTCGATAGTGGCGACACTGCCACACCGGGGTTCTTAATCTATGGATTCGGTGCGCCCAAGATCGATGTTGGGTGGGGTGATGGCCAGTCGAGCGTCATTCAACTTGACGCGAACGACGTTTCCCGCTCAGTCTTTGGGGCTTCGCCTTGGCACGTCAATACGGATGCTGCGACGTACCGAGAATTTATTTCCCCAGATGGCGTGCTCCGATCGGGCTACTTCGCGAGCGAGAGCTGGGCCGATCAGAACCCGAAGCAGCTCATTTATTCATCGCGATTTCTGATCAACTCCGTCTACTACATGAACGGCGGGCCGATATCGAGAACGAAGCTTGCCGATCTACCTAAGGATCTTCGTTCGTTGAACTTCTCATTGTCACATTTGTACAACTCTCCGGGTAATTTTCCGATTTCGATTGCGATCAGCAATCTTTCGGTTGATGCTTTCGATTTGGATACTGGATCCGGAAGCACCTTGCTTCGCCCTACCAATGTCCTTGTTTCAGCCGCTTCTCTTCGGGTGGTTGGAGTTGATACCTCTCAGGACTCGCTGTCCTTCGATGGCGCAATTGCCACCTTCTCGGATGTCAACTTGAATGATGCAAGCAGCGACTACACGGCCGATATCGACTGGGGCGACGGGACCTTTACGAAAGGTATAGTGACAGGAGCAAACGGCCAATTTAGTGTCAATGCTTCGCATCGATTTGAACGATTTGGCCTACATGACGTTTTGGTATCCGTCGTCGACAAAGACGACCAACAGGCATCGGCGATTAGCGAGCTCAGCCTAAACGAGATTCCGGTTGCTTCGTTCGCTGAAACCGTCGTTGTTCGCGAAGATTCGACCACCGGATCGGCAGTCGTCGAAGTCACACTGAGTGTTCCTCGCAACGATCGTGTGTCGATATTCTACGAGACACTGAACGCGATGGGTACCGCCACGGAAGGTGTTGACTTTGTTGGTGTGAACTCTGGCGTCGTTGTTTTTCTTCCCGGAGAAACTCGTCGTTCGGTTCGGATCCCGTTAATCGACGATAACGAAAACGAACCATCGGAGACGGTTTTCGTTCGCTTCTTTGCTGGAGAGAACGTCACGATCCCGAATCCGTCGGATCCCTTTCATGTCGCGATCACCATCATTGATGATGACATTGGACCAATTGGTGACGATCGCTACGCAGTGCTCCAAGGGCATCTGCTGAAAGTGAATGCCAGTTCGGGGGTTCTGCGCAACGATGGCGATTCATTGAATCGAGTTGAATTACGCGTTAAAGAGCAAAATGGAATCACTCCAAATGGCGGTTATTTGTCGATCGGGGAGTTTGGTGGTTTTGAATATACAGCACCCAATAGCTTTGTCGGGACTGAGACTTTCACGTACCTGGTGAAGGATTCCGATTCTGGATGGGGAAGTGGATCGCTGACGGTTGAAGTGTTGCCCTGGTCAACCAATCAGGATCCGTATTTCATGGGGTTACCTATTGTCGACGCCTATGTTAACCAAGAGTTTGATTACACTCCGACAGCAATTGACCCGGATGACGATCCCCTCACTTTCGCACTAAATGTTGGCGGTGAAGCACTCCGTTTGGAGCATCCAGGCTCCGGCAGAATCACGTGGACACCGTCGGTTTCAGATGTCGGCAGAATGGTCGACGTCGAGATACATGTCGAAGATCAACACGGTGGTGACGCCACTCAGAAATTTCTAATTCAGGTGCACCGATCAAACTCCGCGCCACAATTTATCAGCGCCCCCGATCTTAGTCATGAGCTCGCTTCAGAGTTGCAGTTGAAACTTGGGACCGCTACACCGTCGACAATTGGCCTAACGCTGGATCCTGGCGAGAGCATCTCGCAGCCGATTGCAATCAATGTTTCAGGATCGTCGAACGCATTTGTTCCGCCGTCGGGGCCGGAAGGACTACTCACAGTTACGCGGGAACGAAATCCCATTCGACTAATCGATGTGTTGAGCAGTGGAGGCAATTCGGGAATCGAATTTGGTGTCCCGAGTCTCAGTAGTCACTTTGTAGATGCTCCAGGCTTTGAACCGATTGGCAATCAAGTAATTTCTCTGGGCGATCGACTGGAGCTGCCATTGAGTATTGGCGGAAACGGAGACTATTCTCAAGTTTCCCTAAAGCTACGCCTTGTTGAGTCCACTGCGATCCAGGATCTTTCAGAGTCCGAACTGTTCGATCTGTCAGCTCCATTGTACGGCAATTCTTTAGCGACATTAAATGTTGAAAATTCATTGAACGGCCCGGGCTATGCTTATGTCGAAACTGGTTCGGCGTTTATAGGCTGGGATTCGCAAGCTTTGCTTGATGCACTCGATGTGCCTGGTTTTGACCCCAGTCGTTTAGAGGGGCACTACGTGTTTAGTGTTGACGCCAGTGTCATTCAAGATCAGACACTTTTTACGAATGAGAGGGTTCTTGCGAAATCAACACAGAGCTTTGTTTTGACGATTGGTAACACATCTGATTCATTGCCGGCCGCCCCATCCCAAACGATGAGTGGGGGAGTAGGCTCAGTTGGTGTGTTTGCGAATAATTCAGGCGCGTTTGGGATGGCGGAATTTGGCATCGTTCTTAGCACGGGATCAGTTGAGGACTACGGGTCGGCTAGCGTCCATCCATCAGGTCGATCGGCTGGGCTTACCGTTGAATATAGCGACGCCGTTATTGTTCATCCGGGCCTGGACGAACTGAGCCCAGAAACCTTACGTGATCTAACAGAGTTGACGGTGCCTTTCAAGCTCGAGCCCGGTTTTGAGACGGTCTATTTTGATGTGGTCTTTGGTTCTGAAGAGTTTCCTGAGTTTGTTGAATCCGAGTTCCAAGACGTATTTGGGCTATTCCTAAATGGGGCTAGCACTAACTACGAACTTGTCAACGTCGCGTTCACGCCCGGAGAAGCTCCCAATGATTGCGATGAAGGCGGAAATGCTTACTTTGGCTGTTCGACAGCAATCAAGGTTGCTCACGCTGATATGCGATTTCCAGACGGCCGAGACTATTTGCAGCAGGCGTCTGAACATAAGCGTGAGTTACCTCAGCTCGCGGATTCACGGCTGAATGGGATTCTCGCCCCGGACAACAATCCGGTGTTAACGTTTGCTGTTTCGGTACCTGTTTCTGACGCGGAGCATACTCTCACGTTCGCGTTGGCTGACGCTGCGGACGCGATGCTGGACACGACGGTCTACATTTCTCGATTGAGCACCCTTGGTCCTGGGCCGCGAGCTGTCGAGCTCGTCACGCCTCCCGATGCTCCGCTGATCAACCACAGCGGCACGCTTGTCGGATTACCGGGTGAACAGGTCATGTTCGACACGACAATTACAGGCCTTGGGATTCCTCAAGTCTTCGATGTTCAACTGGTGGATGTACTAACGGGAACCTTGTTGGCAAGCATTCCCGTCGGCATCAACAACTCCTACTCATATTTTCTGGATGCGGTTGACTCCGATGGTGATGAGGTCCATTACTCAGTTATCGAGGCGCCGGAAGACGCGACGTTCAACGCCGAGACACGAGAACTTAGCTGGTTGCCGAAAGAGTCTGGTGCTTTCAGCTTTGTGGTAGAGGCCTCGGACGACTTCGGCGGATCAACTCGACAGGAGTTTGAGTTGACTGTTTTTTCGCGATTGGCCAACGAAAATCCAATCATTGACTCGGCTGCTGTCGTTTCCGCAGTTGCCGGCGATAACTATCAATATCAGGTTACTGCCACCGACCCCAACGGTGACGATGTTCGGTTCTTCCTTGCCGAAGCCCCTGTTGGAATGAAGATTAATCCGATTTCTGGTGAGTTTGATTGGAGGCCAACTTACGACCAGCAATTTGAAGTCAACGATGTCTTAGTTCGGGCAGTCGACGGACGCGGTGGATTCGACGAGCAATCGTTCCAGGTAACGGTCAGCCCGGGAGTGAATCTTCCGCCGTCATTCTTGAATGGTAGCACGGTTAGTAAATCGCACACCGTTGCGTTACCTACCGTGCCGCCCCTTGGTACCGTTAGCCCGACTTTGATCGATTTGCAGTTGTTACCAGCACAGCGTACATCACAAGTGATCGACATTGATCTGATTACCCCAAATTCCAATCTGACACTTCCCGTGGGTGTGCCCTATGAACTAGTTGTCTCGGATCGCATCGATACACCAGCAACCGATCTGGCGGGTATGCTGCTGGTAGGTGGTGGTTCTGGGTTGCAATTGCAATCCGTCAACCTAATCGACTTTCAAAACACCGCCCCCATTGTCTCGGACATTGCGGATCAGTCGATTGCTAACGGAGCTAGCTTGGACGTTGGATTCACCGTAACGGATCCTAACATCCCTGATAGTTTCGGTCTGCAACTCGATCGAAACTCTCAGGCCATGGGGGTCACTATTGTGCCTCCCGTTGATGAGAACGACACCTTTCATTTGGCGTGGACGCCAAACGCTGGCTTTGTTGATCGTCAACTTCCTGTAAGACTTGAGGCAATGGACAGTTTAGGAAATACGTCGTCCAGAGTCTTGGTGATTACCGTTGGAACGCCACCCGCCTTGCTCCCTGAATTCGGACCTGAATACGACGAAGAATCCACAACGAAATCATCGACAGGGTATTACGTCAACGACAACCATCTATTTGGGCTCGGGCGTTACGGAGTTGTTCTAAGCACCGGTTACGCTGGGGACTACAGTAGTGGTGACGGTGAATCCGATCACTGGTCAACGGCGTTCGACCCCTTAGCCACTAAAGCCACTAAAGTCACTAAAGCCACTGCTTCGCAAAAGCGGTTGTTGGATAAGGTTACAGGCAAGGACTATGAGTATTTTGATGTTTCGCAACTGGACCTTGATTTTACGGTGCAGCCTGGTTTCGACACGATTTCATTTGACATTGTCTTTGGCTCGGAAGAGTACGAGAAGTTCGTCAACCAAAAATACGTTGACGGATTCGGGATTTTCTTGAACGGAGTGAACATTGCGCAGACCGCAGTGATGACGGAGGAGGGAGCAGCGTCCGAGTACTATCCGATCAATATCAATCACCCGTACATGCGAAGTGCTTTTGGAACTGAGCTTAATGGCATGCTGTTGCCGAGTCTCACTCCTCTGACGACCGTTGCGTCCGACTTCAACGATGTTACCGTTTCCTTCACGGCACCGGTTCTTATGGGTGGCCAAACCAACAATTTAATATTCATTATCGGCGATACTAATGATGACGCGTACGATACGACAGTCTACATTTCGAATCTTGGTGCTACCCAAAGCAGGAGTTTGTCAGTTGTCGACTCCTCCAACGAATTTGTCACAAATGTAACGCCTCAATCTCAAGAGCTAGAGTTTGGGGAATCCGCCAGTTTCGAGGTGCAACTACACGGTGCTAGCGGCCCAACAGCGTTTGAACTAACGATCGAAGACCAGTTTGGAAACGTTCATGGCGTGGTTCCTGTCGTCATGAACAACACGTTCTATTATTTTGCGCGAGCGTCGGACCCAGATGGTGATGAACTGTCTTATCGGCTTATTTCGGGGCCTGAGGATACAACGATTGATCCATCGACAGGCATTTTGTCTTGGAGTCCACCCGTTCTTGAAAGCGGCGTACTAACGAGCTATGTCCTGGAAATTGAAGTTAGCGATGGGTTTAATGCACCGGTCACGCAAGCGTTAACACTCTCGCTCACGGATGTCGTTGGCGGAAACGCGGCTCCAGAGATCCAGACGACGCCGACGATTGACGTTGTTAGTGTTTCAGACTCGTTCACGTACGACGTGGACGCTATTGATACGGACAATGACGAACTGGACTACTACGTCGTCGATGGACCGGCCGGGATGGTAATCGACCGAGTGACTGGTGTCGTGTCGTGGACACCTGGACCAGAGCAAGCGCGGCTGACCTACTCGCCTACTGTTTACGTTCTCGATGGGCGAGGGGGTAGCGACTCGCAGAGTTTTGGTCTCACCGTTCGCAGTCGTCCAGTTGCGATAAATCATGCCCCTGAAATTACGTCGCCACCCGTGCTCGATGCCGTTGTTGGCATTCCATACCGATACGATCTCGTAGCCGATGACGAAGATGGCGACGCGATTTCTTATGAACTGCTACTCGGGCCGAATGGTGCTGGCTTTGTGCGTGACAGTAACGCCGCTAATACGAATCTTCTCGGTTGGGTACCGACTCTTGACCAAGTCGGCTATCACGAGTTCTCCGTCCGAGTGCTTGACAGCCATGACGCATTCGACCTGCAATCGTTTGTCGTGAATGTCGTAAACTTGAACGATCCACCAAAAATTTTGTCCGACCCAAGCGGCATCCAAGCGACGATCGGTCATCCTTGGACCTACCCATTGCAAGCCTCGGATCCGAACGGTGATGACATTCAGTTCTACTTCTTTGACGATAGCCACCCTGCCGATATGCAAATTGTCGAGACCACGGGCGCTGGTGGCGTACATGTTGGATGGGAGATCCAGTGGAACCCCTCGCCCCAATCACTCAAGACAGTCTACGGCCAGTACAACGAACTAGGGTATGCGTATGTGCGACTGGTGGCTGATGACGGCCGTGGCGGTGAAGATCGGCAAGGATTTTATGTGCCGGTCAACGCAAACCAGGATCCGGTTTTCTTCTCACCACCAACGCCTCCTCCATCGGTGACTGAGAACTTTGTCGACATTGCGATGGTTGACCAACCTTATCGGTTCTCGATCATCGCCTTAGACCCCGATCGCGATCCGGTAGTTATTTCGCTGGATGCCGCCTCGACGCTTCCAAGTGGCGCCGCACTCGTGGTTGAGGATACGGACGGCGATGGTACTGACGAGTATTTCATCACCAATTGGACGCCGAGCTCGTCTCAAATTGACGATGAGTACGACGTCGTACTCAAAGCTGACGACCAGTTCGGTGGCGTAACATTCATCACCTACACGATCCTGGTGCAGGCCGAGCCCACTAATTTGCCACCTGTATTTACGTCTAGCCCACCATGGCCCGCCCAGTATCGAAATGAATGGCGTTACACACTTTCGGCCGACGATCCAGAGAACGATCCACTTACTTTTAGCCTGGATACGTCCCAAAATCCTCTTCCTCCGGGGCTCAAGCTTGAAGGCAACGTAATCACGTGGACACCGAGTGACGTTTCCTACATCATCAATGGCGCTCCCCTCTCGATCCGTGTCACCGACGGAAACGCGGGTAACGAGGACTTCCAGACATTTACACTTCCAGTAAGTGCTTACAACGTTCCGAATCACCCGGCGGTGGTTAATTCGATACCCGAAGGTCCTGCGCTAATCGGTAACCAATGGACGTATCCAGTCCTGGCGACGGATGCCGATGGCGACAAGCTGCACTACAGCTTCAACAATGCCCCAGACGGCATGACGATTGATCCGAAGACGGGATTGGTGAAGTGGAATCCCATCGCGACTGGAAACTATCGTGTTCAAATTTTGGTTGATGATGGTTTCAGCTATTCCAGCCACGCTTTCGAGCTTCCCGTTACCACCATCAATCACCCGCCCCAGATCGTGGGCGTGCCATGGGAACCGAAGTATGCCGGTCACTTGTGGCGTTATGAACTGCAAGCCCATGATCCAAATGGGGATGACGTAACCTGGACGATTGACGGCGAAAACCCACACGATTTCGCTATCGTCAATGACACTGTGGCTGGACGAACTTTCCTGGAGTGGTTGCCTCAAGTTGGAAGCTACACGGCGGATATTGTTACATTGAAGGCAGCCGATGGACACGGCGGCGAGACTGTCGAACAATTGGGGGCTTCATGGGATATTCAACTGCCACCGATCGGTCAACCGGCCATCGTTAGCACTCCCACGGGCCCTATTCTTTATGATTCTCCGTCACAGTGGAATTATAAAATTGAGGCGATCGATCCATCAGGCAGCTACCAACCAAGTGACTTCCGCTTTGAAGTTCTTTCGGGTGACGGGTTTGTAGTTTCTGCGACAACGGGGGTTGTTGCGTATCAAATGCCGGTCGGAGTGTTGCCGGGAGACAAGTCGCTGCAGGTTCGTGCTTATATCGATGAAACGGGTGGCCCCGAAACCATTTATACGGTCAATGTTCCACTCGTTCAACGAAATCAGAATCCGGTCATTGCGTCGTCGCCACAGAATAGTGCCGTGACGAGTGGTAGTTCAGTCCAAGCCGTGGCCGGTCAGACATTGACCTATAACATCCAGGTGCAAGACGCCGAGGGCAACCTCACACTCGAAGTTGACCAGCATGCAATCGACAACGGTTTCGTTTTGTCGACGCCTGTATCTGCTGGCGGGATTACTTCAGCCACGTTGACATGGAATCCGACTGTTTCGAGTCCAGTGAGCGTTCCGGTTGTGATTTCGGCGTTTGACGCGAACATTCCAGATCCGTCGGCGTCGGCCGCAGCTTGGGCCGCCGTCGGGCAAGTCGGACATGTCCAGCAAATGTTTGTGGTCACACGCGTTGATTCGGTGGACGTGGACGCCCCCAAGATCCAATCACTTCCGCCTGTCGCAGCTGTGATTGGTGAAGCAACAACGCATCAAATTGTTGCGTTGAACAAGGATGGAAATACCAGTGGACTGAAATACGACGTTACAAGCCCGACAACCGAAGTTCGAACTTCATTGACCGTCAACGACACTGGCCTTGTCACTTGGACTCCGTCGGATCTCTATAACGCTCCTATCTATATCATTGTCACTGATTCCGAAGGCAGGGTCACGACTCAGCAGTTCCATGGTTCCCAAGTCAATCAGTACAAGTTGAACGAAGCGCCCACGGTGCGATCGACTGCTCCTGGCCCGGCAGTTCGGGATTTACTGTACCGGTACCAGGTGATTGCTACCGACGTTAACCAAGACAAGCTTACGTACGAACTGTTCGACGCGAATGGTGGACCCGTTAACAATGGAATGACCATCAACGCCAACGATGGTCTTATCCAATGGACGCCAAGCGTCGCCGACGTATTGGGAAGCGAGTATGTGGTCCGAGTCACAGAAGTTTCTGACGGGGACGCGGAACCCTTGTTCTTTGATCACCGTTTCCGGCTGCGAGTGCTGAAAAATGCAACGCCGATCTTTGAATCGATTGATCGATTGCATGTCTTTGCTGACACTGCTTTCACGTTGGACTTGCGGGCCACTCCCGCAGCGATTGGGAATCACGGAATTGACTTCCCCATAGTTCACGACCCCAACGCAGACGCGCTTTCTATCGAGTTGGTTACCGAGTTCTCCCCGAGCGGGGCAACCATCGATGCGGGGGTGATCACTTGGAATCCGACGATCGACAATGTCGGCCTGAATGTGTTCACCATTGTTGCCACCGATCCCGATGGGGCTCGTGTTACCGGAACGATCGAGGTTCAAGCCTTGGTTTTGGGTGTGGACCACGCTCCGGTCATTGGGAACTCACCGCGAATAACGACGCCAGCCGGTTGGGTGTTCGGACACCAAGTGCTTGCCACAGACGCCGATGGAGACGATCTCAGTTACGCCCTTGTGCTGGACAATGTTAGTGCGGCCGATGTTCCGACGGGGCTGGTCATTTCAGGTTCTAAGGGGCACGTTACCTGGGTTCCTGATTCATCATTTGTTCGCGCCGAACCCTACAAATTTCAAGTCGCAGTGACGTCCTCTCGGGACAACCTTGTCACGCTGAGTGAGATTTATGAGGTCACAGTGACGGATGGGCTGGTCAACAATGCACCTGTGATCGTTTCGGATCCGATTCTCAGTGCAACGTTTGGCTATGGCTACCAGTATCAAGCTTTGGCTGACGACCTCGACAACGACCCATTGGCTTGGGCAATCGTATCGGGCCCGGACGACCTATTGCTTGACGCATCGGGGAAGCTGATTTGGAATCGTCAGTTCGGCACCGCCGACTTAGGCAACCATCCAGTTGAAATTCGTGTCACGGACGCCTACGGGAAGACTGACAGGCAAAAATTTGACATCACCGTACGTTCGCAAAATCTCAGCCCGATCATTGACGGGCAAATCGCTAGCTTGTGGCCGATTGGTTCACCTTTTACTGCGACAATATCGGCAACGGATCCCGATCAGAACATAATTACCTATGGTCTTCGCGATGGTGATGAGATTGTGCCAAGCTTCGGCGGCATGGCCATCGACAACGATGGTCACTTCAGTTGGACGACGAACCTGCCTACCAGTGAAGATACGCATTCGTTTACGGTCGTTGTGACCGACGATCGAGGCGCTGAAGTTGAACGGCGGTTCAATATCGAATTTTATGATCCCACCCTCGATGAACCGCCTACGATCACCTCGTCGCCGACACTGGTTGCCTTGGTGGGGCAACCCTATAGCTACCCAATCGCTGCGAGCGATCAGGGCGTCAACGCGGTCGATCCGCTGACCTATTTGCGTGTGGGAACAAGCACTATCTCGGGACTGAGCGTCTTGGATTCGCACATCGGCGATTTGTACTGGGATTCGCCCACCACAAGCGATATCGGCGAGTACCCCGTCCGAATCGCTGTCTCAGATGGACGGTTCACTGTTGCACAACCGTTCACCTTAACGGTTCGTGACAACGACGAACCGGTCCTTCAGCCAATCAGCCCGGTCACGATTACCGAAGGACAATTGCTCACTCGGCAGGCAGTCGCTTTTGATTCCGATGCGGAAGACGAATTGCATTTCTTTATCACTGCGGACGGTGGTGCGACGGGGGTTTCGATCGATCCGAAGACGGGTGAAATCCAGTGGGATACGACCGATGCTTTGTCCGGCGCGCTTCCCCAGCAGTTTGCATTGCAAGTAAGCGTTTCGGACCGCTTTCGTGATCAAACGCTTAGCACGGTGTCGCGTACTTTCCTTGTGAATGTGATCCCCGACGAAATCGGGCCGACCATCGAAATAACGGTCGCCACGCCCGTGACCGTTGGCACGACCGTTCCGGTACACGTCACTGCGCGAGACAACGTGAGTGGTGTAACACTTTCGCAATTGACAGTCACAGAACCGAATCCGTCGGACCCGGCGAATCCAAACGTCTACACGGTAACACTTGACGCGAATGGAAATGGTACGTTTGACGCGAATGTCCCGACAGATGGCGTCTCGGGCAATGTGCCAGCTTATCAATTGAGCGTGACCGCAACGGATGTGGCGGGCAACGTCACAACAAAGGATCTGAACGTCACTGTTTACCCGGACGGCCAGCCACCATTGGTTTCGCTCGCAATTGCAAACGGTGACACCATCACCGCGCCAACAATTCTGTTCGGCACGATCGACAACGCCGAAAACAATGATCAGATTTCTTATCGACTGGTAGCTGAACGAGTCGATGGCGCGGGCGAACCCATCGTCATTCGAGACAGTGGTGGCTTGGTCAACGAAGTTCGTTCGGGAGCCTTGGGGTCGTTTGATACGACGTTGATTACCAATGGGGCTTACCTGTTGACCTTGACTGGCAGTGACGCAGAAGGGAACACAGCCGTATCACGCCGCCAAGTCACCGTCGATGGACGCCTGAAGTCAGGGGCATTCAGCCTTGCAAACGTCGACATGGAAATTCCCGCACCGGGAATCCCTCTACGTGTGACAAGAGCCTATTCCACGACTCAGGCGGACCAAGACCTCGACTTTGGGAAGGGCTGGAGCTTCGATTTTGGCAACCCCGAATACGAAATTCAATACGCTCAGGGAACGCTGTCGGGCAATGGCGGACGACCTATGCTCGCCGGAACACGAGTTCTCGTCAAATTGCCAGACGGGACTACCGAAGGATTCACGTTTACTCCCATCAAGAAGAATGTTGACGGTTACGGTTTCGGATTTACCGAGGTCTATCAGCCTGCTTTCATTCCTGACGACGGCAACACCAGTGGACTATTCGTCAAGCAAGGTTTTACGTTGATCAAGCTCGGCGGCGGCAACGAATTAATCAGTGTCACCAATGACGCATCCGCCAATCTTTCGTACAACCCATCGCATCCACAATTCGGCGGCTATTTCGAAATCCAGTTAGGTGACGGAACCGTCTACGGAATGGACATCACCGGTCGTTCGGAAGATGTTTGGGTGGAGGACAGGAATGGCAATCGTGTTACCTATTCGAAGGACCGCATTGCTCATTCGAACGGTCGCGAGATCCTGATTCAACGCACGAACGGCCGCATCAGCGCACTTGTTGATCCGCTCGGGAAAACGGTTGACTACGGATACGATCCAGCGACGGGTAACTTGATCAGTGTCACTGATCGCACCGATCGCACCACAAACTTCGTCTACGAAAACAATGCCTTCGCCCATCACATCACCGGAGTGATTGATGCGTTAGGGCGTCGTGCTCTGACGAACACGTATGATGCTGACGGGCGGTTACAAGAACTCGCCGATGCAACTAACGAATCTGCCGGTGTTTCGTTTTCGAGTGATCTTCGCGTACAAGAAGTTCTCGACGATGATGGGAACGTGACCTCCACCATCACATTCGATCATCGTGGGAATGTCATTCGCGAAGAAGGCCCCGGCGAGCGGTTGGTCATCCGGCACTTTGACAATGATCTGCTGAAGCGAGAGACCGTTGTGGTTGGGGACTTAGATTCCCCCGAAAACGGTGAGTATAACGATATCGTTCAACAATACGCCTACAAACCTGATGGGCGTCTGATCTCGTCACGCGATGCTCGTGGGAACAGTGAAACGCTTAACTATCAAGCCGACACGCCCGTCCTTGTTGCACGCGATGGCAATGGAAACCCAGGGTTCCTTGATGGGGATGAGCAGGCAGTCCTCAATGCGTCCGGTGGCACGCAAGGTCAGTTGCAATCGTCGAGTGATTCGTTCGGTAATACGACCGGCATTGAGTACGATGACAAAGGCAACGTCAGTCTCGTTACATCGGATTCCGGCCGGTCTCGATTTGAGTACGACGGTGACGGAAACGCCACGAAGGTTCTGCAAGAAATCGACGGCGTTTTTGTTCCCTCGATCACGAACCACTACGACGCACTGGGCCAACTCGAGCGAGTCGAGAATAACTTTGGGCAGTCGACTTCGTTCCAGTACGACGCTCTGGGGCGTCAAACCCATGTGATTCGAACAGAGACGGGTGATGATGGTGAAACCGTCGTGTTTACCGACATCACGGTGTACGACGCCGAGGGACGAACGACTCGATCTGAACGGCAACTGACTCGCGGTGGAGAGACCAGTACGTTGTCGGTCAACTTGACCGAGTATGACGCACTAGGACAAGTTTCCTTCTCAGAGCAGCGTAGTGGCGATGCCCCGAGTGGCGCTGTCACATCGTATACCTACGACATCCGCGGGCTTGGGATTCAGACGCGAAGCGAGTCTCGCGGATTTGATCCGCTGTCGCCTACGCCCCCCTTGGTCGCCCATCAAGTCTCTCGCACTCTCTACGACGGCGACGGGCGTTCCATTCTGACGACCAATTTTGTCGAAGATGCAGCGACTCCAGTTGGTCAGTTTGATAGCACAACGGTCGCGGACGTGTCCTATACCCTCTACGACGGTCTCGGTCGGGTTGATGCCAGTTACCGTCTGAAGGGTGTGCAAATCATCATCACTGGTGACTTCCCGAACCAAAGGTCCGTCCCCGCGATCCATGGCGTCGTCTACGACAAGACAACTCACGGACCACTCGACGCTTGGCTGTTAGCCAACGCGACGGTCTTGTCCAAGTCAGGAACCACTTACGATGCTCTGGGGCGTGCGGTCAGCACCGTCGATAACAACGGGCTCGAATCTCGCAGCACGTTTAATCAGTTCGGCGATTTGACCGAATCTCGCTCAGAAGTCTCGTTATCCGCCGATTTTGAACGTCCCGCCAACACGGCATCAGCTTGGCTGGTTTCTCGAACCGTTTACGACAGCTTTGGGCGTGCCTTTGTCAGCACCAATCGCTACCTCGTCTTCATCGACACCGATGGAATCGAAACGATTCAAAGCGAAGTAACGGCGACCTACACGCACTTTGATTCCAAAGGGCGTACATGGAAGACTGATCGGTTGTCCGACGTTGTGGTCAGCCTCGATAGCCAAGGCAACACTTCGCTGATGCCGGGCGCCGTCATTGAATCTTCAACGGAAACGATCTTTGATTCTCAGGGACGCACCGTCGCATCGGTATCATCGACGGGATTGGTCACCAACTACGAATTTGACAGCCAGGGTCGCCAGTGGGCATCGGTCGGCCCGCGCATTTTGGCCGCCGAGGTTGAAGGATTGAACCAAGCCGACTTTGCGGCCGGTGACTATGTTCGGGTCCGAAGCGAGACGCAATACGATTCAAAAGGTCGAGCCCGCAAAACGATTACGAACCTCATGCAGGTTGAGTCGGCCGACGGCACCGTGTTGCGAATCGACGCGAGCCAAAGCCGATGGAGTGAGCCTACGTTCGACATGTTCGGCAACGTTGTCCGAACGACCATGAACGACGGCTCGTTCATGGAGTACCGATACAACGACCGAGGCGAATTGGTCGCCGAAGGACAGCAGATCGACGGTCGCTACTTGACCGCTTGGTCGGAAACAGACGAGTCGTTCGTGGTGACGGGCTGGGACGCTAACGGCGATGGGGTCCACGATGGCTTTGTTCCGCCCGAGTTTTTGGCACCTGGGTCGTCGATCCCGACCAAAGGTCAAAATTACGATCCGGATGGCCGGTTGGCCTCGGTTGTATTGCCAAGCGTCTTGGACGCAGCCGAAGTGATGCAACGTCCAACTTATCAGTATGGCTACGACGCGTTTGGAAATCAGGACCTGATCGTGGATCCACTCGGTCGCGAAACACGGTTCACGTTTGACGACCAAGGGCGTCAACTCACTCGAACGCTGCCACTCGGGTTTGGTGACGACGGGATGCTGGGTACCGCCGACGACGTGTCGGCCGAGAGCTTTACCGAGTCGTTCCGCTATGACGATCGGGGCCGCCAGTATCTGCACGTTTCTTTTGAAGATGTCGTTACCGAAACGATCTTCGACGATGCAGCCGATCCCACTAACCCCGATGGAACGTCCACAGGCCGGATGGTTGCCACTCGGTACTATGACGATCTGGCGGCGTATGCCGACGGCGAGGGAGTTCCGACGGAAATTTGGACCTACACCTTTGACGCTTTCGGACGCGAACGAACCAAGACGTTGTTGACCCAACAGTCGACCGGTGGTGCAGCGGTTCTGAACATCGGCGGTACCGATTTCTATGCGTCGCGTATCGAACAAAATTCCTATGACGATTCTGGTCAGCTATGGGTCGTCGCCAGCCCCGAAGGCACGATCGAATACCGCTATGATGACTTGGGCCGTAAGACCCACACGGCCGTCCGTGCGGCTGGAGTTTCCGTTCCCAATCGCTCCACGGATTCTTGGTCCGCTCCCGCCGAGCGTGTCACGATCAACACGTACGATACCTTCGGTCGATTGCAGTCAGTGACCGAAGACCTGACTCCCGCGATTGCCGATGATGCGACGTTGGATACCGAGTACCGTTACACGCTTGCGGGTTCGCTAGGGCGAACGCAGTTGCCCGGTGGCACGACCGAGTCGTACGTCTATGACGCGATCGGTCGATTGGACGTGATGCGTGACACCAACTTTAACGAAACGACCGGTGAAGAAGTCACGGTCGCGGAATACGACTACGCGGTCGCCGCCAACGGAAAACGAATCGGATTGACCGAAACATTCTGGTTCGACAATGGCGACGGAATTCAGCAGCCGAGCGAACTGAAGGAAACCACTTACCAGTGGGATTACGATGACGTCGGCAGACTGACGGACGAAGTGATCAATCACTGGGACGATAACTTCGATCAGACCGAATCGTTTGAGTATGACTTGACCGGCAACCGCCTTTCACTCTCTCGGGATCACGGCAACGACGGAATCGATCAGGAAGTCAGCTATCTTTACGACGTCAATGACCGGCTGCTCGAAGAAACGCTCGAAGATCTTGTGGACAGCACGAATGATCGGACGACGACCTACGAGTACGAAAAGACGCAGCAAACGCTGAAAGAGATATCGAACTCCACCGTGACGCTGACTCAGCAGCACTTCGGCTACAACTTGCTAGGCCGGATGAGTTCGGTTGTCAACGACACCTACAGCAGCGGAACGCTGATCGCTCGTGAGCGAACGAGTTATGAATACGACGCCAAATCGTACCGAGTCAAACTGACCAACGAGGACGACGTCGTCACAAGCGGCGTTGCCTCCAATACGTGGACTGAAACGTCGAGTGTTGAATTCCTAGCTGATCATCGCAATCACACTGGCTACACGCAGACCATTCGGGAAACGAAAGTTGAGAACGGCAATACGCTGATCACCGACTACACATTCGGCCATGACGAAATCGCCCAACGCGTTCACGGTGTCAAAGCAGACGGCACGCCGACTGACGAGACACACGTCTTTGGCCACGACGGCCACGGAAGCGTTCGCGTCATTTACGACTTGGCAGGCAGCGTCGCCCAGGTCCTTACCTTTGCCGCCTACGGAAACATGGTGGCCATCCACGGTCCCGACGCACTTGCGTTGCCGTCGACCGACGCGATCTCGTCACTGGGCTACTCCGGAGAGCACTTCGACGCGAAGGCCCAACAGCAGTACTTGCGGGCCAGGTTCTACGATCCAGCAAATGGTCGTTTTAATCGACTGGACACTTATGGCGGAAACCTGGAAGAGCCGCAAAGTTTGCACAAATACGTATACACGCAAGGCGATCCTATTTCGCTTTCCGATCCGACGGGACGTTTCAGCGCCGTTAGCACCGTATCGTCAATTTCAGTAGGTAATTCCCTCGGGACCGTTTACAACGATGCCGTTGTGGGTGCTGGACAAGATGTCGCAGGCGGCCTACTTGCTAGACAGGTAATGCTTGACCCGATGGGGCTCGCGCTCTCTTCTTTACTTTCCGCGTTAGGAAGTGCAATATCCTTTACGAGCGGTCTGCTGCGACAGGCTCTTCCGTTTCTTGAGGCGGGAATCTTCATAGAAAGTAGCTTCGGCACTAGGGGGGGCACCGTCTCAGAAGAATCTGCGTTGAGTTGGGTTTCGTCTGGAATAAATCAGGCCCTGGGGAGCGGCCCAGCACCCGAGCCGAGCGTAAATCCGCCTCTAGTTGCGAGTGCGGCGATGAGCATTTCCGGCGCCGCTAGAACGCTTTTCAAAGGGGCTTCCAGAGCAAAGTATCCCGTCGAACTGCTCAAGAGATCTGGAAATAGCAAGATCTATGTAGCTGGGCATAGGATGCTTGGCCAGTTTAACCGCGCATCGGGAATCAGTTCGTCAGTGTTCCAGAGAAATCACCTCAGCCAGGATCGCGCTTTCAGAAGTCTCGGTCCCATGGGGGGAATTCCGTATGGCCAAGGCTTGACGGTCAACATGAAAGGTGCTATCGCTGATGGCCTCCAGCATTTCGAATTTCATAAGTCCTTAGACAATTGGTGGGACACCGTTCGAGGTGCGAGCACTCTCCCGACCGTGAGACAGTACAATTCTGCACTTAGGAAAGCTTTAGTTGATTCTGGATTTACAAATACCGAAGCAAGACAGATGGTAAAGCTTGCCGAGCAGCAACAAACCGCTTACAAAATTACGGGGGCCACAAGGTTCCGTCTGAGCGACATCCCTCGACGCACGACTTGATTCAGACAGTTTCTGACCCAGTCATGAAATTAATTCATTTAACGAGAAGTCACGCCATGGAAATTTTTGAATTTATTGCAACCGATGACAGTGGCGATTGTTTCACTTTAGCGCAAGATCTTGTTTCAGAAACTGAAGATGCGAGATTCATTGGTGCTATGGAAGCTCTCGAATCACAAGCGGACAAATGGGTTCCTGTCCCCGTTGAATTTGATGGAGGAGAGGGGGCGCGAGAGCTCGACGTATATCCATTTGACAGTTTTGTAATTGTAAACTCGAAGGCTCTATGTAAATTTTCAGACGTCGAAGGCGTTGAGTTTCTGCCGATAAAAGAATTCACTGAACTTCCAAGCTATTTCCCCGACGATTTTCATGGTTTCGTGCTTCACTTTACTCGTCAAGTAAGCGTTGGCGCGGATTCAGATTTAAAGTACTTCACAGGCACCGACACAATTCGGGACGTTAACGAACTAGTTGTTTCCAGTAAAGAAATCGGAAAGTCTTGTTTGTTTCAAGTAAAAGGAGGAGGGAATTCCATTTTTTGCACATCGGCATTCATGAAGCACCTCATAGAGGCGAGATGCTCAGGTGTGTTGTTTGAAGGAATTAATAGCAGAATCGTGGAATAAAAGTGCAATGCTAGATGACGACTTTGATGAAGAATTGTGTTTCCTACTTCGCGTGCTAATCGGTAATTCACTTCCGTTTCTTGATTCAACGCGATTTAAGTTCGAGACGAACTACCGCGAGGCTCTTGTGTATTTTACGGTGGGGGCCGCGTCAGCGACTGTTGCGGCTGAGCGAATCAGTCGCGAGGTGCTAATTAAATGTTGCAGTACGGTTCTTGTGGAGATATTTGATCTGGGTGCTAGTGAGCTGTTGCCGCTCATCGGTGATGCACTAGCTTCGGAAGATAAAAAGAAACTGAGATTGCGAGAAATGGGGGAGCTTTCGATGAAAGATCTCGAGCGAGCGTTAAAGCGTTTTGCCTATGCGATGGAATCTATCTAGGGGAAAGGCAAGGAAAAGGTGTCAGACAAGGAAAAGGTGTCAGGTACGAATGGCACTTAATCGACGTAAGTCCTATGCCTCGCCTGGTTTGTAGTCGTGCCTTGGCTTTTGCATCAGCTTGTAGTTTTTCTGTCTTCGCTTGAGGACTCTAGGTTCGTATCGGTCCGGACAGGCAAAAGGTGTCAGACAGGCAAAAGGTGTCAGGTACCGTTTCTATGCGCCATGCCTGGCATTTTGTTAGGACAAGGAAAAGGTGTCAGGTACCGTTTCTATGCGCCATGCCTGGCATTTTGTTAGAATCCAGCTTTAACGCGACTGGAATCGGGCGATGGGAAGAGCCAAGCGGGCGGACGCTGCCGGTGCGATCTACCACATGCTCAATCGTGCCAATTGGCGGACTGAGCTGTTCGAGAAGATGGCCGACTATGAAGCCTTCGAACGAATCCTCGTCGACGCGGTCACCCGTTTCGAGATTGATCTGTTCAGTTACTGCGTGATGCCCAATCACTGGCACATGGTCGTTCGTCCGCGACAGGATGGTGAAATGTCGAGATTCGCCCAGTGGTTGCAGTTGACGCATACTCAGCGCTATCACGCCCATCATCACTCGGCGGGCCGGGGCCATCTGTACCAGGGCCGATACAAGTCGTTCCCCGTTCAAGACGATGAGCATTTCCTGACGGTCAATCGTTACGTCGAACGAAACGCCTTCTCGGCAGAGCTCTGTCAATCACCCGAGGACTGGCGATTCGGAAGCCTCTGGCGTTGGAACTCAGGCACGACAACCGAGCGTTCGCTACTTACACCGTGGCCGATTGCCAGACGCCCCGATTGGATCGCTTGGGTGCGGCGGACATTGTCGGATCACGAATTGGAAAGGCTGCGATGGTGCGTTCAGCGTGGAAGCCCCTTTGGCGGTGAAGCTTGGGTAGAATCAATCGCTCGCCGGTATGACCTGGAGTCAACCTTGCGTCCGCGAGGTCGCCCGAAGAAGACTCCGCCACCGGAGTGACGAAACAATCGCAAGGCAGGTCGTTCGATCAAAGCACGGTGGGAAATGTCGACAACTCGAATTCTTGTCATCCAGGGACGCCCACCCTATCCAATGCTTCTTGGTGGTGCGGCGCGGGTTACGCACCGACTGCTACTGGCCCTGTCGAAACGGCCGGAGGTTGAGGTCATGTGGATCGGTGGTGCATCGCCTGTTCAATTAGCGCAGTTTGTTCCAGGCAGAGATGCTTGGGACGCATTGGGCATTCATGCGACCGCAGCCATGGAAACGGGCCTGAGCTTTGACATGGGGTATCGATGTGTCGCCACCACAAAGTTGAATGTCGAATACGATCGGCAACTCGCATCCTTTCAACCAACATTGGTCTGGGGGCAACTGGAGGGAGCACCCGGTCTTGTACGAGAGGCGGTGTCCAAAGGATATGCCTCGATGCAATACATGATGGACTGTGTGTATGACGCTGCGACAGTCCGCTCGACTGCCCTTCTTGGAACGAAGTTTGTGGGCTTGTCCCAGTATATCGCTGATCGGATCGGGAAGGATGCTGGCGGAAAAGCCAAAGTCGTCTATCCAATCTTTGATTTTGATCCCGGCGATAGGGATCTCAGTACGGATAATCGGGAAACGGGATATGTGTTGATGATCAATCCGCATCCGCTAAAAGGAATTGAAACCTTTCTCGGTTTTGCCGCGTTGCTGCCGAATGTGAATTTTCGCTTGCAGCAGTCTTGGCCGATGCATCTGGCCGACGTGAAAGGTCTTTCCAATCGACTCGCAGATTTTCCCAACGTCGATTTCCAACGAGCGGTTCCCGATATGCGTCCCGTCTATCGGGGCGCATCCGCATTGGTAGTTCCGTCGGTCTGGGAGGAGGGGTTTGGGATGGTCGTGCCCGAAGCTCAAGCGGCGGGAGTTCCGGTCATCGCTAGCCGCCGCGGAGGGCTTCCTGAAAGCGTCGGAGGCGGCGGGGTTCTTGTCGACGAGTATCAAGACGCGGCAAGCTGGGCACGCATCATCGAAGAGCTACTTCATAGTCGCGATTTCTACTCGAATCTTCGCACGGCAGGGTGGTCATCGGTGGAACGGCCCCAGTTTTCGGAATCGGCCGTGGTCAAGTCGTTTTTGCGAGGCATCGCTTCTTGAATGGGTAGTAAAATCGCGAGGTAGTTTCGTGTAGAATTGGTGCAAATAACGTGGGTCGTCGCAAGTCTGGGGCAGTGAATCTGATGCAGAAAAATCTCGTTCGTTTTCGAGCCTTTACGCTCGTCGAGTTACTTGTAGTGATTGCGATCATCGGCGTTTTGGTCGGATTACTTTTGCCGGCAGTGCAGTCCGCTCGCGAAGCCGCCCGACGTATGAGTTGCGGAAATAACTTCAAGCAAGTTGGTTTGGCACTTCACAACTACCACTCAGCCTTCAAAAATCTGCCGAAGCAAATGGGCGGAACGGTTTTCTGCGGTACCTTTGGCTATGTCACAGGGGCAACTCCGCAGCAGGCTGGTAGCACGAACGGCAATGAGTTGAGTGCCTTTCCGGGACTGTTGCCTTTCATGGAGCAACAGGCACTCTGGGAGCAGATTAGCAATGTTTACGAAGTCCAGGTTGGAAGCCCCGGAACGTACTTCGCCGCGATGGGGCCACACCCCAATATGAACTTGGACGAGCAAGCGGCTCATTTGTATGAACCATGGATGGCAGAGATTCAAACGCTTCGATGCCCGAGCGATCCGGGCGTTGGTCTACCGGCACTGGGAAGAACCAATTTCACATTTTGTGTTGGTGATGCGATTCAACAAACAAACATAGGGCCGGGGGATCCCGAGGGACGCTTTACCTCAATTCCCTCACAACGAGCTCGTGAATCATGCCGTGGAGTTTTTGTAAATCGAATGTTTACGAGCTTTGCCGATATCCGAGACGGGTTGTCGAACACGATCGCGATGGGAGAAGTCATTACCGATCTTGGTGACGGCGATGTGCGATCGGTGATCGGCGCATCCGCGGTGGAGTTAAGGACAAATCCAAACGCTTGCGCAACGATGATTGATCCGTTACGCCCAAGTTTCTGGTTGCCAGGGACTCCGGAAGCGGGGACGATTCCAACAAATCGGCGCGGCCATAAATGGGCGTGTGGTCGCGTAGGATACACGGGGTTTCAAACAATCCTGCCACCGAACCGACAAAGTTGTACTTGGAACAGTTCCTTCGGGAATGTTACGGACTTGCTGGATGAGGGAGTGCTTAGCGCCGCGAGTCGACATCCAGGAGGCGCTCATGTCCTCTTAGCCGACGGTGCGGTTCGGTTCATCACTGACTCGATCGAAGCGGGGAACAGTGGTCATGCCAGCGTTCGCCAGAATGGCGCCGCGATGGATCCAACGCTTCCGACGGTTCCAGGATCGAAAAGCCCTTACGGACTTTGGGGGGCACTCGGTAGTCGTGGATCGGCCGAGCCCATTGCGGCAGACTTTTGAGTTTGACGTGTTTCATCGCTTTAAGAAGAAAAGTCCGGTGTGAATAGGCCCAAGTTATCGTCCGTCGCCGTACTGGGTTCCTACCGTGGCGGCACCTCTGTTGTTACGGGACTGCTTAAGCACTTCGGTTTTTTCGTCGGAGACGCGTTCTTCAACGCGTGGAACGGGTATTGGACTTACGAAGATGTTTACCTAAGGCGGCTATGTCTGGAGTGCTTTGACGAGCGTGAGGGAAATTGGAGTCACCGAGCTGACTTTGCCACTCGTGTTGAGCGTCTTTCGCGGTGGAGTGAGTGGGCGAGATGGCGAGCGGTGGAAGAAGATGCATGTGGTATCGCTGGCAAGCATCCGACGCTGTGCAAATTGGTACCTGAATTGACCGATGCTTGGACAAGTGATGGCGGATCTGCTGCGAAACTGGTCTCAGTATCCCGGGATGCTGAATCGATCATTTCGGCGTGGCGAAAATCAAAGTCTCCCAACGGGCACCCATGGTGGCCTCGCGGGGACGTAGAGGACATTGTTCACGACCTGATCCGTTGCCGGGATTCGAGCCTCGAGGGCGTCGAACATTTGGTTTTTGACTACGAACGTCTACGACGCGAACCGGAATTCGAGATTGGTCGGTTGGCCGACTACTGTGAAGTCGGCGATATCCGAAAGTCGATCGCGATTGATTGGTACACCGACACTTGTCGAGCTCTTGGGCAGGGAACTCCGCTCGTGCTGGGGTGGGAGCACTCGGCGAATCCAGAGAGTGGAAAGCCGCCTACTGAATTGCCGGAACTGCAAAATGCTATGTCGAATGCCTTTGTTGACTTGCAGGTTTCCAGGCGACTGCCTTCGCTGCCGCTGGACAAGGTCTTATGCGTCATGATCACTTTCAACGAACGATTGCGATTGCCCGACACGCTGCGGCACTATCGCAGTTTGGGCGTTGACCGGTTTGCGATCATCGATAATGGATCGGATGACGGCACCGTTGAACTACTCCTATCGCAGCACGACTGCGATGTCTATTTCATGCCTCATGCGTATCGAAGTTCGGTGGGCGGATCAGGTTGGTCGTCGACCCTGATACGAGAGTTTTATGGCACCGGCCGTTGGGTCGTTTGCACCGACGCCGATGAACAGATGGTCTATCACGATTGCGAACGCCATGATTTGCACGATCTCGTGCGGTTGCTGAAAGATAGCGGGCAATCGTCGCTGCCGTGCGTGACGATCGATTGCTACTCGGACCGAGGATTTCTGACGTCGGTCTTGGATCCGAATCAGCAGATGGTTGATTGCTGCCCGCTGTTTGATAGCGAAGGATATGTGCGACTTGAATTGAACGATCCAGCCGACGGCGTCCCTCGAGTCATTTGGTCGGGAGGGCCAATAGAGCGAGAAATGAACGCACCCTGCGGCTGGCTCGCCAAGGTTCCGCTGATGTACTGGAAAGCTGAGACTTGGAATTGGAATCCGCATGTCGCTTACCCGTTTGAGCGTAACTTTTCCGCTCCGTCCGGAGCGATCCTGCACTTCAAATGGCTTTCAGATCTTTCAGGTGTTGTTGGCCGCGAGATTGCTCGCAACCAACGTACATACAATGCCGAAAAGTACAGGCTGCTGGGGCGAAAAATCGCGACTCAAGGCGATATCTCACTCGTCAGTTTTCGAAGTCGGAAATACGAAGGGTCGAGTTCGATCGTTGGTGCCGGATTTGCAGATGTGGTCGATTGGAACAACGAGCAGGAAAGAATCATCCCAAAATTGCCAAGCTCATGAATGTTGAGCTGCGTGGGCGGATGCAGCCTCGCTGATCCACTGGGCGACGCTCATTAGACGCTCAAACAGGTCCCAGGTCCGGTATTGTTCTGCAAAACAAGCAGCGTTCCGCAGGTAAGATTCATTTACCAGCACGTCATGAATCGCGTCTAAGACTTCGGCTTCGCGGAACGGATTGGCAAGTCGGCCTGCACCCATTTTGTGGATGTTGACGCAAGTGATTCGTTGCTCCAGGGCAATGGGGAATAGCACGGATGGTTTGCCGGCAAGCAAGACTGCTGCGGAAACACCGTGCGTGCCATGATGGACCGCGATGTCGCATTGCTTCGTGACATGCTCGATACAAAGCGGGCTTCGTGCAAATGAAATCGCGGGATAGTTCGTTTCATAAAATTCCACGACACCAGCGTCGAGAGTGGGGCCGTAGACCAGGGTTGGCATCCCAAGCATCGCAAGATTTTTGATCACCTTTTCGGCCCATGGTGATTGCTTAAGGTAGGCAAATATTCGTTTCCCGAGCGAGAGCGGCCACTTGGGCATTTCACCACCATCCACGGGGACGATGCCGACGTAGTTGGCGCCAATTCGATCAGGGAAGTGATCCAGCTCGGGATAGGTTTGATGAAACTGACGATCAACACGATAATATAATTCGCCAATGGTGCGAATCTCTGGTTGCTCGAAGAGGCAAAGTGCGTGATTGATGTTCGCAGTTACCAGCTGCTCTGCTGCATGGCATTCGTCGTCTGTACGGTCTAGCCAGGGACGCCAGTTGGGTAGTCGCTCTGCATCCGGTGGACAGCAGAAGCCGGTTCCCAGAGTAGCCGTTGCAAAGCCAAGGCCTTGCGCCGCAAGAAGAGCGATTGGACTGTGATCAAACAGCACGCAATCAGGCTTTAGCTCATCAAATAGGTTTCGCCAAAGTTGGCAACGCTCAGCAAGTTCACCGGCAACAAGAAAGCCATCATCCATCAAGGTGTGGGCAAAGTTCGATGCCTCTCGATAGCCTGAGTCTTCTGTTGAAGAAAATACAGGAGCGTCAATGATGGTGAATGGGCCAGCGATTAGAGATTGGTCAAGCTGCGAGGCTCCGCGACATACGAGAGCGACTTCGTGCCCGGCCGTAACTAATTGCTCTGACAGGACTCGCAAAGGAAGCAAGTGCCCTAGGCCGCTGCCAAGCTCCCATGTCACTAAGATTTTTGCCAACGATCAAGTTTCCAGAAGCGTCGTGAAAATGATTCGTGCGAGGAGATACGGCAAACTTGGATCACAATATCCGCAGCCGCATCCAATTGCAAAACTTCAGATTGCGATGCCAGATCAAATCAAATTGGAGATCGCAATTTCGTTAACAATAGGAGTGTAGAGATCCGTTTCGATGTCGTCTGTTTCAATCGAAACAACCAGTGCATAGTTTGTTGTGCTGTCGTGGTAGCCCAGATGAGGACGCTCTTTCCACCATCCAGTGACTGGGACGATCGCGATATAATTCGCGGCCACGAGATCGGCTGCCGTGGCGGTCCATGTGTCGCAGTGAATGGAACCCTTGCAGCGCAGGTTGCGACCCATCAGCCAATTCCGATCATCGGGTTCCGATTGATAACCTTCGTCTTCTGCGCGAGCCGACGCCGTGAGTCGTTTTCGGAATTCGTCATCCGTATCTGCGGGACGCTTCACATCGAAACGTAGGCCGTGTGATTGGTAGCGATGCTTATTGGTCCATCCTCGACGACCGGGACTCGGCTGGATGAAGTAGGACAGCGTCATTTTCAACCGCACTTCAATCTCACCTAGACTCGCCAGCACTGCGCGAGGCCACGGCAAACGATGAAAGTGCATGTCCTTGGTCTTAATTCGCGCGGATGTCTTCTCGAAAGGTTGCATTTGGGATTCGATGATCATCGTTGCGGAATTCTTGGCACTTCGCGAAGCCGAGCCAAAATCGGGAACTCCGTATCCGAAGGTTCGCAAGAGTGTTTCCCGGCTCTCGCCCTGGGCAATGGCGTGCATGGAATCAGTCCATGTCGCCGAATGTATGGTCAGCGCACGAATCGTTTCGGGCCATAGGCGTGGATATTCAGCCCACAATCGTGCAGTAAACCGCGACGCTAATGCTGCGGCAGCGCTCGTGTCGCCCGTCGTGGTTAACAGTGAACCGCTTGGATCAACACGAGTTGTGAGCAGTGAAAGGTCGTCGGCAAAGTCTGCGTCACCGGTGGTCGGATTGCGGAGCATGTTTCCGGCCTCCATGACAATTTCAGGCTTGATCGGCCAACTCTTGTCGTCCCAAACGCGCGAGGTTCGACTTGCGGGACTCAGCGAACCACCGACCGCAAGGCGTTCCCATTCTTCGAGGCCGCTCTGTCGAATCGACTGTTTCTCGGTGTAGCCACCCACCGTAATGGCATTCCAGCATTGCGCCGGATCTTCTATCCCTTCAACGAAATTGCGATCCGGATACTCTCGACGTTGCTCAAGAGATAAGTTTCCAGCCGACACAATGAAAAGTCGATGATCAGTGTTTTCATCCATCGCAGCAGCGGACTGATCAATTGCAGCGGACCAAGATGAGGGATATCCCTCATCTCGGGCTTGTGCCGTGACCGTTAGGCAAAAGCTACGGCAGCAATTCTCAGGTGATACAATCTCAATGCGATTTGCCGCCTGCTGAGTCAATGCTCCCCAGAGCGCGGGATCGGTCGTTGAACCCAAACCCATAATTTTAACGGACTCAATCCGATGCGATAACGAGATCAACTGCGGTTGATTCAATACTTCTGTCAGACAGCCATAAAGTGCGATACCTGCCATCTCGGTGCCATGACCCACGCGGTCAGTTGCCGCCCAATCTGGGTTCGCTGTCAAAACATGATTTTCGTGAATCGCTGGTTTCAATAGCGGATGATCGCGATTGACCCCAGTATCCAAATGGCAGACGGCCGGCGAAGCCGCCATCGCAAAGGTGATCCTCCCTAGTGCTTCGTTGACGTATTCAGCCTGATCGATTGGCGGCAAATCGAGAAGTTCGCTCGACAATAGCTTTGCGAGCCGGACCTCTGCCAGATACTCAAACAGATTCGGGATTGACTTCAATTGATTGGCAGTTGCCTTCGCAAGAACGACCATTCTTTCTGGGAAACGCAACTTCTCGGGTGCGACCGTAATTCCTATCGGTTGTGCGTCCGCTTGAAATTTGCTGGCGACGTTGTCCTGGGACACACTGCTGAGCCATAGCTCCCACCAGTATTCATTTTCCACTTCGGTGGGGAAGCTTCCGGCATCGCTCCAGAATGATTTTAGGGAAGCGAGGCGAATCTGGCTAATGCCTTCGATCAAGTCTTTGTGCTTCGGTCGCGGCGTCTTGCCTCCCGTTTCTTCTCTCGCATATTCCTCGCACCGCTTGACAAAGAATCCCATCTTTCCATCGGGGACAAATACGGTTGCGTGCATTGTCCCTTCGCGATCGCGACGAACGGAGCGGAGTTCAATGCCGCTCGGTCTAAATCCAAGACTGTCGGATTTCAAATCGAATCCGCAAGCTCCCGAGAATTCGAGAACTTTCCCGCTGAGTGAATTGGATCTATCGACGCTTGGCTCTTCGCCGGACACATCGTCCGTCGCCTCAAGCGAGTTGAGCTGGCTAATCAAATCGTCAGAGTGAGGAATCCGATCGCGCGGAGGACTATTGAAAGTGGGGCCACCTCGGACCTCACGCGGATAGACGTACTCTTCCGTCTTGACCGTTTCTTGGGGAAACAAGTGCGGTAACGTTGCCATAGGCCCCAGCTCACTCAATCAACGAGAAGTTTATTCGTTTGGTGATCGAGCTAACTGACGTTCGTTCAAAAACTCTGCCAGGTGACAGGTCGTCACTTTCGCTCTGTCGTCGATCACACATTGCTTTGCGGCGTCGTCGCAAGCCCGAGCAATCTCGGCATGACTAAGCCCCTCTGCGGCCGATTGTATCTTCTTCCAACCTACGCGAGAGGGGAGGAATGCATGCAGGCGATTGCGGATCAATGACTCTGCTTCTTGCTTGGATGGCCGCGAGTAACGCACTACGTCATCGAAGCGACGAAACAATGCATCGTCTAACATGTCCACGAAGTTGGTTGCTGCCAGAATCAAGCTATCTGAATCGTCTTGCTCCAAGAACTGCAGATAGGAGTTGAGAATGCGGCGAGCTTCGCCAACATCGTTGGACGCGCCGCGATTGCCTCCAATGGCATCGAACTCATCGAAAAAATAGACACCACGTGTGGAATGCATCGCTTCGAAAAGCAAATGCAACTTAGCGGACGTTTCGCCCATGAACTTAGTAATCAGCCCGTGCAGCTGGACGGAAAACAAGGGAAGGTGCAATTCCCCAGCAATTGCTGATGCGGTCATTGTTTTTCCGCACCCCGGCGGGCCGACCAACAGCAACTTTCGACGAGCCGACAATCCATGGCTACGCAACTTTTCTTGATGGCGGTATTCATGGATGACGCGTGAGAGCGGGCCAAGAGTTTCCTTCGACAGCACCATTTCTGACAATCGTGTCTTGGGAAAACTGGTGGCGAGCAGGCCAGCAAGATCCCCCGAAGGCCGAGCGATCGGAACAGGACTCGACTGCCGATCGTGACTTTGACGCCGCTTGACTTCGTCAACGAGATCCCGCAATTCCTTTGCTTGTTTCCCATCGCCCCTCTTCGCCGAGTTCGCAGCAATCTGCAACGCAACCATAACGAAGTGTTCCTCGTCACCTGCGGTAAAGCTGCGTACAAGCGATTTGATTTGCTGAGCGGTAGCCACGGAACCACATAAAAACTAAAGATCGGGAATGCGTTGTGCCCCTTTAGTCTACTCCGTCCATTTTACACCGAAAACGGACCTAGGGCTTGCTCAACGGCAGATACGCAATTTTTCGCCGACAGGGCAATGCCAAGTAGAGAGCAGTTGATCCCACGCTGTGAGCGTGTAACCGGCGAGTGATCGTTGCTGCCGGGAGGTTTGGTCTCGGCATTTAGTTTCAAATCAGCGGGGCATTCTCGACTCGCAGCTCACTCAACTGAATCGCCAATAGAGCGTTGTCGGAACTGCATTTCATTCGGCTGGCTGCGTCGCCTTCCCAATCCGTATTCTTGTTGCCGATGATTTTGCTTTGACCCGCGAAGCTCTCGTGCTAGGAATGTCCAAACTCACCACAAACGAAGGGCATCGTTATGCCCAATGAAAACAAGCCAGTGCATCGTCTCCGACTGAGCACCATCTCAGCGGCGGTATTCCGCAACGTCAGCGAAGATGGTTGCGTCAGCTACAATGCCAAATCCGACGGAAGCTACAAGGACGGCGAGCACTGGAAGCACAGCGACAGCTTCGGACGCGACGACTTGCTTCATCTTGCGAAGTTAGCGGACCAAGCCAACGCATGGATCCACGATCAACAACAGGCCGAATCTCGAACAATGGAAAACACTGGTCCAAGTTAACGAACCCTCAGCGGCTGATGTTCAAATTTCGTATCGTGCGGGGAATTGAGAATCACGTCTGCCTGACAGGCTGTTTGAGTGATAATGTATCTTATGGAAACCTTCGCCTGTATTGGCTGCTCGAGAGATCTTTACAACGTTAGAACGCGGAAAAAATCGTGCTTGTTGGCATCTGTGGGTCATTTAGTTCTCTAACTTCCGAGGCAACTCGCCCCCTCCGACGCTCGCGTACTGGTAAGCGTCATGTCTTTGGCCCCAATGCCGCGTCACCGGTGACGGCGGTAGCGTGATGCTTTTACTCTGCTGTGATTCGCAATCTCAAGTAAGACCACACTGCCACTGCCGTCAATTTAATGGAAGCGGGGAGATAACCAAGTTTTGCCCATCAATGACAAACTTGTGGCCGGACTTGGGCTCGAATGAAAGCACCCTGGAGCGTTTGAGGATTTGTCCGTTTGCGCCAACATCAACTCCACGCACGCAGAATCGTTTGGAAGCCTGGAATTGATTTCCAACATCGAATCCAATGGGGAGTGATTCCCATTTAAACCTCTGCTCCAATTCTTTTCTTGCTTGGTCGTTTGCGGCAAGCGCAATGATGTCACAGAAACCTTTATAACGGTACTCGGCATAGTCGTAGCCCGCGAGCGAAATTTCGATATTTGATAAGGTATGAATTCGTACGGTTTGGTAAGTGAAATACTTGCTTCGCTTGACATTCCCCGTCTCGTCGATGGTGAATAAATCCACGATCGGGCGGTCGTCGAGCGTGACTGCCATGTTTTCAAGTGCTGGGTTCCGGGTATAGAGAAACGAGCAACCGTAGTGCGCATTGATTCGTGAGTGCATCAGCGCTCGTCGTTGCTCCGACCTGTCGCTCGATTCAACCGATAGAGCGGCAAGTCGCTTGACGTCGTCTCGAATCGGTTTTACTGCGCCAGCAAGGTAGTCGAATTCTGATCTGGATTCGATCTCGCTCAGCTTCTTTAACTCTCCAACCGCGTCATCAATTATGCTTGCCGATCCATCGACACCAAAATACTTCCCAGTGCCAATGAGTGAGAACTGTCCCCCGGCGTTCTCAATTACCGAAACTCGACGCGATGGTGGTTTCACTGTTCTTGACGAGGTTTGAGCGAGTCGTCTAACTCCGTCCCAAATTGCGTCGGCGACATCGTCATCGGTGCAAACGGAATCGAATTGAACATTCGCAAAAGGGCTTTCGAGTGCGTCTTTCACCATTTTCTCAAGCTCACTTTTAAGCGACGCGGGCACTTGTTCACAGGTAAGTGCCTCGATTGAAATCGTAGCGGGATCGTTAGCATCTTGCCCGGTTGACCATGGATCAGGATGAATCAAAAGCTCTAACCCAAGTTTGCGGCGTAAGTACGCCTCCAACATGAACGCCTCGCAATACCGCAACTGCGCCGGATCGACTCTCAGTTCATGCGTGTCATCGAGTCGTCGATCCCATTTCTCACGCAATTCACTTTCCGTGGTCTGGACGTATCGGCGCGCAGCATCCCGGAAACCCTTGACAAGGCCTTTGCCGAGCTTCCAACTTCCCCGTTCGTCTTGGAACACGCAGTAGAATTGCTGATGCCACGGAGTCATCCCTCCTGGTAAAGAGCTAGCGTCCAAATCGTAGACTGAGGTCTCCGTCGGAATGAACAATTCATACTTTTCAAAGTTGCGGAGACGAACCGTGTCGCCGGGGGTCAGAGTGATCGTCTGTTCGACCGCAGCGCCCTGCTGTCTCACAACGATCGTCGTCGCAGATTTTGCGACGTTGACGACAACGCCGTTTCCCTGCTGCGCCGCAGCAATGGATATCTGGGAGAAAAAGACTGGAAAGAATATGAAAAGTCGAAACATTTTAGGCACCTTCCGATGTCGTCGACATACCTTCGTCGAATTGGGGTAACGGACCAGACTTGAAGAGAAAGAATCCAAGCGTCAGCGATCCGAAAAGCCACACACCGATCCAGCTCCACCATAGTTTCATTTTGGATGAGCGAATCGAATCGATTGGTTGGACCGATTCGGGGTTGGGAAAGTCCCGGAGCCATTCACGCGGGGGCTTATTCGCGAGACTCTCGAAGCCCGGTTGAAAAACATCTCGGGCACCGATGACTTCTTGAGTCGAAAATTGCTCGATGCCTTCATCGCTCTTCTGCTCGATCGTCACAACGTACTCATTCCGAAAATGGCCGTAGCCCATCAGTGTTGCAACGAACAACGCACCACATACGACGACTGGAACGATTGAGCGACGCAACCGCAGAAACTGTGTGCAAAGGATGAAAACGAGGAGATAAGCGACTGCCTGCAATAAGACAATAATGAATGAAGTCACTGTCCTGTCAGTGAGCGAAGGGCCAACCTTCAGGATCAAGTCCAAGAAAGGGGCAGCTAAGACTAGCTTCAAAAGATTCGATTCTATTGATCGAATGTTGGCGATAAAAGAAACGAAGTCGACTGCACTTTCCTGAACCGATCGCCGCTTGGGGACAGGTTGAAACGACGCAATCCGATAGCCATGAAGCTGCAATTCGTGCGCGATGTGTGCTGCTGATACACCACCGACCGAGTTGCCGACCCTACGTCGCGACCTGTGAATCCCAACCAACTCTCCATCGGCATTGAACATTCCACCGCCGCTCATTCCTGGAGCCGTTTCTGCAGGGCCGCTAAGTCTTGTTTGGGCGGGCGATTCAGGCGTCACCTCCAGACGAAATCCCGGTACCTCTTCGGCCTCAACTCTGGAGCCGACATGCCAGTGTCGGTTGCCTTCAGGAAAACCAACAATCGAAACATCGTCGTGACCAGTATCGCTCCACTGATGAACAGTTTCGTACTCTTGAAAACTGGCTTCATCAATGTTCAACAGAATCCAGTCCACGCCAGGCCCAATCTGATCTTGGGTCAACACGTCTTCTGGTCGATCGTAGATGTCGACGATTGTGGCAGACCAACTGCCATCTCGACTAGAAGATGGCCAATCGTCATCACTGCGAATCGGGGAGTAACCTCTGCCGTGCGGCCAACAGAGTATGTGTGGTAACAATTGACCGCGAGGTTCGTCCCCGCTGCCTACTGGCGCTCGAACGCAATGGCAACACGTTAAAAGGAATCGTCGGGGAGCGACTTTGTCACCCGGCGGCGTAAGGACAACGGCCACTGCACTCCCGCACGCCACGACCGCCGATGCAGTCTTGCTGCTTCGTGCTTCGATGTACCATGAGATTGACTTGCGACGTGGCATCCCCAATTTTCTCCGTGATTCGGTCGCGATCCTCCCTCGTCGATAAGAGCAGCGTCAATTCTGACATGAAATGACGGTGCTACGGGATAAATTTCCCAATCGCTGGTCGCTCGTATTCGTCGTCTGGTCCAGCATCGCGGGGGCCGTTGGGCAGCACCTCGACCACGCGCCCCTTCGTGTACGTCCATTCTTTTGCGCCGAAGCCGGTATTGTCAGGCCACTGCGCCTTCAATACGACGCGTCCGTAGCTAAAGTGACCGAACCCACCGATGGATACGGGCTTCCAAGGAATCGGACGTTTGTAGTGTTGGTGAATTAAGTAAGTACCACGGTCAATCTCCAAAACCTGGGCACCATCAGGAACCGCGTAGATCGCCACGGGGTAGGCCTCGACAGCCTTTTCGGTATTGAGTCGCAGATTGCCTCGCGTCGCGATGTCCTTGAAGAACTGATAGTAAATTTGGTCGATTCGATATGACACGTCCAAGGCCTTTTGCATCTGTTCCTTAGTGGCCGGTCGGCCAGCTTGCTGCCTATCGATTGCAAGGATGCGTTCGATTTCTTTCTCCACAACCGGAAGCACCGTGTTCCAATTCCGACGTCGGTTATCTGTGTCCATTCGATGCCGCTTGATCGCTTCAACTCTTGCCTGCTCGATCGCGGCGATTTCCAACGGAGCTGCTTGCATCGGATCGAAGGATGATGGCCAGGGCAGTTCATACCGGAGTTCTCCGTTTGAGATCGTCACTTCCGGCACAAGTTCGCCATCAATCGCTTCGCTGTAGAATTTGCGGACATCTTCGCCGAAGGTACGCACCGGCTGCATTGGCTGAACGACTTGAGCCATTGCATGTGTTCCCGCAAACAAAGCGCAACCCAAAGCGACGACGATCCGAATGTACCAAGAATCAAATGATGAACCGAAACTCAATTCGTTTTTCGCTGTCGTAGCCATGAATCGCATAAGAACACTCCAATCGTTATCGTAAGAAGAAACCACATCAGCATCCAACCAGCCAGCATCCCCATTCGCGTGATGGCTAACGAGAATTTCGTCCAAATTCGCTCCGGTTCACCTTCAAAGTTTTCTAGTAGCTGCCTGTCGGTCAAGGGTGGCGACTGGCTTCCTCGGACGATCTCTATATCAGGTTGATACCGAAAGCCGACGACTTCTTTGCTCCCTTGCCGGTCGTCGATTACTACGAACATAGAAAACAAGCCGGTGTAGAGAACCACACAGATCAAAGCAGCGACACCATTGCGAACCAATAACTTGTCGCGCCGCTTCTTTGTCGTTTCCCCGTGAAGCCAAAGCTGGAAGGCGAACATCAGAGAGAAGAATGCGGCGATGGAGGCAGCGATTCCCATGAACGTTTCGTTGGGAAACGGACTTGCGACTCCAGCGAAATAGGCGACGATCGGCAAGAGCACCACGCCGTACGCAACCTTCGCGTACATGCTTCCCGCGTCCTGAACAAACTGGAAAAACTCAGCAGTCGGTCGGGCTTCAACAACCGGATCTTCATCCCGTTGAACAGCACTGGGCTGTGCCGAAATGGCCGTGTAGCCTCTACCGCCCAATTCTTGCTCTATATGCTTCGCTCGGATTCCGCTAGTCTGGCGAGCGGCGACGCTTTGTGCTCTGTGCAAACCAGAGAATCCGCCATCCTGATTGAAAAGGCCGCCACCACTCATACCCGGTGCGGTTTCTTCTGGACTGGTCAATAAAGTCAACGCTGGCGAACTGGCTGATACTTCGCGTCGAAAACTGTCCGCCGAAAGGCTTTCGACGATCATGCTAGGCTTCCAAAGAGCTGCTCCAGCCGGAAACCCGACGATGCTGATTCCTGCATCATCGGGCTCTGCCCATGACATGACGCTTGGGTAATCCTGGAAGTCGGCTTGCTCGACATCAAGCAGCACCCAGTCGCGAGACTCTTCCAAATCGTCTGCTGCAACGCCGTCAGTTGCACGATTAAAAACGTCGACAACCTTTGCCGTCCAAACGCCGCAGTCGGCTTCACTAGGCCAGTCGCTCGAATCTTTGATCGGTACAAATCCACGACCGGGTGCCCAGCACAAGATGAACGGAAGCAAAGCACCCGCCGCCGGGCGTCCATCGGCGGACTTGGCCCGCACCACATGACTGCACGTCAGAAGATACTTGCGAGGTTGCTCATCGGACGCTCGCTTGAGCCGGACGCACACCGCGCTTCCAACCGAACGCACCGCATCCGAGTCCTTGCCGGACCGTGCTTCGACGTACCAAACACAACTTTTCGGGTAGGGAACTGAACTCATTATTGTCCGTTGGTTCCCCGCATCAATCGTTTCAATCCTGCGATGTAGTTCGCCATTTTGTGGTCGCGAAAACTTGGCAGCAAACCTTCGGCATGCAAGGGGCCTTCTTCAGCGATGTCAGTCGTGGGCGTCATAGCTTTCGCCACTCGTAGTTGGTCTTGAAGCGTGCCAAACTTTTCTTCGCTCATCGTTGGTGGATCGTTGACTGCCTCGCCGCTAGGCTCAACTTCGTCGGTCGCAGAGTGGCCCAGCGCTAACGATTCTATCTGAACACCGTTGCGCATGTGTAGCAGACGACCGGTATGAACGAAGGTCGGAGGCACCATCGCGACAATGTCATCGTCGTTGACCACTCGCAAGTGCCGCTCGCCGTATTGATTGGTCATGAATGGTACGAAGTTTCCTTTCCCAACTGCTGGTTGACCGAAAGTAAAAACGCTGTTGACATTGATGCGACCACTCCACTCTGCCGCAGCGACGACCGCCAATGCGCCACCCAAACTGTGACCCGTAATGACCAATCGCTTTCCAGGATTCAATTCGATCAGTTCAAGCAGTTGCGACTCGACATCCTGGAACGCGCCGACGAAGCCTCGATGAACTCGCCCGTAGGTTCGTTGAATGGAAAGTATCTTCAAGTCGGTGAGCCAATCAGCAAGGCTTTCAGTGCCACGAAAAGCAATCAAGTTGACATTTTCGTTGGAAGCAAAGAAACATTGCGTGTCGCCAACATGAATGGACCGACAGAATTGAAAATTCCATCGACGGGCAACACGGTCAACAACCGCCGGAGATTCATACGCAAGCTGACTGCAGAACGCCGTTGAGTACGCGGCGGCGATGGCATCGCCGTCGGCAAGCAGACTCAGCGAATCAAACTCACCAGCCAACTCATTGTCGCTCGTCTGTTGTGAACGAAAACGCCCCTCACTGGTCGGAACACTCGCATTAGTCGGCGAAAGCGAGGCAATCATGCTTGGCGCGGGATGTCCCGCAACAGGATTGCCAAGCCGAACCGAAAAATGGAGTGGTTGAGTCCATTCAAACGACAGTGGCGAGTCGTTGTTCCCCGCGCCACCGTGCGGAGGAGGCGACTGAAGCGAAGGTGTCTGGGGTGACGAGCCGGTTGTCGTCGAAGCGTTCAGCCTGCCACTCGACGTACCCGATGATTCGGCGATTTCGGAATCAGCGTCGTTCCAAAATTGCAAGTAGTCATTGCTTAATGGCACGTCACCTGGAGCGAAATTCACGCCTGCTTGGACAACGTTTTGATCAGAAGCCAAGTCAAAGGTCGGAACCGCGTAGTTCTCCTTCAAATAGATTCCGGCGAAGTGTAGGCCGATGATCTGACCACTCGGAATGTGCAGGAGGGCTGACCCCGAGTTCCCGCCAAGTGTGGAACAGTCATGTGTTAGAGCGTTGACCAATTTGCCGAAACTGCCAACCTCTTGTCTGGTGAGTAACTTTCCTGGCTGCAAGCGTTTGACGTCGTAAACGCCGTGGAAAATTTGATTTTGGAGTGTGATGTCGTTGCGTGGATCCATAGCTGGGTAGCCAACGACAACGACGTCCTGGTTCTCAAACGCTTCGGGCCGCGCCGTCGAGAGAGTCAACGGAACGACGCCCTCGGGAAGCTGCTTCACTCGCAGGAGAGCCATGTCCCAATACGGGTGAATCAACTCGACACCATCAACTTCCAAAACAAACTCTTCTGGGTTTAAATGCTCTTCCAGAAAGTCAATCTGGACATTCATGCCAGTGATAATCTTGACATGCTTGCGTCCCAGTCCTCGACAGAAAATCGCGGCGACGTGGCGATTGGTCATCAACAGATTGGTTCCGACGAGGAAGCCTGTGCCAGCATATGGTAGGCTGGGGTGTCCTGGAACTTCAATGCGTCCGATAGATCGGCATGCGGTTTCAATTGCTGTTCGCGAGTCCCCGTTCCCAAGATGTGTCCATGGATGCGGCAGGTTCTTGAAAGAGTTATTCAAGATGAACTCAGCCGGGCGAAAACGTTTGTGAACGATTGCCTCCAGACCGAACAACTGATCGGGACGAAGCACACCTTCACCAGGATCTTGGATAAGTACGTCGAGCGACTCGACCGCTATCTGCTCGTCCGATGCATTCGGTCCACCGAGGGTCAGATTGTCAAGCGATTCGGTCGCTTCCCCGGCCATCGGCGATGTAGACTCCAGTGTCTCCTTGAGATTGCCCAACGCCCCTTCCGGTGCGATGTTGCCAAGCAATTTCCGTAAACGGTTTTCGCGTTCTTGGTCGGTCAACTTGTTCTTAGCCATAGATTTTTCTCCGAGAGTTGCTGTGCTTTTGATTGTAACGGCTGGCGACTGAATCGTGACCTTTGGTTAAGAGAAACGAAGGACGTACTAACGCTCGCCGTACTCTTCCGCGATGAAGGAAACGACCTCCGCTGTTTCATTGGCGGTGCGCTGTGTTGCAGTGGCAACTGTTGGCCCTCCGCCAATCACACGGTGAGGCGGAAACCAACCAAAGTTCCTGACGTTCCAATCGTGCTTGGGGAGTACTTCGTCGGCGATCTCAGGGACTTGCGAGCCGACTCGGAACGCAAATGTGCCAGGTTCAAGGTCTAACGCGATGCGACGCCTCGTCTCCGTATGGCAACTAACGCAGTCTGTATTGAAAAAGTGTGACATGACAGGGTTAGCAACGACATCAGCGATATCTCTATAGCGCAGCTCACCGTCGAACACTTCGTCATCACCGTCCGTTCCGACAATTGCAAAATCGTCCAAAACGACGCCTCGATTGAACAGCGCAGCGGTCGCGACTCCACGACGTTCGTTCACTGGCACAACGAAACGAGAATCAATGAGAGAACGATTATTAACGATTGGTGGCGGCGACACGCTCATAGAACGAAAGTCAATCACTTGCACCGGGAGGAACGGGACCGGCCCGAAACAACCTGGCGGCTGACGCGATTTGCCAAGCGCCAGAAACATCCAAGGCTCGGGAAGCGTCCTGTCTAGCCCCATGATCGCCATCGCGGACAGATTCTCGGATGCGAGATGACTTTCAAGGAAGTCTTTGACCGCCTGAGACAAGCCATCGACTTCGGCTTTCAATCCGGGATGCACGCCAAGCGACTTGCCCGTCGTGGTTGCACCAGCGATCTCCGACATTGCCTTGAGGCCGTCCAACTCTCTGAGGATTGACGTGAACGCTTCGCGGTCCGGTACCTTTCGGCTCGATGTAGCGTCGGCAACGGTGTAATCGAACACCAGGTGAACCGCGACATCGTGGACAACGACGGCTTCACCTGAAACGTCCACTGGTTGAAGGACAAGCCGAATTTGTGGTGAGCTGCCGAACGCATCGACAATGCTGACATGGCCTCCCGGTGCCGTCGGATCAATTCGCATGGCAGCAATCTTCCACATTTGCTTATTCCGGAATGAATCACGCAATCCAATCTGACTCTCGCCAAGCTTGGACGCATCGCTTTCGATGGTCGCTATCAAATCCTGGAATTGGTCGTCAGACCAGACGTCGCTACCATCCTTCGCTTGAATCGACGAGATTGACAAAACTCGATCCAGGTCGGCCGCATTTTGCGGTGCCGGCCACAACCAAGAAACGTCATTCATATCGAGTTTCGGAGCTTCGCCGCGTGCTACTGATGTGATGCTCAACGCAACGACACACAACGGACCGATCAAGATAGTTCGCATGATTCTGTTCAACTTTCGATTGCTAGAGTGACTTCAGGTATTCGATTAAATCGAGCTTCTGGTCATCTTCAAGGTCGACCCCATGCTCGTGGCCGATGTTGAGATTACCGTCGACCGACGTGTCGAAGGTTGGAAAGCGTGCATCGTCAACGAAACCGACGTGGACCGGATCAAACTCAATACTTCCGACATGAAACGTAGGCTTCCGCTTGCCCTCTGGAAGCAAAAGTTCCCAGAGCGTTGGAACCGACCCGTTGTGCAAGTACGGGGCAGTTGCCCAAATGCCGTTCAGCGGCCTTGCCTTGTAGGCGAAGGACGCCGTTGCTTCGTTTACACGAAGTTCCCCACCGCTTCCCTCATCATCCGGTTGCGAAAGCGTTACTCGCTCTTGGGACGACACCACGCTTTCTAGCGCACCAGCAACTTTGGGATCAGCAGCCAACTTCGTCCGGATCATGTCAGCCAGCGAATTCAGTTTTTCATTGCCTGCGGATATTTGGATAGTCGCGTCGCCAATACGAGCGAGCGAATCAAGAGGCACGTTAACCGAGTTGTCGCCAAATCGAATGACCGCTGTGTTCTGATAGCCGGGGCTCAGTTCTTCATCCCCCGCCTTGCCAGTGACCAACAGATTTTTGATCTCAGCTCGCGGCAGCGAATTGAGCATCACGCGTTGGACAAGGTGCTTGAGCAGAGAACCAATCGGTGCTTCGGAGCCGAATCGTTCGTGATCGGATAACGAAATGCGTCGTCCTTCCAGCACACCCGTTTTTGCTGTTCGGCCAAAGTTCATCGCCATTGCTGGATCGGTTCCTTCGTCCGACATCATGGCGGTCACCTTGCGATCATCTGCGGTTCGATCAATAGCCTGATGGCAGCTTTGGCAATTCTCTACAAACAACGCTTCACCGCGGAGTTTGCGTGACTTATCAATCGCACCAAAAGCCGTGGGCCATTCTGGCGACCACAATCTTTCAAGGCTGTCCTCAATTTCGAGGAGGTTCGCCTTGTTCACCGTTGATGCGTACTTACGAGGAACAAGCAACTCGTGATCCTCAATCTCGGCGTGGCCAAAGACGCCCAGTACCTCACCGGTGTTTCTGCCGAGCGCTCCCACCTTCACCGTGCCAAACAGCAGTTTTCCCAGTTCGCTCGTTCGGTTTTCGGCAGCCCCGTTCCATTGGACACGATCGTGTTGCGGCGCGTCCCAGAGACACGGGTAGCTGACAGGTGCCGATGCGGGACGGACGTTTTCGCTGATGCCCAAGAAGGTGACCGAGACCTCGTTGAAGATCGCTCCAAAAGCATCCACCCGTCCGTGGCCGAAACCTTCCGCATCTTCATTTGGAAAATTTCGAGTGTTGTATCCAGCCCTCGCACTGGCGGCGGATTGCAAAGCCGACCGAAGCAATTTGCGATTCTCTTCAGAGTCGTCGGAGCCGAACAACTTGCCAGCGAATCGTAAGAACTTTCCGTCCTGCTTAACCGTGTTGTCTAACGATGCGACCAAGTGTTTCATCAAAGTCTGCATGTCGCCCATGGCAGGGCCGCCGTCGATAATGTAGCCAACTCTCCCGTGGTTGATCTGCGACGTATGACAGGCCGCACACGTGAGACCTAGACCGGCGGTACCGTCATCGTAGGCGGCATCTTTTACAAATCCCAATGGCAAGCCGTCAGGATTGTCGGCTGACACATTTCGCGGAATGTAGCCAAGGTCGCGAATATGTTCGGGGTCAAAAAACGGCGACACTGACGCCGGTTGTTCCAAATGAAGAAACCAGTCATACGGCAACAGCCGCGAACCTTGGGGGACATTATAGAACCAGTTCGATTCTTCGTCCGACCAATTCTGCTTGAGCGTCACCACCCGATCAACGGCATCACCGTGGTGGATATGCAGGGGGTTTTCCTGCGCCCAACTGACGGTCGCATAGGCAGCGACCAACAAGAAGGCTGTTCGACTAACAAACTGCATGGCATTTTCTCCAAAGGTAGAACCGGCTGAATGCGGCAACTCAAGCGTCGCCACAAAGCCTAGGGATGCTTGCTAAGCTTGTCAAGCAACGCGGTTCTTTTTGCTTGCTTTATTTAGCACATGCTAGTAAACTGTGAGTGGAAACATTGAACTTTGGAGAGTAACCAATGCCGAAGAAGACCATCAAATCGCGTGTGTCCGCGGCGAAAGACAACGATTCAACGCTGACTCTCGGGCAATTTTTGGCAAAAACGCGGACTGAAAAGCAGATGACGCTTCGGCAGGTCGAAGATGCGACAGACAAGGAAATTTCCAATGGCTATCTGTCGCAGTTGGAGAATGACAAAATCACGAAACCGTCGCCGCATGTGCTCCATACGTTAGCTGAGGTGTACGACGTGGCGTACGATCAACTGATGCAAAAGGCGGGCTACATCACGACTCGATCACCTGAATCGTCAATAAAGCAGAGCAGCAAGCAGAGCAAACCCCAACAGCACGGACGAGCAGCAACCTTCGCCGAAGAGGCTCTGACCGAGCAAGAAGAAGATCAGTTGCTTGAGTATCTTGCGTTTCTTCGCTCTAGGAAATAATGGAATGCCAAAACCCGACGACAGCGCCCTTAGCGAACGACAGCGTCAACGAATCCGCCAGGAAGCGTTTAAGGCTCTGACTCAAGCCGATGCAATCGGAGTGTTCCCGACGCCTATTGATCGGATCATGGCCGTCTCGAAAGTCGAACTCGCTCGCGAAGACTTGGCCGACGAAACGCTATTGAGATCGTTTCGGAGTCGAGCCAAGGGAGCGATCAAGCGAGCCGTCGAAAAAATTCGCGGTGTCGTCGACATTGTCGCGAGAATCGTTTACCTCGACCAAGCACTGCACAAAGCACAGTTGCCGTTCTTGAAACTCCACGAGACGGCGCACGCGGTATTGCCCTGGCAGAAAGACCTTTACGCAGTGACCGAAGATTGCGGAATGACACTGGACCCTGAGATTGCGGAAGCATTCGAGCGGGAAGCAAGCAATTTCGCAACCGAAGTCATGTTTCAAGGAGATGCTTTTCAAAGCGAAGCGGCTGACTACAAATTTGGAATACGAGCACCGCTCGGCTTAGCAAAAACGTACGGCTCATCGGTCTACATGGCAGTTCGCCGATATGTTTCGACTCATCACCGGGCGTGCGGAGTCTTGGTCCTTGAAATGCCCGAGGTCGACCAAGAATTTGGTTTTCGATGTGAGTTGCGACGCTTTGTCTCTTCACCAAGTTTCGACACTCAGTTCGGATCGCTGTACTGGCCGGGCTTTTTTACGCCCAGCGACGAAGTCGGTGCGGCCGTGCCCGCAACGGGAAAACGGATGTCAGGTATTCGCAAAATTGGACTCGTTGACCGCAACGGTGCGACTCACGAATGCGTTGCCGAAGCTTTCACGACAACAAAACAAGTTTTCATATTGATCCACTCTCAGAAGACTCTCACCACAACCCGTGTGATCGCGATCATGTAGCGTGGAGAGCTGCGTGGTTAGTACTCAGTATTTTCTCAGGCATAATTCGCTTTTCCATTTCCCAAACAGAGGCTAAGCGGTGAACATATGACCGCTGTCAAGCGAAGAAATTGGTCGACGAGGTTCGGAGATTTGTGAAACCGAATTGCGATGTAATATCGCCTGTTCCTGTAGCCGACATCCACGTCATCAGCGATTAATCGTCGCTTGAAACCCGACTGAGCAGGTCGCGTTCGATAAGGGTGCGCACCAGATCCGCGATCTGAATGCCCCGTATGGCGCAGCTCACCTTTAGATCGGTGTGAAGCGTTGGGTCGATATCGATTGTTAGCCGTTTCGGTTTGACGGCTGGCTTCTCTGCTACGGTCGATCCTCGAGTCTCGACCCATTTGTCGACTTCCGCTTTCGCTTTTGGGCGAGCTGTCATGGTGATTTTCTTGCTCATGGGAGCCTCCTTAGTTCGTCGACGAATCTCTTGATTTCATTCGCTGCTTTCGATCTTTTTTGATCGAGAACCGTCGTTCCGCTTGCTGCACTCTCGGCGAATGCCACTCTTTGGCCGATGTCGCTTTTCAGAATCGGCACGTCGAGTTCCTTCAACGCCTCTCTCACGTCCCTTCCGATTGCCGTGTTGGCGATCTTTCGATTCAGCGCAAGGCAGCATTTGATCTCAGGATTGAACATCTGTGCTTCGCGAACCAGGTCAACCGTTTCGGCTGCTGCCCAAACGTCCATTGGCGATGGTTGGAGTGGAATGATCACGATGTCTGCTGCGAGGATGATGGATCGGGCCAGCTCGGTGACTCGAGGCGGACCGTCGATGACAACGTCGTCGTAGTCTCGGGCGAGGCTCTCGATCTCTTTGTGGATGGTGGCTTTGGCCATCCCAACGACAGTGAAGTCCGCCGTCTCGCGATGGTTCGACCATCCAAGCGAGCTGCCCTGCGGATCCGCGTCGATCAACAGCACTCGCCTTCCTCGGTTGGAGAGTTCGGCGGCGGTATGGATGGAAAGCGTTGTCTTGCCGACACCACCTTTCTGGTTCAGGAATGCGTAAATCATGTTCGTCGTATTTCTGTGCATGAGACTGCACGTTGTTGCGATTTCACGCTACACGATCTCGTTCATGAGCGCAACCATTTTTTGCGCCGTCATGATTTGCCTTCTCTGTCTTGCCGGAAAGAATTTGCACACGAACCACATCAACGCCTCCCGACTCAATTGCGAGATCAAACGATGGAACCCTGGGTATTCAAGTCCTTCGGCATCATGCTTGCCATGTGCGTGTTTGCTATGCTCGCACCGTTCATGGCAAAGAACTTCAGTCTCAATTCTGATCTGACGATCTTTACATGGATGTTCGGGTCCGGCGTCGGCATCGTGCTGTTCTCACCACACGTCAATGTGACGAGCCTTACCAGTCAGCCCCTACAAGTTGTAGTGTTGCTGGTCCTGGGCATCACCGTTGGCGCGCTTGCCAACATCGCGATGGGACGCGTCGCACTGGAGGCTCCCAATCCCGCTTTGCCTTTTGCGATCATCAATGCGAGCACCGCGATCGTCTACGCGACGACTGCCCTACTCGCTGTTGTCGCTGCCAAGTGGTTTGGCAACGCAGAGATTTCGATACGCGGTTGCATCGGCATTACGATTGTGCTGATTGGTCTCTACCTGATTTCGACAGCAGGTCGAGCAGTGAGCTAGCTGGCAATCGTGTTGAAATAAAAGTCTTGCGCTTACGATTTGGTCGTGGCAATTTGCCGGCATGTTGCCGGATTATCAGCTCATTCACGCCATCGAATCAGGATGCCATGTCGATTTCAGCGATGCGATATCACGTGGAGCAAAAATGACTGCCAAGGATTGCGTCGGGCGAGGCGTTCTCGAAGTCGCGTTAAGATCAGGGCAGCCTGAAATGGCGAGGGAACTGATTCAGCTTGGGGCAGATCCAAACGGGGCAATCGGAAAACGAGAGGATCGAGTGATCCATCGTGCAGCGCGGACCGGAGACATCGGCATTCTCGCCGTCCTGCTGGAAGCGGGCGTCTGTTCAGACTCAATAGGGACAAGGCGCAAAACGCCCCTTCATCTGGTCGCCGAGCACGGGTTCCAGTTCATGGCACAGATTCTGTTGGACAAAGATGCGAATCCAGACACAACGGACGCAGCTGGAAACACCCCGCTCCACTTCGCAGGACGCCGTGGCGACTTTCCGATGGTGAAGCTTCTCCTGAAGCATCACGCAACGGCGACGATCACCAACAACGAACTATACACCCCGATTCACGACGCCGCCGCAGCTGGTCATACCGAGGTCGCACAGGCAATGCTCCAGCACGAAGACTCACTCAGTTCTCGCTTCCGGTCATCGTCCATTCCTGACCGCGTCCGCAAAGTCGCCGAACGGCATGGGCAGTTGGAAACCGCGATGGCAATTCAAGACACTTGGCTTGCCCCCGCTTGAAGCTGATCTGTGACAGACATCCTTCCGGTTTGGAGGGCTGTCGCGTGATGCTGATCAATATCCCAACTTTTTTAACGGCTGATTTCAGAGGTGGGTTTCATTCCCTTTTCCCTTCCCTTTTCAGGTCGGAAAAGGGAAGTGTTGACGCAAAATATGGAAAGCAAGGAATGCAGAAATGCCGTGATTTGCAGGACTTTCGCGTTTTTGAAGATAAAAAAGCTGCTTTGACATCGTGGAGGTCACAGATTCGAGTTCTGTATCGTCCATCACCGAAAACCCCGTAGAACCTAGTGTTTTGCGGGGTTTTTTCGTGGCAGGACGATACCTCTTTGGCTTCGTGGGAAAAACGTATTGTACCGTAGGGCAGAGGTTTAGAACGCTTTTTACCGTAATTCTCTGCCCTTATCTCTGCCCTTTTTTGGGCACCGCAAAACTGTCCACGGCTTTTTCACCCACGTTAGCTGAGGTGACGAGAAGGGGCTCTCTTAAGCGGTTCCGAAGATCCTTGCCCAGCTGCCTCCTGCCTGAGCGCCGCTTTTACCTCCTCGACTTCAAAGCGAAGTGTTCCTCGTCCCGTCCCGATGCGGAAAAACGGAATCTGCTCGCCCTCTGCCATGGCGTAGATCGTTTTCGGGCTGACCCCGAGAATTTTTGCCATCTCTTTTACGCTGACCATGTTTTAGATCCCGTGCTTGCTCGGTAGTGATTTTGAAAAGGGTGGGGGAAGACTCGGTGGAGGTGTGATTGGTGGACCGGTCGCGGAGACGTCACCGCCACCAAGTCTGCTCTGACTTGATGCGATTCATCAGCTCAAGAAGTGCCGGGTCTGGAACTGATTCAAATTGCTTGGCATCAGTGCGGCTTGGAACAGAAAGCGGCGTACCTAAACGCGGAAGCGGCATCTGCTTGTAGATGTTGTGCTCCTCCAGGCTGATTGCAGGCTTGACCTTTGCAACCACAGGTTGCTGGTAGCCATTTCCCAGCTTCAGAGCGAGGAAGAACTGGCTCTTGATGCCAGAGACTTCCAGGATTTCGTTTCTGGTAAGTGAGGGCTCAACTTGTTCGTTTTGAGTTTGCGTAGGCATATCAATGCCCGATACGCTCATGCTTCTTTGACCTTGCTGGTACACGTCTAAGCTAAGCGAGCGAAGATGCTCCTGCTCGTCACGAGTGAAGGCGTCAAATATTGCTTGCTGGCAATTGGTCCGAAGTACCGATTGCAGGTCGTCCGGCACTTGTGCAATTGATTGCAGGATTAGCGTCAGTTGCACGTTCCACTTGCGGGCAAGGTTGAGGATCGATTCCGTCGTGGAGCCTGACGAGGCAATTTGTGCAAACTCATCCACAACAAGGTGGATTGTTCGTTTACTAGCTGCTTCGGAATCAAAACGAAGGGCGGCTTCAATCATCACGCACCAGTTTGCGGCAGCAGCTATGCTTCTGGCGGCTCCTCCCTCAATGCCTGAGGGAACAAAGAAGTAAATCAATGCCGCCTCTTCAATGGCTTGGCCGATTAAGAGCTGCCGCTCTCTGCTCGACATCGCTCGCGTGTACCGACAAAGTTCTTCGGCTGCAAGAAACGCCTCGCTGACTTGACCCTTGTTCTTGGACTCGGCATCGTTTTGCCGAAGTTGTTCGGCTAAGTCCTCAAAAGACCACTTGTCGATTGCCTTAAGTCCATCGACGGCCTTGTTCACGTCTGCTGCCGAATGACGTGACCAAAATGTGTTTGGGTAACCTTCACCGCTTTGAAGCCTGAGTGCTCCCATTAGTCCCGGTACTGCTCGCTTTGGATCAAGCTTGAATACCGGAGTGTTTTTCAACATGTCCCATCCGTCACAATCGACGGTTTCATCAAGGCATATTAGGTAGGACGGTTTGCCCGCTGCATCGGCCTTGGACTTCAATGCGTGGTAACCGGCTAAGTCACCGCCCAAGTCCACCATGACCACTGCATGGTCTGGGTGCTTGATGTACTGGGCCATCCAAGAAACGGCCAATACGGATTTCATTGAACCAGGGGCCCCGGTGATCAACCAATTCGTTTCTTCTAAATCACTGACGGGATAGGCAATGTCATTTCCGTCAGCGTCCAAGCCCAAGGTTATATCTGTCATTTTTCAGTTCAAAGAAAGTTATGGAATGTTGCGACAAAGGTGTGATAAGATCGCAGGCTTCTATGAATGAGCCTGACCTATTTGAAAAAATGTCTGCACGCGAACGATGGGAGCTTGTTCTCCCGCCTTGGGCGGTCAATTGGATAGTGGGTCCGTTTCCAAGTGAGATTGGTTGGCTTCCATTTCTCTTAAAATGGTATGCCCTGATTCGCGTGTTTTGGTACTTCATTGACGAAATGGAAATCCCGCTTGAAGTACACCACCTTCTTATTGCAAGCGGTATCGCTTGGCTCTTGCTAGACATACATGAGCGTTGGCATCGAGACTAAGCAGGGAAGGAAGCCGTCCGAGGATAGGAATCCAAGGACGACTTCTGTTTAACCTGCAAGCGAGTATCGAATTCGTTCTAGTGCAGCACCGAGAAGCAACAGAATCATGGTTCGAAGAACCCAGTTGACCGACAAATCCACCAAACGAAACAAATACGCGCCCACAGTCTCTTCCTTGTTAGCATCCATTAACATCCATCCACTCCATTAATTAGATGGACTCAAACTTCAGGCCTCGCTCACCGAACTGTGAACAAGACCAAGCTTTCATCCATCCATAAAGCGATAAAGCAACGCTAGCTGTTCAGTCGGTTCTGACGAAGCTGCCAATTTTCGATCTCAATATCGACAAGCGTGTAATCAATGTTCGCCGATTGCAGACCTTCTTTTTCAACTGAGTCTTTACTCAAACGAATCTCTTCACGCTGCTCTGATATCCAGTCGAGCACTAGCAGGAGCAGAAACAGAAACAGAAACACCGGCCATAGTGGTGGCACCAGCAATAGGCACCAAAACAAGACTACGCTTGCGTAGTACAAAACAAACTTTGTGCCACGCCAAAGTATCTCTAACGTTGTTTTCATGGTTTTCCCGTAGTTGATTTAAAGTGACGCGATGAGTTCGACCCAAGCGAAGCGTTGTTTGGAAATGTACTTGTAAACGAACAAACGTTTGTTCACACCGTTTTCAAAAGACAGGACCCTTGAGTCCGTCTTGCGAGTAAAGCGAAAGTCGGTTCTCTCGATATTGACCTCAATGGGTCTATCGATCGCAAAGTGTCTGTCACCGATACGCACGCCGCCGTCGGCACACAAAAGGAGCATCGTTCCGACCTTGTACTTAGTCGAGTCCTCAGCCCACGTCAGCATTAATGGCTCAGCAACATACGAGCCCGTTATTTCGAAAGTCTTCATTACGCAAACTCCAATGGCAGATGGTTAAAGTGGTTGAAAATCGCTTCAAGTTTGGTGGATGAATAAGATCGTCCTGCGACCTCGATGACCTTGGTTATGCCTTGCTCCAAAACGGCATCAGGCCGTCGGTTTCCGAAGGCATTCTTTGCCAAGGAATCTTCGGTCTTCCAGTCGAGTTGCTGCACAGCCGAAAGTGAGAACCAAAGGTCTGCAACTCGCAAGTCATGCTCGACTTCTTGCAATCGAACACGTCTTGGAGTTCCTCCAAAGCGTTTGTGAGCCTTGGGTGTCGCAGAGATCACGGAAGTGCAAGCTAGGTCTCCTCGCCACCGTTTTCTATTCGCAGCTGCAATTTTTGCGAAGTCTGGCATTTCGCTTTGCCCTGGACTCCACTGGAAAAGTGGGGCTTGGTGTAGACCGAGCTGCCTAACGGATATCTTCCGAGAGCTTACGTAGCCGAGAGATTCAAGCCTTCGTACTGCTTCGAGCGCTTGCGTTTTTGAATCAAGACACTCGCAAAAGTACTCCCGAGCAATCTGATCGACAGATAGCACGCGAACCTGGCGGCACAGCAATCTGGCGATTTCTGTTCGTGGGTCGGTCACCATCTCACCCGACCTCCGAGACGCTACGTAACTCGTTGGCAGGCATGGCGTTTACGGCGGTCTGGCAGGCCCCATTTCCGGCCCCCATCCGTGTTGCCCCCACCCGTGACTCTGCGAGTGCGTCCGAATAAGTCTCGGCGGTTGGTCCCAGCCCAACCACGATGCGTAGCTGACCGCTAAAACCGACTTGTTCGAATTCCTCGCGAAGCTCGGCCACTCGCACCTTGTTCGACCCAAGCACGGCGAGTCCGTAGCGCCCATTATCGAGTTCCGTTGCAATGCCGTCCTTTCTTCGATGCTCGCTCAAAAACGATGTCACGTGATCACGAGCGGCACGTTGAGTGCTACCGGCGTGATACACACGAAGCACGACCGGGCATCCAAACTCGTTTGAGAGAACGTGTCGATGTTTGTTGTTCGCTGAAGTTCCAAAGCAACTTCTTAGCTCGGATGCAAGCAGCACTTGCCGGTGATACGCCTCCATTGCACAGAACCAGGCCAGGCCGATGCGTTGGTCTAAACGAGTTGGCGTAAGTTGCGTTGCTTTCGATGCCTGGACGCCAAGTCGATTGCAACCAGCAGTGTCGATCAATCCGTAGCTGTAGCGGCTTTGGATTTCTCGATTCCATTGGCGAATCGCTTGTTTACCTTCCAAGTCGCGCAGCTTGCTGTCAACGGCTTTGCCATCGTTTAGAAGGTGCGACACAATTGCGGGCAAAATCAAGCCTTGCCGGTAGGCGTACCAGAGGATTGCTTCAATGTCATGCACTTTGGACATCGCTTTGCTCTTTGGAAAATACTTGCGAATCAACTGTTGATAATTTGAATTAAAGAGGCTACCGCCAACCCTTTCGGGTCGGCGATAGCCAAGTTCGAAGTTCCTAGGCGGTTGCTAATAAGCTGGTTTTCACCGAACCCTTACCAACTTCCATACGCCCCATTCGAGAAAGAACGGTTGCCAACTCGCCACTCAAGCGTTCGCAATAAGTGCGGATGTCGGCGTCCACTTTTTCGGTATTACTAAAGACGCGGCTAAGTAGCTCTAGTCCAGAGACTGCTGCACGCACGTCAATAGGTCGCAAAGTTCGATAGCCGCGACCATGTGGGTCTTTGCTATTTAGTCTCGACAGAGACCAAGAGAGACCTTTCTCGGAGACCCAAAGATCAACTAGAACATCTTCTCCCTCTTCAACACATACCGTCTCGTCCGGTGCATTCTTACGTTTTGCTGTTTGTCCGTTACTTTGAAGTAATGACATATGCTTTTCCTTTTTCGGAGCAGCTGCATAAACGTTGGGGTTGCAGCCTGCTCGTTGATTTCGATTCCCCTGCCACTTCAAACGAAGTCGCAGCGAAGCCAACAATCAAAAGGTAAACGTGAAATAGAAACCATCGAACTTAAAAACTTCTTCATGGTCGAAGCTCCGATAACAGCTTCTTCCGCTCTTCGACAGTCAACGACGACAGAAGCGAGCTTGCCAATGTCGCTCGTTGAGCATCTGATTTCGTGGCGAGTGTTGATGCAAGCAACTCGGTTGGGGCGGCAGCGATCGACTTCCGTTCGCTGTCCGATAGTCCATTGCAGACGACTCGTTGATTTTTCCCTCCGCAGAGTTCTAAAACGAAGTCATCGCCTTGACTTTCCAGAGTGATTTTCCCAGGGACCACAACGTCACGTCCATCACTCGTCAACGAATAGGGGTTGCTCATTTGAAGCGAGGTCAGTCGCACTACCTGAGTGCCATTCTTGGATGTGCTGCTTTCGACTACACCCGACACCTGGATAGTCGCCGTGACTTCGTCGCCACAACGGGTTTTACCCAGGCTTTTGTTTCTAGAAACTTGCATTAGTATCTTTCGGTTTCATGAAAAATTTTCGTTCTGGGCAGCGTGCCGAAATCGGCACGCTGCCCTTACGCTCTAGTTGTTGCTTTCACTACAGAACCTGATCGCCTCGGCCCTCGAGTTCGCATTCAATCGAGTCGAAAAGCTCCTGCTGCTCGTCAAGTGAATCTTCAAGCGGCTCCAGCGTTTCGTTGAGTTCATCGATTTCTAACTGCAAGTCGTCGCGATCGGATTGCAGGTCGATCACTTCGCTGCTGATTGCTTCGATTGACTCTTCACACTCTCGATGGAGTTCCTGAAGTTCACTCACTGACATTGACTCGATAGACATCGAGCACCCACTTGCCGAGGGTTCACTTGTGCACACTGGAACGGGCAAAAATCCCGGCAGCATCGTAAGAGCAGCGATCCATAGTTCGGTGTACGTGGGCTTTTCCATGTCACTGATTTCAGTGAGCAATTGGTTCACCTCTTCAGGTGGGTATTTGCCAAGTTGCTTTCGAAACCAAAGCTTTGCGGGAAGCTGCTCATGGTCTGTAAAAACTTCGCGTAGCAGTTCGTCGACTTTTCGCATTTGAATGGTCAGCTCGACATTGCGAATGGATTTGCGGTCAATTGAAACGGACATGCGTTTGGGCCTTGAAAAGACTGGATGTGAAGATGAAGAAGCTTATTACTCAGCGAACGATCTCGTTTTCTGTTTGTTGTCTCCATGGGCAGGGTGCTCAGTGAGCACCCTGCCCGATAATTTGGCGGCCCTAAACGGCCTGCCTTTCCGCACCAGCTATGAGGCCGGTTGCTAGGATTGCTGCGGTGGTGGAGGCGGTGGTGGCGTCTTCTGCTCCCTCGCAGTTTGCTGCATCGCGTACTGGCGATCTTGCTCAGCTTTCTCAGCTGCTTTTTCTGATTCACTCTTGGACATTTCTCTTCTCCATAGGAACGAAAGTTATGGCGACAACGCTGTCGCCCAGAATGTGAGTCGGTGTTAGAGGAACGGAATTCGTATACTGAAAGGTTCACTTCGGAAGAAGCCGCGATCTCATTGCGATTCGGTTGATTGTTTTGAATTGCACCCAGAATCGGAATTTCGAGGTCGGCTCCACTTCGGTGTTGACACGAAAAAACCCTCGTGACTCCCAGCGCAGCTTTTGCTGCGACTTGGAAATCACGAGGGCTTGACTCAACTATCGGCCCAGAGCTGGAGGGAGTGAGACCCCTCCCTTTCCGTGGCTCCTGCCAGTGGAAAGCTGCTCAGTTTCGTGGACAAGAGCGAGCGATTCGCCCTTGCACCACTGAAGCATAGGGTGTCGGATTAAATCCGACAAGGGCTTTTCTACGATTTTCGCCGAAAAAGTTCCCGAAGGGCCTGCATTACAGGTTCCCTGGGCTGTTTAGTCTTCCCGCTAGAAATGTCTCCAGGGATTGAATGGTGCTTGCCAATCTCGCTACCAATATCTCGCAAGGTCATGCCAAACGGCTCGGAAAGGAGTGCATCAACTAACTCCTTTCCAGTCATCCGTTCCAACGGAACGGGGGGAGTTTCACCTTGAGCGGTAGCATCATGAATCACCCTCCGCTTTGGTTCAGGTAAGTCGACTCGTTCAAAAATTTGGGGAATGCGATCAACCGGAATCAAAGATAGCGACTCAGCAGCGAGGTTTATAACAGCCTCCTGCTCCACATCATCGCGTTCGGAGAATGAAAGCTCAGCAAAGCTCCGCTTCACTTCCCTAATTTTATCTAAGCGACGCTCACCCACTTGTCCTTTTGGCGGTTCTTTTGGCAACTTACGTTGAAGGATGCCATGACCGTTATCGCTAAGCAAATGCCCGCCGCCCCCTGCCTTCTCCTGGTGTTCCTCGTCACCAGTTTCATGATCTGTGTACAGTCCTTGCTGACTTGATCCAACTATCAGTCCACGGCACTCTCTGTGACTAACGAGCAACCTAAGGCATCTCGGTAAAGCAGTCTCTAGGTCTTTGACGATGGTGCCAGCGGCCACCAAAATATCGAACTCGCTCGCTCGAAGAAAATCCAGCTCATCAGCAACTAATCGTGAGACCAGCCTATCTACGGCAGTTCCCAAGATATTTGAAACTGTCGGGTACAAGGCATCATTTTGATTATCCGACGCACTGAAGCTTGGAATCGTCGCAGAGTCTTTGTCCAAATGAAAACGCAATCGGAATGTGATCGAAAGCCTGTGTTGCCTTGCACCTCCGATCGACCATCCGATTCCTCCGTCATCTGGTAACGTCGGAGTTTCAGCAGGGCGAGTAACATTATCAAGCGGTGGCGCAAGGTCCGGAGTATCTGCCTCAGGGACACTCTTGTGCTCGTCTTGCTGCAATTTTTTGTACGGATCAGTCACTGATTATCCCTGTCGTTGTCTCACTGCTACTTCTTGCTTTTCAAGTTTAAACGAGTGATTTGGTCGTTGCTGGGCACTGCAAAATTGTCGCGTGAGCAGGCTTTCCAAGGATTTCGAGCAGGAGTGTCGGATCAGTTTAATCGACAGCCGCAAAACGGAGATAGGCAGGGCGTTGCCTGAAATTTCGGTTATTTAAAAAGCGACCTCGCTTCGCAATCCGTATGGGGGCAAAGGATGGGTGCCGGAAATGGGGCTACGAGCTAGATGTCGATGGTCACGAGCATTCGCTTCAGCGTCGGATTGAATGAACGCCTAGCGGCGAGCGTCTTTTTTCGCGGCATCCAGCCGCCGGGAAGGCCAAGCGAGGAATCAGCTAAAATAGAAAAACGAAGGTGTGGCCGTCTTATTTCCGCTCCCCTTCATCCCGACGGCCTGGTTTCTGCGAAGGCCATCGGGATGAAGGGAAACGGAAAACGACCTGACTGCAATTGAGCTAGCTCAGAGGATGAACGGCTCCGTTTGTCACCTGGTAGCTGTACGTTTCCACGAGGAAATCGACGGCAGTGTGGGACGCGTTCACCGCTAGTTTTGCATGATGGCGAGTTGGCTTAAACGAGCGTGCGTGAGCGTCGCTCATCCGGTTCCTGATTGGTGCAATACCGTTAACGATGCTGGACAGACCAGAGAGAACTTGCCTCAGTGAATCGGCAACGTCTGGACGGCTCGGTTCAAGGTTCAACGCTTTTTGAACTCGCTTGAACAGCTTTCCGAGGTCACCATCTGCTTTCTGAGGTTCGGCGATTAGCCGAACCTGGATCTCAGACAATACCGCCTCCAGCAAGGATCTTGCGTTGGTGATGGCACCGTCGTAATCCTCGTCGCGGATCTTGACTCGGCATTTGTAAAGTTGCTCTTCGACAAACTCTTGAGCCAGAGGGTCGACGGCAAGGGTGATATCTTCAACTTCAACAAGGGAATCATCAGCACGAGCCATCCGGTAACGATTGCGAGACAAAACCAGCCGCAGGCCGTCAAATGCCAGGTACTTGTTGATGTACTCCACCGCTGGCTCAACGCCACCGTCGAATTCAAGAAAATGGGCAGGGTCCACCGCCGCCTCGACCGCCTTCCACTGCGTGTCTTTGTCGAGAGACCGAAGCGAATCCTTGGCGTAGACGTGTCGCGACGGGAAGCCTGCTCCGTAGGAATCGTTGCATCCAAAATCGACGAAGAAGTCAATCAGCTTCGGGCCAGACCGATACGGGGCAAGAACGTCGCCCGTCGCAGTTGGGTTGCCTGAAACCACAAGTTCGATTGCGTTGATCGCTCGTTCGCTGAGCTTGTCACCGTTCCGCATCTTTCCCCTTCGTCGTTAGCTGACGTTTGAATGTTGAAATAACTAGAGCGGCAAAACACCCATCGCGTTCGCTCTCGTCGCTCTATGTTTTCTGTAGCGTACTTTCGAGGGGGCGTCCATTTCCCACGCGTGCTGTTTCCCGTCTTTTCAGATCCCCCCGGTTAGTGCATGATAAAGGGAGTTATCAGGCATTAAAACAGGACGGTACGCGATGGCAATGGAATTGACGGTTTTAGGCTCGAGAGAACTCCAGGCAACGGAGCTGCCAAGCTTGATTGCAGCTGCGGGCCGTCCGGCAGCGACCGCTTTTCGGGATTTTTTCTACGGCGAGCTTGCCAACAACCACACCCAGCGAGCCTACGGCCACGCGGTTGGCCAATTTCTTGAGTGGGCAGACCTTCAGGGTCTTGAGCTTGCTCAGATTCGACCTGGCGACGTTGGCGTGTATCTACGTCAGCACGCCGGGGCACCGAGCACGAAAAAGCAGCATCGTTCTGCCATCAAGCGGTTTTTTGACCTGCTCGTTGAACGGCACGTTTGTTTGATTAACCCGGCAGCATCAGCGAAAACAGAAAAGCACAGAATAAAGCAAGGCGTTACACCAGAGATTGCCAAGAATGAAGTTCGGCAATTGCTCGCCACACTTACCGGCACCAAACTGAGCCAGGTGCGAGACCGTGCAGCGATTGGAATTCTTGTTTACACCGCTTGCCGCGTTGGTGCAGTGGCAAACCTCCGTCGGGGCGACTTTCAGGGGCAGCCTGGCAAAATGTCGCTTCGCTTTCACGAAAAGGGCGGCAATCACCAAGGCGTTGAAGTCAGGCACGACCTAGAGGCCTGGATAAACGAGTACATTGAGCGAGCGAGCCTGAAAACCGCCCACAGGGACGCACCGCTCTTTAGGCCCCTTGTTAGGCGAGAAGAACGCTTGCAGGCTACGGCCATGGAAGCGAACGACGTTGGCCGCATGGTAAAACGCAAGCTTCGCCAGACTGGTATCCGAACCGAGCTTTCTGCTCACTCATTTAGAGTTGCCACCATCACCGACTTGATTGCTCAAGGGGTGCCCGTTGAAGATGTGCAGGAGCTTGCAGGGCACGCAGATGCACGCACCACAAAGCTCTACGACCGCACAAACCGCAAGGCGACCAGAAACCTCGTGGAACGGATTTCGTTTTAGTCCTTTGAAATGTCAAGGAACTGGGGTAAACAACGGAGCAATGACCAGACTTTCTGGCCGCCATCTAACGAAGTGAAAAGGTAATTCATGGCAAAAAGAATTGAAAACTTTAGAGTAGAGCGGCAGCGTGGCGTTCGACTAGCCTTTTGTGATTCCGTGCCATCTTTGATGGTTGTTGCTGGACCTAACGGTGCTGGAAAATCCACACTTCTCGATGCCATTCGAAAACAAGCAAACCCGAAACCTCTATATGTTGGTCCTCATCGCGTATCAAGACGACAGAATGTTCAGATGCGATATATGTATCCGAGCAACGAAGTGTCCTCAATGGAAGAACTATTCTCGCTAGATAACCTAGTTCAGTATGAAGGCATAACGATTCAGGCTACCGCGCGTACGCCATGGGACCAAGACGAATCAACAAGCTTTGTGAAATATGGACTTTGTAAAATTGAAGTGGAACGGGCTGATGCACTCAAGGAGTTATACGACCTTAAAGGTGAGATTCCTCCTGGTCTACAGGACCCTTGGAAACCATTTCACGACCTCCTAAAGTTTCTGCTCCCCCATCTGAAATTCCAGGGAGTGGACTCAAAGATCAAGACAAATATCCGTTGCAACTTTTTAGCTCACGGACTCGATACACTGGTCGACTTGGACGAACTCAGTTCAGGCGAAAAGAGCGTTGTCCAACTGTTTTATCCACTAATCGAGCACCAAATAAAGGCTCTTCTAGAACAATACGCTCGTGGTGAAACCGCCACTGCAGCAGCTGTTTCTAGAAATCCTTGGTGTATCTTGATTGACGAGCCAGAACTCCATCTCCACCCCGCCCTGCAGGTTAAGGTATTAGACTACCTTCGCACTCTTTCACTGCTGAGCGACTCGCAAGTAATCCTGACCACTCAATCAACGGCAATTATAGAGAACGCGACTTTTGAAGAGCTATATCTGCTCCGGCCAGCGGAGCATACATCGGAGACGGAAAATCAGCTTACACAGCTTGCAACCGACGAGGAGCGTCTACAGACGATTCGAGACCTGTTTGGTTCCCCCGTAAACCTTACGTCCATGCAACCCGTCGTTGTCGTGGAGGGCGTCGGCCTGGACGGTGACACAAAAGTCGTCTCCGATAAACAGCTTTATCGGAATCTCGATTCGCGTTTTGATAGAGTGACAGTCGTTCCAGGCGGTAGCAAGGGACAAGTCATGGAGCTGCGACAGCGAATCGAGACAATGTTAGGTGAATTTTCAGTGGCTATTCCTGTCATGGCACTTGTCGACCGTGATACTGGAAGCGGTACGACTAAAGCAAATTGCTACTCCCTTCCGGTCTCGATGATTGAAAATTTTTTAGTCGATCCCCACGTAATATATACCGCAATCGAGAGTGTGCGCCACAAGACAGATCTTTCAACAATTGCTCAGGTCGAAGCCGTGATTGACAAAATCCTAGACGACCAGTTTGAAGAAGAAATTGAACGGACGGTAATTCAGCAGGTAGGTTATCGCAAATTCCAGCCACAAAGACCTGCAACTGAACTTGTCACTCAAATCCAAGAGTTTTGCCAACAACTTGTAGCGAAAGTAACACCAGAACAGGTCAAATCGTGGATAGAAGAAGCTCAGCAGAATGTCCATGCAATAAAAATAGAGAATCGACGCCGTGAACAGTTTAGCGGAAAACGTGTATTAAAAGCGCTGCATTCGAAGGCACTGCACAGCACTGGCATATCAAAGGAAGTGTTTCTCTTTTATGCCGCACGGGAGGCTGGGAAACGCCAGTCAGTCAAAGTGTTCTTTGACGAATTCTTTTTGAGACTCTTCCCCGACGATGCAGATAGTTAGTTGGCAATTAGATAACCTGCAAAATCATCTACCTTAGCCCAACCTGAAGTGTGAGACCGGTATTTTCAAAGAGCCAATATGCCGTTCCTGAGCGGCTTTGCACAAACGTCTCGTAGTCAGCCCTGATACTTCTTGAAATTTTCGGCCTGCTCGAAAATCTCCTTGTAGACCTCATCACGGTCAATCGGCGGGTAACCGTTCTCCGCTAGCAGGATTATCAGGTCGACCTTCAGTTCAGCCTTGATGTCGTCGCGTTGGCTCCAGTCGGTGTACCTGGCCTTGTCGTCAACGATGACTTTCACTTTCGTTGCTAGAGCCAGCAGCTTATCCTCTGGGTATTCAAAGTCGTACTTGACGGTCAGAGCTTTCAGGATGTCGTAGAAGGCTTTTTCTTCGAAGTCGATACCGAGTTCTTCAAACGAATCTCGCTCTTTTCGCATCGCATGGTACAGGTCGATGATCTCGTCGGTGAAGTCTTCCAGCACAGTGCTTTGAAGCACATCGTGTTCGCTGCGGTCGTTGTACTTTTCCACTAGAGCCGCAAACTGTTTGGAAAATTCCACTCCCTGTATCTTGTTTACTTTCTTAAACGAATCAATTGCTTTGGTCAGCAACTGCTGAAGCAATTTAATCTTCGTGTTGGGAAGTTTAATCTTGTCGATCTTTGCCAGGTAATCGGGATCGAACAAATCAACCTCAGAAGTATCGCCCTGACCCATCTTGAAAACTTCTTCTACGCCGTCACTTGCCAAAGCATCTGCCAGCATCTGTTGGACTTTGGCGTTCATCTGAGCCGTATCAGGAGCATCGCCTTTGGTCAGTTTGAACACGATACTGCGGATGGCAAAGTAGAAATGCACATGGTCGCGTTCGCTTTGAGTAAAGCCGTCGCTGCCGACACAAATATCGTAGGCCGCTTTCATGCGTTTGGTCAGGTTCATGAAGCGTTGTTCCAGGGCTTCCGTCACCTGCACGAATTCCGCTGCCATGTTCAGGCAGTGAAGTTGCTCCATCGGCTGGCCGCTAAAGTACGGCTTTGAATTGAACTTATGAAAGACCGCCTTTAACAAATCGAGGTGATCCTTCACCACGACCACCGAGGCCGCCACGTCTTCAAAGTTATCCTGGTCGCCTTTGCTGTAATGAGCCAAGGCCAGATTCATCTGCTTTTTAATGCCGATGTAGTCGACAACCAGGCCTTTTTCTTTCTTCTCAAAGGTGCGATTCACTCTAGAAATCGTTTGTATTAAGTTGTGGCGTTTAACAGGCTTGTCGATGTAGAGGGTGTCTAGTTCGGGCACATCAAAGCCAGTCAGCCACATGTCCACAACGATGGCAATCTTGAAGTTCGACTTGCGATTCTTAAACTCGCCGTCGAGCTTCTTGCGATACTCCTTAGTGCCCAGCATCTCGTACAGAGCCTTTTCGTCGTCCTTGCCGCGAGTCATCACCAAGTGAATTTGCGGCATCGGCAGAACTTCTTTTTTCTCTTTCTCGCTCAGCTCCACACCGTCGGCACATACCTTCACTTTTGCCCACTCTGGCCGCAAAGCGATCACTTCTTTGTAGAACTCGTAGGCAATTTGGCGATTGCTGCTAACAAACATTGCCTTACCCGCAACGGTTGCACGTTCCTCGATGCGAGCTTCATAGTGTTCCACAAAGTCAGCAGCCAGCGATTTCAAGCGATCGGGATCGCCTAAAATAGAATTCATCTGCAAGTTGGCCTTCTTACTGGCATCAATCGCGTAGGTGGTTGCTCCGTCGTCGGCACATTGAGCGTAATACTCTTCAATCTCCTTTAGCTTGCTATTATCCAGCAACACTCTGGCGGCTCGACCTTCGTAAACAATGGGCACGGTGATTTCGTCGATAACAGATTCAGTCATCGTGTACGAATCAATCACTGGTCCGAACACATCCAACGTCGCGTCGATGGGCGTACCGGTGAAGCCTACATACGTCGCGTTCGGCAGCGAATCGTGCAGATACTTGGCAAAGCCGTATGTACGTTTCACGCCTTCATCGGTAGTGGTGACTTTCTGATCCAGATTCACCTGGCTGCGATGCGCTTCGTCTGAAATGCAAATCACATTGCTGCGATCTGTAAGTAGTTCTACGTCTTCGGTGAATTTGTGAATGGTGGTCAGAAATACTCCGCCACTGCTACGCCCTTTTAAGTGATCTCGCAAATCTGACCGGCTTTCAACGCTAACTACAAGCTGATCGCCAATAAATGACTTTGCGTTTGTAAACTGAGCCGACAGCTGATCGTCCAAATCGGTGCGGTCGGTAATGACAACGATAGTTGGGCTGGATAAAGCAACACTTTTCATCAGCAAGCGTGTTAGAAACAGCATCGTGTAACTTTTGCCACAACCAGTCGCTCCAAAGTACGTACCGCCTTTTCCGTCTCCACGTTCACCGTTCGCTTCTGTCCGCATGTGCTGCAAGATGTTTTGAAACAGCTTGTTCGCGGCATAGTACTGCGGATAGCGGCAGAGAATTTTTTCCTCACGACGGGAAGTGTCTGGTAGGTAGATGAAGTTACGAATCACATCCAGCAAGCGATTCGTGTGGAACATGCCCTGAATCATGCTGTGTAGCGAATTAATGCCATCGACTTCGACAAGGTCGCCGCCATCAGTCTTTCGCCACGAGTAAAAGAACTCGTACGGAGCGAAGAACGAACCAGCTTTGTTGTTGACTCCGTCGCTTATCACGCAGAAAGCGTTGTATTTAAATAGCTCTGGAATGTCGCGATGGTAACGCACTGTGAGTTGCTTAAACGCGTCATGAATGGTCGCGTTTTCAGAGATAGCACTCTTAAATTCAAACACCACTAGCGGCAGGCCATTAATGTACAAAATGCCGTCGGGGATGCGTTTTTCGCTGCCAAAAATCTCTAGCTGATTGACGAGCTTAAAGATGTTCTGGTCGTTTTCGGCACCTACGGACAAACGACCGTAGTCGATCAATTGCACATACAAATCTTTTTGCTTTCGGTCTTCACGCTTTAGCAAGAAGCCATCGGCGACCATTTTCATGATCGCTTTGTTGCTTTCGTACAGATCGGCAGCTGCGTACGAGGTGAGTTTCTGGATGATCGATTCAATTTCACCTGGTGTTATGTTGTCCGATGCGTAGCGCGCTGCCAAAAACGCTCGCAAGTCATCCTTAATCAGAACTTCGTCAGGCGGACGGCTGATAGCCACGCCAATCACATGCGGATAGCCGACCTCGCCAAGAAGCTCGACAATAGCCGCTTCAAGTTGCGCTTCGGTGAACTTCATGCCAAGGCTCCCTCCGCCAGTTTTTCAGCTTCAGGGATTCGGAGTTCGCCTGAGATAAGTTTCGGAAGAAGGGTATCGCGGAGCTTGGTGAGTTCGTCCGATGACGCGTCGTTTCGAAGTTGCTTCTGATACGTTGGTTCAAGGATCGTTTCGGTAAACACTTCAACAATCTTTGGATCCTTTGGAAGTGCTGTCTGAACCTTCGACAGAACGTCAAATGTGATTTGCGGAAACGTACCGGATCTTGATTCGGCCAACATCTGTAAATGCTCAATGATTGGTTCTTGCTTCAAAATCAAATACGCGAACAGCGAATTGACATTGCCGATTGCCCGAAGAACCATCAGCTTTGTAGAGACGACGTGATTCGGGCTATCGAAGTATACATATGCGAATCGTCTGTTTTTGGGTCGGATCTCGCTGTAAAGAATGTCGCCCTTCCTGATCGACTTCTTTGCTTGTCCGGGAAGGCCAGTCGTTAACGAAAGGTCATCGTGAAGAAACCGTCCGTTGAGGATGTCACCAGTGTTGAGAAAGACGACTTCATCAACAGACTTCAGCGGAAAGGTTTCCGAAATCGTGTTGAGGAGTTTTGAAATCGGCGTCGCTTCCCAACCTTCAGGAATCCAACCCAGTTCGTCGGTTTGTTGGAAGGCGGCTGGGAAGGGTTTGGCGGCTTCGCGATTGGCGGTTCCGTCGGCAAGTGCCGCACGCCGGACTTCGGCTCGGTCGGCCAGTTCTTCGGGGATCGGATTCCCAGCGGCAAGGGCATTGTCGATCACCGGATCAAAGTCCACAAACCAACTTTTAAACAAGGCTTGAGCCATCCCTTCTAGCGTCGCATTCGTCCGACGATTCAACTCGATCTTGTCAGTGACCGCAGTCCAGCAAGTTTCGATAAAGTCCCTTCTTGCTTTTGGCATACGAAGGATCGGGATTTCACAAACGTCTTTTAAATTCAAAGTCTTCTGAACCGTCGTGTTCGCACGTGAATCAAGAAAGTGCATAACTTCCGGAGTCTGCAGACAAATGTGAATCCAAGTAGCGCTGTACTCTGCTGATGGCCGAATCACAGCGACTGCGCGAGCAACATTCCAACCAGCTAGTTCTGGCCCCGCGATCGCCGATTGTCCGGTCGACCCGACCAAGGAAAGAAGAACCTCTCCGCCCACCAAACGTGTTCTGCTGTGTTTGGCTTCTATCGAAGGCTGCACCTTAATTGGCGACGAAAGATCAAGCTTCCCGTTATCAAAATTGTTCACGCGAACGATTGGGACGCCATTTTCTAAATGGCTGCCAGGCTGAACAATGCCGTACGAAATTTTGCCGTCGGAAGTGCAGTCAATGAGCGAAACACATTCGGTTGCTGGTTCACTTTCCATAACCCAAGACCTCCAGATTCTTGCGAATCACTTTGTCCAACTTCGCCGACTCGTCCATCTGCTGGTAAAGCGTCTGGCTCATCTCCGTCATCTTGGTTTCAAAAGGGATACCGTCGTCTTCCAACGCTGCAGCGCCGACGTAACGACCGGGCGTCAGCATGAAGTCGTGTTTGCGGATGTCCTCCAATGTCGCCGATTTGCAGTAACCTGCCTGATCTTCATACACACCATCTTTTTTCTCGCCGCGCCAAGCGTGGTAGGTTTTGGCGACGGCTGCGATGTCGGTGTCGGTCAGTTCCTTTTGCGTGCGGCTGATCATCGAACCGATTTGGCGTGCGTCAATGAACAACGTCTCGCCTTCACGATTACGGTAGCCCCGTTGCTTGTCTACTTTTTTAGACTTGGTCAGGAACCAAAGGCAAACGGGAATTTGAGTCGTGTAAAACAATTGACCCGGTAACGCTATCATGCAATCGACCATGTCGTTCTCGACCAGCTTCTGACGAATCGCACCTTCTCCGGTGGTGTTGGTGCTCATCGAACCGTTGGCCAACACAAAACCAGCCACACCATTGGTCGAGAGCTTCGACACCATGTGCAGAATCCACGCATAGTTGGCGTTGCCCGTCGGAGGTGTTTCGTAGCCGTCCCAACGCGAGTCTTTGGTCAGCTCATCAGCCGCTCGCCAATCTTTCATGTTAAACGGCGGATTGGCCATGATGTAGTCGGCCTTTAAGTCAGGATGCTGATCCTTAAAGAACGAATCGGCCGGAACGTCACCCAGATTGGCCGACAGTCCTCGCACCGCAAGATTCATTTTGGCCAGCTTGTAGGTGGTCGCCGTAAACTCCTGACCGTACACCGAGATGTCCTTGGTGTTACCGTGATGCGATTTTACAAACTTAAGCGACTGCACAAACATCCCGCCTGAACCACAGCAGGGGTCGTAAATTTTGCCTTTGTAGGGCTCGATCATTTCAGCAATCAAATTCACCACGCACTTGGGCGTATAGAATTCGCCTCCAAGCTTCCCTTCGGATGCTGCGAACTTGCCCAGAAAGTATTCGTAGACGCGGCCAACGACGTCTTCTTCTTTGTCGGCAACGGTGTCAATGTTGTTGATGGCGTCAATCAAGGCCGACAGCTTGCTGCCATCCAGACCAAGCCTAGAGAAGTAGTTATCTGGCAAGGCTCCCTTGAGCGACGCGTTGCTCTTTTCGACTTGAGCCAACGCCGAGTCGATTTTGATGGCGATGTCGTCCTGTTTGGCGTGCTGCTGAATGTGGCTCCACCGAGATGTTTCGGGCAGATAGAACACATTCTGCATCGTGTAGAACTCCACCATGTCGGTGTAGTCCTGCTTGCCTTCAGCGATCAACGCTGCTTTGCGTTCTTCGAATTTGTCCGAGACGAATTTCAGGAAGATCAGGCTCAGGACGACGTGCTTGTACTCGGAAGATTCCACGCTGCCGCGAAGCCGGTTGGCAGAATCCCACAGGGATACTTCAAAGCCCTTGTCGTCTTTGGGAGCTTTTTTTTGAGTGGTCGACTTTTTCTTCGCCGCTGCCTTTTCGGAAGCCGCTTTTTTCTTGGCCATGCAATGCAAATTCAACTAGTGGACTCGGGTTTCAGTCGAAGATCGTGCAACAGTTTACTCGTAGAAGCAATACCAAACTATTGGGCAGCGTGGGCAGCGACGAATGAGGCATCAAGCCATTCCGCCACCGGTGCAAGTCTTTGCTCCTCGACGTTTTTTGCTCCCCGCAGTCTCGATCTACCCGAATCAGTCGCCATCTCAGTAAACCACTGCGAGATTTTTGAGTAGCGTGAGCAGTTCTGCCAACATCCTTGGAGTGAATCACCCCAAGGAGACATCATGGAAGAATCAAATCTTGACTCAGGACTCAAACACCGCATCTGGGTCAAATCAGTCGGAATCGAGTTGACCCCGCAGCAAAAGCAAGACGGCTCCTATTTCTGGACGTACCGCTTTGCTCGTTGCTTCAAACGCGGTGAAGAGTGGGAGTATTCAGATACATTCTCAAGCCACAATGATGAGTCGCTAAACGAGGTAATCGTTCAGATGATTCGCTTTCGTGAAGAACACGACGCTACCCGCTGGATGGCGAAGAAAATGGCAGAGATAAACAAAGCCAACGCAGCATAGGAGGCACATGGAAACAAAGAAGAAGGAATCCAAGAAGACTCAAAAACCAGTTCACACCGTTCGACGCGGTGCAATCGCTGCCAGCATTTGGAAGCGTCAAAGTATGAACGGCTATTGCTATTTTGAATACTCTCTATCTCGCTCTTACAAGAGCCAATCAAGTGGAAAAGAAGGCTACTCGAGTAACTTCTTTGATCGAAATGCTGCTCAAGTGATTGAAGTCATCAAAGAAGCCTCCGCTTGGATTGAAGAGCAATCAAGCCCAGCTGATGAGACTGAAAAAGAGGCTGCATAATGACAACTCCAGAGCCAGCCCCAAAACAAAAACCGCCTGAGTCAGATACGTCACTCGAAGTTGCTACGGCTCCTAAAAGTGACCCCGCTGAGGAGCAAAAGCAAGCTGAAATGCGAGCCGCGTACATCTTGCAGCAACGAAGAATGCAGTGCGGTCGCGGCGGTTGCGGCGATGGCCTTGAGACTTTCTAAGTCTCAAGACTCTTTCCAGTTTGGAGGACGATGAAACAGAGCTTTTTTGATTTTGAGCAGGAAAACATCCAAGCAGGAAACTCAGAGCTTCTAAGAGAAGCCACATTTCCAAGGATGATTGAAGACCCGCAATACGCATCGATTAAACGCGTCTCCTTGGTCTTTGAAAGTTCCCTTAAAGAACGGCCTTGTATTACCAGTACAGAGGAGGCCAAAGCCTTCTTTCAACGCTACTGGAAAAAGCACCCAGCCAACGACCAAGAGCATTTTGTCGTTGCTTGCCTAGACACCAAGCATCGTGTGCAGTGCGTTGTTTTGGTCACAGTTGGCACGCTCGATGCCTCGCTGGTTCACCCCCGTGAAGTCTTTAAGCCAGCCATTATTGAGGGTTCGTCCGCAGTTATCGTGTCGCACAATCATCCATCTGGAAACACTGAGCCAAGCCGAGAGGATATCCAAGTCACGGATCGCCTAACAGAAACTGGCAAATTAATGGGAATCAGTGTGCTCGACCACATCATTTACGGAGATGGAACCGGTGATGTTCTTTCGGTTCGAGAGCATTAGCCCGTGCTGCCAGGCCTCTCTTGTTGAGGAGTGGCCGCACAATTTTCTCCCAGAAAGCTTCATCACCATGCTTGGGGCAAAGGCAATGAAGCTTTCAAGGAGAAAACAGATGAACCAGCACAACCTGACCCAAGAAGTCGCCCAATCAATCAGCAAAGTAATCGCATACTTGTCTGAGGAAGAGATGGACTTTCTTGAAAATCCAACTGAAACTCACATTCAACATTCAATACGAAAGATTGAAACTTGGTTTTCTGAGCTAACTGGGTACCAAGCAATTCCAGTTGAAGCTTCGTCTGACCATCGATTCATACGCGAGGTAAATGTTCAGTACCGACTTCAGGAAACTAAACGGGAAGTTCTCAGAGATGCCAAGCAAGTAGCTGGTCTCACTCGCTTGCTGCTGCCTGATAACAGTCGAGAGCACTTTCTTGCCTTCTATCTTGATGGTTCCCATCAGATTGCATCGTATTCAGTCATTTCAACTGGTACTGCCAACGCAACGCTTGTCTACCCTCGTGAGATATTTCAACGAGCAGTCTTAACGGGAGCTGTAAGCGTAATTCTTGCCCACAATCACCCCAGTGGTTCGGTGCAACCTAGTGAAAGTGATTTTGCAATAACAAAGAAACTTATTGAGTGTGGCGAGGTGCTAAAGATTGCAGTTCTTGACCACGTTGTCGTGAGTGACCAAGGCTTTACTTCTTTGCGTGAGGAGTCGTCGCTTTGGTAGGGCGATTTCGCCTCTACAGAATTCACTTCGATAAAAACTTAAACAGTTCGTGCAGGGCGTGCTGCACGAACTGCCGCCTTTTCTGGAATTGTTCACCTAGCTTTGGGCAAAGGTAAACAAATCCAGCAAAGGAGGCAGGAAACGATGAAAAGGAAAAACACAATGCAACAATATATGCTCAATTTTGAATCAGCAGAGCTGCCCACAAAGGAAGTGAACAAGGTACAAGAAGATGTCTCACTGCCACCACCGCCACAGGGCGAGCGTGAACAGCCGAGAATACTTCACTACCCTGGTAAACTTCATTTTGATTGGCCAGAGGCTAGCAATCAGCACGACCGAGACACCATCACAGTTGATAGAGTTGGAACCGTTAACGGCCAAGTACCACATCGCTTTGTCATTCTTCGAGGCGATACAGTAAGGGTTAATCTTACTAAGGATAAGCAAAAAGACGGAGAAGTTGTTGGCATCAGTCACGCTCGAAACGAAGTGTCTATCCGTTTTCCAGGTGCCAGAGCTGGGACAGACGGAATTTGGTTTTCCCTTGGCTACATCTACCCAAGCAAACAGCCAATAGAGGAACCCCCAAAGGGTGTACCCCTTTCAGGCGTCATAGAGAGGCTAAACAGCAAGCACGGCGAGACGCTCACAGAGGCTGACCGCGTGCCCGCACAGGCTACGCCCTACTTGTTTGCTGACCACAAGCAGACGGTGGAAAAGCTCCGCGATGGCAGCATCACCGTTGCTGAAATCCAAGACGGCTTTACTCGCTTACTCGAATCAAAAGACGCTTTTGTTGCTGACCTGGTGGGCCGCCTAAAGGCTCCCCAGCTAAAAGCCCTTGCCTCAAGGCTTGGTGACTGGAACGCCAAGAGCCAAAGAAAGGAAGAAAACGCTGCAAGCATTCACAGAATGCTACTGCACGATTTTCATCTCGCAGATTCGTTTTCCTACGTGATGGGCCAAGACCCAGAACAGGTGCTACGCGATGCAGTGTTTGGGCAAACTAAAGCCGACATCGAAGCCTACTTTGCAAAACGCAATGATGCGAAGGAGGAAACCGAAAAAGCAGTTTCAAACCCAGAAACGCTTTCAGAATTCCACACGTTCCTACGCCACCTGGGAGAAGCTGAACTTTCTGATTCTCAACTACGGACGTTTAGCGAGCTGAACGCAAGTATCAGCCGCAAACGGCGAGCAGAGAAAAGACAAGAGCAGTCCGTTAGCCAGTTTGAATCAGAGGAACTTTCAGACATCGCTTTCACCGTCAAAGAAGGCTACCACGACAAGAAAGAGTGCTCGCTTTGGATTGTCCAACTTCCAGGACGCGTTGAACGTGCCACGTTCACAGAGCTAAAGAACAAAGCGAAGATGCTTGGCGGCTGGTACTCAAGTTTCAAAAAGGCAGATGCTGGTTTTCAGTTTCTAGACAAAGAGCGAGCTGAACGCTTTACAGCGTTACTGGGAAGTGACGTTGACAGAACAGACGTGCTTGAGCAACGAAAGGAACGCCGAGAACTGACGGCTGCTGAACGCCTTCACGAGCTTGCAAAGAGCACCTTCGATAAAGCTGAAGAAACGATTGAAGCAAGCGAGAACTCGCTTCAAAACACAGTCAGACGTGCCGACATGCAAGCTGGCATCAGGGGCCGTGCTCATGCTGACCAGGCCCTTGCCCGCTCACTTCACTCGATAGCTGAAGCACTCTCAACAGGTGAAGCGAAGTTCCTTGATGGAATACGCTTTAAGGTGCAAATCGAAGAGCTTGATTCTATTCTCTACCTGGCAAAGTACGCTCGGATAAGGGAAGTGAAGAAGCTTGAAAACGAGGGAAGCTACAACCATCACAAACGACAAGAAACAGAATCAGACAAGCCCTACGGTGAGGCTGATGTGCGTTTTGCAAAGTACCCCTTCCCCACTCTTTACAAGCAGCACCTACTTGAAGCTGCCTCTATTGCCAAGGGCGTCTCAGGAGCAAAGCTTGCTGCGGCCCGCATGGAAAAGAGGCTTCGCAACCACACGGAAGACTACGTGACCTTTGAAGCAGAGTACGAGATAAGCCAGCTGACTGACTTTCTTTCAAGGCTTCCAGCTCGGATGACTTCAGACCACATGAGGGATGACCTTGAACGATTCAACCGCGTAAGACGAGCGAACATTTTTGACGTTCATGAGCTACGTGCTGCACTCTATGAGTACCTTCCGCACAAAGCATCTGTCAGGGGCGATAGCCCGATAGCGATTGCTGAACGGGAGCTAATCGGCAAGAAGCTTCCAGGCTTTTTCCCAACCCCAAAGAGCACCATTTCAGACATGCTTGACCATGCAGACATTGAAGCACATCACAGCGTCTTAGAACCAAACGCCGGTAAGGGTGACATCGTTGAAGCGATTGCTGAACGCGTGCCAGGCGTTGCCATTAAAGCGATTGAATTTAACCGCACGCTTTCCGACGTATTGGGAGCCAAGGGCATCGAGGTTGAGTTTTCTGACTTCCTTGAGCACAAGGCAAGCTATGACCGTATCGTGATGAATCCACCCTTTGAAAATGGGGCAGATATTGAGCACGTTCAGCACGCCTACTCGCTTCTAGAGCCTGGTGGACGCATGGTGGCCATCATGAGCGAGGGGCCATTCTTTCGCTCTGACAAGAAGGCCGAGGCCTTTCGTGCCTGGCTCGATGACAACGCTGGCACAAGCGAGCAGCTACCAGAGGATACATTTAAGGGTGTTGATTCCTTTCGGCACACAGGCGTCAGAACCAGGCTCGTGGTCATTGACCGCTGATGAGATGCAATTTGCTTAGCGGCGAGTTCTTCGGTTACGGGTTACTTGCAAATGCATGATTCGCGTTTCAGGCTTTCCTTTTTCGACGTTTACACACTGCCCAGCAAGACCCCAATCCCAGAAGCATCAGAGAACTTGGTTCCGGTACTGCGATTGCTCTTACCGAGAATGCAACACCGACGTCAGTGAATGGTGTCAAATTTGGCACCACGGCTTGGGGTAAGATTTGATTGGTGTCGTACCAGTAGTCGGGATGAACAGGACTTCTAGTAATAGCAAGGCCAGCTTCTCCAAAAGCAGTCTGGCTGGTATGGGATTGAAGAGCAATAAAGTAGTCGCCAGCAGCGAGCGGTGCTTCAAAGTCTTGAATTCCAAGTAATGAGAACTGCAGATTGTAGAGATTTTGGCTTGCATCACCCGATGTTCCGAAGTTTCCAAACGCAGCTATATCGGGAACGTTTAAGGTAGAACTTACACGATTGAAGCCAGACCAGTTATCAGGTTCAGCCCCAAATGCATGCGAGATAAATGGCATTTGCTCGTTTTTAAACGCGGCATCACTAAACACCGAGAGTGTCCAGTTATGTTGTGACCAGTCAACGTTCGTCAAGTTGCTGTTTGAGTCAGGAACAACGGCTGCAATGATTCTAAAATCATACAGACGGGAGGTACCGTCCGTTGAAAATTGCATTGCAGGCATGCCTAGATTAGCAGTTGGAGAATAGTTTGAATTCCCATGAGCTGTTATAGCTCCATTGCCGTTGGCTGTCGAATTATCAGAGCCGATGTTATCACCTCCGATGACGGTGATGGTTGCGGCATGAGCGGATGACACGAGTGCCAGGGACAGCACGAGAATTGGAATCGCACGCATTTCTAAATATTTCAGACTTGGAGTCGAGCGAGAACGGAGCCGACAAGGCCCCCAGCTTGGTCGGGCAACTTGAAGGAGGCGAGAGCCGCACTGGTCAAGCTTTCTAGACATTGCTGCTGCCTTCGTTGGTCTCGTAGCTAGCAGCTCGCTTCCGACGTTTGCACACTGCCCAGCAAGACCCAAACCCCAGAAGCATCAGAGAACTTGGTTCCGGTACTGCGATTGCTCTTACCGAGAATGCAACACCGACGTCAGTGAATGGTGTCAAATTTGGCACCACGGCTTGGGGTAAGATTTGGTTGCTGTCATACCAATAGTCAGGATGAACAGCACTCCTAGTAATAGCAAGTACGCCCTCGCCAAAGGCAGATTGATTAGCATGGGATTGAATAGCAATAAAGTAGTCGCCAGCAGCTAGAGGTGCTTCAAAGTCTTCAATACCAGCTAATGAGAACTGTAAGTCGTAGAGACCTTGGTCGATATTCCCCGATGTTCCAAAGTCTCCAAAGGAAGCCGTATCAGGCACGTTTAAAGTAGAGCTCACACGATTAAATCCAGACCAGTTATCAGGTTCAGCCCCAAAGGCATGAGAGATAAATGGCATTTGCTCGTTTTTGTAGGCTGTATCGCTAAAAACGGAGAGCGTCCAGTTCTGATTCGACCAATCAACGTTAGTCAAACCGGCATTTGAGTTTGGAAGAACACCGGCAATAATCCGAAAGTCATAAAGACGAGTCGAACCGTCCGCTGAAAACGGAATTGCTGGCATCCCTAGATTAGTCAGTGGAGAGTAGCTTGCACTCCCATGAGCACCTACAACTCCGTTACCATTTACGGTCGAATTATCAGAGCCGATGTTATCACCTCCGATGACGGTGATGGTTGCGGCATGAGCGGATGACACGAGTGCCAGGGACAGCACGAGAATTGCAATCGAACGCATTGAAGGTCGCTGTATCTAGAAAATGAATGGTGTGAAAACTTCAAGCGAATCGCTTCGCAAAGTACCTGCAAGATGAAGCGAACATGGCTCCCCTCAAACGAGAGGTTCAGCTACTTCCCCCCCACCAGTCTAGTCAGGGCAGTTGCCGCACTCAAGCTGGTCGCTATGCAGCTTGTTTTCCGGCCTCGCTCACAGCTTCAAACACCTTCACTGGTTCAATTCGGTAGCGAATGCAGTCGGGTTTAATCTTCGGCAACCCGTGCGGTGCCCGAGCCGCGTTCACCATTCGAAGCAAGTCGAGCAGCTGTTTACGAATAGGAGCGTATGGCTCAAAGCCCGAATGATAGAACTTTAGCCGATACCAATCCTCAGAGCGAGTCCTGGCATGTCGCAGGAACTCGCCCTTTAGTTCCTTGAATTCAGATTTTGAAATTTGCACCCGAACTCGTCGCTTGGTGTCTCGGACAGCACCCGTTGTGTCTTCTGGCTTGTCTCGGTTTCTGATGAAATCGCCCATCACGCGGCAAATCGAATAGCCGCAAACGGCAAGCGGCTCTCCTCGCTCAAGGTTTCTGATGTTGTTTCTTTCTCGCTTCATGAACTCCGCTGGTTGCTCACCAGGCGTTAAGAGCAGCACCCAGGTGCGTTCAAACCGGAGGTATTGAAAGTTGCAGTTTCCGTTCTTTTTGCGCCAGTGACGCTGCGCGTCAGTCTTACGCACGTCGTAAAGGCCTAGCAGCTTGTCATCAACTCGCTCAGGATCTAACCCCTTTCGTACATGCCCCTTTACGTAGAACACGTAGCCGTGACGGGCGTAATTGACCAACTGCCGGATAAACCCGGCCTTTGACGTTGCAACGTATCGGTACTCTTTTCTTGCCATTTTTTGCCTCCACCTCAAACGCCCGTAGGCGTCTCAGGTGAGGCGATTGTTAGGGCACAATCGCGAAAGCCAGAACCTTCGTTTCACTCGTGTGAAGGAACCTACGGTGCTGAAAACATCGTACTCAGGGAGTTTGCAAAGCCAAACTCGCGAGTACATCTGTTTTCCAAAATGCCTGCGGCCAATTCCATTGGCCTTCGATTTCTTTCCTTTCTAAAACCTAAGCTTCGTACGCAAAGCGAACGTCGCCTGTACTGCGTCAGCTCACTGCTAGAGGCCAATTGCCCGTCAGGGAAACTCGCGTCTAACCGCACTGCATTCAATCAAGAAAGCGAGTCGGTGCCACTCAAAAAGTAAGCACCAACTCGCATCAACTTTCTTTCGACCTCGGGAACGCATGCTCCCACTGGTCAGTCGTAGCTTTCGTCGTCTGTCAAAACCCAAGTACCACCTTAGGTCCAGAACGGTTTGAAACTGCCTTGCCTCATCTCGCTTGCCGCTAGCACGGCAAAGCTCCCGCCGGGTAGTGAAGACCTCTTCCGAGACCTTCCCTTGACCTGCTTCTACTTGCTACTCACTCCCACACTCACGCTTGCTCCTTGGTGACATTCCAAGGCCCCGCCATAACCAAACGGCGGCAACATGACTGCTTCCCACTTTAGTTGCATCGAGATGCGTCTCTGCTCTGGTGACTAGTGGGCGTGACCCCACATGACCTGTAACAGCTCGCAAGCTGTTCAACGCGATAGGTGAAGCCGTCAGGCTTTCCTACTCCACTGGCTTGACGCCAGGTTTCAGGGGACAGAAAACAGAAGCTTCCCCTTACCGTTTCACGTTGGGCCGTTCGTCGTGCTGGGTACGCTATTGCAAGCCCAGCACCTTTTCGGCAACCACTTCAGAGATACTTACCGCCAAGGGATTGCTCCCCTTTCACGCTTGAGCTTTTCACGTCCTGGTGTTTCTCCAGGTACCCGAGAGGTGTCGGCCTCCCGGCTGGTTACGTTACCGCAACCAGGCTCCACGCGGCGGCGAAGGTTAAAGCAGGTCAGAGACCTACAATCCCCTTCGGTGGATTACGCAGCCCTTTAGCTGCTTCACCACTTCCAAAACAACGGCCTCCAATCAAAAACCGACGGGAGGTTTTTCAGTGTCGCCCGAAATTCCAATTCAGACTTTCTGTTGCTATCGGGTAGAAGCTAAGAATTAGACCGCTCACAAACTAAGTGAGACGGGATTAGGCTTAGCAGCCCCCGTCGAACTGGACGAGCCACTCTCATGGCATCCAGCTCTACTGACTAAGAACAGAGTTGGCTTTCGCCGACTCTCTCGCTGGTTAGGCAAGCACAGCTTGTTTGGTTGGTAGCCAAACTCGCAACGGTTCTTACATCGAAAGAAAGTGCTTTAACGTTTGTTGAACACTGACACGTGTGGAATCGTTCCACGGGCTGATTTTGCAGGGTATTGAAACGCAAAGCAAACAGCGTTTTAGGTTCGAACAGATACAGACTTCCCCCGGCTTTTCCAGACTCGTCTTTTTGATCAATCTTTGTAGTTTCATCGGAAAGTACGCGATGCAATGCTCTGGCGAGCACGTTGTCTTGCGTATCCAAATTCCTTGCTTTGAAGTAGTCGGTCAGCATAGCTGATTTGACCGCTCGCAGACAATGGCTGCGAGGATATCTACGCGAATGCAGGTTATGCAGCATTCTTTTTGTTTGCAGCCAGGAAGGTTCTCAGAATCAGTTCAAGATATGCCCGAGACGCCTCCCCTTCTCGTTGCTCGCTTCGTTGGAAGCCCTCGTACTGTTCTGGGTGATGAGTCCGGCTAAACTCAATTGCAGATTTTAGCAGCTTCTCTCGTTGCGCCGTTTTCATGCCATCAAATTGTTGAAGCAATGGACGGCTTGCAGGTTTTCCACTCTCTGGATCATCTAGGTTCTTGAATGTCGGAAGTTTTCTCACTCGTCGAAAAATTGCCATTAGCTCCCCGGTTTTGCGATCGGGTTTGATTTCCATTCCTGAAATACAACCGCATGTAACGAGCCACTTCGCTGCACGTTCAAGGATGCGTTTCATCTCGCTTGGGCAGTAAGAATCACTGAGTCCGATGATTCCCTTGCACAATCGCTCTAGCTTGAAATTGCACGTCTGCTTTTTGTACAGTCGTTTGTCGAGCACTCGATAAAGCCGAACTGCTACCTCTTTGCTACGTCCCGAAGAAACGCGTCGGAACATTTCCATGTCGACCTTCTTGACGTAACCGTCGGTGAAGCTTTTCCAGACAACCTCGCTCCACTCAAATGAACAGAGCTGATAACCAGCACCAGTTTTGTTCTTTCTTGCTCTGTCAAATTCATCTCGTGAACAAATCTGTACGCTTCCGATTAGGGTGAAGGTTTTCGACTTCCATGCCTGGTCGCCCTTGTCCCACCAGTAGTCTTTAAATTTCAGTGTCGTGCTCGCAATTCGATCGAGCGAGTCTTCAAGCCTCCGGTACGAACGCCCGTCTGTTGGCCAGCCAATTTCTTTGCATAGCTGGTAACGGCTAAATTCAACTCGCCTTGATTCAAATTTGGCTTTGCAGGTAAGTGCTTTGAGGCCAACAATCACCTGGTCATCAATAGGCTGAGGAAGGCCGAAGGCATCGGTGCCAGTCATTAACAATTTTCGAGTCACGTAGCGTTTAAGCTGCTTGTCGTAGGTTTCATGTTCTACTTCAAGCGTCTTCACTTGCGTCTTTGAAATTGGACCAAATGGAATCTCAACTAGATTCATTTCGTCCCGCCCAAATAGCTGGATGACTTCGGCTTGTTTTCTTTGTTCTTTTTTACTCAAAATCAAAATACAAGTTAATATAGTTATATTAAGTTCTATAAGTTCCGCCCCGCTAAGGGCTTGCTTTCATTGACGATCGACCACCAAACCCGTCTGCCAACACGGTACAATCCGTCTCTCAACACGGTACAACCCGTCTCTGAACACGGTAGATCCCCGTCTCTCAACACGGTACGCCCGTCTATCAACACGATAGCCCCGTCTCTGAACACGATAGCTTGCCGCCATACTTCAAGTTCGTTAAACCAAGGCAAGACTAGCTCGAACAGATGCGTTCAAGCAAGCATTAACTCGAACGCCATCTGGGGCTGGCTGCGACGTCAAGCCGAACAAGGCTCCAGTTGCAGAACTTCCACTCTTTCAATGCTTGCCGTCCTTCGTGGTTCTCAGCCTGTGTGCTTTTGTTACTTTGCCAGACCTTCAAATTTCACGCTGGAAGCCAAGTTTTTTCGTACAGTCATTGCACCGTACTGACCTGTTTGCGGAGTACTAGAGCTAAATACGGCCAGTTCACCGCTAAACACCTGTTGGCAACGCTCTCTTAATCAAGGTTAAGCGCACAATGTTGGTGAGCAAGTAAGCAATCAAGCAAGAAAGATTGCTGACTTGCTTTCTTGATTGCTCACAAGAAAGATTGCTGGTGAGCAATATTACTATCTTGTCAGATTGTCTGGTTGATTGGTAACCTTCAAGGCGAAATGATAATTGGACTTGCAAACAGTAAAGGTGGTGTCGGCAAAAGCACTCTTGCCAGAAATCTGGTGGTGTACTTGAACGACTTAGGATTTTCGACAGCTCTTGTGGACGCGGAAGAGTACGCGCCAACGGCAACGCTGCTCAAGAACTTTGATTCGAACTTGATTCTTCGCTCAGCAACGTCACTCGATGGAATCGATGACGAAGTGCAGGAGCTTTCTGAGTCAGGGCATCACGTCATCATTGATGCACCAGGAAAAGAAGGCGACCAAGTTTCAACGCTTTGCTTGCTCTCGGATTTAGTTCTGATTCCGCTTTGCGTTTCTGAGCAAGATCTTCTTCAAACTGTTGGTGTCATCAATCTTGTCAGACGACAACAACGTCGAAGCGAGGGAGGGAAGCCAGACGCCAGTATCGTTCTAACTCGGACACTGAAAAACGACATTGCGGTTCCAAGCGTGCGTGAAAACTTGCTTCGCTACGGCATTCCAGTGGCAGACACTGAAATACGAGAACGAATTGCCATCAAGCGAAACACTAGCGTGATGAGAGACAAACGCTTTGGTGGAAAAGATGGTCCCGCAACCGATGTTCAATCGCTTGTTGCTGAAATCATTCTGCCAAGACTGAACAACGAACAGAGAGTTTCAAATGAGTAGTCGAGCACCAAATTTTTCATCAACTTTTGCGATAGTCGACGATCAACTTGAAGAGACTGAAAAACGCCTCGAACAAAGACGCTTGGAAAAAGATCGTGCCAAGCTCGCAGAAAAGACGACGGCAACCGAAGCAGCAAAAAAATTGCCAGTTGAAAAACCAACAGAAAAAGTTGCTGCGATAAAAGCAAAGCCGATCAAAAAGAAGACCGCAAGCGGGCAGGGGACTTCAGCTCCTCGCATTACGAAAAAAGAAGTTCGCCGAAATCTCAATCTCAAAGTGCTTGACGAAACAGAGCAAAAATTCAGCCGCCTCTTTCATACTCTCCAGCTTGCAGGAGATGGGCGGAGAAAGCAGGACTTAGCAGATGAAGCGTTTGGGCTTCTTTTTGAAAAGTACAAATCCATCACATCCTAGCTCCATCCTTGGAGCGTAGGATGATTCACTTTAAAGAGAGCAGAACCGATTTAGTTTGCGTCAGGGCGTTTTCGTACCGATTCAGCTTGTTCTTTCAAGTAGCGTTGGTTTCTTGAAAGGTGAGCGTAGTTCTTTGCCAACGTACTTACGTCAGCATGTCCCATGAGCTGTGACAAGGTAACCGAGTCCACACCATCGATTAGCCCTTGAGTAGCGAAGCTGTGCCGAATGGCGTAGGCAAACACGCGTTTGCCGGTTTTCTTTTTGAGCCTGGAGAACCGGCAGTTGATCGAGTCCTTTGTCCATGGTCGGTTGCGAGTGTTTCGCATGATGGGACCAGTTGGCCATTTTGCTACGAGGCGAGCACAGATCTGTTTTGCTGCTTCTGTCAGATAAATCACTCGCTCATGACGTTCGCCTTTTGCCTCAGATGGCGGAAAGATGACGATGCCTGCGTCCAAGTTGACGTGCTTTGCTTCCATCGTACGAGCTTCCAGGGGACGGCAGCCTACCTCCCACATAAAGCAAAGCAGATCACGAAACGCTTGGTCTTTGACGAAACCGAGCAGCGTTGTCCACTCGTCAGTTGAGATCACGGTTTCGCGGCGTTTCCGACGAGGCTTGTCTGGCACCTGAGCCACCGTGTTGGTTTTTAGGTACTTTTTTCCTACCGCCCAATTAAAGCATCGAACGACCGAGCCTATCCCTTCATTTCGTGTCGTCGATGACCATGTGCTTTGCCCTTCAGCCCAATTGGAGAGATCCGAACCGCTCAGTGTGGCAATTTTGGTCTGCTTGCCGATGAACTTTGCAAAAGACGACAAATTGTCACGAATCTTGCTGTACGTTCCCGGCTTTCGATTCTCCTCAACCCAATCCAGGTATCGCTCAAAGAGCATTTCAACCGTGGCGGTTTCGCGAATCGGTTCGCTGTCTGCCATCAATTGATGGTACTTTTGCCAGGCTTGCTTTTTCTCCCGCCCAAGGCTCACTTGGCGTTTACCAAGCTGGAGGTACCAGGCGTTTTTTGATTTGCGGAAAAATGGTTTCGCTTCGCGTTTTGATGACACAGCTTTACACTCCGGTGGAAGTTAAAGCCGCAGAGTAAATTCGTATCTCTGCCCCCAACTCTGCCTTTTTTCGTTCGTTCCAAACCCAGGTAATTGGTGGCAAACGAGTTACGGCAAATCAACGACGGTGTTGACATCGTGGAGGTCACAGATTCGAGTTCTGTATCGTCCATCACCGAAAAGCCCGTAAAACCCAGCGTTTTGCGGGCTTTTTTCGTTGTTGGCCTCGGACGCGATCGTGGTTGGGGGAGATTGTGGCGGAAGCAACGCGTCGCAGGTGATCCGGTCCTGCACATGTCCGACGACTTTGAACTTTGGCTGCAAGTGCCGGGCGATGGCGGCACGATTTTTGTCGGCCAGATGGAAGTTGCCGAGCTGTTCCAAACAAGTAAGCAAAAAGTCTCGTTGTACGCCAAGAACATTCTGGTGGGGGTGGGCGAACTGCAGGCGGATCCGGCGGTCAAGGAAATCGTTGCCCATCGCCGCGACAGAACTCATGACAAACACGGAGAAGTCAAATCATCCTTGGCGACTGGCAGTGCTCTGACCAGGCGAGGGGTGCTCAACTCGAGAAGACGATCATGGGTGAATGCCCATGGTGGCTTCCCGATTTCGTGCCGACTCCATCCACCTGCTTTTCCTTGATCCGCCCCACAGCCACTCCGATAACTATCACCGAGTCATTGTCGAGGGCGGCAAGGACGAAATCGAAAAAAGTCTTGGTCCTGGGAATGAATCGACAAACCGCTGGCACGTCTGGCGGCAAGAATTCACAGCGCCGGAGAGCCGAACTTTCTTGAGAAAGAACAGGGATTGCGCAAGATCAGAGAATTGCGGTAACAGGGTGTCGTTCTTCGACCCCACTGAGTTTCAGATCGAGTCCTTGGAACGGGATTGTCAGTCGGCGATGGTCGATCCCCAGCATGTGAAGGATGGTCGCGTGCAGATCATTTACATGGACAGGATCAGCGACGATGTTGTAGCCGAAGTCATCGGTTTCGCCATGAACGATACCTGGCTTGACGCCACCGCCCGCCATGAAAATCGAGAACGCACGAGGATGATGGTCACGGCCGTAATTTTGTTCCGTCAGTTTGCCTTGGCAATACACAGTCCGCCCAAATTCGCCACCCCAAACCACAAGCGTGTCCTCCAGCAAACCTCGCTGCTCAAGATCCTTGATCAAGGCCGCAGTCGGCTGATCGGTATCGCGACACTGTTTGCCCATGTGATCGGGCAAGTTGTCGTGTTGATCCCAACCCATGTGAAAAAGCTGAATGAAACGAACGTCGCGTTCAGCAAGACGTCGGGCTAGCAGACAGTTCCGCGCGTACGTGCCTGGCTTTTGAACGTCTGGACCATAGCTATCGAGTAACGATTGGGGTTCGTCGGAAAAATCCGTCAGATCGGGAACGGAGGTTTGCATCCGGAACGCCAGTTCATATTGTTCAATACGAGTTTGGACTTCGGGGTCCAAAGTTCGTTGATAGTTTTCGGCATTGAGTTGCTTCAGATCGTCGAGCATCCCGCGGCGGATGTTGGGTGGACAACCGGCTGGATTCGACAAGTACAAGATTGGTTCGCTGCCGCCCCGCAGTTTGACACCCTGATGTATCCCCGGCAACACACCGCTGCCCCATAGTCGATCGTAAAGCGGTTGACCTGCGGCGCGCCCCGTTCCTCGCGAAACCATCACGACAAAGCTAGGTAAATTTTCATTCATCGAACCGAGTCCATAGGCCACCCACGCGCCCATGCTGGGCCTGCCCGACAATTGCGATCCGGTTTGAAAGAACGTAATCGCTGGGTCGTGATTGATCGCTTCGGTGTGCATTGACCGAACCACGCACAGCTTGTCAGCGACCTTCGCAATGTGCGGTAACAAATCGCTGACCCAGATGCCCGACTCGCCGCGTTGTTGAAAATCGAACTTTGACGGCGCGATTGGAAAACTTGATTGCCCTGACGTCATGCCCGTCAAACGCTGTCCATTACGGATGCTGTTAGGCAACTCGGTTGCGGCAAGCTTTCTGAGCCCGGGTTTGTAATCAAACGTTTCATACTGCGACGGCGCCCCGGACTGAAACAAATAGATGACTCGCTTCGCGGTCGCCGGATGATGCGACGTCGAAACACCTGCACTCGTTTGCGAATGATCCAGCGCAGCGGCCGAGATCGCACCCAAACTGAGACCTGCCGATTTCAGGAACAGCCGTCGGTTGCTCTGCATGGATTGCTCGAATGGCGACATCATTTTATTGCTTCGTTAGGACTTCGTCTAAGTTCAACAGGATCGCCGCGACGGATGTCATGGCCGCCAAATGCGAGCGGTCGCACGACTCGTCACAAGGCGAATCACCAACTTCACACATTGCTTCGGCTTCCTGCGGATGCGACTGGTAAAACGCTAGGCGATCAGCATAGCCGCGAACAAGCGTCTCGATTTCCGATGCTGTGGGCTGACGCAGAACGACAGTTTGAAAACCGAATCCGATCGCATCAGTGGGCGATTGATTTTCGGCATCGCCGTCGTGCGTCAACACCCGCGTGGCTAAGTGCCGAGCAGCTTCGACGTAAGTGACATCGTTCAGCAGTGCGAGCGATTGCAACGGCGTGTTGGTACGAGATCGTTTCAACTGACAGACCTCCCAACTCGGCGCGCCAAACGTTGCCAGCGTGGGGTGCGATACAGTTCGTTTGCGAAACGTGTAAAGACTGCGACGATAGAGGTCATCGCGTTCAGATTGTACGTAGGGGCCACCGCTAGCGCCGCCGGCTAGTTCCTCCCACAACCCGGCCGGCTGGTACGGGAACACCGCCGGCCCACCGTGGCGATCGACCAGCAACCCCGATATTGCGAGCGCCTGATCGCGAATTTGTTCAGCCGACAAACGATAGCGTGGCCCGCGACTGAGCCAACGGTTGTCGGGATCGCTGGCAAGTGATTCGGCCGAATGTTTGGACGACTGTTGATAGGTATCGCTCAACACAATTTGCTTGTGCAGCCGTTTGAGATCCCAACCATGCTGTCGGAAATCGTCAGCCAAATAGTTCAGCAAATTCGGATGCGTTGGCGGGGCACCTTGAACTCCGAAGTTATCGGCCGACTCCACCAAGCCGCGACCAAAGAATTTCTGCCACGCACGGTTCACGGCAACGCGAGCGGTCAATGGGTTGCGATCATCGACCATCCATCGTGCCAGTCCGAGCCGGCTGGCAGGCTGGTCGTCAGCTAGCGGAGGCAACGCGGCCGGGATCGCCGGCCACAACGGTTCGCTAGTGTCGGGCAAGTCGTATTGACCTCGAATCAGCAAGAACGTCTCACGGTACTCTGCCTGGTCTCGCATGACCATGGTTGTTGGACGCGCGTCGTGTAGCTGATTCAGTTCGGCACGCAACTTCTTTAGTTTCTGCGCCGACGGGCTATCATGCACGCGGCTGACATACCGAACCATTGGATCTGCCTGATCCATTGGCTCGGCCGCGACGACACCGGCCTTCGCTTGCTGCAATTGATCGTGATGTTGCACGATCGATGAACGGACGTGCTGGGCGACTTGAGCGTCGGTGAGTGTGACTTCAAAGAGCCGGAAGTCGGCCATCTGGCCCGTCAAGAATTCGGACGTCGACCGCTGTCCGATACGAAAGGGAACGTCAGTTGCCAACGTCTGAGTCAATGCATCTTGCTCGGTCGTAACCTCGATCGACTGGCCGTCAAAGTAAACACGCAGCCCGTAGGCTTTCGACGATCCATCGTACGTCACTGTGATGCACGTCCACTGGCCGCCGGGCAGCTTTGTACCTGACAAAACGGCGATCGCATTTTGGGGCCAGCGGTGAATCAAGTGAATCTTCAACCGCCCATCGGACAAGATCAATCCATCGACACCTCGGTAGGCATTGCCGACATCCATTTTTCCGAACAGAGCCCCGCGAGCGTCACCGTGAACCCACACCGACCAGCTCCACGGCCGGTCTTGTTCGAACGGAAATTCCGGCTCAGGCTTGATATCGATCGTCCCAGCGAGTCCTTTTAAAAGAATGCTTTTACCAACGGGACTTTCAGCGCCGGCCAAAGTGGCCCCTGGATTGGGATAGCGGAAGATAGCCTCAGGTACTTTGCTGTCACGGTTTTCGAATTCACTGCTTTCCAGTTCTGCACGCCAGCCGGCGATGGTTTTCGGAAAGACGTCAACGCCAACGAGTTTTTCCTGTATGGCGACTTGCTGTGATAAGTCCTGCAGTCTTGCCGCATGCGCTGGGGTTGTGATTGCGATCTGTGGCCCCACGTTTCCGCGTGCCTCGTTATAGACACCGCGTTCGTCAACGTTGTTAAAGAAGGCGTAGAATTGATAGAACTCTTTTTGCGAAACCGGATCGTACTTGTGGTCGTGACAACGGGCACAGCCCATCGTCAGTCCCAAAAAGGCACCTGCGGTCGTTTCTACACGATCGACACAGTTCTCGACGCGCCACTCCGCTTCGATCGATCCGCCTTCGGTCACGGAACGATTGTTTCGGTTGAATCCGGTGGCCACCAGTTGCCGCTCGGTAGCAGCGGGCAGCATGTCGCCAGCAATTTGATCGACGATGAACTCATCGTAGGGGAGGTTTTCATTGAATGCGGCGATTACCCAATCACGCCACAACCACATGCTGCGATTGAAATCGTTCTGATATCCGTTGGTGTCGGCGTACCGCGCCGCATCCAACCACTCAACCGCCATCTGCTCGCCGTAGTGAGGCGACCGCAACAACTCGTCGACCACGATTTCAAAGGCATCTTCACGGTCGTCGTTGATAAACCGCTGGATTTGTGTAGACGACGGTGGCAAGCCAACCAAATCGAAATAAGCCCGCCGCAACAACGTGGCTCGGTCGGTCGGCGGGGAAGCGTCCAACCCCGCTTCCTTTCGTCGAGCAGAGACGAATCGGTCGATCGGGCTGGCCTTCTTATCATCGCCAGCCGGAGACATTTTCGGCGCGACGATCGGTTCGAATGCCCAGTGCGATTGCCAACCGGCGCCCTGATCGATCCAGCCACGGATTAGTGCTTTTTCGCTATCTGACAAACGGTGCCCCGTTTCGGGCGGCGGCATCTGCGAGTCCGGATCCGTCGAATAGATCCGCGAGACTAATTCGCTAGAAGTGGCGTCGCCGGCAACAACCGCATGCTGCTTGGCAGCCGATTCGATATCCAATCGCAAGTCTGCTTCGCGAGTGCTCGCATCTGGCCCATGACATGAAAAGCAGTCGCGAGCTAATAAGGGCTGAATCTGTTCGGGAAAACTGATCGCTGTCCCGCTGACTCCATCGGCTGCATCCGCAATGCACCACGGCAAAGCAGCCCCCCCGGCGACAATCATCACAAACAAACCGGCGGGCACCAATGGAGACATCACAAACCATCGTCAGAGTGAGAACGACGCAGAAGCAAGGCAGATAAGTCTAGTCGAATCCTCCGAGGCTTCGCACTAACAATGTCAACGATGAAACGGGCGGCCCAGTTTTTGTTTGGATCAGAAGCGAAGGTGAGAAACTCCCTGCTAGCATCGCAACCCTTATGGCCACGATCTAGCTTTACCATGACACCGGTCCAGTGATTCAGATATTTTTGGTCTGTCATGGCAAAGTCAACGAAATTGAGCGTCTGCGGTTCCGCCATCGTTTGATCGACCATGGAACGACGACTAACGAAGTTGGCGATCGCGGTGCGGTTGCATGAACAACGATTCGGAGAGTGGCCGCAGTCGATTCCCAACCTCGAAAAGTTGGATATCGGATTGGGGCCAATTGATCCAATTGTCGAAAGAGCGTTGAGATACCGAGCGAGTAGCAACCAGAGTAATGGTGCCAACGAACGCAGCGAGAAAGCCATCACGATGGGGGTTTGATCCTCGAGAGTCTGGCGACGAGCCCCCCACACAACCTGTCGAGCTGTCCCAGCTTCAATGCCGAAAATCGTAGCCAGTACGAGTTTTGGAATTGGGAACTTGTGCCGAGCCGAGACCGAGCGTCGGCCCAGTAGGGCAACGACGACTGCGCCCGTCCGCGAAACACGGTCAAGCACCTGCATTCACGTCAAAACCGAGGAATTGAGCGGCCTGCAAGCACGTTTCTCGATCTTGGAGCGAACTCTTGGCTGACAAAACTGACGTGGGATGTTCAAGTTCGGTCGCCATTGACCCGATTGTAGGACTGGTGACAATGAGGTTAACGGTTCTGGTTCGGTTCTTGTATTTAGCGAGTTGCGTTGCTGTGATTGCGCGGTTCATCCAACGATTGACGCTTTTTGCGTTCGCCGCTCACGCGGTGTTGGGTTGCTGCTGGCATCATTCGCACGCGGTCGGCAACGATTGCTGTGCTGAACACGGGACTGCTCATGCGGACATCAGCACCGTCGCACATGACCACGCGGGCCACCGCTGCGGTTTGGAAGACGACGGGTACGATCAGGCAACCGAGGCGGATTTCGATCGTGTTATCACATCGATCGAAGCCGCTTGCTGTGACGGATCAAACAGTGATTCCCACGACTTCAACGAAGCTCGATGCAGCTATGTCACGGCCAAGGTGCAAACGTTCGATTTCCAATCGATCGCCCGCTTCATTGAAGCGGTGCACTGGGACTCGCATCAGTTTGCGGTCACGGACGGTCTGCTTGCGCACCGCTTCTTCGCCTCTTCGCCGCTTTCGAGTGCATTGACCTCCAGTGGCCGCTGCGCCGATCTGCAATCTTGGCAGATCTGAGCCTCGCTAGTTTGGGTTAATCGTCACGACCATTCTTGGCGATTTCTTATTTAGGCCAGCCGCGACGAGTTGCTGTCCAGCTCGTTTGCGTTCCACGATGTGACGCTGCTGCGACGTTGATTCCCGTGCCGGAGTCAGCAATGCGCGGTGCAGCTTTGTCGAAACCGATGCTGGTGCGAGTCATCAAATCCATTCCTACAGAGTCCGACAAATGCAATCGAATCAAACCAAAATGCCGAGGGCTTCGATGCCATGGACTGCGATACGCTGGGGCGTGGGCCTCGTCGTATTGATCGCAGCTTTTGCGACATCCTCCGCTTGGTGGCCACCGTTGTCGCGGTTGATCGACCAAACTCTAGCGTCACAGCGTGCGAGTTCAGACGACGAACATTCGGGTCCGCATGACGACTCGCCCGGCCATGCTGCGCACAACGAATCAACGGCGATCGGCAACGCAACGGCATCTTTGCAACTGACTCCGCAAGCCCTGAAGAATCTTGGACTGACGCAAGACTTCTTACGTCCAATCGAACTATCAACTTACCGCCGATCAATCACGGTGCCGGCGGTGGTGGTCGCAAAACCTGGCCGATCCTCGATCATTGTTTCATCGCCGCTAAACGGAGTCGTGACGCACGTCCACGCCGTCACCGGCGAAGCCGTGATGCCGGGCGAGTTGCTGTTTGAAGTTCGTTTGACATACGAAGACTTGGTCGAGACGCAAACGGCTTACCTGAAAACGGTGAGCGAGCTGCAAGTCGAAGCACGCGAGATCAACCGTCTTGAACAGGCAACTCAATCAGGTGCCATTTCAGGAAAACTATTGCTGGAACGACGCTACGCAAAAGAAAAACTCGAAGCCTTTGCCACGTCTCAGCGTGAAGCATTGCGGATGCACGGTTTGTCTGATCGACAAGTCGATGCAATCGGGACGAACGGCAAATTGCTGCGCGACCTGCGAATCGTTGCACCCGATGTGGACGAACACGATCACGATGAAGAACTGCGACTAAGCCAGGTTCAAATCCGTCCTGTTTCGTTCCGCCAAGACCCGTCGCTACCTCCATCACTGCCACCGACCAACGATGCCTCGCATCGACACTCGCACGACCAACCTGGCACGCCGCTAGTGATTGATGACCTGTTGGTTCATAAAGGCCAGGCGATCATGGCAGGCGAAAAGCTCTGTTCGCTGTCGGACTACACCCGGCTGTTCATCGAAGGAAAGGCTTTCGAGAACGACGTCAACGCGATCACGGAAGCTGCCAAACGAGGATGGGCCGTTGATGCGGTGATCAGCAGCTCGTCCGGACAAGAAACGGTTCGCGGGCTAAAACTGACGTTCGTTTCCAATTCAATCGATCCTGATTCGCGAACGCTATCGATGTTCGTGGAACTGCCCAACGAAGTCGTTCGAGACGAAACCAACAACGAGAACCAACGCTTCCTTTCGTGGAAATACCGACTTGGCCAGCGGATGGAACTACGCGTGCCCGTCGAAGAGTGGGAACACCAAATCGTGCTGCCCGTTGATGCCGTGGTCAGAGACGGGGCTGACTGGTTCGTATTCCAACAAAACGGTAAATCGTTCACTCGCGTTCCCGTCCACGTTCGCTATCGCGACCAAAATGCTGCCGTGATCGCCAACGATGGCTCGGTGTATCCAGGCGACGTCATCGCGCTAAAAGCTGCGCATCAAATGCAGATGGCAATTAAGAACAAATCCGGCGGAGCGGTCGACCCGCACGCTGGCCACAACCACTAAAACGGAGCTGAAATCAAATGCTAAATGCAGTCATCCGTTTTTCGCTTCACCAGCGTTTGCTCGTCATCGCGATTGCCGTGTTTCTGATCGGCTATGGAACCTGGCAAACGATGGTGATGCCGATCGATGTTTTTCCGGATCTCAATCGCCCGCGCGTGGTCATCATGACCGAGGCGCCCGGGATGGCGCCCGAAGAAGTCGAAACACTGATCACGTTGCCGATCGAAACAACGATGAACGGTGCAAACGGCGTCGAAGCCGTGCGCAGCTCGTCGGGCGTTGGCATCTCGGTGATCTACGTCGAGTTTGCTTACGGCACGGACGTCTACACGGATCGACAAATTGTTGCCGAGCGAATGCAGATGGTCCAAGATCGGTTGCCCAAAGGGATCACTCCCCAGCTTGCGCCGATCTCGTCAATCATGGGCCAGATTTTGATGTTGGGTTTATGGAACGACGACCCAGCCGCCGATCCGATGGAGCTGCGTACGACGGCCGATTGGGTCGTTCGGCAACGTTTACTGACGATACCGGGCGTGTCCCAAGTCTTTACGATGGGCGGTCAACGCAAGCAGTATCAAGTGCTGGTCGATCCTGACGCGATGTTGCGTTACGGCGTTACCCTGCCCGAAGTTGAATCTGCGGTCACCAGCAGCAACGAGAACGGAACCGGTGGTTACCTTGACCGCCAAGGGCCAAGCGAACTGTTGGTCCGATCACTCGGACGAATCCAATCGATTGAGGACCTGAAAAAGATTCCGGTAACGATTCGTGATGGGCGCCCGGTCCTGCTTTCGCAAGTCGCCAATGTCATCGAGGGAGCACAAGTCAAGCGCGGCGACAGTTCGGCGTTCGTCAGAGTTGAAGACCTGACCACCTCGCCCGTCAGCAGCAAATGGCGTGGCGGTCCGGCGGTCGTCATGACGATCAACAAGCAACCAGGCGCCGACACACGCGACGTCACCAACGAAGTGATGAAGGCGATCGAGGAGCTCAAACCGACTCTGCCACCGGGCACACAACTGTCGACGGTGTACTCGCAAAAATCGTTCATCGACCGAGCCATCGAAAATGTCGTCGAAGCACTTCGAGATGGCGGCATTCTCGTCGTCGTGATTCTGTTTTTGTTTCTGTTGAACATTCGCACGACGTTCATCACGCTGACCGCGATTCCGCTTTCACTGGTGATGACCGCAATCGTCTTTTCGGTGTTCGGTTTGTCCATCAACACGATGACGCTTGGTGGCATCGCCGTTGCCATGGGCGAGTTGGTTGACGATGCGATCGTCGACGTCGAGAACATCTACCGCCGTTTGAAAGAGAACCGATCGGCCGGCACCCCGCTCAATCCGCTGCTGGTGGTGTTTCGGGCCAGCACCGAAGTTCGCCGTTCGATCGTGTTCGGCACGATGATCGTCGTCTTGGTGTTCTTGCCTCTGTTCGCACTCGGCGGCATGGAAGGCAAACTATTTGCGCCGCTCGGCATCGCCTATATCGTATCAATCCTGTCGTCATTGGTCGTCTCGCTGACCGTGACACCGATCCTGTCGTACTGGCTGCTCGCACTCGGCAAAGGTCGCGATGACGAGCAGGACGGCTTGGTGCTAAGAGGATTGAAATGGGTTGCTGACAAAGTGATTCGCTTTAGCTTGACTTTCCCGCGATTCAACTTGAGTGTGACATTGCTCTTGGTTGCGATCGCAGCCATCTTTGTATCGCGATTGGAAAAAGATTTCCTGCCACCGTTCAACGAAGGAACGATTCAGCTGAACGTCGTTCTTCCGCCTGGAACTTCGCTTGCTGCTTCGAACACGATTGCGCAAACGGTCGAAGAGTCGCTAAAGAAGATTGACGATGTTCAGAAGTTTGCTCGGCGAACCGGTCGCGCGGAATTAGACGAACACGCCGAGGGCGTGAACATGTCCGAAATGATCATTGAACTGGACCCTGATTCACCTCGTTCGCGTGAAGAACAGTTGGCAGAAATACGCGAGTCGATGGAAGACATTCCAGGTATCGTCACGGCCGTCGAGCAACCGATTGCTCACCTGATCTCGCACATGTTGTCGGGTGTGAAGGCACAGGTCGGTATCAAGATCTATGGCGACGATCTTGACCTGCTTCGCCAGAAGGCCGAGCAAGTCAAAGCCCAAATGGAATTGGTTCCGGGCGTGACCGACGCTCTGCTAGAACCGCAAGTGATCATCCCGCAGCTTCGCATCGAATTGGATCGCGACAAGCTGTGGCAATACGGCTTATCAAGTGCCGCGGTCAACGACTACATCGAAACAGCAATGAACGGCAAAGTCGTCTCTGAGATTCTTGACGGGATGCGAACCTTCGATCTAGTCGTCCGTATGAAGGAAGCCTATCGCGAGGACATCGAGCAACTCAAACGACTATCCATTCAGTTGCCAGAGGGTGGCACCATTCCGCTGTCGGGACTGGCAAAGATCTATGAGTCCGGCGGCCCCAACGTCGTAAACCGAGAGAACGTTCGCCGCCGGGTTGTGATCCAGTGCAACGTGGCTGACCGCGGCGTGGTCGATGTCGTGACGGACATTCAAGCGGCGATCACACCAATCATTGCCCAGCTGCCGCCCGGTTACTTCGTCGAATACGGCGGACAGTTCCAAAGTCAGAAGTCAGCCAGTCGTGTGATCTCGGTGTTGTTCGTGATCTCGATGGTTGGTGTCTTCTTGGTGCTGTTTACTTTGTTCCACAGTGCGAACTTAGCGTTCCAAGTCATGGCGGCGCTGCCGATGGCATTCATCGGCTCGGTTGCCGCACTGGTCATGACCGGGCAAACGCTGACGATCGCAGCAATGGTCGGCTTCATTTCGCTAGCGGGGATTGCCTCGCGAAACGGGATTCTGTTGCTTCAGCATTACCTGCACTTGGTGCAACACGAAGGCGAACAGTTCACACCCGCGATGATCGTTCGAGCTGGCCTGGAAAGACTGGCACCCGTGCTGATGACCGCACTGACGTCGGGGATCGGGCTGGTGCCATTGGTGTTGTCGGCTGGCGAAGCAGGCAAAGAAATTTTGTATCCAGTCGCGACTGTGATTTTAGGTGGCCTGATCAGCTCAACGGCGCTCGACTTCTTTGTTCACCCAGCTTTGTTCTGGTTGTTTGGTATGAAGTCGGCTGCCCGAGTGGTCAGCGAAGCGACGAGCGAAGCGACACTTGACGAAGCAACAGCCAACGCATGATTTACATCGCGATCACATTGCAATGCATAAACCAGTTCACAGTTCCTAGTTTAATGAGCGAAAAAGACTGTCCGACCCGACACTCCTTTCGCACAATCTTAAAACCTATGAGAAAGCAAATGCGAAACTTTAACTTGGCATTCACCATTGGCGCGACACTGTTGATTGCCACCGGGTGCGGATCCAAACCAGCAACGACAACTTCGGACGCGGCAGTTGAGATGAATAGTCTTCCGCCTGATAACGCCGACGTTCATTCCCACCCGTCCGAAGGACCACATCACGGAACTCTAGTCGAACTCGGCAACGAAGAATTCCACGCTGAAGTGATCCACGACAACAATTCGGTGACGATCTATGTACTTGATTCGTCGGCAACCAAAGCCGTCCCCATTGATGCGAGTGAGTTGACGATCAACTTGATGCACGACGGAACGCCGGAACAATACAAGCTTGCCGCCACCCCTGATGACGCAGATCCCAATGGCAAATCGTCACGATTCACAATTGCTGATGCTGAACTAGTCGGACATATCGATGACGATACTGCAGCCCCCAAGCTAACGCTGACCATCAATGGAACTCCCTATCGCGGTGAAATCAAACACGACCACGACGGGCACGATCACGGAGGCCATGACCACAGCGGTCACGATCACTAGTTGATCGAAGGGGAGACTGCGAATGAGGCACTTAACAAGCTTCGCGTTCCTAAGGCGTTGCTTTTAGTTGCATCGCGATTTTGACTTCGTGAATGACTTCTTGTTCTTTGTTTGAAACACTGCCAAAGCCTAAGACGCCGCCGGTGGCTTTCGCAACCTGAGTCATTTGCTGGCAGGTCAAGTCAACCAACCGTTTCTGCGCAGTGCTTGATATCTGAGCCATGACCTCGTGGATGTACCGTCGCCAAGCGTCGACACTGACACCGCGAGGACGCTTGGTGAGCCACTGGTCAAGCAATATCCAAGCCGTCGTGCTCTCGACGATCCCCATCTTTAACGCCGCGGCCATAACGGCTTCGCGTTCCTCTTGACTAACATTTCCGTCTGCCCAGGCGACCAACACCAACGGCAACAGTCGCAGCGCGATGACACCATCAGCAGTGATCCCCAACTTACCGAGTTCTTCCAACAACTCAGTATCGTGAAGCCCAGTACTTCGCAGCAACTCGACGCGGCCTTGTTCGCTTGTCGCCTCGTCGCGAAGGCGTTGGACGATCTGTCGTTCCAGTTCGCCGAAAAAATGCTGAGTGGCAACATTGCGAAGTTGTCCAGATTGCTTCTTCATGGATGTCATGAGGTCAATTCCAAGGTGTATATCGTCTAGCCACAATCGGTAAAGCAAAGCGCGGACCAACTATCGCAGCAGCGACAAACGACGTCGCCGGCTGCATTTCCAAGATTCTCGCAAGCGATGCGATTGAGAGCTGGTCCCATTCCGCTCACGCGTGCGGATTCGCACGATCTGCGACGGGCATCACAGCGCGCCACCGGGCCGGTTGAACACAACCAAGTTGGCCGTTCCCGTACTCTTGCAGTCAACAAGCAGGTTGGCACCACAATTGCTTTTGCGTTCAAATCAACTCAACTGACGTCGGCGAACAAAACGCTGGCAAGCCGATTCTCACTAACCGAGATGCGAAATCATGCCTGAAATGGATTCCCTTCATCGACGAGGCAAAGCCCTTGAAGATGAGTTTTTCCACCGAGTCGACGAGCAATTGGGCGCACGACTGCGTGAAAAACTTGAACTCGAAGAGTCTCGCTTCGATCTGGAAGCAGAAACCGGCTTTCACGACCAAGAGTTACTCGACCACTTGATCGACGCTGGCATCAGGTCTTCATCAATCGCGGCACTAGCGTTGGTTCCCGCCGTGTTTGTGGCCTGGGCGGACGGCCGTGTCACTCCCGCCGAACGTCAAGCCATTTTGAGCGCCGCCTTGCGTCACGGCGTCAAAGACTCGCCAACGGCGTTCGATCTGCTGGAAACGTGGCTCCACCATTGCCCGCCGCAATCGCTTTGGAAAGTTTGGGAAGAATACGCAGCCGCAGTCGACCAGACGCTGACGCCAAAGATGTCAGCCATGCTGCATGCCGAGTTCTTACGGATGGCCACGAATGTTGCCAACTCGTCGAACGCTCGTTTCGGAAAAGGCAAGTTGTCCGTAAACGAACAAGTCATCCTGGACAAACTCGCCGCGATGCAATGATCACAGCAATGCGGTAAATGCAACGCTGCAGTGACTGCCTCGATGCAACAATCGCTGCGAAGCCGTCAACATTTGCGCCGCTGAGGGTTGACGAAAACTACTCGCGAAGCGTTTGGTGACAACGAACACAACTGAGCGTCATTTGGTGATACGCCAAAGTGACGCCTTCGATGTTTTCCGCCTTTGCTTGTCGGATCACTTCGTTCGTCGATCGGTCAAACAAGTTTATGTTGGTTCGATAGTCCGGATTGCGGCTCCGCACAAACCCTTCGATGCGATTGAGAACTCGCAGATGGCGTGCACTCGATTCGACCAAGTCAAAGTCGCCCAGAGCAAGCCCCTTCAGTATTTCGCTTGAGTAACCAAGCTTTTTCTGCATCCAGAAATCGAGTGGCGTTTCGGCCGACTCGACCGGAACCAATTCATCCGCAGGCTCGATTTTTGGATCTTGCGCGAATAAAGGCGTTCCGAGTAAACAAACCAACAACATCCAAACGTTCAGTCGCATCACAGCACTCCTTAGGTAAGCAACGACAGGTAAGCAACGACGGCGAACGAACGACACACCGAAGTTGGAATCGCGCAGTCCTTCCGCTAACAGACCTGATTGCAAAGCTCATGCCATGCTCACAACTGAGACGACATGCCCGCCATCCCAGCGCTGTTTACGTTACTGCTGGCGTTCATTCCAATGGATCACCAGATCGGGCAAGTCCGAAACGGCATCCCGAATGAAATTGCCGACCGCCACATCGACGGTACCATTGTGATCAAAGTCCCCGGCCACCAACGAAAGGTGCTGGTGTAGCTTGCCTTCGATTCTCGCCGGGACAAATTCGCCGTTGCCCGTCTGAGTCAGAATCACAAGGGACGACGAGTCGACGGCGTTTAGTTGCTGTCGACTATCGCCTGCCAACAGAGACGCAGCGACGATATCCATGTCACCGTCACCATCGAAATCAGCGGCCGTCGCATCCATGGCTCCGGGCATGTTACACACATGATGGTGCGCAAAAGAGTTACCGCCGACATTTTCGAGCCACTGAACCGAGTGATGAGCCTTGGCCCCACGATCAAACGAATCGCCGTTGACATACAGCAAATCGATGTCCTTGTCGCCATCCATATCGACTAATTCAATTCCGCTGGATCCGTACGCGGGATTCGGAGCAGCCCAAAGCAACTCATTTTCAAAGTTGCCCGCACCATCGTTCAAAAACACTTCTACCCGTTCGTGTTCTTGGCTTAGCAGAACGATGAAATCGAGATGTCCGTCACCATTAAGATCGATCGGTGGCACATGAATGGCGCCATTCCGATCGTCGATCTTTTTGATAGTAAATTCGGGTACGCCGCCCGAATCGTTACCGTCATTGAGCATCAAAAGTATCTGCCCAGTCTTTCGCCAACCGAAGACGCCGACCAGCAAATCGGTATCACCATCGCCGTCAAAGTCGCCGGGCCGCACATCCGAGACTCGGCCTAAACCGTCTAGCAAAACCGTTTTCTCGAAACTGCTGGAATCACCACGACGATGCAGCCAGACGACTTGACCGAGGTCGCTTTCGTTGGCGTTGAACTCGCCGATATCAGCAACCACCAAGTCAACGTTGCCATCGTCATCAAGGTCACAGGACTCGACATGTACCGGCTGGAAAACGGTCGCCAAACGAATCGTCGTCGGCTCAGGCTCGGCAGGCCAGTGCGCTAGGATCGCGCCAGAACCGATGTCACAGTAGACCAGGGCCAAAGTTTCCTGGATCCCCAAATCCATCAACGTGACATTCGTGACGACGGGTGGCCGATTGCCAGGAAAGCGAACCGTTGTTTCGCGAAAAGGCACGGGTGATTCAGGGTATCCGGTGATCCCATTCGTCAGCTCGATGTGTTCGGGAGCCTGATACTGGAAGAATTTCAACACATCACTTCGATCCGGCAGCTGCAGATCCGTCCGTCCAGAAAATTCGTACAACGAGAATCCTTGTTCGACTTCGGCAACCCAATCATCTACCGCCGAACTACTCGGCAGCGCCATCACATGGCAATCACCACAGAATTGCTCAACTTGTGGGCGAACACGTTCAACGAATTCCGCTTTCTCACTTGCATTAAGAATGTTAAGGCCCACGTTTGGGCCCGAATTCGTGGGGGGAAGTCGACGGAGTGTCCCCGATGAAGATTTTCCAAAGTTCCCAGCAACATCGTTTTCGTTTGAGTCGCGGCATCCCAACGAGAACACAACCACGACGCAGATCAACGTGCTGACATGACGGGCGGACAGATGCATTGGCGACACAGAATGTTTCTCGATTCAAATGAGAGGGATGTACAGGTAGTCTACCAACAACCCGATTGCGTTCCAATGAATATGCCCGGCCCCCTGACCCGACATCGCAAACGCGATGTCGTTTTATTTCGAAAATTGGTTGCCGGAAAGCAGAAATTGCCGCGTCAGCTTCAACACGTTCGGCTGGCAAACGATTGTAAGATGCGTCGCAAACACACGTCGAACTTGCAGATTACGAACGTGATCCAACGACACCGACCGTAAGCTTTCATCGAACCGCGACCACACCACCAATCGGCGAACTCGATCGTCACAATCAAGGTTCGCCGACGCATCGACTCGGTTCATGATGATCTTGATTTCGGGGATCAGATTCCAAGTCACTCCGTACAGCAGACTGGGAAAGAACCCGGCGCGCATCACAGGAGCCAACGACACCATCGCCGTCACACGATGTCGGCGTGATTTAGCGATTGCTGCACGTGCGACCCAATCACCAAAGCTGTGAGTCACGATCCCAATGGAACCGTCTTGATTCGCATCGCCTGCGATCGCGGCAGACAATCGATCGACACTGCGTTCCAAGTTGCGAAATACCACTCGATCTCGCCAACATTCAGCCCGAAAACCATGACGAGCCAGGCTACCTTGCAAAGGCCAAAGGAACGGCCGAGGCTCAAGCAAACCGGGGATCAAGATCACGCGTTCGGGCAGCTGCAAGGATGCCTGTGAACCTGTCGCTGCATCGATGCCCATTCAGTTACACCGTCGCGAAACGACAGGCACTAGAGGACCTGACCAATGAAAATCACTCATCCTGTTTTCGCGTTCTACTTGTTAGCGTATGCCGAGTGCACCGACATCAGACGAGCCTGTGCGTACGCGTCCCGACAGATCGTGCCCTGGCAAGTCTGCTGCGTTTGCGACGCCCACTAGATTTGACGTTTCCAACGGATTCGCGTCCAAACCGCTACCATCCAACTGGACATTCTTGAACGTCTTCGACAGTTCACTCACGACCACGTTGGCGGTGGAACGGGCGTTGCCGAATCCGTTGGCGACTGCGCGACCGGACTGCGTAAAGATGGCATTGTTGGCAACACGGATGCCCGTTGATTCAGGCGTGTCCCAATCGATGGTTTTGATCGCGTCACCTTTGGCAATGATCGTATTGTTGACGATCGTCAGGTCTCGTGGAGCCGTGCCCGAGGGCTTGGACATGATTCCGATAACGCCGGTGATGATCAAGTTGTTACGAATGATTGCATCGGCGGTTGCTTGAATCGCGTTGTCCCCCGAATCAAGGATCACGTTTTCTTCGATCACGTTGCGATCGGCAGGCTCTCGGCCGGTTCGATAGACGATGATGCCCGGATACTTCGTCCCGCGGATGAAATTCTGCTTAATTATTACTGCATACGATCCGTCTTTGATCTCGACTCCGTCGCCTTGGTCAACGTCGGAGTGGTTTAGATCGTGGATATAGTTGCCGATCACAAAGGTGTGGTGAGTGACGAACTGGCCATCGTGCGACCCTAGATAAAAGCCTTCGCCATGGCTGGCCGTGTCATGAATTTCATTGTCGATAAAATACAGATATGACGTGCTCGCCGAATTTGCGGCGATCGCATTGTTTGCGGTGCCAACAATTTCAACGTCATGCAACATGAAGTGATTGGCGCTCTGCAGCTTCAAACCTGTCGAGCCCCCGCGGAGTGTCAGACGTTCCACGATCAAGTATTCCGAACGGTCGACGTTCAAGGCGTTCTGACGCGCATCCGATCGAGTGACGATCACTTCTTCGCCGGGGGCACCTTCAATGGTGACGGGAAATGACCGAGTCCCCTGGGCTTGGATCACCAACAGAGAATCGACAACGTAGGTGCCCGCATGGATTCGAACATGGTCGCCCGCCGACAGATTGCTCAGCGTCCTTTTCAACAGCTCGCCGTTTTGGGCAGCGGTTTTCGAAGAGTCAAAATGAACCTCGACCGTTGCCTCGCCTCGATTGGCGTACCAATCGGGAGCAAACGTGGGCGAGTCGCCTTTTTTTCGCCAAAACGGCCGCGGCACAAACGGTCCATCCGGAACCTGCCCAGCCTGGTCACCGGTCTGGTCACCGGTCTGGTCACCAGCCTGATCGTCCGGCGAACTTGGCAGGACAGTGTCGGCAATGACCGAATTGCTTTCGGCGTGGACCGCGGCAAAAACGAAGGCGGAAGCCATCATCCATCTGCGCAGGCAGCATTCGATTGTTCGCAGCAACATATTGGATTCGTCTCCGATTGGGGTTTTGGGATCGTAAGACCGCGATCAGACCGGGTCAAGGAATCTGGACGCGCCGCAGGATTCCTGGATAACGTGCTGGCCGCTTGGGCCGATGGATAGCGATTTCCGTATCCGACTTGCCCTGTAGCTGCGATTTGGTACGCTACGCGACCCTCAGTTGCATTTATAGTGAGGGAATTGTTCAGCCTTGATGTCGAATGACACTCTGTTTTCGACGCAAAACCATGGGAGATTAGACTAGGTGGGTACTAAGAGAACGGGAAAAGGTCGACGAAAAGTAGGACGTAAGAAACGCCGTATGCGAGCCAAGATTCGTCACCGCAAGAAATAATTCTGAATGTCTACCGTCGATTCCAACTCTGCTGGTCCCGCGATGTCCGAGGAAACACCTGCGTCGTCTGCCGATGCGCCCGTGCCACCAAAGAAACGCGGCGTGCCAGAAGGATTGTGGTTGAAGTGTCCAGGATGTGGATCGTCGGTTTACAAAAAAGAAGTTGAGCAGCGGTTAAACGTTTGCCCGAAGTGCGACCATCACTTCTATGTTTCCGCCAAGGACCGAATTGCCCAGGTCTTAGACGAGGGCACGTTCGAACCGATGGACGAGGCGCTTCGTCCAGTTGATCCGTTAGAATTTTCGGATCGCCGCAAATACGCCGACCGCTTGGTAGGCGAACAAAAACGCACCGGACTGACCGATGCCGCGATGACGGGCGTCGGAATGATCCGAGCACGACGTGTTGCGTTTGCTGTCACCGACAGTGCGTTCATCATGGGAAGCATGGGTTCAGTGGTCGGCGAGCGACTCGCTCGATTGATCGAACGAGCCACCGATGACGGGCTTCCGCTGATCATCATCTCCGCTTCGGGCGGTGGCGCCCGCATGCACGAGGGCATCCTATCGCTGATGCAGATGGCAAAAGTATCAGCCGCTTTGGCGCGCTACGACGAATCGGGCGGGCTGTACATCAGCGTGCTGACGAATCCGACGATGGGCGGTGTCGCGGCGAGCTTTGCGTCGCTGGGCGATCTGGTTTTCGCCGAACCCAAGGCTTTGATTGGATTTGCTGGTCCGCGAACGATCAAGGCGACGATCGGAATCGAATTGCCCGAAGGCTTCCAAACCAGCGAATTTCTGCTCGAACATGGCTATGTGGATCGAATCGTGACTCGCAAAAATTTGAAAAGCGAGATCGCCCGAGCCATCGACTATTGCGGAAAATAGCCGCATCCGACCGCCGGCTGGCCATCGCAAGCGGTGTTAACGAGCAAAGCGACGCATGCAAAACGGCCAAACAGCCGATATCTAAGGCATCAGCCTCGAGTCGCGCCGCCTAGTGGACTTACGCGCAGCCAGATTGTTGCAATTCAGATTTAGGATTGCAGTGCCAAGCTCAAAACAAAATGCGTAAACTAGAATAAGTGGGCGTGGGGTTTCGACGAGCCTACGCGTCCGAATTTTGCTCCTGATACCTGAACCCTGATCACCAATTCCGATGAGCCTGTTCGATTCCATCAAGTCGGCGTTCAAGTCCAGCGGTGGCGGAACCGGTGGCCGGATTGACGTAGCGGGACGGTTTTCCCGTCAAAGAACGGCCGTTACCGGAACAATGGCGAACTTTTTCGTCGCGAAAGACCGGGAACACAACGACCGCATGGTCGGAGTTAAGGTTCTTGATATTGAAAAGATGGAATTGTTCGAGGCCCGTTTCAAAGGACTCGGCAAACCATCCGAAGGCCAAATCGCGATGATGATGAAGCATCCGAAGGTCGTCGAAACCTACGAAATCGGCTTTTCGCTCAAGGGTGAGCCGGTGCTCGTGATGGAATACATCGGCGGTCCTAGCCTTCAAAATATCGTCGTTCAACATCAGGAACATCACGTCAAAGGCCGACGGATGCTGATGATCCGCGACATGGCGGAAGCTCTGAAATACGTCCACGACCAAGGGTTCATTCACCGCGACATTTGCCCGCGAAACTTCATTTGCTTGCCGGAAACGACAGGCGTGAAACTGATCGACTTTGGGTTGACCGTGCCAGCGACCGCTCCATTCATGGTGGCCGGAAACCGTACCGGCACGCCGCTATACATGTCGCCGGAAATTGTCCGACGCCGACCGACCGACAAGCGAGTCGATATTTTTTCATTCGGCGTCACGTGTTACTGCCTGTGCTGTTTCGAGCACCCGTGGCAGAGCCAAATGTTGAATGGTCGAGCCGCCCTGCAACACGATTCATCACCGCCGAAAGATTTGATCAAACGGTGCCCCAACATAGACCCCCGTTTGGCACGAACGATCATGCACGCGCTGAATCCCGATGTCGATGCTCGGACCGCCGACATGGATCAATTCCTGCACGGAATCCGCCAAGTGGAAAAAGCCTTTGTTGACTAACCAGAACAACCCTTAAAATCCCCATTTTCGGCCCAATTTGCATGTTCCGCCGTTTCGATTTTCCCTGTGAAATCAAACGGCGCCGTGCATTTGGGTCAGTTTCGGTAAAAGGGGGTGTCATTGCCGGTTTTCGCGGCGAATTCGTTGACACTCGTTTTTCCGCGTAACTATACTTCGTGGCAGTCTTTGTCGATCTCGTCGTTTACGGAAAACACCCATGACCCTACTTGGGAAGTCCTTCACCGCTCTCATTCTGATCCTCAGTGCCGTTTTTATGGTGCTGGCGCTTGCCGTTAACGCCTCGCACCGCAATTGGCGCGATGTCGTGTTGACGGGTGTCAACGGTCAACCGGGCCTGAAGGCGAAGATCGAAGCAATCTCGCGTGAAAACGAACAACTCAATATCCAGCGAGAAAACAGTCAAGCTTCGCTCGACCGCGAACAGGCTGCTCGTCGCACTGCACTAGCTGCCCTGCAGACGCAGCTTGACCAACTCAAGAGCGATCTTCAGCAAAGCGAATCGAGCGTTCAAGCTCTTACCGCCCAGGTTCAAGAACTGACGCAAACCGACCTCAGCCGAGCCCAAGAGTTGGAACGACTGACCGCTGAAAACTCGACACTTCGTCAGAAGGTCCGCGACGAGCAACAGAATCGCGACAGCCTTTTCACGCAAACGCTCGAACTTACCGACCAGATGAATAAGCTTCGCGGATTCAAGCAACAGCTTGAAGAACGCAACGCACAACTGATGGCTCAAGTCACTCGCTTCGAAGAAGTCGTGACCTCGAAGGGAATCGACATCAACGCACCCCTTGATGGCGCACCGCCAATGCGGAATGGCAAGATTCTTGAAATCGATCGCCCGCGTCGCTTGGTACTAGTCTCGATCGGATACGACGAAGGACTGCGAGAAGGCCACATGCTGGAAGTCACCCGTGGCGGTGTCTATAAAGGCAAGGTCAAGATTCGTAAGACCGAACCAGACCGTTCAGTCGGCGAGATTATGGAAGATTACAGCCAAGGCATCATGCAGGAGAACGACCGTGTCGACACAACCCTCGATTGAAAAAAGCGGCAAACAGCCGCCAAGCGTCTATACCGTCATGCTTTTGCTTAGCATGCTGTTCATGCTGATTGCAGTGATCGCAATGTGGATCGAATTGAACCGCTGGGCACCCGACTACTACCGCACCAACACGGCCAATCCGTCGGTGATGGTAATGCCGGTTCAATCAATAATGGTTGGTTAGAGACGATCGCCTAACAAGCGATCGACGAAACCTGCCGAACGCGTTTCGGCAGATCTTTGATCGTGGGCAGGTGACTTTCGCCTTACGCGTCTGGACCCATGAAATATCGGTTCAGGAATTCTTTGCGGTCGCCTTCTTCGGCCGCCAATTGGACCATCGCGTACAACCGCTGTTGATCGCGACGCTTCTTTTCACCCAGCGATTCGTCGTCAGTGAAGTACGCGGGTAACGCGGTAAGAATATCAAAGCACTCGGGTTCGCAAGGTCCCGCCACCACCCCGTGACGGTCAAGCATCGCGATCGCGGTCGCTAGCCGGTGGTCGTGCCGACTGACCCGCTGAAGTCGATCATTCAGCCATTGCAAACCGAACGCTCGACAGGGTTCGGGATGCTCGACGATCGCCGTGTAAACGCGACCATAAAAGTCTGCATCCGGATTCGACCATTCAATGAATTGCATCTGCGTCATCAGATCTGATTGATCGTAAAGCCACCGACACAGACTGGGTTTGCCATCCCGCCCAGCTCGGCCGATTTCTTGATAATAAGATTCGATCGAACCGGGCGTTTCCGCGTGGATTACGATCCGGATGTCCTCTTTGTCGACGCCCATCCCAAACGCGGGTGTAGCTAGCACAATATCAGCATCACCGGTCATGAATTCATCTTGTATTCGTCGTCGCTTCCCACGAGGCAAATCGCCGTGATAAACGACGTGGCTTATTTTCCGCTGCATCAACTGGTCACTGACTCGTTCAAGCGTCTTGATCAACGAAAAATAGACAATCACGCTGCCGCCGTGATAGACCGGATCATCAAGCGTCTGAACGATCACGTCGATCTTTTCGTCTTCGTCAAAAACGGGCTGAACATCGATCGATAGATTCGGTCGATCAATGCCCTCGTGAAACAAACGAATTTCATTTGGGTCGATTCCAAGCTGCCGATCGATATCTTGGCGACATTCTGCGGTCGCTGTCGCCGTTAGTGCGATTGTCGTTGGGTCGCCCAACTGCTGTCGAATGTCACTGATGCGAGAATAGTCGGGACGAAAATCATGCCCCCATTGGCTAACACAGTGAGCTTCGTCAATCGCCAGAAGATGCACGTGACGATGCGATAGCGCCTCACAAAAATCGTCCTTGCGAAATCTTTCGGGGGTCACATAAAGCAACCGATACCCCCCGGCCGCGACCGCTGCATACCGCTGCAATCTCGTCTCGCGATCAAGAGACGAATTGATATATGCGGCATCGATCCCACGGCGTACCAGCGAATCCACTTGGTCATGCATCAACGCCACCAGCGGGGACAAGACGAGGACCAAGTTGCGACCGTCTGCTTCCATGGCCAATGCTGGAATCTGATAACATAGAGACTTGCCCATGCCGGTGGGCATCACGACCATCGCATGCCGGCCCGCCTGAACGTGGTCGATGACCTCTCTTTGGCAACCACGGTATGACGAATATCCAAAGTGCCTTTGCAAGAGTTCCTTTTGCAAGTGTTCCTTGGGCCCGTCTCCAAACGCTGATGAGTTAAGCTCGGTCATGCCCTAAATCTTTGCAATGATGTGCCCAATCGTCCATAGTCATGCTGCTTTTGTTCTCCGACATCGATGATTTGAATCGCCTCCAGAAATAAGACATCAAGATGAGCACGAAAAACGAGGTTCAATTTGAACCTCTTGAGGGCGAAGTTGAGATTTCGCCGCCTGAGATGTATGCCGCGAACTTAGTCGAATGGGCGGTCGAACGGCACGCCAGCGATCTGTTCATTTCCGATTCCGAACACTGTGTCCTGGTGGCAATCCGCCGACTCGGGAAGATCGAGTTGGTGCGAAAACTTGCACGCCAGTACGGGAAACGATTGCAAGGACATCTGCGAGTGCTGGCAGGTGCCGATGCGGGCGAATCGATTCGACCCGCCGATGGACGCGGCGTCCTGACCACACCCAACGGCAGCGAGATCGATTTGCGTCTTAGCAGCATCCCAACGCTATATGGACAAGACATCGCGATTCGCTTGTTCGACCCGGTGCGAGGCGCAAGATCGATCGACAAACTTGGTTACGATCCTTCGGAACTTCAAACGATCTTAGACCTGATCCATCGTCCGTCCGGCCTGGTCCTTGTCGCTGGCCCGGTAGGAAGCGGAAAGTCGAGCACGTTGTACTCGGCGGTGGAAGCACTCAACGACGGCACCCGCAAGATCCATACACTTGAAGACCCGATCGAACATTCGTTACCCGGCGTCATGCAGTCGCAGGTCAACATCAAAGCCGGGCTCGACTTTGCCGACCTGCTGACCGCGGTACTGCGCCACAGCCCGGACGTCATCATGGTTGGCGAAATCCGTGATTCACGAACAGCGTCGACTGCAGTACGAGCGGGCGCTAGCGGACAACTCGTCTTGGCAACCATTCATGCGAAGAGCTGCGCCGAAGCGGTCGATGCGATGCTGCAGTACGATACGAAACCAAAATTCTTGGCGGGCGCTTTGCTTGGGGTGATCAACCAAAGACTGCTTCGCCAATTATGCCCGAATTGCCGCCGACCGATTTGTGACGTCGACATGGACATCGGACCGAGAATCGGCAATGTGCTGGGCGGTCAGAAACCACAACTCTTTGAGGCCGTCGGCTGTGACCAATGCTTCGGTGCGGGCTTTGCGTCGCTAGCGTGCGTGCCGGAAATCATGGACCTGAATCATCACCTTTGCCACGCAATAGGCGAGGGAGTGTCCGCGGCAGATCTCGAAACGCTGGCCGTGGACGAAGGCATGCTGTGCCTTGCCGAAGTAACGGCTGCACGAGTCCTGCGAGGCGAAACGACCGCCGACGAAGCCAACCACGCAATCGCCGATCCGCTACTAGCAACCTTGTCGGCTTTGGCAAAGCGAAAAGCGTAGAGCGATTGAACTCGCGCTTTTTAAGCTAGACGAGACTGTCCATAAAAAAACCTCGCGTCCCAACTTGGAACGCGAGGTTTTGTTTTTACTGATCGCTATAGCAAAGACCGAAGCCTTACTCCTGTCCGCCCAACAATTGGTCAAGCGTTTGGTTGCTAGGCATATCGGATGGCTCTTCCACTTGAGCACTTGGCGACGGCGTCGTGGCCTCGTCTGCGTTCAACAGTGGGAAGCTTTCTTCCAAGCTTTGAACCGGTGCATTTGCCAGCTCTTCCAACGCCTCGCGACGGTAATTGACTTCCGATTCTTGGAAAATTCGGAAACCGGTACCGGCCGGAATCAAGTGCCCCAGAATAACGTTCTCCTTCAAACCGACCAACTTGTCGACCTTGCCGGCCAACGCCGCTTCGGTCAAAACCTTGGTCGTTTCTTGGAAAGATGCAGCCGAGATAAAGCTGTTCGACTGAACGGCAGCCTTGGTGATCCCTAGCAACTGAGTACTCGCGGTGGCACTCTTCGGACGCTTGCCCTTGGCGGGCTCGCCACCCATTGCTTCGATTTCAGCGTTGGTTTGCTCAAATACTTCCTTCGGAATGATTTGACCTTCGGTGAAGTCGCTCGCACCAGCTTTGCTGACCCGAATGCACTTGGCCAAGTCATCGTTGGCGTGACGGAAGTGGAAACGGTCCATCACGCTGCCCGGCAGCAAGTTCGTGTCACCAGCCGATTCGATCTTCACCTTACGCAGCATGCGAGCGATGATAATTTCGCAGTGCTTATCGTTAATTTCAACCTTCTGCGATTGATAGACCTGTTGAATTTCGTGCAGCAAGTATTGCTGAACGGCTTCTTCGCCCGAAACTCGCAGAATGTCGTGCGGCACCAAAGGCCCTTCGACAAGTGCCTGCCCAGCCTTCACAAAGTCACCACTGTGAACTTGGAAGTGCTTACCGTGCGGCACCAAGTGCTCACGTTCGATACCCGATTCGCTGCGGACCACGATCGTTCGCTTACCACGTTTGCGTTCAGCAAGGATCTCGACTTCGCCGTCGACTTCCGCGATCACGGCGGGATCCTTTGGCTTACGAGCTTCGAAAATTTCGGTAACTCGCGGCAGACCACCCGTGATGTCCGAAACACCACCACCTTCACGCGGCATTTCAGCAAGCACCGTACCAGGGATGATCTTGTCGCCTTCGCGAACCACGATCATCGCACGCTCGGGCAAGTAGATGACCTCGAGTGCCTTACCAACGGCACCGACTTCTAGCATGGCTTCGCCGTCGGCGTCTTGTTCGATGACCAACTGCGGGTGCAAGTCACCCTTATGGTCAACGATCATCATACGGACGTTGCCGCTCGCTTCACGTTCGACTCGCATCGTCTGACCTTCGACGATGTCTTCAAAGCGGATCTTACCGTGAACTTCCGACAAAATCGGAATCGAGTACGGGTTCCATTCGCAAAGAACAGTTCCTTCTTTGACTTCCTCGCCTTCCTTGACCATGACGGCCGCACCGGTTGGGATCGGATACGATTCGATTTCACGCCCGCGATCATCGACCAGCGTGATTTCACCGTTTCGGTTCAGCACGATCGGAATGCCTTCGGTGTTTTCCACCGCACGCATCCGAGTAAATCGAGCCTTACCAGCACGCTTGCTCTTGATGTCCGACTCAACCGATTGCTTGTTCACGCTACCACCGATGTGGAACGTACGCATGGTCAATTGAGTACCCGGTTCACCGATCGACTGTGCCGCGATGATACCGACGGCCATGCCTTCTTCGACCATGGAACCGGTCGACATGTCCATGCCGTAACAGCATCGGCAAACACCAAGCGGTGCGTCGCAGGTCATCGGCGTACGAACTTGGATCTTTTCCAAGCCCATCGCTTCGATGTTACGAGCAATGTCTGGTGTGATCATTTCGTTTTCACGAACGATGATCTCGTCAGTCACCGGGTTAACGATGGACTGGCGGCTAACGCGACCGTTGATCGAATCGACCAAGCTGACTTCGACCTTCTCGCCGCGATAGACAACACCCTTGGTGATCCCTTGGGTGGTGCCGCAGTCTTGCATCGTGATCACCACGTTCTGCGCGACGTCGGCAAGCTTACGAGTTAGGTAACCCGAGTCAGCCGTCTTCAGTGCCGTATCCGCCAATCCCTTACGGGCACCGTGCGTCGACGAGAAATATTCCAGAACCGACAGACCTTCGCGGAAGTTTGCCTTAATGGGCGTTTCGATGATTTCGCCGGTCGGCTTCGCCATCAATCCCCGCATACCAGCAAGCTGACGAATCTGCTCGATACCGCCCCGTGCACCGGAGTGCGACATCAAGTACACCGGGTTGATGTACCAGCCGCCTTCGCGGATGTCGTTCTTCATCGCCTGCATCATGTCCTTGGTGATCAACTCACGAGCGGCCGTCCATTCGTCTAGCACGTGGTTGTATCGTTCGGGCCCGGTCATCAAGCCACGCTCGTACGACTTCTTCAGCTTCATGACTTCTTTTTCTGCCTTCTTGATGAAGTCAGTCTTAGAGTCCGGCGTGACCAAGTCATCCGTCGCGAACGACAAACCACTGCGAGTCGATTCACGGAAACCAGCTTGCATCATGTCGTCAAGCAAGTGAATGGTTGCCTTGCGACCTAGCCGTTGATAGCAGTCACTAATGGCAAGTGCCAAGTCACCACTCTTCATCGGTTGGTTGTAGTAGTCCATCCCGTCGGGAAGCATTTCATTGAACCGAACACGACCAGGCGTGGTGTCAATGATCGCACCATAGACGCCGTCGCCAGTTTCAGTTTTCAAACGTTGGAAACGTGGCAAACGCATCTTAATACGTGCGTGAATCGCGATCACACCTTGTGCGAACGCCAAGTCGACTTCGTCATAGCCGCTGAAGATCATGCCTTCACCCTTTTGATCGGGCATTTCGGCAGTCATGTAATAGCAACCCATGACGATGTCTTGCGACGGCGACATGATCGGCTTGCCGTTCGATGGCGCGAATACGTTGTTGGTGGACATCATCAAAGTGTGGGCTTCGACTTGAGCTTCGATCGAAAGCGGCAGGTGGACAGCCATCTGGTCACCGTCGAAGTCGGCGTTGAAGCCCTTACACACCAAGGGGTGCAAGTGAATCGCGTTGCCTTCGACAAGAATCGGTTCGAACGCCTGGATCCCCATCCGGTGCAACGTCGGTGCACGGTTCAAAAGCACAGGGTGGTTCTTGATGACCTGTTCCAGAATGTCCCAAACTTCTTCGTCTTTGCGTTCGAGCATCTTCTTGGCCGACTTGATGGTGTCGGCGTGGCCGAGTTCTTTCAAGCGGCGGATGATGAACGGTTGGTACAGTTCAAGGGCGATCTTCTTGGGCAAACCACATTGGTGCAATTTCAAGCGAGGACCAACTACGATGACCGAGCGGGCCGAGTAATCGACTCGTTTGCCCAGCAAGTTTTCGCGGAAACGACCTTGCTTGCCCTTGATCATGTCGGTCAAGGACTTCAGTGGTCGGTTCGACGAACCCAGCACCGGTCGCTTGCAGCGGTTGTTGTCGAACAGTGCATCGACGGACTGTTGCAACATTCGCTTTTCGTTGCGAATGATGACTTCCGGCGCGTTCAGGTCGACAAGCTTACGCAAGCGGTTGTTGCGGTTGATGATCCGGCGGTAGAGGTCGTTCAAGTCCGACGTTGCAAAGTTACCGCTATCTAGCAACACCAACGGACGCAAGTCGGGCGGAATCACTGGCACGACGTCCAACACCATCCACTCGGGACGGTTGTCGCTGTCGCGGATCGATTCGACAATCTTCAAGCGGTTGATCAGGTCCTTCTTCTTTTGCTTTGAACCGGTCTCGACCAAGTCGACACGCAGTTTTTCCGACAACGTCACCAAGTCCAGCAGGTTGAGCAACTTGCGAACCGCTTCAGCGCCCATGTCCGCTTCGAACGAACCTTCGCCGTATTGCTGACGCGCGGCGCGGTATTCTTCTTCGGTCAAAAGCTGACGCGGTTCCAATTCGGTCGTACCCGGATCGATGACCACGTAGTCTTGGAAGTAGATGACCTTTTCAAGCGAACTGGTCTTCATGTCCAACAGGTTGCCCAAACGCGAAGGCATCGCTTTGAAGAACCAAATGTGAACCACCGGTGCGGCCAATTCGATGTGACCCATTCGTTTACGACGAACGCGACTGTGGGTGACCTTCACACCACAGCGGTCACAGATCATGCCCTTGTACTTCATGCCGCGGTACTTACCGCAGGCGCATTCCCAGTCCTTTTCAGGGCCAAAGATGCGTTCACAGAACAGACCGTCTTTTTCAGGACGATAGGTTCGATAGTTGATCGTTTCAGGCTTCTTCACTTCCCCGAACGACCATCCTTTGATGTCTTGGGGGCGCGCGAGAGAGATTCGAACTGATGCGTAGTCGTTGATGCGATCGTAATTGCTGGTTTCGCCACTGGACATGGGGAACTAAGCCTTAGCTATTTGGTTTTAGGTGTCAGGTTCAAGCGACGACCCTCGGCTGGTCGTCACAAATTCTCGTCCCGGGTTTCCCCCCGAAACGCATATCGAGAAACGGCTAGGCTTCAGATGCTGGATTACCCGCAAACCTGAAACCTAATACCTAATCCCTTTCTCAGATCGATCGTTTTTCCAATTGCATGTTCAACGCCAGCCCACGAATTTCGTTGGTCAACACGTCGAACGACGCCGGCGTTCCCGCCTCGAGCGTGTTCTCGCCCTTGACCATCGATTCGTAGATCTTGGTACGACCTTCGACGTCGTCGCTCTTGACGGTCAAAAGTTCCTGCAAGATGTACGCCGCACCGTACGCTTCCAACGCCCATACTTCCATTTCGCCGAACCGTTGGCCCCCGAAACGAGCCTTGCCGCCGAGCGGTTGCTGGGTGATCAACGAGTACGGTCCGGTCGATCGCGCGTGAACCTTGTCGTCCACCAAGTGGTGCAGCTTCAACATGTAGATGTAGCCAACCGTCGTTTCTTGCTCCATCGGTTCGCCCGTTCGACCATCGGTCAAACGAATTTTACCGTGTGCTGGCAAACCGGCTTCGGCCAAACACTTGTTGATGTCATCTTCGGTTGCACCGTCAAAGACTGGCGTGATCGCTTGGAAACCAAGCTTCGCCCCTGCCCAACCGAGGTGCGTTTCCAAGATCTGCCCCACGTTCATCCGCGAAGGAACGCCCAGCGGGTTCAGCATGATTTGGATCGGTGTGCCATCGGGCAAGAAAGGCATGTCTTCAACCGGCAAGATTTTGGCGATCACACCCTTGTTACCGTGGCGACCGGCCATCTTGTCACCAACACTGATCGTTCGCTTGGTCGCGACATAAATCTTGACCATCTGCAACACGCCGCTGCGAAGCTCATCGCCACGCTTCATGCTATTGAGCGACCGATCACGAGCATCAATCGATTGCTCGACGTTCACCCACTGCTGAGCGAAGACTCGTTCGACCTCTTTCTTCTTCTCGTCATCTTTAACTTGGTCAAGAATGTGATCGATGCGGAAACTGGTTGCACGTTCAGCGACGAACTTAGGATCCTGACCATCGGCCAACGGCGTTCCAGTCGAGTCCTTCAGTTTCGTACCCGCGGCATCTTCCAATTCACGCACGAGCCCTTCGAACGTGCTAGCGATTTCCGCGTTGCCGACGCTTTCGGCTTCCTTCAATTCTTTTTCGAACACCTTTCGCTCGTCTTCTGACAAACTCATTCGGCGACTGAACTTGTGCGTGTCGATGACGATCCCTTCGATGCCCGAAGGCACTTCTAGCGAGTCGTTCTTCACGTCTTCACCGGCACGACCAAAGATAGCGTGCAACAGTTTTTCTTCTGGCGTCAACTCAGTCTTGCTCTTAGGCGAAACCTTGCCGACCAAAATGTCGCCCGGCTTCACATAAGTACCAACGTTGACGATCCCACTGTCGTCAAGGTTCCGCAGAGCCTTTTCCGACACGTTAGGAATGTCGCGAGTAAACTCTTCGCGACCCAACTTGGTTTCGCGAATTTCAACGTCGAAGTCCTCGATGTGAATTGACGTGTACGTGTCGGCACGCACCAATTCTTCGCTGATAATGATCGCGTCTTCGTAGTTGTAACCGTCGAACGACATGAACCCGACCAAGACGTTGCGTCCGAGCGCCAATTCGCCGTTCAGGGTCGCAGCACCGTCAGCTATGATCTGGTTCTTTTCGACCTTGTCGCCGAGCGAGATAATCGGACGCTGGTTTTGACAGGTTCGTTCGTTCAGACCTTGATACTTTTTCAAGTCATAGTGATCGCTGCCGACTTCGATCCGAGTCGAGTCGACGTAGGTGACCTTACCGGCACGACGAGCACGCACAACCATCGCACTGTTCTTGGCGACTTGGCGTTCCATACCCGTACCAACGATCGGCGGCTCGGCAACCAACAATGGCACCGCTTGCCGCTGCATGTTCGACCCCATCAAAGCACGGTTCGCATCATCATGCTCGAGGAACGGAATCAGACCAGCCGAAACACCCACCATCTGAGCCGGCGCGACGTCCATGTAGTGGACCTGTTCGGGCTGAACAATTTGGAAGTCACTACGGAACCGAGCGATCATGTTCGGACCGGCAACCAAAGCACCGTTGTTTACTTCGGTGTCGGCTGGTGCAACATACGATTCGCTTTCTTCGTCTGCCCGCAGCCAAACGGTTTCGTCGGTCGCTTTACCGTCTTTAATGATCCGGTACGGCGTGATCAAGAATCCATAATCATCGACGCCGGCGTAAATCGCCAACGACGAGATCAAACCAATGTTCGTACCTTCGGGCGTCTCAATCGGACAGATCCGGCCGTAGTGCGAAATGTGAACGTCACGAACTTCAAAGCCGGCTCGCTTGCGGTTCAAACCACCAGGACCGAGTGCCGATAAACGACGCTCGTGAGTCAACTGCGACAACGGATTCGTCTGGTCAACCACCTGCGAAAGTTCGCCACGACCAAAGAAGTAATCGATTGCTGCGGAAACGGATTTCGGATTAATCAGCGAACGAGGCGACATGTCAGTCGCATCCTTGATGCTCATCCGTTCTTGAACGGTACGACGCAGCTTCAAAAAGCCCTTGCGAAGTTCTTCGCTGGCCAATTCGTCAATCGTTCGCAGACGCCGGTTACCCAGATGGTCGATGTCGTCGATTTCAGCTTCGCTATCAGCATCGAATAAATCGATCAGATAACGAATCGCCGAAATCATATCATCCGGACGCAGGCACATTTCCGTTTCTGGAACTTCCAAGCCGAGCTTACGGTTCAAGCGGAAACGGCCAACTTTGCCCAATCGATAACGATTGTCGTCATAGAACTTTTCCGTAAACAACGTACGAGCTTTTTCAAGCTGGGGCGGATTGCCGGGACGCAAACGTTGGTAGATCCGCAGCAACGCTTCCTCGTGGCTTGCGGTGTTATCTTCGATCAACGAATTGAAGATCAGCGGAATCTTCGGCGCGTCCATCGCGTCGATGCTCTTCACGCCCGACGTGCAAATCGTTTCGGCGACTTCCTTGCTGATTTTGTGACCAGCTTCGACGATGATCTCGCCCGACCGATCGGTGTCCACAGGGTAGACAACGTCATCGACCGCAATCTTGCCTTCAATCGCTTCCGGCTTGGTGCTGCCGGTGATCTTGATGGTGCCCGTTTCGTAGAACGCGTTCAGAATGTCGGCGTCGGTGGAGTACTTTGGATCCATCGCACGCAGAAGCGTCGTTGCCGAGAACTTACCGCTCTGGTCAATCCGAACGGTCAACGCGTCCTTCTTGGTCACATTGACTTCGATCCACGAACCCCGTTCTGGAATCACGCGGCACGATGGCAATTTGCGGTCGGTCGTCGTGTCTTGCTCAAGAACAAAGTCGACACCGGGGCTACGGTGCAACTGACTAACGACGACGCGTTCGGCACCGTTGATGATGAATTCACCACCGCCCAGCATGATAGGCAGGTCACCCAGATAGACCTCTTCTTCGAGAGGCTCTTCGCGGTTCAGACGCAACCAAATTCGCAGCGGGCGACCGTAGGTCAATCGCAACTGGCGACATTCCTGGCTGGTATAGCGTGGCTTGCCCAGTTCGTAGTACAGATACTCCAGCGTTGTATTGCCGTCGTAACTGCTGATCGGGAAAATCTCCTTCATCACAGCTTCAAGGCCATGCAACTTCCGCTTCCGCGAGTCCGTGTCTTCCTGGAGGAATTCGGCATACGAGGCGGTTTGCAGAGCGGTCAGATCGGGGAGCTCAAAGTTCCCTCCCAATCCGGTACCGAAGTGACGTACGGTTGTCGGCTCTAGTCGACGGTGACTGGTGGTTGCCATCGTTTAGAAAAGCTCCTTAGAAGACCAAGTGGGTGAGCGGGAGGTTGGTTTGATCGGGCCCAAAGCGGGACAGGGCCATGACTTGCGGAATTAGCGAATGCGTCATTCAGCAGTGAAACGCGTTCAGACAGGTGCGTGCGGGCAAGGAGAACTAGCGAGCGGATACAGTAAATGACACCCCGTCGCGGCGGCCAAAGCGACAGTGAATCCTTGCGAAACACGACCACGAAAACGCCACCCGTTCGATCCAGTGCCATCCCGGACGGGAAAACACGACGAATGGGAGGCGAAAGTCGGGCGAGCGAGAAACGTTGGGCCTATGATCACTCGTGAAAACTATCACAATGGCAGAATGTAGAAAAGACCAACTCGGACATTTTGGCCCGAATTATGCTGCAGCAGCGTTTTACTGCGAATCCTCTTGTCTCGCGCCCGCTTTCAGATTTCTGAAAATTTTTTTCGCGACCCTTGGGCAGAAAAAAACTTTTTTAGAAACCTGACCCCAACCGCCCCGATCAACGCCGCTATCATGACCCAAGGTGGGCATAAACGCCGCTGGATGAAAAAAGCTCGAATTCGAGCAAAAAAACGACGGTCAGTTTTTTTACATTTTTTTCCGGTGGATCAGGATGCTTGTGACCAACGCTCGGTAGAAATTTATTGGCGAATTTTCTGCCCGAACACAGTCATCCCCCCAATTCAGGGGAACACATTCTACAGCGACTCGACGGCTTGCCGGCACGCGTCCGCAATCGGAAGCTATACGGCAGACAGGCAGCCGCCGCCCCTTTACTTGCCCCTTCCTACCATTTCCTATTATCGCCAAGCCATCCAATGAACGTCACCGAGCTACTGGAAACACACTTTCTCCACTTCAACGCTCGCGAATTGGTCGCTGCTGCTAAGTCGTTCGGACAATTCGTTTCGACAGAGAACAAGGGGCGGATGATGGTCACGCTGGCCGGGGCGATGAGCACGGGCGAGCTTGGCCTGTCGCTGGCTCCGATGATCCGAGCCGGCAAGATCCACGCGATCACGTGCACGGCCGCTAACTTGGAAGAAGACATGTTCAACCTCGTCGCGCACAACGAGTACCGCATCATCGAAAACTGGCGAGCCCTTTCGACGGACGACGAAGTCGCCCTGCGCGACGAAGGGTTCAACCGCGTTACGGACACCTGCATCCCCGAAACCGTGATGCGACACATCGAAGGCCGCTTGACGCCGATGTGGCAGGAAGCAGCGAAATCAAATAAGAACCGCATGCCAGTGGAATTCATGTTCGACCTGCTGGACGACAAGGAACTAGTCCAGCACTACCAAATCCCTCGCGAACACTCATGGCTTGCGGCGGCCAAAGACATGAATATCCCTGTGTTCACCCCCGGCTTCGAAGACTCGACGCTTGGCAACATCTACGCCGCGCGTGTGATCGATGGCACCGTCCCCAACCACACCGCAATCGCAACCGGGACCTACCAAATGCAGCGACTGGCTCAGTGGTACGAAGAAGAATCTAAAATCGGACCGATCGGCTTTTTCCAAATCGGTGGTGGCATCGCTGGCGACTTTCCGATCTGCGTGGTGCCGATGTTGAGGCAAGACCTTGAACGAGACGTTCCGCTTTGGAGCTACTTTTGCCAGATCAGTGACGCGATCACCAGCTTTGGCGGATACAGCGGCGCGGTGCCGAACGAAAAGATTACTTGGTGCAAGCTCGACGCCGATGCACCGAAGTTCATCATTGAATCGGACGCCACAATCTGCGCGCCGCTGATCTTTGCTCATGTTCTGGGTTGGTGATGCGTCTTTCGCGACTCCCCCAATACGTCCGGGTAGTTTCTCTCGACGATCCGGACTGACCAACACAACCGTCGTGCGACGACCGGCCGGTCTTTCGCAATACGCGGATCATGCGGATCATTCACGCAGTGGGACGAGGCCGAATCACCGACGGACTCTCTAGCGGTGACCTAGATTTGATCGGTACACCGCGCGCTGTGGGCGGTGTGAATCTCGGTCCTCTGTTGCTGGAGCAATCACGATGCATTCTGCTCGCGCAGCAATTACCTTGATCGAGGTGGCAATCGTGATCTTGATCGTGGGCGTGATGGCAGCCGTCGCGACCCCGCGATTCGCCGAAACCCAACGTATCTCGCGGTTAGAGGCCGCGGCTTGGCGAGTGGCAAATGACGTACGGCGCGCACGCCAGACGGCGATTTGCAGCGGCCGATCTATTCAAATCGCATTCTCAAACGATGACGATTCCTACCAAGCCGACGAGGGCGAGCAAGAGGATCGTTCGCGAACGCCAGCCCTGGTTTCCATCAAGTCGATCTACGATCCTTCGATCGATATGGTCGCCAGCATGGACGGCAACCTAACGCTCTCGTTCAATTTCGAGGGCGTTCCAGAATCCTCCGGCGGGGCGATCGAACAAGCAACGATTGACCTGTCGAGCGGCAGCGATTTGTTTCGAGTTCACATCGGCGCGGGGACGGGTGCGGTCACCGTGGATCGCAAAACCACAACGAGCATCGAACCTATGGCCCCAACCGAACCGGACACCGACGTTGACGGAACCAGCGGAGCCACATCGTGACCCGCACTTCCGTAAACTCGAACGCTCGCCAAGCGTTTAGCTTGATCGAACTGGTAGTCGCCATGCTGGCCGCAACCGTCCTGCTGGTTTCATTAGCGGGATCAATCGCAGTCACTTCGCAACTGCTGGAACCTGACGAAAAGGCGAACCAGCGCCGACAAGCAACCGAAATCACCGACCGAATCGCAAACGACCTTCGCTACGCGACGCAATTCACAACCCATCCATCGAGCAACGGATTTAGCGTCCAGCGAATTGATCCGTTTACTCAATCAGTGCAGTCGATCCAGTACGTTTCATCATCCAGTGAGTTGACCCGCACCGCCGACGACAGCCCGACCATCACACTCAACGCGACCATCGATTCAACCGCGACGGTGACTGACACGTTCACACAAACCGCAACAACAACACCATCAGCCTCTTCGCCTCGACTGCGCAGCATGACCGTCGCGTCGACATCAGACAGTTCGACATCACTTTCTCTTGACATCCCAGCCGGCGTCATGCCAGGCGACTTGATTCTGATCTGCGTGTCAGCCAAGTCGCCTTCGAGCGTCACAATCAGCGAAGCCGCAAATTGGACGACGCTTCAAAGCATGTCCAACGGCTACCTCATGCTGCATGTCGCCTATCGATTTTACGATACCAATTGGGCAAACACCGTAACGGCGACCACCGACAAAAATGCGCAGATTGCGGCGAGCATGATCGCAATTCAAGACGTCAGTCTTTCGGGGCCCATTGGCTGGACAGCAAGTCGCCGAAACAACTCGCCATTCAGCGACCTGAACCCGACCTCGCTTGAGTCCAATTCGGTTGGCGATACGGACCTAAACATCCAAATCTTTGGTGCGGATGGATCACCATGGCACAACGGCACGATTGGAATGGCATCCTTTGCCGACGTCGTCCAGCGGCGTGCTGGCGAGGGGAGCTTTTGGCTAGGCAATTCCATTGGCGCAACCTTGCGAATCGGCGGATCAAACGACCAGGAAGCGCCCCCACGAATGCTGCATCGTTCGATTGGATCGTGGATTCAAGCTGCTGTTGTCCTGAAGGGGCCATCACGATGAATCTGCTTGCAAATACCCCAACCTTTGACCACCGCGTGATGGAAAACAGGCAAGAAATGCGCAGCGGCGTGACGCTGATCGAAGTTCTCGTATCGACGATCCTGATCTCAGGCGTGTTACTCACTTCGCTGGCCGCGTCCGCCAACCTGTGGCGCAGCCGCATACAGAGCCACTCCACGGCGATGGCAGCAGAGCTATCCGAGTCAATTTTGGGCGAAATCACATCCCGGCGTTTCGAAGACTCAGTGGACCCGATCTGGGGGCACGAGGCCGATGAAAACGGCGCGGGCCGATCCGCATTCGATGACATCGATGACTATCACGAATACACCGCATCGCCTCCGGTGCATCGAGACGGAACCACAATGACGGACTACGCCGGATGGAGCGTTTCGATCACGGTCGAGCCAGCGTGGGCAATCGACACCGGCATCACAAGTACGCCCCCAATCGATAGCGGAAGCGTCCCTGAACTTCGCTCTATCATGGTTACATGCGTGACTCCCACGGGCGATTCGATCACTGAGTCCGTGGTCGCCTCAAACGTGCCAACACAGACAGAATCAGCGAGCCAGTCGTACCAATGGCAGTCGCTTAGAATGTCGCTTCCCAGCGGCCGATCGGTCAAGATCCAAACACCCCTGCGCAACCTTCCCACCGCAGAGGAAACGCCGTGAATCCATCGAGACGTCATTCCACCAGCGACAGCGCACTGCAACATCGCGAAGGCATCGTCTATGTCGCAGTCCTGTTCACGGCACTGCTTGTGACGACCTTAGTCGCGACCGCCGTTTCATTGAACACGACCAGCATCCAACGAGAATCGGACCGCGCGAATAAGAGCCGAGCGATGCGGATCGCGGAAAGTGAGATGCACCGAGTTGCGTCCCTGATGCGGACAAACTCGCTGTGGCGAACCTCTTTGACCAACGGCACTTATTCATCGTGGCGAAACTGGTCCGCCGGAAACTCCGCCATCAGCGGGCTATCCCAACAAGTACGCCATCAATTCATCGACGCTGACGGGTTACTCGATGACGACTTCACCGACGATGTTGAATTGACGGTCCACGCTCGCGTTGGACTCGCCGAGTATGCCGTCACTTCGAAACTGGTTTGGGACCCAGCGCCTCTATCGATTCTGAAATATGCAGTGACAGCAACCAATCAGTTGAATTTCGAGAACGGCGCTATCAGCAGCGAACACCCTATTCAAGTCGGCGGCGACTGCACCGAAACTTCCGGTGGCATCGTTGTCGCTCCCCGACTTGAGTGCAGCGGCGACATTCCGATGACGGTCCGCGGTGACGAAGGTGAAAGCAATGTCGAAGTGCCCACTCGCGACCTGGTTGCAACCTATACATCGACCAGCACCGCAATCCCGGCCACCGGAATACGTCAAGGAGCAGGCGCCCGATACCTGGACGAAAAACTACTCAGCCCCACCGCCAATCCATTCGGAACCCCAAACGGAGATGGCCGATATGCGATCACGATGGATCAGCAAAAACTGGTGATCTCGAATTGCCGGATCAACGCGACGCTTGTGATCGAAGGCGCGACAGAAATCGAAATTCGCGGAGCCGTCGTTTGGACCTGTCCTGCGGAACCCGATGCAATCTTGATCACGGATGCACCGGTACGTTTTATCGCCATCGAAAACGAACTGGACGAAAACGCACTCGCGATCAATTTCAATCCAGCTGCATCACCCTACCGTTCAAGCTGGGCCAACAATACAACGACCGATCGCTTCCCAAGTGAATTTCGCGGCCTGATTTATTCGACATCCGATGTTGTCTTCGAGCCGACCGCCAGCGGCGACAATCTGAAAATCACTGGAATGATGACCGCCCGATCAATCACCATCAGCGGGCTAGTCAGTTTCTTTGCCTTTGACGAAATGGTGGCCAACCCACCACTGGAACTGTGCGACCCGGTACCGATGCAATTCGAGAGCGGTTCGTGGCGACGCACCGAATCACCTCGCTAGTCCAGAACCGCTAGCGTGAACACGATACTTCAGAACTCAGACGCGAATCCGGCGTCCTTCCGTTTCGCTTTGTCGGGCAGCTTCAAAAATAGACACCGCGCGATAGGCATCGTCGAGATCACTCATATTCCGAAGCAAACTGGTAACACTGCGGTGGAACTGTGACAGCAGTTTTTCGCCGACGGGCGATTCGGTATCAAGCGTTTCCATGTTACGTCCAGCATCGTCAAACCAAACCAAAGTGGTTGGCAAATCAAGGAAAGCCACGCCGCGTTCACAACAGATCTGCATTGCCGACGGAGGCCGGAACCCCGCAGCTTCGTGCCACGTCGATCGGATGTAACTGCCACAACTGATTTGCGCGGTCACGCTTGGATGGGTTTCGGTCGCCGGGAACGCCAAACTCATACATCGATAGTTCGACTCTAAGGGCTTATCGGCCGAGCTCTGCGATTGATGTTCGACGGACGAAACACTTTCAGGTTCGCGACCTACCACATACCGACACCAATCGATCAGTTCGACAAGTTCGCGGCGCGCCGGATTCGGATCGGCAGATCCCGCAACATCGTCGCACGCCTGCAAGCGGCGGTGACAAAAAATCAGTTTCGGCGCACCCAACCGAGTAGCAATCAGCTCCTTCACCCGCAACGTTGCCGGTGCGAATCGGCGCGGGAACTCGACCATGAACGAAACACCGGACTGTTCGACGATCGAGCGCACTTCGGTATCGCCTACCGAATCAAAATCTAAGTCGCCCGCCCAATAAACCGCTTTGCCAGCTTCACACGCCGCAATCACTGGCAACCATCCAAGCCAGTTCCGCTGCAAGACGATGACCGCATCGATGTCACATCGCGAAACAAGTGCTCGGTAGCCATCGACCACATCGGCCTGAAACTCGCCAGCGACATTTTCGGCCAACTTAGCGACCGTGCTAAAGACAGCGCGAACATCGAAGCGGTCGTGTAGCACACGTAACGCGGGGCGATGTCGGGTTTGCCAGGCGTCACCGTGGCCGATCAATCCAATCCGCAATTTCATGGCGTCTATGCCGAAATGAATGAAAACGAGTCTAAGAACGAAATGCTCGGTGCGGACATTGTGACCCAATTTCGCATTTCGCGTTGCCGAACATAAAAAAATCCCCTGGAATGACGCCCGCCATTGGAAGGGCGTGGCAATATGGCGCACTGGATTTGGCACGCCCCAACTCGTTTACCGGTTAGCAGTTAGCGATTTCGGAATAAATTTGATGTCCGCAGCCGCCAAAAAATGCTGGACTGCGTCAAGATCATTTCCTTCAAAAGTCTGGCAAAGCCCTTGTGACGCGTTTCCAGCCCCATATACTCCGCCAAACCTTGCCCGATCAGCAAGACCCGCAAAGCTTACTCAAGCCGCAAGGTCTATCGGATAAGGAATGACTTGATCGATTGGGGAAGTGCCTGCCGTCCGACAATGGGACGGCCGAACAAACCGGTCGATAGGGGTCTCTTGTCAAACTTTCTGTAGTTCTCGTAGTGCAAACAAGCGCGGGGAAGTTGAATCAAGAACCTTCGTAAAGGTTTTGAAATTCGGTCGCGGTAAAAAACAGCCAAACCGATGTCAAAACGTTTTCGCACAGCATCACCCAAGGAAAATCTCTATGGTTTTGTTACTTTTGGCGATCACGCTTGCCAGCGTCACTAGCGAACAACAGATGGATCAGAAGTACGCCGAAGCCTATAAGGTATCGGTAGATCAGCAGAAGCCTTTGATGGTCGTCGTTGGTGCTCCGTGGTGCCCGGCGTGCAACGTGCTGAAAGACACAACGATCAAGCAAATGGCTCAGACCGGGGAACTGGACTCGGTCAGCTTGACTGTTATCAACAAGGACGACGAACCTGAATTGGTCAAGCAATTGACCGGCGACGACAAGATGCTGCCTCAGATCATTGTCTTCACTCGTGAGCATGGCCGTTGGCAGCGTCGCAAACTGCTTGGCTACCAGCCGAAACAGCCAGTCCGTTCGCTGATTCGCAACGCCTTAGGCGGCTAAACAGGCGTTCGTTACAAGCGGCGAAGAGTCGCAACACAATTCAAGCGAGCCACCTATATACTTGGGGGGCTCGCTTTTTTTATGCCCTGAGGAGGGTGCGAGTGCTGGTTCCCGCCCGATCCGCCATCCAAGTCAATGACTTTGGTCGTCTGTAAATAACGCCAAACGAAGTCGCCCACGAAGCTGTTGCGTGCTCGTTCGATTCAGGCGACTTAAACGGCGAAGATTGGCGTATCACCCTAGCGATCCACAGACCGCGATCCTCCGTCAAGACAGCGGCGTCGGTATCGACCAAACGATCGATACCAACGCTTTCGCGGCGATGCTACTAGAGACCTTTTTCATCGGCGAAGGTTTCGATGCGGAACAATTCCTGATCATCGATTTCGTTGCGAAGTTGCAGTTGCCCGGACTGATCAAACATCAAGATCATCCCTGGCTCGGTCAAATCGCTGGCGATCTTCAGCGGTCGCCCGCCATCAAGATCAACAACGGTTGATGAGCTGACAAATTCGGGATCCGGCAGCTTTTTGATTTCCAACGTGATGGGATCGACGACATCGGCGAACTCTGCTTTTTGACTCAACACGCCACCCTTGAAGACTTCGATTTCCATCGGAACCTTGACACCGTATTTAGGAATCAGCTGCGTTGCCACAACCTTGGCCTTCGACTCATCCCGTTGATATTGAACCGGGCGACCAGCGACGGCCCAGGTTGATGCAGCACCCGGTTCGACTGCGCCGGCGACGTAGCTTTCCAGGGTTGGCAACGATGCGGGCTCTGAGGGTGCACTCCATTCGCTCCAACGTTGGAAGTCGCGTTTCTTTTGCTTGACCGCATCGTTCATCTTATCCATGACTCGGCGAGCGACTTCGGGTGCCAGCGAACTCGTCTTCGGCTGCATTAGCTGGCTAGCCGGGAAGTTCGGGTCAATGACGGCGTACCGCATTCGGTAAACGTACGTGCGACCATAAACAGGCGCGTTCTTAAAAATGCTGTTGCCAGCAAAGTCATAGAAACGCATTAGCTTGTGTTCGACGGGATCGATTTCAACTTTACCACGGCCCATCATCATCATGCCGCCGCCGGCCATCATGTCCATTCCATCCATCCCATATCCCATATCCATCCCACCGTAATCCATCCCACCGCCTCCGGTTGTGCCGGGAAGGGACAATTCGATGTTGTCGTCCTTGTCGAATTCGAAGTCGGGATTCTTTGCGTCTTCAATTGCCTCTTGCTCAATCAGCTCTTGCTTTGTGATTTCCGCTTGTGACAGCATCGGAATGCGAGGATGGATGGACCATGGACGATAGTCGTCCAACAGCACAGGTGGAATCCACACGGTCAATTGATCTTCGCGGTAGTCTTGGTTGACGATTTCCGGCGAGTAGCCAGCCCAGAAACCATCAGCTAGTTCTGCGTAACGTTTCAAGTGCCAGACTCGCGTCCAGTCTGCATCGACCAATTGTTCGATCGGCTTATCAGTGACGTCAGCACGTTCAACTTCGAAATTGAAGTACAGCGGAGTGTCACGGCGAGGATCGTAGGCATCGGCATCCTTCAAAGCCATTTCGTAGGCTTCGTAGATTTCGCGGTGCGGCAACAAAGCCGTGCCCGCGATGAACCAACCAACCGAAGGCTTAGGATTTCGCTTGTCCTCACCCGCAATGGGGCGGAGACCAAAGTCAAACTCGGGTTTCAATTTACGAATTGGCCCGGTAGCGCCTTCCATGCCCATGTCCATGTCCATCCCCATCATGCCCATATCCATGCCCATCATGTCCATGCCCATCATGTCCATGCCCATGTCCATCCCGTCCATGCCCATCCCCATTTCGTCCATCCCCATGCCTCGACGCGACCGACGCGGCCGACGCGGCGCGGGAGCCTCGACTTTCTCGACAGCATCGGCTGGCTCCAACGAAGCCAGTGGGTAATCCAATGGATCGATTTTGGATCCTTTGATGGCGATTGACGTCGCAACACCGTGCGTACGCAAATCGAGCGGTGCTGGCAGAGCGGGATCTTGGCGACGAACCACCGACTGCTCGTTCTGAGCCTCCCATGGATGACGCAACTTATAGGGGCTGTCATCGACAGGCGTATAAAGACGCTCAGTCGCGGCGATGATGTCGTAGGTCGGAATGCGCTCTTCGATGAACGCTTCGCTGTGATCGTCATCGATCGCCAATTTGACCTGCGATGCCTTCGAGGTCAGCTTGTCGGGTTGCTGCGATTGCAAAAAGTCAGGCAACTGAAGCCCGCTGTAAACAAGAAACATAGACACGAGCACGACCAATCCGAGAATCAATTTCTCGAAGTGCAAAATGAAGAACTGCTTGATCTTGTCGGTATCCATAGCGACTACCTGCGTGAAAAGGATGGACGTTGCGTTTCTTGGCGACTTGGCCGGTTGTCGACCTGGTCGTGACCAAAGTCGTTGCTAGGGCAACCACTCCGGTGACTCTCAAAGTATTTCTGCGTTACGGGCTGGCGTCAGCCGGCGGGACCGCAACAGGAACCGAATCGGTTGGTACAGGAGCAGCGGGCGACGGTGCGGCGGGCGACGTTTCAGGAGTATCGGCGGCCGGCACGGCGGGCTCTGCCGGATCCGCTCCGTCGGCCGCGGCAGGCTGGCCGTCCGCGGCATCTGCCTGAGGAACGGGCAATTCGCCATTGGCGTCTGCACCCGAGGTAACTCCGGTCGCGGCATCGATCAGTTCGTCGACGTTGTCCTTGTTGACTTGATCGAGAGCCAACTTCGCGGGGTCAGGCGGATTGTAGATAAAAATCAGACCATAGATTTCAACATTCATGTCCAAAGGAAATTCAGACGCAGGAGCGGTTGGCGCCCCGCCTGCCATGCCGCCCATTCCCATCCCCATGTCCATGCCGCCCATTCCCATCCCCATGTCCATGCCGCCCATCCCTGAATCCATGCCCCCCATTCCCATGTCTTCCATTCCACCGCTACCGCCCATTGCGGAAGCGCTTGCAGGCAAGATTCGAACTTGGTTGACGTGGACCATCAAAGGAACGCTGCCGCAGACCGCGAGCAACTCGGGTACGGCCCGTTGATCCATCTTCAAAGACATCATCACAGGAACTCGCTTGGCAACGGCGAGGGCCACATTATCGGGGCGATCCGTAGTCAAAGCCGATCGCAGTGACGCCGCATCGATTTTTTCGCCAGCGACATCGACATACCGATTCTCGGCGGGGTCGATGCCATCACCCTCCATTTCCATGCCCATGCCCATACCCATTTCCATGCCCATTTCCATGCCCATCATGTCCATGTCTTCCATGCCCATGTCATCCATGCCCATGCCCATGCCCATCCCCATGCCCATGCCTGCGTTCGCACCAGGCTTGGAAATCGTCCCGGCGCCGGCTTTGACCGAACGTCCAATAGCGATCTTCGAAATCTCATGGATCTTGGCTTGGTAGGGCTGAGTTGCGTCGCCGTTTACGTTGGCAATGATCTGCAACAACTGCTTCAAAACCCAAAGGTTCTCTTGCGAGTAGTAGACCTCAAGCGTCGATGGAAGCGACCCACGCCATGGAAACAAGTCCGACAGCAAACTGCTTTGGCTAGCTTGAGGCCATTTCACAAGCGGACCTTCGACGGCCCCCGTGATGCCAACGGCTCCCATGTTGCCCATGCCCATGCCCATATCCATCCCCATGCCCATGCCCATGCCCATGCCCATGCCCATATCCATCCCCATTTCCATACCAGCGTTAGCGGTAGCCTCGAATTCGGCTGTCCACTCAGCTTTTGCAATTTCGGCGATGCCGGGCAAGGACTTCTTGATGTAACGCTGATAGGTCGCCAACAACGTGATTTCTTTTTCATCACCTTCAAGCGTTGGGAACTCGACAAACACTTCGATCGGTATCATGTCGCGAAATTCGTCGACAAAGTTTTTGGTCAGTTCTTCTTCGGGCCAAGTCAAAATATCTCGCTGGCGATCGTAAAGAGTCTTCCACGACTCAAGCACTTCCTGCTGGCGTTTTTCAATCAGCGTTTCCATTTTCTCGTGCGAGATTGCATTGGGATGCCGCGACAGTTCGCCTTCGACCGAGCTGACCGTCGAAATTGCCTGATTGATCTTTGACGTTTGGCTTGCGTTCTCATCTGCCAACTTAGATGTCGTCATGAACCAAACGGCAAGCGATCCGATAAACACCACTGCCGACCCAATCCAAAAGCCATACTTCATGGCAACGGCAAGTTGTTCTTTGATTTTGTCCATGGCGAAGGCCGATCCGATAAGAGAAGCAAGCGGTGGTGGAAGTCACTTAGAACCAACACGATCGTTCAAATCGATCAATGCGGGATAAAGCCGGGTGTTTGTGGTCTGGTATTTTTTCGACAGTGGTTTTTCGACAGTGGTTTTTCGACACTGTTTGTTCGACACGGGGGCCAAACCGCCGTGCCAAGGTGGCTGATTAAAGCGAGCGTTAATTCTCGCCACAAATTTTCATTGACTCGCCGAGTGGTTCACTCGGCAAATCCATCATTCTTCGACGACCGCAGACTCTTCTGCGGCGGCCGTCGCAGCGGCTTCTTCTTCGGCTAGCAGCCGAGCCGCTTCCTTGGCTTCCAATCGCTCGGACAAGATTTTTTCTTGCCAAACGATTTGGTAGATAAATTCTAGCTTTCGAACCTGCAACATCGGCGCTTCAACCGCCGCATCGGGCGATGGTGCTGCACCACTGGCAACCAGCTTCATCTGCTCGGCCATGATGGCATCGGCGTCATAGTCGGGGTTCGCAATCGAGACGAGCTTATCCTTGTTGTCATCCAACAGCAGGGGATACGTCAGACCCATTTCCGGCAAGGTAAATGTTTCCATGATCCGCTTACCGTTGGCGTCGGTGCCGATGGGCAGTTCAACGCTGCTTTTCATGAACGACGTCGTCATCAAATTACGGACGTGGTTACTGCCTTCGAAACCGATGCGATCGGGACTGTTGTAATAGTGGTAACAGTTCAGTTGGATCACCCAACCCGGCCCAGTGGGCCCCAAATCTTCGTTCAAGTCCTCTGGAACTGGATTCCCCGTGATACGAGCCCAACTGCGGTATTCGTCGCGGTATCGACGAGCCACTTTTTCGGTGTACCACAACGACAGATCTTCGTAGTACTTGGTTTCGAATTGCTGGACGTGAAAGTCCTTGCGATCCAAGTATGGCAATTCCTTGGGCCCCAAAACTTTTCCATCAGGAAAGTCGGGGCGAGGAATTGCATCGTTGACGACCTTGATGATTTCCAGCCACTTCAAACGAGCTTCGCTGTTGCCGGAAACTTCTTTGCCGATGTCATTCAAATACGTCAGCTTGCTGTTCAGGTTGGCGTCGTCACTGAGGTGTTCGTCGGAATAGGTTTTCATCCGTGTCACTTCGGCTTGCGGAGCTTTCCACAAGTCATCGTGAGTGGTCGCCCACGACTTTTCCGTCAATACGTAGTGCGCCGACATGCCGACCATCAACGCTGCCAAACCGGCCAGCGTCCATGGTTTTTTGGCCCGGATCATTCGCTGGGTCAGTATCTCGCGAGGCACCAGCGACGCATGGATTTGCGAAACGCCTAGCCCTTGCAAACAAAGCCCATAACAAACCGCAAACGTCGGGATATTGTCGCGGAATGTAGGGATCGAAAGAACGTCATCGCCGCCGAGTCGATTGAATCGATCGAGCACGTGAACGTCGAAGCCCAAGTTTTTACCAAGGTAAGCTGCCAAACCTGGCATCTTGACCGTATTGCCAGTAACGATCAGCTCTTTGATGTCCGCCTTCTTGTCGATACTGCGGAAGAAACCGATCGAACGTTGCACCTCGGTGACCAAGTCATTGAAGACCGGACGCATCGTTTGGAAAATCAATTTCGGATCGACTGCTTCGCGAGCATTCCGCTTCAGATGTTCCGCCTTGGCGAAAGTCATCTTCAAGTCTTTGGTCAATTGGCGGGTAAAGTGATTACCGCCAATTGGCATGCTGCGCTGCCAAATTCGAAAACCGTTGGTGACGATCAAATCGCTGGAATCGGTGCCGATCGACAGCAGCACCGTCGATGGTGGTGGATCGTCCGAATCGAACACCCCTGCGTCGACCCGTTCATGCATGCGGTCGAACGCCAACATATTGTAGAGCGCCAACGGAGCAAGCTGGACCTGATCGACTTCGATGTTGGCTTCATCAAAAGGCGTCATTTGGCGGTAAGCTTGTTCGCGTTTCATTGCAAACAAACCGACTTCGCTTTCGAGCGCATAGCCTTCCTCGACCATGCTGCCGGGCATCATTTGGAAGTCCCAAACGACGTCGGCCAAGTCAAACGGAATCTGCTGGCGAGCTTCGTAGCGAACGATGTCGGCGATCTTTTTGACTTCGACCGGTGGTGGCTTGAAAAACTTTGCCAGCCCGCTTTGGCCAGGCACGCTGATGCAGACCTTCTCGGTGATCGCATCGTTTCGCTCTAACAACTGCTCTAGCGCATCGGCGATTAACTCCTCGGCCACCGCTTCGGGTTGGCTGAGGATCTTGGGGTACTCGATGAAATCGAATGCGTCGGCAACCGGCTCGCCATCGACCAACGAACAACGCAGCGCTTTGAGCGCCGTTTGCCCGATCTCAATGCCCCAAACGCCGGAACTGCTTCTTGCCATGATGGTTGCTTGGTGTGTTGGAAAACGGGTGGGGTCAGGTTTTGTCGCAGAGTCGCTAATCGTGTCGAACAGTCATTTCTGCCCGGAAACCGACTAGGCTAGTCGCTGGGCCGGTTCAAGCAGCGCGTCGATCGGTACAATCCGCAGACAGTTCGCCAGTTTAATGCGAATTGCGGCCAAAAGTACGCGAAGATCAAATTGCTGACCGAAACTCGCCGACTGAACGGCCGACTGTAACGAATCGACGGAATGATTTTGGATAAGTGCGATAAGTTGCTATGCAAAGTTGCCGCTCAGCAGCGATGAAGATGACGGTGCTGTGAACGGCGCTAACCCCATTCTATTGATTCATTGAACCCCAAGTCAAACTTTTTACTCCGATATGCCAGTCTTTGACGAGTGTTGCATTCTGATCCCGGCTTCGACGCTGGAAGACTTCCCCGCCAAGTTGTCGGATGACGACGCGCGCAGCCTGCTAGGCGCTTGGACAGCGCTTTGGCATCCACGTTTGCTGGCCCAAACCGAGCAAACGCCGGCCTGGTATCGCGCCGATGCGCCACCCGAACCGGCGGGCAAGCGAATCATGGTCGCGCCCCAGCCCAGCCTGGTGAAACTGCCGGATGGCTACGAGGCTCGCGCTCAAAACAACCCTGATTGCCAGTGGATCACCGGGAAATCACGCGACGAAATGATCGCCGCGATGGGCATTGCACCGTGCAATGAATTGACCGAATCACTGGAAAACACGAGCGATTCGGACGGTTCGGCGGATCTGGTGCGACGCGTCGGCGTCGCAGACTTCTATGCGGCGGGGTACGCGGCGCTGCAGATCCAGGTGATGACTCGCCGGCTGCGCTACACCAGCAATTTAGACGAGATTTTCCTGCAAACACGGATCGTGACGGCCGCAAAAGCGTTTTTGGCCGGCGATGCGTCCGCAGCCATTGCCTCGCTTCACGAAGTCTTTGATTCGCTGGCCGAGGAACGCGATCACTACTTCACGTCCGACCCTCACCTGATCGACTTGACGCTTTCGACGGCCTCAACGGTCGAAAAACTAGTCAAATCCTGGTCGGAAGCCCCCCATCGGTTCAGCGACCAAGTCCGCAAAGACTCGCCTCGACTGGCGACGCCGACCAGCGTGCTGATCGACTCGGGCGCCGCATCCAGCCTGACCGAGCTGGCCCAATCCAGTTCCCAGCCAACCGCCCAAAACTCAGCTGCAAAAGACTTCATCGACCGCCTTAAAAACGGATCGATTGGCTGGGCCGGTGGCGGCCCGGATCCGAACCAACAACTCGATGCGATGACGTTGGTCCAGGCCCAGTCGGCGTTTCAGGACGCCCACCGCGATGTGACGAATCACATCGGCGCACCGCCGGCAGTGTACGGACGAATACAAGGAGCAACGCCGTCGGATATGACCAAGACGATCATCGGATTGGGATACCGAGGCATGATTCCGATCGATTTCGCCGGCGGTAGCGGATTCGGAGACGAAGCCAAAGTGATCCTGCAGTCAGGCGGAGCCGAGATTGAAGCTCTGACGGCCAAACCGATCGATGCGAACAGCGATGCTGCGTTTCTGGCAATCGGCGCCAAGCTCGGTGAAGCGATCGACAGCGGCGAAGTCGCGACGGCACTGTTGGCCCATTGGCCGGAACAGGGATGCGACAGTTTCCACGACTTGCGGCGAGTCGGATCATGGTGCGTAGCGCTCGGACGTTTCTGGCGGATCGACCGGTACTTTACCGACGGCGAACATCCCTATCACCACGGCGGCGCTTCGGCAGCCTCGCCCGACTCGGCCCAATTGCTCACCGATCAAGTTGAATCAAAAACGGCCAATCCGCTCTCTAGCATCGCATCTGCGTTTCGCGACGGCATCCTTGCCGAACGCGATTCCATGCTGGCTGGGATGACGGCCTTGGCAACCGGCAAACCGGACGGAGTATCCCTAATCAACTCGCCTCAACAGTTCGCCGAAGCGATCGGCGCGATGGCGAGCAACCAAGGCAAATCACGACTGCTGGTGAACCCACATTCGATTGGCGTTCGCGATGACGTCGTGTTGCCATTCACTCCCAAACGCGGCAAACATGTCTACGCCAGTTCGTCCGTTGCGGGCGGCACCGGATCAACGGTGGACATCCCAGCCTGCGGCTTTGTCACCCTGCGTAGCGGAACCGGAAAAGGCGACCGCAGCGGCATGTCGTCTGCGAGAACTTGGCTGCGCAACAAATGGCTGGGCAGCCCAACGTCGATTGCAATGACTTCATCGGGCCAAGGCGGACGGCTGCAAAACGAATTCTTGGAAGCCACGATCCACCCCGAATCAGGTGGCATTTCCGGCGTCTATAGCGGCGCCACGCGAGGCAACCGTTTCTCGATGCGGCTAATTGCGGTTGGACTTGCCGGGCAAGCAGAAAAATCCGAAACGCAGATGAAGTGTGAAAAGCTGCGCGTCACCGAGTCGACACTCGCAAAGGGAGTGATCGAAGCCACCGGACGAATCACGGACGACGAAGACAAAGTTCTGGCAACGTTCACGATCACTTACACATTGCTGCGTGGCAGTCGAGTCATCGTGGTCAGCGGTGACGTCAAGCCCCAAGCCGAATTCGCCGATGATCCTTGGACGAGCTACCTTGCCGCCCGAGTTGCAGTGGCCTCCGATGCATCGACCTGTCGCGTCTTGCTGCGTGACAAAGTGCACCGCGGCGGCGGACGGCGTCTGGTGTCGCCACTGGGCTTATTGATCGACGAAGTGGATCGGCAAACCACGATCGGATCGGCAGGCCTAGCGTTTCACCGCAAAATCGGCGAACGCTTCTTTGACACGCTTCTAAGCGTTAAAGGGGAAACGCAAGCCGCATTCACAATTCATTATGGATTCGATGTTTCTAATCCAATCACAATCGCCAAGTCGATGATCGCTGGACCTGTCGAAGTGCAAGTTGATGCCTCGGAAAACACGCCCGATATTGGCTGGATGGTTCACAGTGCGCCGAAAGACTTATCGATCAGTTCGATGGAAGTCTTTCGCCGATCCGACGGCAAACTTGCCGCGATGATGCGAGTGATCCAGACTCGCCCCAAGGCTTGCAAGGCGACCTTGCGATTCTTCCGTGACGTGCGATTTGCATGCTTGGCCGGCAGCGAAAATGAAAGCGATTTTCGCAACCTTGACGAGCCAAGCGAGGATGCCGCCAATCGGTTAAAAAGCAAGGAAGACCAGGTCACGCTTTCACTTGCCTCGCATGCGTTTGCCGACCTTTTAGTCGTATTTGATTCATAGCTAAAAAGTGACGACCGCTATCGACGCCGCGCCCACACCACCGACTTTCGAAGAAGCCGCCATTCGCAGCGGATTGGTCAGCGTTTCGAAGTTCGCTCGCGCCGTCGAAATTGCCGGCACTCGCGAACCCGAGGCTGTCGCCGAAGCCCTGGTCCGCAGCGGCATCGTGACTCAGTATCAGGCCAACCAACTTCGCGATGGACGCACCAAACTGACCCTTGGGCCGTACTTGATCACCGACTTTATCGGCCAGGGCGGCATGGGACGAGTGTTCAAAGCGGTCCATCAAGTGATGGGCCGAGAGTGCGCCGTGAAGGTGCTGCCCCGTGAAAAATCAACTCACGAATCGCGAGACAGTTTCCGCCGAGAAATTCGCGTTCAAGCCGGACTCGACAGCCCCTATGTGGTCCGGGCCTTCGACGCCGGCCAAGATGGCAAAGTCCATTACCTGGTGACCGAGTACGTGCCGGGCACGGATTTGCGACGGTTGGTCCGCAGCCAGGGTCCGCTATCGATGGGCGAAGCGGCGCTGATCATTTCGCAGGTGGCGATGGGACTGCAATATGCCCATGACCTGGGGCTGATTCACCGCGACATCAAGCCGGGCAACATCTTGGTCACGCCCGACGGTCACGCCAAATTGTCGGACATCGGTTTGGCGGCTTGGAGCATGGGACTGCAGGACGATCCGCGAGCCGGAAAGATTGTCGGCACCGCCGATTACTTGTCACCCGAGCAGATTCGCGACCCAATGTCGGTCGGCCCGCTTTCGGATATCTACGCTCTCGGCTGCACGCTGTACTACACGGTCACAGGCAAGGTCCCATTTCCGGGCGGCGACTCGCGATCAAAATGCCGCCGTCACTGTGAAGAGACTCCTTGGCACCCTCGAAACTTGACGCCGGATCTATCAGAAGACTTTGTCGACACGATCGCCGACATGATGGAAAAAGATCCAGCCCGCCGCATTCCATCGGCTGCTGAAGTAGCCGAACGATTGGAACCGTGGGCTAGCGCCGCATCAGCGATCAACCACGGTTCTCTGGCATCAAGCGACGACCATCGACAGTGGACGCCACCACCACCGCCTCACGAACCATCTCAAATCCGCGAACTTCCCGAGACACCACAACTGTCCGGCAGCGCGGTGTCGATCGGGGAATTGGACTCCGCGGTTCATTCGCAAACGTCCGGAGGATCCTTGCCGCTAGGGTTCGAATTGGAATCGACGCCAGTTCGGCGACGGAGCCACATCATGCCGATCGCGATTTCACTTGCGATCGCGATTCCCATCAGCCTGCTGGCTGGCGCGATCATCGGCTTTTTGTTGCATGACCGAATTTAATATCTCATGTCACTCTGGTCTTCAGGCTGCGAAGGCAAGTATTTCGGCCTGGGTGGCGATGCAGCAAATGGATCGAGGACGTTCGCGACGGCAGGACCATGACTTCTCTCTCCTAATGCGACGCCATGCAACAGACGCCATGCAACAATCGTCCGAGTTCAGGTTATACGGATCATCCGGTTTACAGGGCCCCCACTGGTGGCAGGAATGGCTGGGAATGCCGAATTGGTAGGTTTTATCTATTTATCGGGCGGTTAAAGTGAGTTGTGTGTGTCGCCCATTTGCGACAAAACATGCGTCCTCCTCTCTTCAAAACCGCCCGATCCAATGCCGAACTCTCTCGAACAATGGACCTACGCAATCAAGCGACATTGGCTCCTGGCTTTTCTTATTTTTGTTTCCGTGATGTCTGTCACGGTCATGGTGATTCTGTTTGCACCTCGCGCTTACCATTCCGAAGCCAAGTTGCTGCTAAGGATCGGCCGTGAAAGCGTCAGCTTGGACCCGACGGCAAACTCCGTAGGCGAAACGATAAGCTTGCAACAAACGCGTGAGAACGAAATCCAGTCTGCGATCGGCGTCATGCATAGTCGCGAGATCCTTGAACGCGTCATCGACCAAATCGGCGTGGACGTGGTCATCAAAGGTACGAAACAAGCCGAAGACGACGGTTCAGGTGAAGCAGGCGAGTCGATCATTCCGAAATGGCTGGCCGAGAACATCGCCAAAGCAAAAGGCAAAGTTTCATCGATCGACCCGGTGACGCCTCGCGAAGTTGCGTTGACATCATTGGCCAAAGGCATCGGGATCTATGCCGCCAGTGAATCAAGCGTCGTGTCGATTGGCTACAAAACGAAGTCGCCCGACGTCGCTCAAGCCGTTGTCGCCGCTTGGGTCGACAGCTACCTCGAACAACACTCTAAGGTCAATCGCACCCCCGGCACGTTCGCATTTTTTACTGAACAGGGCGTCGCCCTTCGCGATCAGCTAAGCCAAGCACGAGCCGATTTGTATCAGATCAAGAACAAATCGAATTTGGTCACGATCGACGGACAGCAAAAACTGATCGAAGCTCAACTGTCCAAGGTGCGAGACAGCTTGATTGAAACCGATTCCGAGATCGCTTCGCTGGGTTCGCGTTTAAAGTCCTACGACAAGATGCTAACCGGGTTTGATGAAACCATCACTGAAGAGGTCACTGGCATCGCCGACGAAGGCCGCGCAATGATGCGAAATCAATTGTTCGACTTAGAAGTCCAACAGAAAGACCTGCTTAGCAAGTACAACGCCGGACACCCCAAACTTGTCGCAATCGAACGTCAACTTGAAGAAGCCGCAAAAATCGTCAACGAACAAGACAACGAGCGAGTCGAAGTCACCCGCTCGGTCAATCCGGCCTATCAACAATTGGTCGAGTACCGAATGCTTGATGAAGCGACGCTATCCGGCGCCACCGAAAAACAGAAATCGCTGCTCCTGAAAAAAACAGCCATCGAAGCCGAACTCGCTGAACTTAACCGGAACGAACAAAGCATCGCGACTGCTTCAAACGAAGTAACCCTGCTGGAAGACCGGTACGCTCGTCACAGCGAAAAGCTAGAACAAGCTCGACTCGACGAAGTCCTTGCTGATCAACAATTCACCAGTGTCAACGTCGTCCAGTCGGCGTCACTGGAAGAACGCCCTGTCACTCCCAACAAAGGACTATGTGCGGTCGCCGGATTCTTGGCCGCATGTGCCGCAGCGATAAGCTTGCCTGTACTGCTAGAGATCCGTGGATCAAGGCAACGCGAAATAGCAGCCACTCGAGCCAACCACCGCGACTGGAAATTCGAGCAACGAGGTGAGGCGAGCGAAAAGGAATCATCCATCGGTTCGCCGCACTATGAAACCGACATTTCCAAGTCGAGCCACAGCATGTCGGCGAAGCCCGTTGGGATAAGTGAAGTCGCGACGGCTAACAAAAACTGATTCATCGCGATGTCGACCCTTCACTCATCGCCGGTTTTGATAAACCCTGCAAGCGAACCGACGACAAGCATCGAGCCTCGGAAGGTTCGCTGGCTTGATACGTTCGCAAAGCTTTCGCTGTGGTCGCTTTCGATCATGGTCTACACGATGCCATCGACGACTTATACCCAGTCATGGCAACCACTCGACCTAGCAAAGCTGGTCGTGCTAGCGGTTGCCTGCGGCGGCGGTGTCGCAGCGATCGCCAGCGTGTGGTCCAGCCGAACATTGAAACGAGTCCTTAACCCACTTGCTCCTTTCTATCTGTTTTTGGGATGGACGCTGACGAGTGTTCTGTGGTCGCCCTTGAAATCAGTGACCATTGCCCAATCAGGCGGCTTGGTGGCAATGCTGTTGTTCGCCTCGATCGTCGCGTTCCTTAGCGTCAACGGGGATCGTGCAAAGCAGTTGCTGCAACATCTCAATTGGATGTTCTTGGTTTCCAGTGCAGTGGTTTTGATCGCGTACCTGATCAATCCCGAGATGTCTGGACTCGATCGCGGGCGAATTCATAGCGGCGGCGATGGACTGATTCACCCGACCGCCGCCGGTGCTACCGCGTCGCTAGGTCTGTTGCTGCCCGTCCTTTGCCACTGGGTTGGCGGTTTCATGTGGGCCAGAAAACTGATCGCCCCCAGCTTGATCATCCACGGCGCGGTTCTTGTACTGTCGAATAGTCGTACGGCATTGGCGATGGGAGTGGTCACGATCGGTGCGATCCTGTTCTGGTACAGCAGCAATCGACAACGGGCGATCGCGATTTTCACTGGCGCAGTGCTGGCGTTTGCTCTGTTACTTTTTGATCCTGGTTTTGAACTTGTATCATCGACGGCCGATGCGGGCACTCAATTTGTTTCACGCGGTCAGTCGAGCGAACAAATCAAAGCGGGATCCGGGCGCGGCGAATTGTGGGAAGCAGTGTGGGCCGAATACAAAAAATCGATGCTTATCGGTCACGGCTATTTTGTGACAAGCGAAACGGGAAAGCTGCACGTTTGGAATGAAACGCACAATTATACCGCCCATAACTTGGCGTTACAGATCCTGGCGTCGACCGGCGCGATCGGCTTCTTGATGTTTGCGTTTGCACTGATTCAAGCGTTCGGCGTTTCGATGTCGCTCAGACATGGCAATCTGTTCCAGCGGCAAATCGCGGTGATGGTAATCACGATCACGGTCTGGTTCGCCGGTTGGTCGCAACTCGGCGACTCGTTCTTGGGTCCAATCCGCCCTGAATCGATCCTATTCTTCACGATGCTAGGGATCGCGATTGGACAGTCCACGTTGCTGGTTCGGCCGAACGAAACCGCCTTCGAACCGCCCCAAAACATCAGCCGCTAACACAGAATCTGGCGACGCCGCAAACGGTCGCGGTCTCATGTTCTTTGTGTCTATTCGTCACCGCCAAGACCATAGTCTTTGATCTTTTTGTGCAGCGTGTTGCGGTTGATTCCTAGACGTGACGCGGCCTTCGTCTGGACGCCGCCACAGGCGATCAAGACCTGTGCGATGACCTCGCGTTCGATTTGCTCGACGATCGTGGAGTGAACGTTCTCGGCCATCGATCCGGCCTCGCTGATTCCCTGCATCACCAAGCCTTTTGCCATCGATTCAAAGTCGCCAGCGGGCGGAACATCGTCCGACGGCTCTTCCTTGCCAGTCACGCAAGCCGGTAACACGTCAACCGTCAACTCGTCGGTTTCAGCCATCACGACCGCTCGCTCGATGTAGTTTTGCAACTCACGAACGTTCCCTGGCCAATGATAATCTTGCATCGCTTCGATCACCCCAGGCCCCATGTGCACGACATAACGATCGTTGACTTCGTTATAATGCTCTAGAAAAAACGAGACCAATGCCGGGATATCATCGCGGCGGCGGCGCAGTGGCGGAATCTCGATCGGCACGACATTCAAACGCCAATACAAGTCTTCACGAAATCGTTCGGCCCGCACCTCTTTCATCAGGTCCCGGTTGCTGGCCGCAACGATCCGCGCATCGGTGCGAAGTGTATTGGTATCGCCAACTCGCTCGAATTCCTTTTCCTGCAGCACTCGCAACAGTTTCACTTGCAGGGTCAGCGAGGTGCTGTTGATTTCATCCAAGAACACCGTGCCTCCGTGACCGGCTTCGAATCGTCCCGTCCGATTGGCAACGGCTCCGGTGAAGGCGCCGCGAACATGGCCAAACAGTTCGCTTTCGAGCAAACTCTCACTCAGCGCACCACAGTTGACTCGCACAAAGGGGCCGCCGCTGCGGCGGGATAAGCGGTGAATGGCGCTGGCAACCAGCTCTTTCCCGACCCCGGTTTCACCCAAGATCAGTACCGACGCATTGCTAGCCGCGACACGCCGAGTGACTCGATACACATCCTGCATCGCCGGCGAATTGCCGATGATGCCGGAAATCGGAGGCCCGCCCGAACCATGGGACGAGGAGCCGCTTGAAGTGATGCCAAGTATCGCCATGAAGGTCGCAGGGGAAGAACTCAGAATTATCGCGTATCCGTACCTCTCGGGTCCCCAAAACGATCACTCGCTTTGCGGGTCCGGCCTCCCGAGAGACAAGAGCGTAACGCCAACCCATTCTTTTTGGTAGGCAACGCAGCAGGGCCCCCCCAATAGTCCGGCGACTGCCCGATCGATCGCCCGTTATCAGCGGTGGGAATCGCCACTAGCCATAAGTTCCTTGGCGCTGCGACGATACCGCTGCCGATCCAGCACCGACATCGCCGGCAACCGCCGACGACTCTCAACCTGACTGATCATGGCGTCAAATCCACTGGTCGAAACCGGCGGATCCACCAACATGATCGGTGCCGTCCAGCGAGATTGATCCAACGAGACCCCAATCCCGTCGGCATCCCCGGCGACGCCGTCATCATCATAAAACAGAATTGGAATTTCGCCGCCGCGCGAAGATCGACGCACAACGTCAACCATCTCGACCGGTGCCAAGTCGGACAATTGAATTTTCGACAAGATCATCCTCACGTCGCCGCCTTGACTGACTTCGCGTTCAAGAGCAGACACGCTTCCCACCACGGCTGAATCCCACCCCATTTCGGCAATCAGTTGTTCGAAACGGTTTGAAACCGCGGAACGAGTTTCCACCACAATCGCCTTGGGCTGATCGCTCAAGCGAGCCATCTCGGCCAGCGTCTGTTTGACACGACTGCTGCCTGGATAAGCGCTGCTGTTTGCGATGGTCGAAACGAGTTCAGCTGCTTCGTAACGCACGCGCGGAACCGGTGACCACGCAAGCTCGACCAAACGAGTCGGTTTGCTGCCGTGTGAACGCAAGGCCGCATCCGCGTCGATCGAACTGGTCGTATCGGCAAACAGTCGAATCAATCCGATCAGTGCCGGCGTGTTGGTCGTCGACGTTAACGTGCCCGCCGATGAGCCAGCCAAATTTGACGACGTCGTGAACTCGATTGCTCGCATCAACGTGTTTTCTCGAATCGCCGGCGCCCATAAAGTACGCACCTGTTGAATCTGTTTCGGATCACCCCAATCCGGATCGATCACTACTCGGTACGCAAGACTTGCGGCCAACGTCGCCGCATCGATGTCGATTGAATCCACACCTAGGCGGCGCAAGCGAAGGGCTGCATCGGCCGCGTCGCGGTAAGCGGCCAACATCGCTTGAGTCGTCTGATCGGTTACGCCATTTCGGTCGGCATTCACCATCCAAATGGTTCGCGTTTGGTCATCGTTATCAATCGACGAAGCCAACTCGACTTTGTCATCAAGGTCGTCCGACAACAGTTCAATGGAGTCACGCAGACTTGGCATCGACGGTGCTATTGGTGTCAACGCGAGCGCCGCAGCCGATCGCTCGGACTCGCTAGAGTCTTGTGCATGCAGCGAGGTCACAAAGTCGGAAACAAAAGCAGTCGCGTCGATCGTTGCCAAAGCCTCGATCGAACGCTGCCGAACGATCGGCGATCCATAGAGTGCTAATTGACGAAGCGCATCGGGACCGCCTGTCCCAAAGCGATTCAAAACACTCAAAATCTGTTCATGCGAACTGGCCGATCGATCGGCAACCGCAGCCGCAACCAATTGAGCAATCGCCACGTTACCACCCGCCAGGATCGTGCGGACCGCTGGCAGACGCTGATCCGCCGACGGACGGTCGAGCAATTCAATCGCCTTGATGATCCGATCGGGTGATGCCATTTGAGCCGAAAGGGCTTCGCCAATCTTGTCCAAGTTCGCCTTCGCTGCGTCACTGACTTGGTCGCTTTGCTTGATGCGGAAGAAAACATCCGAACCAATTCTGGCAGCCATTGCCGCCGCGTCGGCCGCTGATAATTTCTTGTCTGCCAACGTCACAAGCAATTGATCGACCCCAGCCCATCGTCCCGTTCTGGCCAAACTGGCAACCGAATCCGCGAATCCAGCGTTACCGCGACCGGATTGTTCCAATAGCTGACGACCGATTAAATCGGCAGCATCGTTGACCGTGTCACTCTCTTGAGCCCCGCTATTCGGCGTCCACGGCCCCGCTGCGACCATAGAAACCCCGAAAACCGCGGCAAAACGCAGCGACAAAAGCCAACGACGACCGTGAAGGAAACGGGTGGCGTGAGGTACCAATAAGCAGCGGTCGGAGGAGGGGATCGACATTCGGGCGCATTCGAAAAAAGACAGTACGAAAGAAACGATGCCGCCATGATAGTTGATGCTGCCCGGCCGGCGAACCGAATGTCAGATTCACGGACAACGGCAACTAAATTGGGCCGTCGTCCTCCGCTTGTTGCGCGGCCACGAGTTCGTCGTGATATTTCCTCGCCAAAGATCCCTCGGGTTCCTTCGCCAACGAATCGATTTGATGCTGAACCCGCTTTTTCTTCGCGGACCACACTTGACGCGAATGCTCGATTCCCGGCTTGACGACGCTGGCCTGCGCCTGACGCTTCACTGTCAATTGGGTCATAAATTCACGGTCCGTTTGTACCGCAGAATCGAAAATGTACTGTGCATCGGACTGTTGATAAGTCACCTGAGTAACCGGGTCCACAGGCAATCGCTTCTCGACAACCGGTGTAACCTGCGGCGATCCAAGCACTGACCAAAATGTCCAGACCAAAACGGCAGCCGACAAAGCAATCGAAAGCCCTTTACAGAACCGTAGTGACTTTGATTCAGTCTTTCGCTTCGTCTTTGTGTCTGTCTTTGTTCGTCGATTCGTTGTCATTAAAACGCCTTGAGTCTTTTTCAAACTCGATGTTGTCAATATTTATTCAGTAATGATCGTCGGCAGGTTGTTCGCGATCTCTTCAAAGATCGCAACCAACTCAGCACCCGACGCTGCGTGGTAGTGTTTGCCACCACCGATCTGGGCGACGTCTTCCATTTTGTCCTGATCTGCACCGTCGCCAAACGTGACCGTATGGATAGTCAAGTTGTACGATCCCATTAATTCTGATGCGACAGTTTCGGGGTCAATTCCCGAGTTGTGAATCCCATCGGTCATCACAACCATCGTCTTCGATGCATATGGCCGAGCATCGCTGGCAAGCAATGCTTGGATCCCCGACTGCATTCCCTTGCCAATCGCAGTACTGCCGCCGGTGTTCAAACCATTAACAACATTACGAACCGTTTGAAAATCCTTTTCCAACCAACAGTCAAGCGAAGCCGAGCTTGAATAACTGGCAACGGACACTTGCTCTTCTTGACTGGTCGTATCGAGAACGTCTAGGAACGCGTCAACTGCGATCACCAATTCTTGCCAAGGTGACATCGGTGCAGGGCCTAATCCGTAGTAATCTTCCCATGCCCATTGTTGGTAGGTCGTCGAGTCGACCCCGTTAGCGTAGTAATAGTTTCCGTAGTACTTCGTCAGCTTACCTGCACTGACACCTGCGTCTTTTGCTGCCGTCGACCAAGGTGATTTGTTGTAAGGCCAATCGAACTCGACGGTTTCCATCGACCCCGATCGATCCAATACAACCGAAATGTCACGGTCAACCTGCATGGCAACAGCGTCTTGCACTGTTTCAAAAACGCTCGCATTCAAAACGCCGGGAATGACCAACGGCACACTGCCTGACAGCCCGCCTCCGTCACGCCGCCCCATGACTCGAAGCGCGCTGGCGATCTTTTGGCCGCTTGCAACCTGCGATGTTGGAATTTTCACAAACACGTAGCGACCATTTACACCGTTAGGCTGAGTCGTTTCGCCAAACTCAATTTCATTCGCAGAGTCATTGGTACGAAGCTGGAGTGGCTCGCCATTTACCAAGTTCATTGCGGCAGTTGTTGCAGCTGCCGTTTTCGCTGCAGACACCGTTTGAGTCTCGCTAAACGCGCGACCGCCGGCGCGTGCCGCTGCATCCGTTGCCACCATCAACTCAGTACGAGTCAATTGCATCTGCGCCGTGTTAATGCAAAACGCCGCCAAGATCGCTAGCACCGGCAATAGTACGGCAAGCAGTCCCATTACCGCGCCCCGGCGAGCACGACCGCAAGACAGATTCGGGCGACAAAGATTGATTGGAGTGCGGCTGCCATTCATGATCAGGATTCCAGGCAAAAGAGAGCAAGACAAGGTGTTTGGATTCATTCAGTATTCGAAGCAGATCGAGAGTCCGAAGACAGTGATGGCTACTGTTCGTAAAAACCGTCATAGCGTTCGGTTCGCATTCGCACAGTCGACGAAAGGTCTGACGTTGGCAAAAAGAACGGTGCGAACAATGCAACTTCACCCATATCCACCGTTACCGTCACCGTCACCGATGTTGAATCAGTACCGATTGACGAAACGTTAACTTCATAGCCATTGTTCAAGAGCGATCCCATGATGCGACTCGCTTCGTTGACGGCTTCTTCCGATGTTGCGCCGGGAACAATCGCAACACGAGCCGCATAGTACGCCGCATCTTGGCTGAGGTTGCGAACCATGTTCATGCGTGCAAATTCCATACACGTCAAAATGATAAGCAACAAAATGTTGGCGATGATCGCAAACTCAACCGACGACACCCCTAGCCGAGATAGACCTCGCCGGCGATGGCTTCGCGCACGTCGTTTGGGGTGAAGGGGATGAGGCATGTTTCAATTAGTTGTTAAGGTTTTCGTACTCTTTGCGCATCGTGCAACTCGCTGACACAATCAGATCCGCGAATCGATCGGTGGGAATCAACAGGTTCCCCGCCGTTGGCACATTCACGGTGACGGTGACGTTTTCAAGCGTTGCGGCCGACTCGAAACCAGGCGAACTGAACGTGCAAACGCCGGCGTCGTACTGAACATTTCGTTCGTCCAAAAACTCTTGGACACGTGTGGTCACATCGGCATTTGTTCGCCCACGGCCAACGCCTTGACGAGCGCCCTCGTAAGCAGCAAGCACTGCCGACTCTTTCAAGAACATCACCGAACAAACGTCGATGGTACCGATCGTCAATGTGAGCAACACCGGCAACACGATTGCGAATTCGATCGTCGCAATGCCACTTCGGCGAGCGTCACAACGACGGCGACGACGTGTAGGAGTGAGTGAAAACAACATTGATCGAAAGGCTGTATGAGGAGGAAAGTTCCTGATGTAATGGAACCCTAGGTCATAAACCTTCCCCAAGCGAAAAATCTTTCCAAGATTCGCTTGCCCTACACTCATTGCCGTGCCTACACGGCTACGATTGCCTTGCTAATCGATACAACCGTCGCGATCCGACGACACCAGGCAGATGCGTGCTGCCCGGTTTTGTGATTGAGTAATGTTCCGTCAGCAATTTCCCAATGGTCAGTCACTAATGGCAAATGCTATCGATCAGACTTCGATTTCGAAAATCGCTTCGATTTCTACTGCCATGCCGGCCGGCAACGCGTTGGTGCCCATGGCGCTGCGGGCGGCAACACCGTTTTCTTCACCGAACACGTCGCGAAACAATTCGCTACATCCGTTGATGACTGCAGGTTGCTGGTCAAAACTATCGCTGCATCGGACAAGACCGAGCAACTTGACCAGTCGCTTGACTCGGTCGAGGCTGCCGAGATGTGTTTGCAAGGTCGCCAAGATCGCCATCCCGGTCATCCGTGCCGCGTCGTAACCAGCTTCGACGTCCATGTCCAATCCCAGCCGACCGGTGATCAACTTTTTGTCAGGTTTCAGCGGTCCGTGTCCGGACAGATAGGCCAAATTGCCAGCAATCACGAGTGGTTTGTACAGACCAATGGGCTTTGGTGACGGTGGCAATACGATGTTCAGTTCGCTCAGTCGGGCTTCGTTGCTCATAGCATCATTCTCGGGGCGAAATACTCGGGCGAGGAAAATAGTCAATTTGCAAAACGTAAAGCACCCGGCGGGGTTTGAAAACGATACGATCAAATGTGGCACCGATATTCGGTCGCACCCCCACCACCCTCTTTCGCGAGCCAGACATGTTGCGTTACCTCTTTTCCGCCATCGTCGCGTTTTCTGTCACGACGACTTGGACACCCGCCAACGCCGAATCCTTAAAACCGGGAACCGTTGACCTGCAGTCACTCGGCCCAATGACATTCACCGATGATGGTGTGCTGTTGGTTGGCGACCCAAAAGCAGCGACGGTTTATGCCATCGCGATCGAAGCTAAGGAAAGCGAAACCGGCAACCAAAAACCGGCCGATTCGACCCTTAGGATTCCTAACCTGCGGAAAGCGATCGGCGACCTTGTTCGATCAGCCGCTGACGACATCACGATTGGCGACTTGGCCGTCGACCCATCCTCGCAAACGATCATCGTGTCCGCAGAAGGCAAGGGACGTTTTCATCTGCTCAAAGTACTGGCCGACGGTTCGCTGCAGGTCATCAATCTTGACAAAATCAACCACGCCGCGAAGCAGCTTCCCAATCCACCCGCCGATAAGATGACCGGCCAAGGTCGTCGTCAAAAGAACTTGCGTCTTGAATCGATCACGGACATCGCATTTTTTGATGGCAAAGTCATCGTGTCAGGCGTTTCAGCCGATGCGTCACCGTCCAACGTGATGGAGTTTTCGTTCCCGTTCTCGGACAACAGTATCGTCACCAACGTCCAGATCTACCATGCCGCGCACGGCCGAGTGGAAGAGCCGACGATTCGTACGTTTGTGCCCATGACGATTGATGGCGAAGCAACATTGCTAGCCGGATTCACCTGCACGCCGCTGGTTCGATTTTCAGTCGATAGCCTCAGCGGCAAAGAGACGGTTCGCGGCACCACCGTCGCCGAACTTGGCAACTGGAACAGCCCCATCGACTTGATCACTTACGAAAAAGATGGCAAGTCCAGCTTGTTGATGACCAATACGGCTCGAGGCGTGATGAAGATCAGCACCGACGACATCCAAAATGCGCCCGGGCTGACCGAAAAAGTTTCTGGCGGCGGAACGGCTGGCCAATCGTTTGAAACGATCGTTGCCTACGAGGGCACAACCCAGCTCGACAAGCTGTCCGACCAACAAGCCGTCGTCATCATCGGCAAGGCAGACGAAGTGCTGCAATTGGTCGTGATGGATCTGCCTTAGTTCTTGACGAGGGCGATCATGGTTTTGTGCTGAGTTCTGGCATGCTGAGTTCTGGCATGCTGGGCGGATCCGCAGGCGAGGGTATCCAGAGGTCTTCGACTTCTTGACCGCCTGCGTCCGTCCGGACCAGCAAATAGATCCCACCGACCAACGCCCAAAACAACGTCATCGACACGACCACCGGCAACTGACGGCACAGCATCGTGGCCATGCCAATCGATTGAGGCGGGCTGCCCGCCATGTTCATCGACACGCTTACGATCGCTTCGGTCGCTGATCCAACGCCTTTGGCGATCAAGGCGCCCACAACCAATAACACGATCGACACGGCCACGTACATCAACCACCGCAGCGGCCTGCGATAGAAGTATTCATACCCGCGACTGAGCGAATCCAACGGATCAGGTTGCGGTTCGTTCGATACGGCGGCCCAGGCCATTGGGATCGCGGGGAATGCGCCCAACGCCAAAATGCCGGCCGGAATGGCAATGATCGCGGCCAGTCCACCCATGCCCAATTCAGCAACGCTGACCCCCGCAAAGAATCTTGCAACCAGTCCGATTCCCCACACGATCGCGCCGATCATCAACACGCAAATGCCGGGTACGATGGCGACGATCCACGCCGACGGTGTACGCGAAATGGCGTGCCTCACCACGACGGACAATCCCATCATGGGACGATCGGCAGCCAACAATGCTCCTTGGCGAACCAAGACCAAGGCAACGGGAATCCAAACCAACAGCGACCAGGCCAGCCTGAGCACAGCCACCCAAGTACTCGTGTACGATGGCCGCATGAGCAAAGCTGACGGCGAAATCGTCCACAGATGCTGAGCTACTAAAACGACGGGAGCAAATAAATAGCCGCTAATCGAACTGAGACTGCCAAGATGTCGGGGTTCGCTACCGAATAGGAACCACGCTCCCAACGCATCAATTGCCATCGCAACCGCAGTAACGCACAACAACGATGGTGCACCGGCGACTCGCAAAACCCGCCCCAACCTGATCCATGGAAAGATGTCGACCCAGTCACGAACTCGGGCCAGGACGCCAGTTTCCAGATCGTATCCTCGGTGAACTGATTCAGAGTGTCTTGATTCAGAGTGTTGTGATTCGGGGTCGGTCACGGCTTGCACTTGAGAGCAGGAGAGTGTCGGGGCAAAAAAAGTCAAACGCTGTTAGAATCAATCGACAAACGCCGCCAAATCCTAGCGGAACCCGACGTCTAGTGTGAATCGTAGAAACTCAACATGGCTGAATCCCAAAAGAGCGGCCCAAGTGAAGCCGACATTTTCCTGATCGATCAGATCCGCCAGGGCGATGCGGCCGCCTGGCAAACGCTAATCGAGCGGTTTGAGGGACGATTGTTGGCATTCACCGAAAGCCGCATTCGAAATCGAGCCAGCAGCGAGGACATTGTCCAAGAAGCCTTTGTCGGATTTTTGATCAGCCTGCCGAATTACGACGGCAACCGGCCGCTAGAAAGTTACCTGTTTTCGATCTGTGCCTATAAGCTGACGGACCACTTGCGTCGCGAGGGACGTCGTCCGTCGATCCAGATGCACCATCGTGCTAGCAACGGTGACGAACGAATGATGGAAACGCCGGGTTCCGAACGAGTCGCCAGCTCGATCGCTCGCAGTGTCGAACGGAAGTCGATCGAAGAGGCCGCCGTCCGAGACGCGATCGCCGAACAGATATCTCGCTGGAAGGACGGCGATGGCTGGACGAAACTGAAAGCGATCGAAATGCTGTTCGTCATCGGAACATCAAATAAAGAAGTCGCCGAGGCGACGGGTCTGACCGAGCAACAGGTCGCCAACTACAAGAGCGATTTCCAGATCCGCCTGCGCGCGATCGTCAAGCGAATGGAACTTGACGAAGGTGTGTTCCCTGAACTTGCCCAATGACAACTTTGAACGTCACTCAGCCCCCACTTCTACTTCTGCTGCCGGAATTGGTGGAGACGAGATCAGGTAGCCACTCCAAAACAGTGGCTGGTCCCCGGTAATGCCTTCGCGATCGTGCTCCGATTTCATCAACAACGGTTCGGCGGCCGGATCCAGCTCTCGGCTTCGCAACAACACCCTTGCTCGCGCCCACGATTCATTCATTCCCATGAATGGCAACTCTTGCAAAAACTCACGCAGCAAAATCGCCGACGATTCGCCGCCAACCGCCCAACGTGACAACAACACGCTGCGAACGCCGGATACATGCAATCCACAGAGCGTCGAAAAGATCTCATCACCGGTTCCCATCTGTCCGACATCAACGGACGTCCTTAGCCCGAACAAAACCACGCTGCGTGGAACTGACGTTGGAAAACGCAGCCATCCATGAATGGTTCCGTAGATCGAATCTTGATCATAAGACGCCAAGTTCATCGCAAGCGGAACTTTCAAGTTTGCCGGCCTCGCCGCAGCAACAACCAAATGCCCGACTCGGTCCGACAACAATCCAGTCGCCACATTCAAATCTTCGGGTAGCCGAATCGATTCGTTGGCCGACTCAACCACCGAGTCAAAAATCGACGCGTTCAATTCCAGATCACGCGGCGCAAAGAACTGATCGGCGGTGATTCCAATCACGCGACTGGTTGCTGGCTTTGCCGACGCCGTCAACGCCATGCCAGGCGTCGGTACGTAACGAATCGACAGATTGTCCGACAACAGCGACAAATCCTCGGGCGCATCGGGATCGGCAGCGGCCAAACTTGCCGGTAACAATTCGAACGGCAAGTACCACAACGGACCGTCGGGAACGATGATCAATTCATCAAACCGATCGGGGGAAAAGTAGGACTCGTCGGTGAAGATTCTGGCGGCGATCGCCGCCGCAATGGTTCGCCACTGGTCGCCTTCGGGCAATCGATTCCCTCTCGCCTTACCAACACCGATGCCATTGAGAAGCCGGCCGATATCGCCGGACAACCGATTCGCGCCCGCCACGTCCCAGGCTACGACTTTCCCATCGGTTGACAACGTCGCGTACAAGCGATTGCCGACAAAGGCGAACGTCAACAGTGCCGAACGCGCGGGCAGTTTCGCAACGGGCATCTTTTCTTCGAGCCGAGGAATTGCCATCTGTGGCAGCGACACCCGGTCCAACGCCAGCAACGTTGCTTTTGCTTCCAAAACTTCGATCTCGGCCAAGTTCGGCTCACCTTGGTTCGCTGCCCCGGCTCGAAGTTCAGCCATCAACGGACCGGCTGCCTTGCGGACCTCAGCGATCTCCGGTGCAAGCAACTGATCGTCGCCTCCCGCAATGGTACGGACCTGGGTGATCCGTCCACCAATCGGCAAACGATCGATAAACCGCGCCGCCAACATCGCGTCACATGCTTGCAGCACGGCTTCGGGATAGCCAGCCGAAACAGCCAAGTTGATTCTTGCAGCGTGCGCAGCCGAACGATCCACGATGACACCCGCAATTGCATCCACCGGATCGCGTCGCCAAACATCGAGAGTCGGTTCGTCACAGTATGTTTCCAGCCACTTGGATCCCGTACTTGCGCCCACGGAGGTACCGACGGCTTGGCCCAACAATCCCAATTGATAAATTCGCGGCATCGAAACGAGCGATTGCTTTCGATCGCGGCGATTCAAGACGAAGCTTTCGATACTGGCCAACGCTTGATCAAGGTCGGGCGAATTCCCCGATCCGAATGAGCCTCCACGGGCTGCAGAAATCCGTGCCAACACGTAGGCACCGTAGGCCTCCAAGCGAGGTTGAACGACATCTCGACGCGAGGAAAGTGCCTGAGCCTGCCCCAGCAACCCGGACGCTCCGTCAATATTGCCCGAAGTGACGGCCGCATCTGCGGCGGCAATCAAACAGTGCAGCGTACCCAATCGAGATTGGCGGCTCAGCGCGCCCGCTGCGACCGTTGCCATCTTGGCCACGCCGTCCGCCGTATTCGAATCGGCGCATCCGGCTGCTAACTGCATCGCTTCGCCAACCCATTCGGGCTGATCCAATGCGGCGGCCGAGTTGGCGATATTGGCGGCAATGCGGATCACGTCGGCCGGATTGGCCGACGCAGCCATCGTAGATGCCTGACACTGCAGCGAGATCGGAGTCAGCGGATGCACACCACCACCAACAGTCGCCGAACGATTCGCTTCTTCAACGACTTTCGTTTCGCTGTACCGCGCGTAGTAGCCAGCCGTTCGCATCGCCCCGATCAACGATCGGGCGACCGGGACATTCAATCCGGCCGGGAACTTCGTGGCGTCCACCAACCCGCTTGCCATCGGATCGTCCTCGGAAAGCGGGCCGAGAATGACGCGGCGACGGTAAGACGCGACCGCGATGCCACGCATGATTTCGATCACGTCCATCGGCCGCAGGTTTAGTTCCTCGACCACACCGCCCCGGACCAAGTCGGCTTCGGTTAGTTGCTTGCCCGATCGAAACAGGATCCGGTCACTCGTCGGAATCACATTGACTGATGCTGCTTCGGGCCACAACCAAGTTGGCCTCGATCGCTGGGCGCCAACGCGAACGGTCGATTCCCATTCGACCCGACTTATCCATCCTTCATAACGAATCGCGATTTGAAAAGCTTGATCGGCGTACTGTCGCGCAAGCGGCACGTTTCCCATATGCCAATAACACTCACCCAACATCGCCAGAGCGGGGATCGCGTCGATCATCCGTCCATTGACGTTGCGACGAGTATCTCGCAGAGCCGCGTCAAAGGCATCGACCGCGTTGGGCAAGTCGCCGCTGCGATAGACCTCCAGCGCCAGGTAATACGTTGGGGCCGGATATTGCCCGTAAGGCTGGGATCCTCCCAAAATGCCGATCCCGCTACCCGGGCCTTGGCCCGCCGCCGGTGTCAAAGAGGCCATTCCACAAATCGCAGTCAAAAATGCAGCGAACAGCCAATCAACCCATCGTTTCGGCGAATCAAAAGGTACCTGAGGGCCAAACGAAGACGCGACGAGCGAAGTTTTCCGACTCCGCCCCACCATCAGATTGTCGGTCGGTGGCACAATCACTCGAAAACCGCGATGATGCGGTAGGCAAAACGGGAATTGCATAGCGAAGCTGGCCGAGATTACGAGAAAACAGGTTTCCTTTCCATCGTAGAGACTCCCATGGAAAGCGGCGAACCGAATTCGAAGTTGCCTGCAAAGAAACACCATACCGCTTCAAAAACTCGCGTCAGAGGGCAGCCCGGGCGGCGATTCTAAGTCGCCAGGGACGCCAAAAACAATCACAGTTGACCCATTTCCCCTAAACCCGTAACTTTAGCTTACAGAACGATTTACGAGAGATCATGCGAGCCAACGCTCGCGGGGGCTGCAATCAATGCCCCCATCAGGGACGAACTTCTATTAAGCATCTGCGGTGTGGCAAATGCAGCCGCCGACAGCTTTCGGTTAAATACAATTTCATAAAACCATGTCATTTTTTGAACAGATTTGGGACGTCCTGGGTGTCGTCTTTGGTGGCCTCTTCAGCTCCGTTGAACGCGGAATCACGGCCGTTTTCGGATCCGCGAACGCGCGGACGGTTGCTCGCTTTCGCGAGAAAGCCGATCGAATTACGGCGATGGAGCCGAAATACGCTGCACTGAGCGACGAAGAATTGCGTCGCCAGACTGACGTGCTGCGCGGGCGGCTGCGCGAAGGCGAATCACTCGATGACATTCTCGAAGACGCATTCGCCGTTTGTCGCGAAGGCGGCAAGCGATTCATGGGCATGCGTCACTACGATGTTCAGCTAATCGGTGGCATGGTGTTGCACTCTGGCGGCATCGCCGAAATGGTCACCGGTGAAGGTAAGACGTTGGTGGCAACCCTGCCAACGTACCTGAACGCGCTCGAAGGCAAAGGCGTTCACGTCATCACGGTCAACGATTACTTGGCTCGCCGCGACATGGAATGGATGGCGCCGCTGTTCATGAACCTGGGTTTGACCATCAATGCCATTCAATCGGGCATGTCGACATCGCAAAAGCAAGCCGCATACCAATGCGACATCACCTACGGAACCAACAACGAGTTCGGCTTCGACTATCTGCGTGACAACATGCGTCCGGCCGCCAAGGGTGACCAGCGTTTCCCGAGCGATGTGCAGCAGTGCCAAGGCCCGCTGAACTACGCAATCATTGACGAAGTCGACAACATTCTGATCGACGAAGCTCGGACGCCACTGATCATCAGCGGACCTGCCGACTTGGACCTCGGTCGTTACCAAGAAGCCGACAAAGTCGCTAGAAAACTGGTCAAAGAAACTCACTTCACGGTCGACGAAAAGCAACATAACGTCACGCTGACCGACGAAGGCGTACGCGAAGCCGAACGTTTGGCTGGTGTTGAAAGTTTCTACACCGCCGGCAACATGGAATGGCCGCACCTGATCGACAACTCGCTGAAGGCTCATTACCTGTATCGATTGGACGTGAACTACGTCGTCAAAGATCGTCAGATTGTGATCGTTGACGAGTTCACCGGGCGCTTGATGGAAGGCCGCCAGTGGTCCGACGGGCTGCACCAAGCCGTCGAAGCCAAGGAAGGCGTGCCGATCAAGCAAGAAACGCAGACGTTCGCGACCGCTTCATTGCAAAACATCTTCAAGATGTACAAGAAGTTGTCGGGAATGACGGGCACGGCGATGACTGAGTCGACCGAGTTCATGAAGATCTACAACTTAGACGTCGTCGCGATTCCGACGCACCGTCACATGAAACGGATCGAACACCCCGACCTGATCTATCTGACCGAAAAAGACAAGTTCAAGGCGCTTGCTGATGAAGTCGAACGCGCTCATAAGTGGGACGTCATCAATACCAAAGATGACGAACACTGGGGAATCATCCAGAGCGAAACGGACGACGAAATCAATATCATCCTGAAGGGTGAAAAGCTTGCCGAGAAAATTCCAAAGTCGAAAGTCACATCAGTCGAACGAAAAGGCCGTCCGGTTCTGATCGGTACGGTCAGTATCGAAAAAAGCGAGCGGTTGTCCGAACTGTTAGAACGCCGTGGGATTGTTCACGACGTCCTGAATGCAAAACAGCACGGCCGAGAAGCTGACATCGTTGCCCAAGCGGGTCGATTGAACGCGGTCACGATCGCGACCAACATGGCCGGTCGCGGTACTGACATCATCCTTGGCGGTAACCCCGAAAACATGGCCTGGGCGCAACTGCAACACGAGTACCCGACTCGTTTGGAAGTACCCGACGAGGTCTGGAACACCTTGGTCGAAGAAATCGACCAACGCGAAAAAATGAGCGAAGAAGGCGAAGTCGTTCGCGAAATCGGCGGCCTGTACGTGCTGGGCACTGAACGTCACGAATCACGCCGAATTGACTTGCAGCTTCGCGGTCGTTGTGGTCGCCAAGGCGACCCCGGTTCCAGCCGATTCTTCTTGTCGCTTGAAGACGACTTGATGCGGATTTTTGCCGGTGATTTCGTCAAGAGCATGATGGAACGTCTGGGCATGAAGGAAGGCGAAGCGATCGAGTCGCAAATGGTGACGCGCCGAATAGCGGCCGCGCAGAAGAAGGTCGAAGAACGCAACTACGAAATTCGCAAGAGCTTGCTGGACTATGACGAAGTCATGGACGAGCAACGCAAACGTGTTTACCGCTATCGCCAAAACTTGTTGGACGGACACAGTTCACGCAAGATGATCCTGGACCTTGTTCGGGGCCAAATCACCAAGTACGTCGACTCGTTCTTGGAACCCAACTACGGCGTCGACTCATTCGCATCGTTTGCAGGTTCGAAACTGGATTGCCAGCTGGAACCGCGTGACTTTGTGAATATGGATTTCGAAATGGCCGACTCGTACGCCAAGGACATGGCCGAGCGAGCCTCCGAAGTGACAGTCGCCGAGATCGTGGAAGAAAACCTTCCCGAATCGATGGAAGACGAATGGAACTGGAAGGCGATGGCGACCTGGGCGAACACTCGTCTGGGCACCAACTACCAAGAGCACTCGCTGCAGAACATGGATCGCGACGAGATGATCGACGAATTGACCAAAATCGCTCACGAGCGAGTCAGCACGATCGATTTGTCGGAAGCCCAAATGATGCTGGATACGGACTTTGGTCTGCGAACACTTAGCGCGTGGATGCATCATAAGTTCGGCATTGAAACGACTCCGGACGAATTCCGCGACGTCGAAGACCGACGCAAAATTGCTGCATCGCTGTACGAACGCGCCGAAGCTGCCTATCTGCACAAAGAAGCCGAGTATCCGGTTTTAACAGGACTATCAAAGTTCACGGAAAAACAAGACGGCCAAGTCTCGCTCGATCGCGAAGGATTGGTGCAATGGGTTTCGCGGCGGTTTGGTGCTTCGCTGGACGTCGACAATGTGCGACTGATTCGCGACGAACTGAAAGAACAATTGATCGAGTTCAGTCGCAACACGCACGGCGCAGCAGACGAGCAACACGCACTCGCAAAAACCAAACTCGACGCGGTCTTCGGCAAAGCAGATCCGAAAACGACCGCAGCGGTGGCCGGTGGCGGCAACGATTCACTGGACCAACTGACCCAGTGGTTAAATGATGAACTAAACCACCACTCGGCCAAAGAAGACTTGTCGAGAATGAACCGCGAAGAGTTGGCTCTAACGCTCGACGGCGCGGTCGATGATCGTTTCCATCCAGAAATGCGTCGCATGGAACGTCAGGTCTTGCTCAACATTGTCGACGACACGTGGAAAAACCACTTGTTGACGATGGACCATCTGCGCAGCAGTGTCGGATTGAAGGGCTATGCCCAAATGGACCCCAAGGTCGAGTACAAGCGCGAAGGCATGCGGTTGTTTGAAACGATGTGGGAATCGATTGGCGAGCGAGTCACCGATTTGATCTTTCGGATGGAATCCTTGAACGAAGAGTTCATTCGCAGCACCTATGTCGAAGGCCAGGCTCACCACGATGATGCCGATTCGGCCATGGCTGTCGCATCGCAATCGACGCCGGCACAAGCCGCTGCGGAATCCAGCAACCAAAGCAACGAGGAAGTTCGTCCCGACCCGATCCGAAACGATGGACCACGCGTCGGCCGAAATGATCCGTGCCCTTGCGGTAGCGGGAAGAAGTACAAAGCCTGCCACATGCGAAAGTAGGCGACAAGTGAATCCTGGTATAGCGAAACTCGTCACGAGTTTCGACCAGTAATTGAATCGCCAAATGTCTTGACGACTTTCGCGACGGCATCCCCAAGGCTTGGCCCAGCGGGACACATCATTTACAGCGAAACGGAAAAAGGATTTTCCATGTGGCCCAATGCCCTTTATGCCATCGCCCTGATGTTGCTTTCACCGGTCGTTGCCTATCGCATGTTCCGGCACGGACGGTACCGACGCGGAGCCCCACAAAAACTTTTTGGGCTATCCGTTTCTGAAGCTCGGGTGCTAACGCAGGGTCGCCCTTGCATGTGGATTCACGCGGTCAGTGTTGGCGAAGTCAATCTGCTGCCCAGTATTGTCGCCGAACTCGAGCGATTCGATCCCGAAACGCGTGTCATCATCAGCACGTCGACAGACACAGGCTACGATTTGGCGGTCCAGCGATTTGGCACTGATCGAGTTTTCTTTTGCCCACTCGACTTTACATGGGCGGCCCGGCGAACGCTAAAACACCTGTCGCCCAAGCAACTGATTCTGGCCGAGTTAGAACTGTGGCCCAATCTAATTCGAATCGCCACCGAAAACGGCGTCACTGTGTCGGTGATCAATGCCCGGCTAAGTGAGCGCAGTGCATCGCGGTATCAACAGTTCGCAAAATTCTTGGCACCGACCTTCGCGCGCCTGTCCTGGGTCGGATGCCAGGACGAAACCACTCGGGACCGATTTGCGGCTTGCGGGACAGCCACCAAGCGATTGTCAGTCACTGGATCGCTAAAGTACGACAATGCACCGACAACACGCGATACCGACAGTGTCGCCAAGCTGGCAAACTGGGCCGGCGTCGATCCATGGCATCAAATTTGGATCGTCGGAAGCACTCAAAGTGGCGAAGAAGCGATGGCGATCAACATCTATCAATCGCTTCGCGTTAACCATCCTGAACTACGGCTTGTCATCGTTCCCCGACACAAAGAACGTTTCGACGAAGTCGCCACGTTGATTCAAGACGTCGGACTCGCCGCACATCGCCGCAGCTGTGGCCCATCGTCAGGTCTCGCGTCGTGGAACAACGATACGGTCATTCTTGTCGATACGATCGGCGAACTACGAGACTGGTGGGGCGTCGGTCAAATTGCCACCGTCGGAGGCAGCTTTGGTGACCGCGGCGGACAGAACATGCTTGAACCAGCCGGCTATGGATCGGCGGTCTCATTTGGCCCCAACACACGGAATTTTCGCCAGATTGCTGGTGATCTGATTGATGCAGAAGCCGCTGTCCGAGTACACGACCAAACCGAACTCGAAGCATTTGTCCGGCGATGCCTCGACGACATTCCCGCGGCTGATGCGTTGGGGCGAGCCGCCAAAGCGGTCGTGAAGAAACACCGCGGCGCGATTAAGCGAACTGTGAATTCGATCCTGGCTCGACAGGACGATGCAGCCAATCGTCGCGCCGCTTAGCAACGCCGCGAAAGCGACTGCCCCATCGGCAATGAATCATTGGCATTGTCGAATCATGCCCAGCCGATGAAGCGTCCGCGAAATGGTTCAGTCAGTCCCAAAAAAACGGGACAAACCCCAGCGAGGTTTGTCCCTATCGGTGCGACGGAGCGCTTCGTCGCGAACCGAGTGCTGACGAAGCTAAGCTACAAGAATTGCTAATGCCTTGAGCCAATCTTGCCTGACGACTACTCGGCAGTTGCGGGTCGCTGAGGACGACCGCCACCGCGGTTTCCAGTTCGGCCACCTGGCCCGCCGGGTCCGCCTGCACCGCCTCGGTTTCCACCGGGACCGCCGCGTCCGCCGCCCATCGCGCCCTCGGGCATATCAAACTTTTTGCCCTTCATCTTTTCAAACTCGGCCTTTTGGTCGGCTGTAAGAACGGCGAAGACTTTCTCGTCCATCTCTTCTTGAATCTTGGTGAACATTTCACGCATACCTGTTCCGCCACCAGCGTCACGGTTGCTCATCGCTTCCCGCATCTTGGTCTGCATTTCAGAGCGAAGGGTCTCACGAACTTCTTCAAGCTTGGACTTTTGTTCGGCTGAAATCCCCAATTCCTTGGCAACTTCTGTGTTACCAAGAGCTTGCGAGCCCTGAACTTGCAAGGAAATTTCCTTCAATCGATCAAGCTGTTCGGGGAACAAAACCTCTTCCAGCTTTTCTTTGGCTTCGGCTGATTTTGATTCCATTTCCTTCCGCATTTTTTCGAAGAACGCTGTTCTATCTTCTTCGCTCATCTCGCCAAAATTGACGCCTTCCGGGCGAGTCGGACGCATCTGCTCGGCCAACTTCGTGATCGCTTCTTCTTGTTCAGGCGAAACTTCAAGCTCGGTGCGAACGGCCTCAACGCGAAGCAGGCTAAGCGTCGGATCTCCGCCCATCGTGCCGCCACCGGGACCACCACGTCCGCCGCCAAAACCACCACCGCCGGGACCACCACGTCCGCCGCGCCCCCGGCCGCCATCATCTTGGGCGAAAGCGGATGCAACGGTCATACTCGCCGAAACGAGAATGACTGCAACGAGTCGAAAAGTGCTGGAAGACAATTTCATGGTGGCGGTTCCCGTGGCAACGCATGCCCAAGCCAGGGCATGCCGACGAAGTAGGAAGTGGAAAAGGGACTTGCAAAAGATGTACGTTCAGAAGAACTCTTCATCTTGCACGCATTGTTTTTAACCATCGACAGTGGTCAGGGTTTCGGCAACGTACGAAACGATTCCAGATTTCTCGATTTTTTTCTGTCGTGCACCTCGTTTCATCACGTTGTTGCCCATTTTACATGACTGGCAGGGCATGCCTGGATGCTGGTGCCGTCGGCAATTTCGTCTCGCGAGCCCTATCCTTCGCTCGGAACCTAATGTCGATTTGGTCACAGAAAAACCATGAAACGCCCCTCAACCGCGTTGATACCGCTCGCGGTCCTGGCCTTCCTATCCGCATTTGCAAGAGCTAATGGTGGCCATCAATTTGCTGATAAACAATTGCCGAAGTGGCGATTTTCGTGGAAATCCACATTCTAGCGGCCATCGCAAAAGCAGCCGGTTTGGCCGAATTGTTCAGTGGCGCAGGGCCCCCTTACTGTGTTCGCTCCAACCGACAAAGCGTTTGCCAAACTGTCCGATGGGACAAGTACCAGGCTGATGAAACTGAAAAAACAAGGCGAAGCCGTTTACTGTACTGACGTACCACGCGAACAAAGGAAAACTGCCTACGGTGGAATTTGGAGCGTTTCACTCGGTCGACACGATCCAGGGCGACCGAACCATCGGATCAGTTTAGGCGACGACGATTGCACCGAGCGTTTTTGTATCGATTGCGTTTAAAGGCTTGGTTTTGTTATGCATGATGTACGAATGACCTCTCCCAGGGTGCTAGCCAATGACCAAGACCAACCGATTCGCTCCGAGGTTTGCCGTGGTGACGTTCGCCCTAGCCGGATCGCTGATCGGATCCTCTGCGGCGATGGCTCAATTGACCATCACAAATCCAGACTCGGCCTCGATCGATGCACCGTCTGCGTCGACATCCACTCGCCAGACGCCCGTCTTTCCGGCCAGCTATCGAGCGCCATCTCGAATCCGCACCTTCACGGACGAGGCAGCCGCCCATCAAGACGAACAGTCGCTTGCCCAGATCCGGGTCAAAGTCCAATACCTGATGGTTGACTCGGCAACACGCGTCGCAATGTATCGCAAAATCGATCGCGACAAGATTCGCCACATCGGATCGGGAACTCGTATCTTGGTTCCTGAATCCCCCGTCAATCCGATCGGCACGGCAGACTCGGCCGACGCAAACTCCAGCAGTATTCAAATGCAGTGCCCATCGGCCGCGACCACATGCGTTTTGTCTGGCAAAGAAGTCGATGCGATGATCGACCGAGTGACCCAGGCCGAAGCGTCCGCCGTCAAACCCGTTCCGTCGATCATGTTACTAGACGGCAAAGACGCCGAGATGAACGACCTGTCCCAACGTCCATTTATCATCGACATGCACGGCCCGGACGATAACCGCAAACCCACCGTCGAAGTCTTTGACGAAGGCACCCGAGTTCATATTCAAGCCGCGATTGTGCACGGAGCAGCCGAACCAGAAATCACGGTATCCGCCCATGTCGTTTGCAGCCGAATCGTTGACCTGGTCGACGAATCCGTTTTCGGTTTAGGCGAGGATGCTGCCACGATCGCGATGCCGCAGCACATGAGCAAGACAACCCACTCCTCAGAAACACTTGCAACAGGCTCTGTGCTGATGATCGATCCGCACTTCCAAACTCCTGCTAAAATCCTCAGCGAAGTGCCGGTCCCGATGGTCAGCAAGATTCCGTACCTTGGGCAGAACTTCAAGAGCGTTCAAGAAGTAGAGGTGCAGCAATATTTGATCGTGCTTCTGCAACCGTCCGTAGTGACACCGTAACGTTCCTTCGCCAATCCAACGCAAATTTGCCGCGCGACGATGTCGGCATCTGCGTCAAGGAAGTTTCACTTGTCCGACTCCACACGCATCTACACCGCTCGTTGGATTCTGCCGATCGCCAGCGCACCAATCGAAGGTGGCTGGATTCGAATCAATGCAGAACGGATCGTCGACGTTTCATCCGACCGTCCGCCCATCGACGCCATTGACCTTGGCAACGTCGCCGTCCTGCCCGGGCTGGTCAACTCGCACACCCATCTCGAATTTTCGGATCTGTCACATCCCATTGGCCAACCCAATGTTCCATTGCCAACATGGATTGGAAAAGTGGTCACCCAACGCGGCACCACAACGAACGAAACAAAAAACGCCGCGATCGAGGCAGGACTTCGTGAATCCGCCGAAGCGGGTGTCTGTTTGATCGGCGAAATCACTTCGCCCCCCTGCAACTATCCCGTCACGCCCCAAACACCCGCGATCGTTTCGCTAGCCGAAGTCTTGGGCCTTTCCGATGCTCGCAGCAGCGAACGTTTTGCCGCCGGACTTCTCCACAACGAACAGAAAGAAAACGGTGGATGGAGTCCGCATGCACCGTACTCGACCACATGGGCAACCATCGAGCGTTGTGTCGCCGAATCGGCGCGTTCGCTTCGGCCGCTCGCGATGCACGTGGCCGAGTCGCCCTCCGAACGAGAACTTTTGTCCCAGGGGACCGGACCGTTTGCCGATGCCCTGCATGCGATGGGCGTTTGGCGAGACGATCTTTTTCCGTGGGGCGAGCCACCCTTCGACTCGTTGATCGATCAACTTGCACTCGCCCATCACGCGTTGCTGGTTCATGGCAACGACTTGCGATCCGCCGAACTGCAAAGGATCGCTACGTATAAAAACCTAACTCTGGTCTATTGCCCACGCACGCATGCGTACTTTGGCTACGCCCCGCATCCGGTCGCCGAGTGTTTGACAGCCGGAATTCGCGTGGCGCTGGGCACTGATTCACGGGCCAGCAATCCGGACCTGAATCTATGGAGCGAGGTTCAATTCCTCTTGAACCATCGCCCTGATATCGATCCGGCCGAAGTCTTGAAGATGGCAACTCTTAACGGAGCCACTGCTTTAGGCCGGCTTGAGTTTGGCCGCATCCAGCCAGGATGCAGTTCGGCGATGGGAACGATCACAACCAGCGCGACAACGATCGAAGGTGTCTTTGAAGACATGGCAGCCGAAACCTACCATCCCATCGCATGACTTCACCCAACGAGTAAAGTCGATCGTTAGCCAGTGTTCATACCGACCTGAACACCGTCCGAAGCAAAAATGCTGCGTCCGCCATCAACCGGTAAACACACGCCCGTGACGAAATCATTTTCGCACAGAAACTGCACCGCGTGTGCCACATGCTCGGGCGTCCCAATTCGGCCGACCAACGAGCAGGCGGCCAGTCGATCCTGTTGCGCCTTTGTCACCGATTCATCCAACAGCACCGGGCCGGGTTGAATACAGTTGACTCGGATGCGGCGATTCAATTCAGCAAACTCGACGGCTAATGATCGCGTCATTACCTCGACGCCTCCCTTGCTTGGGAAATACGCTGCGTGATCCAAGTACGGTCGTCCCGTTGCCCAGTCACCGATGTTGATGATCGAACCGCCACGGGTTTGCGGAGCCATCAACATGGCTGCCGCCCGCGCGCACAAGAATGACGCGATCGTGTTGATTTCGAAATAGCGTCGCATCTCGTCTGCGGTAACCTGGGCCAGCGGCGTCGGACGCCAAATCGCAGCGCTGTTGACCAGGATATCGATTCGCTTGAAGTGGTCGTGCGTTTGAGCCACCAATCGATCGGGAACTCGCTCGTCATCCAGCGCCCCCTCAGTCACGATAACATCCGCACCATGTTCGGATCGCATTTGCTCTGCGGCTTGGTGTGCTTGGTCAACTGATGTGTTGGCGTGCAATGCAATTCGACAACCGAGTGACGCCAAGTGCGTGGCAATCCCTCGACCGACTCTCGGCGCACCGCTTCCCGTGACCAACGCAACGGGCGAATCACAATCAAAAACGTCTTGTAAGTTCGGCATAAGTCAAAGGTACTTGGCAAGGGCATCGCCGCGAGTCGCACGGGCGTCGACTCGGGCTGTGACTTCGGGATCTTCGATCAACGGTGGTGCATGGTGAGGCTTGATTCTTGCATCAATCACAAGCGAACCGCGACACCCCCAGTGTTTTTGGTGGATCGACGCCTCGATACCGTCAACGTCGACGGCCGGATTGCTGCGCGTGAACGTGACCCATAACCAATTCGAAAAACTACGGGCCACAAAATCACTGTCATCGACCAGCGTCACCAGTGGAAACTGGTCCAGTGGCGAACCCGAGGTAAAGGCACAAACGAATCGAACGAGTGCTTGGCGATCATTGTCAGTTTTGCAAGCTGGCCCTTCAATCGCCAGCACACCGGGAATCACCACCCGCGGGTTGCGGAAACCATCGGGCAACGTCAATTCCAACGGCAACTCTGCGGGCAAACTGCGAATGGGTGCTCCCGTGGCCGCGACAACCACCTTGGATCCTTGATTTAGTCCGGTCCCGCTGTAATCAAGCGTATCGATCGTCGTGCGAGTTTGAAAATGCAAGTCGCGTCGCCAATCGACACGCGACAGCACGTGACTAAAAAACGCTGACTCGTCGTGAATGTCCATTGCGCATTCGGGATCATCGGTGATCCAGAGATACTTTGCCAGCGACAACTGACCGTTGCCAAGAATCGCATTGGCCTGGGTCAGCAACTCTTGCGGTTGCACACGTTCCAAGTACGGCATGTAACGTTCGCTGCCGATCGCTAACAGCAAAGGATGGACGCCTGCCGCATCGACCGCGTGAACAGCCTTCACGCCAGGGATCACCGATGGAATGATCGGGTCCGTCAACTCGTGGATCAACTGACCAAACGTCGTGTCTTCTTGAGGCGGTCGGCCGACCACCGTGAAAGGCCAAATCGCGTCATTACGGTGGTACACCTTTTCAACTTTCATCAATGGAAACGGATGCTGCAAACTGTAGTATCCCAAGTGATCACCAAATGGCCCCTCGGGTTTCGCAGCCGCGGGATCGATCGTTCCAACGATCGCAAAGTCTGCGTCCGCGTAAATCGGCGCATGTGATCCTTTCACCATCGCCGTTCGGCGTCCCGCCAGGGCACCGCCAAAGGTCAGCTCAGTTAACCCTTCGGGTAGTGGCATCACCGCCGCTAACGACATCGCAGGTGAACCGCCGACCGTAATGCAGACTCGAAGCGGTTCGCCACGGTCCAGCGCCGCCCGATGGTGGACACCGATACCGCGGTGAATCTGATAGTGCAATCCAATCTCTTGGTTGGGCACATAGTCATTACCCGTCAACTGAATGCGATACATACCAAGATTGACCCGCATCAATCGACTTTGGTTCGAAGCACCGGCCGCAGTTGGATCATCACTGAGAACTTGCGGCAGCGTCACAAACGCCCCTCCGTCATCGGGCCAACATTTGATCGGCGGTAAGTCCGAGACCTGACACTGGTTCGCCTGGACCGCGCCGCTGCGCACACCGCGAGGCAGCATTCGCAGCGCCGTCAGGGGAACGCCCGCATACCGCAGCGGATGCTTGGGAAGGGCAGAAGGATCCAGCTTGACTTCAATCAAACGCCGGACCGACTCCAACGTGTCGCGAAACAGATAACGTGCCTGTTCAAGCGACGCAAAAAGGTTTGATGCCGCCGGAAACTTGGAACCGCGAACGCGAGTGAACAGTAATCCCGGGCCGCCATTGAGATAAACGCGCCGTTGAATCTCGGCCATTTCAAGATATGGATCGACTTCGTCGTCGATCTGAATCAAACGACCGCCCCGGCGAAGGTCTTCGATGACATCTCGAGTGCTACGGTGTTTCACAGATTCGGTTACCAGAATTTAAAAGACATCAACGACATCAGCGATCCCGCGAATCCCAAGTCAAAATCGCGGAGGGTAGGATAACCGCGATCGCGGCGCTAAACTAACGCACGGGAATGTCCCGTCAACACACCGAATCCGTCAACCTATCAAAGCGTAATCGAATGCTCGAAAGCTTGCCCCTGCCGTCACCCAAACTGACTCTCGCTGCCAATCCGGTTACCGACGCTGCCGACGTGATCGTTGTCGGATTGGCCGAAGACGGCTCGCTGTCGCCGACATCCGAGAAGACTTCGCTTTCCGAATTCGACAAGGCCACCAACGGCTGGATCACTGGATTGATCAAAAATGGTCAAATTCGCGGCAAGCAAGGCGAGATGACACTGATTGCCTCGCCGCTGACGTCCGGCCCAACAATGTTCCTGGTCGTTGGACTGGGCAAAAAAGCTCCCTCGCGGGCTACCGCTTTTGACTTGGCATCGGCTGCGATTCGCAAATTGTCGGACCGCAATCGCAAACGTGTCGTCGTTGCCCTTGGTCAATCGCTCCCCGACGAAATGCACGATTCGATCGTTGCCGGATCGATCTACGGCTGCGAGGGGCAAGCGATCTATCAAGCGGAACCATCGGCGAATGTGCCGACCGAAATTGCGTTTGCGGGAATCCAACAGACCGCAATCACACGCGGCGAAATCATTGGTAAGTCCATCAACCACACTCGCCGTTTGGTGAACGAGCCACCGGCGATGATCTATCCGGAAAGCTTTGCCACGCGAGTCACTGAGATTGCCAAAGAATCCGGGCTGCAGATTGAAGTTTGGGACGAAGCCAAGTTGGAAGCCGAAGGCTGCCGTGGGATCTTGGCGGTAGGCGCCGGATCTTCTGCAAAACCGCGATTGGTGATTTTGAAACACAATGGCGGTGGCAACGAAGCACCGATCGCGATCGTGGGCAAGGGAGTCACGTTTGACAGTGGTGGCCTATCGATCAAACCAAGCGACGGCATGATCGACATGAAGTGCGATATGGCGGGCGCGGCTACCGTCGTCGGAACCATGCGGGCGATTGCCGAATTGGGCGTCAAGCAAAACGTCATCGGGTTATGTGGCTTGGCTGAAAACATGATCAGCGGATCATGCTACAAGTTGGGCGATGTGATCGAAACTCGCAGCGGCAAGACGATTGAAATCCTGAACACCGACGCGGAAGGCCGCGTTGTTTTGGCAGATACACTCGATGTTGCCATTCAGCATTCACCAAGATCGATGATCGACTTAGCAACGCTGACCGGTGCCTGCATGGTCGCACTTGGCAATGAAGTTGCCGGGCTGATGCCGAACGATGCCCCCCTGTGCGAAACCGTCGAAGTTGCTGCCGAACAGGAAGGCGAACTTGTTTGGCAATTACCGATGTTCGATTTGTATGACGAAAAAATCAAAAGCAAGATTGCCGACATCAAGAACGTGGGCGAAGGACGCTGGGGCGGTGCGATTACAGCGGCAAAGTTCCTAGAAAACTTCGTTGGCGATGTGCCTTGGGTCCACATCGATATCGCTGGCCCCGCATTCGCTGACAGCCCAAAACCGCATCGCGATGCGGGTGCCACGGGCGTGATGGTGCGAACGCTGATCCGCTGGATCGAGAACGCGAGCATCGAAAGCACCAGATAACGACGATGGTGTCGTTGTTTAACCGGTCGGGTCAGCCAGGATATCTCCTGGCTGACGACTGCGTTAAGCCATCACGCGATGTCCTAACGCTATGCCTTAACACCGGGCCAAAATTTCTTCCACTTGCTTTCGCTCGCCTTTCCAACGTCGCCCTCATCTTGGGGCTGCTTCGTCGTAGCACCTTGAAGCTTGCCTGCCAGTTCACGGATGCCTTGGGTGATCGCCGCTTTGGGCGCTTGAACGATCAATGGCACACCGTTGTTGCGAACTTCTACCATGGTGCGGTAATCGTTCGGCAACAGCGCAAAGATATCACGGCCGAGCGTCTCTTTCGCTTTCTTCAAACTGATTTGACCAGCGTCCAAGCCAGCTCGGTTGACCACGATTTCGACCTTATCCTTCAAACCGTCGATTTCATCGAAACCCATCATCAGACGAACGACGTTTCGCAAACACGGCAAGTCCAACTGAGTCACCAAGACGACTTTGGTCGCGTTTTCGATCGCCGCCATATCGACGCCGCTGTAAGTCTTTGACAAGTCGATGATCAAGTGAGTGAACGATGCTTTTAGTAGTCCAATCACTTTCCGAATGCTGTCATCGGTAATGGCCATGGTGTCATGCAGTTCGACCGGACGCGGCAACAAATACAATCCGCTGCTATGTTTGGTCAGCGAACGCTTCAACAACTGAATGTCCAAGCGAGAAATGTTCTGCACCACATCGGCGAGCGTGTAGTCGGGAATCGAATCCAAGAACACGTCCGCATCACCAAGCGCAAGGTCCAAATCCAACAGCGCGACGCTGTTGCGAGGATCTTCAGCAAGCACACACCCCAAGTTGACTGCCGTGCTGGTCGATCCGACACCACCGGTTGCACCGGCAATCGCGTACACTTCGCAGCTTCGTCCGCCACCTTCGCTCGAACCGAATTTCTGTTGACTGACACGGCCTAAAGCGGCGTCCAGATCTTCCTGGTTGATCGGCAAGGTCAAGAATTCTCTTGCCCCAGCCCGCATCGTTCTTAAGATCGTTTGCCCTTCCGTCTGCTCACTGGCAGCCAAGATGGCTGTTTCAGGTGCGGCAGCGGACAAGCGTTTGATCAAGTCGATTGCTTTTTCCGGATCTGAATCCAGCGAGATCACACCGACATCCGGCGCGGTCTGCTCAATCACGTCTGGGAAAAACTCGTACCTCGAACAATCAGCTTCGAGCCAGATCGTATCCATTCCGACAAGAATATTCTTGAGGGTTTCTCGCGACCGATCATTAGGATCCACCAGCGCGATTCGTAGAACGTTACTCATGAAGGTTGACCGATGTGAGAATATAAACGACTGAGAACTACTGAGATTCGCATGACACTATTAGTTAGGAGAGCTGATCGTTACGCCTTCGCCAACCTGAATTGGTTGGTTGCCAGGAACGATTGCACCAGGTGGAAGAACGACTCCACCATGAATTTCATTCGGGTTGATGACCGAACCGTAACCTTGGCTGGCCCCCGTGCTGTAGCCGTCGTTACCAGGTGAGCATCCACAGTCGTCACCCAGCAAGTTCGGGACTTCGATGTGACCCTTGAGGTACAACTCGCAGTCGTTAGGTGACATCGAGTTCAGACCAGGGCCGCCACGTGGTACTTCGTGGGGATCCATCGCACTGACAAACTCGGGCGTCACGGTGATTAGCAATTCTATATCGTTGCGTTCTTCGCGGACTCGGCGAAACATGGTTCCGATATAAGGCAGCTCGCCAAAGAAGGGTGTTGCACGAGTGACAGATTCAGTTCGGCTTTGCAGCAATCCAGCGATCGCAAACGTTTGCCCAGCTTGCAGTTCGACAGCGGTTTCAACATAGCGTGATCGGAACGCCGTCACGTTCACACCAGCAGCGACGATACCGTTGGATGCATCAGGCTCTGAAACTTCGGGGCGAACTTCCAAGCGAACTCGTCCTGGTCCAACCACGAAAGGCAGGAAGTCAACTGACGTTCCAAATTCTTCGTACTGAACCGAAATCGCACCGTTACCCGATGGGACCAGGTAAGGAACCTTACCGCCAACGTTGAATCGTGCGGGGCGACCGTGTGTTGCAACCACCGTGGGTTCAGCCAAGAACTTGATCAAGTCTTGACGACGCAAGGCAGTCACTAAGGCGTCGAAGTCACCGCCGCCTGCAAAGATCCGATTCGTTGCCGAGAGTCCACCTTCGGTCGTTGGAATGGCTCCATTCACGGTCGTTTCGCCCATGGCCAGCAAACCACCAGGCGCGTTGTAGAAGAACCCCGTGTCGGTGAAACTGCCCCAGTCGATCCCCATGTCACGCAGTTTGGTTCTTGATACTTCCATGATCTTGGTGTGCAACAGAACTTGTTGAACCCCGACCACACGAATGTTATTGACGACCGTTGCGTAGAACTGTTCGACGATCGCGACCGCACGATCCACTTCGTCAACGTTGGTTACCGTTCCCGAGATGATCGCACTGTTGTTGACCGGCAACACCTTTAGCGACGCCAGTGGTAACTGGTTAGCCAGGATGCCTTCGACCTCACGTGCGTCGGGGCTGACCGTGACGTCAACCGTATAAAGTTTGTCGTTGGTGTCCCACAGGTTCAACTGGGTGGTTCCCGGTGCCTTCGCAAAAATCTGAATTTGATTTTGCGAGACCGGCGTTGCACCTAGGATGCCTTCGTTATGCACCTGAAACTTCGGGATCCGCTCCTCGAGCGTCAAGATGCGACTGCTCTTGACCAACATCTCGAGTCGTTCAACCGACTGTGAGATGTTTCGATTGACGGTCGAAGTGTCCGATGTCAGTCGAACAGGATTTGACTGAGCCGCGGCGTTTCCGGAGCTAAGACCGCCTGCGAAAGCAAGCACAATGATGGCGGCAAGTGACTTTGCCGTCGATCGATTCGTTTCCATTGCAAAAGCATCCTTGCGAGACCTGATTCGGATCCGTCCGAATAGTGACACCGGACCGTCCCTTAGGGCAACGGCACTGCGTCAACAGTCTCTGTGGGTAACGATAGTAAAAGGGTAAAAGCAGTCGCTGGATGAATCAGGTCAAACCCAACTCGATCACTAAGTTCTATTGAGCTGTCGCACCTTTGCCGCTGAACGAACCAGGCGGTTGATACAACGGGCTGTTTTCACCCGTCAGGTAGCCGTAATCTTCTTCGCCGTCGGTAGTAGCGTCGACCGTTGCTTCCGGATCAGCGGCTTCGCCAATCGGTTCAACAGGTGTATCGTTTTCGCCACCAACTTCGCCAATGCGAACAGGCAACTTGCCGGGCACAATCCAGTACTCGACCATCCGGCCTTCCGTCATCTTGAACATCGAAAAACCGTTCTCGTCACGTTTTTTCACTGTTTCGGCAACGGTAGGCTGAGTAGCACGAGCAGCTTCTTGCTCGCGACGCAAACGTTCTTTTTCTAGCACGGCTTGCTCTTCAGCAGCGCGGTGGTCTTCGAGCCAGGTCAGGAACTCGCGTCCTGCTTGGTTCGAACCATCTTCGGTACTGTAATCAGCATCGCTACCAAGACTCAAACGAACACGTCCGAGTTCCTGAGCATACTGCCAAGCGTCAGTATCCTTTTCGTGAATCAACAATTGAATGGTGCGAAGGTTCTTGGCGCGGTCTTCGCCTGCACGACGCTCGGTATCGCCGTCGAGTGCGTAAACCCGGATTCCCATCAGCACGGTCTTACTCATGCTTTGAGGAATCAGTTCGCTTTTCGCAAAGTAAGCAAGCACGTCGACGCGGTCGCCCGGTTGGATCAGGTTCGCGATCGTGACATCGTTGGCTTTAAGTGCGACAACTCGGTATCCCTTGGGTACCGTGGTCCAGTTCTCATCCATCAACTTGACAGGCATGATCGCTTCGCCAACATAGAAACGCTGCTTGGCGTACTTCTTCTTAAGCACCTCCAAGTCACCGGTTGATCCCTGGGGAACCCGATCCGACGGCCACTGTTCCAGACGAACTCGCTCAGGAGTGATTTCTTCTCCAATGTCGATGGCGACAGTAGCGACGAAGATCTCCGTCGTACTACCAGTGTTCTGTCCGCTAGCTTGTGCCTTTAGCCATTGATTGGCCATCACCGTTGCAACGGTGCCGCACACTAGGGCAATCAGAAGGTAGAGCGATTTACGCATTGAATTATTTGGTCTATACGTGTCATGGACCGATTTTTAGCCGGCACTCACGTCGGGTGCACTCGAAAATGATTTCGGCTAACAGGGTTCTTCGGTGCCACGCCCCACACCGCTGCAACCCTTACGATCAGCGACTCACCACCGGCACGACCGGCCAGGACGACGCATCTGCGACAACCCGCCCAATCGCTACTCTTTACCATTGCCTGGCTGAAGCCAAACGCTCGGTCAAACCGCGGCCTGACCGTGCCTGCTGAACTGTTTCGCTTAGACCAGCATTCCAGCCAGAGCGAAGTAGGCGATCGAACCAATTGCCATTGGGATTCCGTATGGCAACAGGTACATCGTCGGCTTACGCTCGCGGGCAATCGACGCCAGTTCGCGTGGTTTTTCAGTCTTCCACTCGTGCATGATCTTGTGAGCCATCGCGAAGTGCTTTTCCCATTCGCCCGAGCGCCAAATCATGATCGCAGCCATGATTCCGCCAACGATTGCGGTCGCAGCAAAGGCGTAAAGCGTGACGATCGCACCCAACCAAGCTCCGACGCCAGCCAGCAGTTTCACGTCGCCGGCACCCATGCCACCACGGTTACGCAGCAACAACAGGCACATCATGCCCACGAAGGTTCCAAGCAAACTAAATAACAAGCCGTCTGTGCCGAAACCACCTTGGATCGTGCAGTGAATCCAGCCCATGATGATGAACGGGAAGGTCAACCAGTTCGGTACTTTCAAGATCTTTCCATCGATCACGGCGGCAACCACCAAAACGATGGTCACGAACCAGACGGTCCAGTTTTCGGCAATGCCGTTGAATAAGGTGGTCATATTTCTTCCCCGTGAAGGATTTTGCGTGCGTGCGTGCGAGGTCGCGAAAACTGTGCCGTTTCTAACGTGGCCCGATCATCCAACTGAACATCGCGAACAAAAGTGTCACGAAACAGCAAGACAATTGCCAAGCGTAGGCAGCAGCATCAGCAGGTAGCAGTGGATAGTTCATGTTCGGTTTTCTCCCGCATGTGATTTGGTTGCGGGCCATGACGCAGTCGCGTCGTTATTTACTAAAGCAGGTTTGGACTCGAAGCTCGTCTCGTCGATCTCGACAAGACCAACAAAACCGCTTGATCCAAACGCAAAGCATCTCGGCACGGTGGTGCGGACCGAAATAGGTCCGCACCAATCCGCGTCGAGATATTTATTGGCCGCCAGATCAACCGGCGGCAAGCAACTAGTTGGCAGCGATTGCGGTGCCGACAGCTTCGAACTTAGCGTTAGCGTTGGTACCGATGGTACCGACAGCTGCCAAGCAGACAACGACGATCAGAGCCAACATCACTGCATATTCAACTGCAGTTGGGCCATCTTCTTCTTTTAGGAAGTTAACAATGCTTTGCGTGAAATTCTTCATGTCAATTTTCTCTCAATTGAGAGCACGTTGGGTTTAGCAACATGCGACGACGACTTGTTGGGTTGATTCGACGTGAATCTTCCCAGTGTGGGGGCAGCCCCGTCTTTCGACTTTCGTCCGACATGCCTCAGTTACCCTTGGCAGCCCGGCTTTCCTGAGATGAAACGTGATTGCTCACATCCACCCACGGACCCGTAGCTTTGCGTGCCGTCTTCTCAAACGGTTTGCCTTTGTCATGGAAAGCAAGGCTGACCGAAGCTCCGCTGACCACCAATCGGTAATCATTTTTGCCTCGGCAGCAGATCGAACACCGATCCGCTCACTTCTACAAGAAACCTATGACACAAAACGCGCCTGTCAAAAAACTCTGGCGAGGTAATTCGTAACGCTTCGCTAGAGATCGACAGATGTAACGATTGTGCCGGTTGATGCCGTTGTTTTGGTGGCGGCAGCTAAGAATTTGCAGTTCAAGACTAACGTTTCGCCTCAACGACAGCCGCAAAGTCAAACTCAGCCGTGACGTTACCTGGTTCAATGAGCACATCCAGCTATCAAAAGATCGACTGGCTCAGACGTAAGTGTTTTAGAAACTTCATCCGATGCGTTTGCACCGCCTACACCGCATCGACGCCAACAACCGACATCACCGATTGTCCGGGTTGACCGACATAGAACCGACATGTCGATCCCGATGCACTACCAAACACACACGGCGAATGATCGTTCGCCGCAGGCAAACCTGATTCCGCCACTGGTGATATGAACGCGCCGCCGGTGACACACCCCCTCCCCGATGGGCTACGCAAGAGGGTCAGCTGCCAATGGCCGAGACAACGGCACGAGCAGTAACAACTGTCGTAGCCGATCAAACCGTTATTTCCCGCTCGATTCTCAGCCTGTCCGACTACACGTCCAGGTTTCGGACGTCTAGCGCGTGCGTTTCGATGAATTCGCGGCGAGGTTCCACTTTGTCGCCCATCAGCAAACGGAACATTTCGTCGGCCGCACCGGCGTCAGTCAAGTTGACCTTCAACAAAGTTCGATTGGCAGGGTCGAGTGTCGTTTCACGAAGTTCTTCCGCGTTCATTTCACCCAGCCCTTTAAAGCGAGTGACTTGCAGTCCTTTTTCACCAGCCGCCCGAACTTCGGATAGCAACCCACGCAAATCTTCGAGTGGGCGACGAATGTCTTCGCCACGCACCAATTCAAACCGAGCCGTGGTCAATCCCGTGCGTTCAATCGGAATCAAATCGTCAATGCTAAAACCGAGTGTTTGCAAGTCCTTCAATCCACTGTTGATCGTACGGACTTCATGCAACTCTCGCATGTGAGCCAAGTTATCTGGTGGAACCTTAATTTTTGGTTCGGCCGAAGCGTCAACAGTGTCGTCGGTGATTTCGAGATCGTTTTCGTCGTCTTCTTCGATGTCCAACGTTAAACCACGTTCGTTCAAGAACTCTTCGACAGCGTCTTGAGTCATGAACCAGTTTTCTTCGTTGCCGTGCGTCACTAACAGCGACGGCAATTTTTCGGCGACTGGGTCGTACCGCATCGCATGGATTCGCAAACTGAATCCATGTTGTTCAAGTGCGACGACAGCATCTTCCATGGCAGCAAGCGCCGTACACAGGGCACGCATTTGATCGCCTTCGACGCGGCGACCGTCTTCGGCTTCGAAAACCGTGTCATTGAGACCACGCTCGAGCAACTGGGTCTTCATCTCGCCATCGGTTTGGATGTAGTACCGTTTCTTTCCGTGTTGAACCCGGAACAACGGCGGCTGGGCAACGTAGACGTGTCCCCGCGCCACCAGCTCGTACATTTGCCGATAAAAGAAACACAACAGCAGCGTCCGAATGTGGCTGCCGTCGACGTCGGCGTCGGTCATGATGACGATCTTGTCATACCGACGTTTGGTCAGGTCTTGGTCGGCACCGATGCCAGTACCAATGGCCTGGATCATCGATTGAACTTCGGTGTTTTCCAACACCTTGGCTTCGCGTGACTTGTAGGCGTTGATGATCTTACCGCGAAGCGGCAGAATCGCCTGGAACTCGCGCATCCGTCCACCTTCGGCCGAACCACCGGCCGAATCACCTTCCACCAGGTACAGTTCGCACTCGTCGCGATTCTTGCTGATACAGTCACGCAGCTTGCCGGGCAGACCACCACCGGACAGGGCATCTTTGCGTTTCCGCAACAGATCTTTTGCTTTGCGGGCAGCTTCGCGAGCTTCCGCAGCCAACATGCCCTTGCGAACGATCGTGACCGCAACTCGCGGGTTTTCTTCCATGTACTTTGATAACTGTTCACCGACTGCACCGCTGATGATGCCGTCGACAAAACTGTTACCGAGCTTGGTTTTAGTTTGGCCTTCGAATTGCGGCTCGGGAACTCGCACGCTGATCACGGCCGTGATGCCTTCGCGGAAGTCATCACCCGCCGGCGCGACGCCCTTGAACAGATTTTCTTTCTTACCGTAGTTGTTAAGCGTCCGCGTTAACCCACTGCGGAACCCCGATTCGTGGGTACCGCCTTCGGTGGTGTGAATGTTGTTGACGTACGACTGGACGTTCTCGGTGTACTCCGTCGTGTACTGCAGCGCGATGTCGTACTGAACACCATCCTTCTCGCCAACGATTCGAATCACGTCCGCGTGAACAGGATCGCTAGCGCGGTTGAGGTGTTCAACAAATTCGACGATGCCGCGTTCGTACTTGAAGTCGCCGCCTTCGCCGTTGCGTTCATCCAAGAATTTGATGTGAACGCCACTGTTTAGAAACGCCAACTCTTGCAGACGCTTGTACAACGTGTCGTAGTTGTATTTGGTCGTACTAAAGATCTGACCATCGGCTTTGAAGGTCACCCTGGTGCCAGTCTTTTTCGTCGCGCGTCCCTTGGAAACGACGGTGGTTGGTACACCTCGTTCGTATTCCTGAGTCCACGTGAATCCTTCACGACTGACTTCGACGTTCGCCCACTGGCTTAGGAAGTTCACGACCGTGACACCGACACCGTGCAGACCACCAGAAGTCTGATAGGCTCCCTTTTTGAACTTTCCACCGAACTTCAAAACGGTCATCACGCCTTCAAGCGTCGTGACTTCACGGTCAAGTTCTTCGGAAAGTTGATCGTGGCGATCGATTGGAATCCCGCGACCATCATCCTCGACGGTGACACTGCCGTCGGTGTGAACCACGACCGACACCGATTTAGCGAAACCGGCCATCGCTTCGTCAATCGAATTGTCGACGACTTCGTATACCAGGTGGTGAAGCCCGCGAGTGCTGGCGTCACCGATGTACATACTGGGTCGTTCGCGGACGTGTTCAAGGTCCGACAGGTGTTGAAGGTCCTTGCCTTCGTATTCTTTGTTGGCCGCCGGAATGGACGACGCCTGCATGACCGATGCCGAGCCTGCTTCGGACGCAGTCGGATCAGTCGTAGCAGGGTCCTGTGTAGCCGGGTCAGTCGTAACTTGTTCGGTTGTGGCCGGGGTGAGTTCCGATGCGTTTTCGTCGGGGGTATCTGCGAGAGGAGCGTCGCTCATGAAAGCCTGCAAAAAGACGAAGAAAAAGGACGTGAGCACACCGGTGTGCGAACCCCAACAGTGTAGCGTTTTCCGATCTCTAACGCAGTAGGTCTGCCACACCTCCGGCGGCCTCACACGGCAATTCGACTCGGCCCGATCTCACGCGTGGGATACACGTCTGGGAAGGCATTTTTTGCTGTTTTCACGCCTAAATCATGAAATCCCCGGCCTTGTTGGTAACAAATCGGCTCGGCGAGCAACGAATACCCACGTGATCGAAAAGCAAAGCGAACCCTCCGACGCCTACTTTCGCGGACAACGCGATCGGATACTTGTCATTGCCAAATCCGATGTTCCCGAGGCCGCCGAGGACCTGATGCTCAATTTCTGGGAAGAGTTCGTAGCAACAGCCGTCAAGACTTTCGGCAATCTCCCCACAGGCCAAACTCTTGACGAGCTTCGCTACCCGCACACCAATCAGCGATGGAGTCGCTAACGCTTCGGTAAGTAACGCTGGTAGGCGGCCACAGCCAACACATCACATCGTTCGTTTTCGACGTGGCCGGCGTGTCCTTTGACATGCTCGTAATTGATTTGGTGAGTTTGCATCAATTGGTCAAGCTGCTTCCATAACTCGACATTCTTGACTTCGGCCAACTTTTTGCCCTCTTTCCGTTTCCACCCCCGCGACTTCCAGCCGGCCATCCACGACTTCATGCCCTGCAGGACATAGGTACTGTCCGCGTACAGCGTGACTTCGCACGGCTCCTTCAATACCTGCAACCCGCGAATCACCGCGGTCAACTCCATCTTGTTGTTGGTCGACTCGGGTTCGCCGCCAGCCTGTTCAAGCTCTTTCTGAGTCTTGTCGCATCTCAGAATGAACGCCCAGCCACCTGGACCAGGGTTTCCGCTGCAAGCACCGTCGGTATAGAGGCTAACTTTCTTCATGGCGGAAAGTTAACGCAGATGCCAAGACGTTACAATTCAGGACGGGAACACCCTCGCATTTTCTTTCCGGGTCATCCGATGCACAAACAGATTTTCACTGCCACAGCACTGCTGATCACGAATGTTCTGTGGACAACTTCCTATTCAACCGCGCAATCGACGGGCGGCATTGCGGGACCGCTGGGCACCTTGAACTTTAACTTTGGACAAAGCAGCAGCCGGTCAATCTCTTCGACGACTCCGTCGATCACCACGATGGACGGTTACCCAGGGTCGATCACATCGGGAACCGTTCGACCATTCGTCGTTGGACTGACACCCGTGGTTGGCAACTTTCCCGTGATCGTTGACCACTCTGCGATGGCCACGCAAAACGAACTGAACAAGTTGTTCAATTCGCAGGCCGTTTTAAGAAACAAGCGTCTGTCCAGCTACCTGCAGCGCGCCCATCGAGCGGAATCCGATGGTAACACTCGTATGGCAAAAGCGAACTACCGCCGAGCCCTTTCGATGGCAAGCGAACCGCTTCGTTCAGCCATTTTGTATCGTTTGAAAAACTAACCCCGCGGCATACCTTGCCCCTAACCAGCACTCATTCGCAAACCACAACTAGGACTTCCCACCGCATGCATCGCCTGTTCTGCTTACTTACGTTGATTGCCACCCTTGCCGCCGGTGATTTCATCACCACGAAATCTGCGGCGGGAAACGAACCAGTTGCGATTCGAAAATGGCCAGCCGGCAACTTGTCGGTCGAAACGTTCCCGGGGCCCAAATTCAATATCTGGCCTGACGGAACTTTTAAGACAACCACGACCGACAACATGCCAGTTGGCGACACAATCGATGTCCAGCAAGTAAAACTCGGCGACAACTCAGCTTTCGCCGTTCAGCTAAATGCATCGGGTGCCCAAATAACGATCATCCCGGCATCGTCGATGGACCAACCGTGGCACGGTGATTTCCCAGAATCACTCGCCGCCAATCTTCTAGTTCTAGGCGGCGACAGCGCTAAGTCGTTGATGTCGCCACAAACCAAACGTCTGGTCACGCACCTGGATCCGCCACAAATCCTGCTGAGTGACGTCGACCCCCAAAGCGAAACGTTTTCGGCCATTTCCGAATGGTTGCTTAGCGAAAGCCAATCGCGTCGCATCTCGCACAACACCCTCGCGATCTCAGCGAAACGAGACGATGCACCGGCGCGACAAGTCATTGCAATGACCGACCAGGCCTGGCCGATGCCAGCCGACTTGAACGAGTTATTCACGGCGATGGAGAAGTCTTGCAAAGCATCGCAAGAGGTGTTCGCAGAACTGTCGGCTGAACAGATGAACTTCGAACCGTCAAACGGAACCCACACACCGCGTTGGAACGCGGAACACATGATGGGTCGCCAACTGAAATTCTTTTCGGAAATCTATCATGCCGTCGACCCGGCGATTCCGGTGATGGATTTGAACCCCAAGCAAATGCCACCCGATTACCGAGCCGCTCACCCAGACTGGGACGGTGCCGAAGAAGCACGGCAGATGGAACGCGTCAGTCAATTCTGTCGACGATTTGCGTACCTGCTCGACGGCATTTCACCGGATCAAAAGGCCCCCGCCAGCCGCTGGCCCTCGCTCGCAGCTCTGCTGAAACAGATGGATCGGCACTACGACGAACACACCGCCAACACGGTTCAAAAATTCAGTCTTCCCGACTGGCCGGCGAAGTGAACATGCAATCTCTGCACTGACCTATTCGCCAAATTAAACTGGCATTCAAACGAGACGGACAGACAAACGAAACGTAATCGGAAACCCGCAATCGGAACCCCCATGAAAAACAACATGCTCTCGAAAACCTGTCTCGCCCTACTTGTTTCTTTCTGTTGGTCGGGGATGTCATTGGCTGACAAACCGGACGTCAAGTCAGCAAGCGACTTGCCGGTAAAAACGGAGTCGAAAACGGAACCAAAGGCTGAAACAAAAACGGCACCCGTCTCAGAAGAAAAGAAAGCCGAGCCGAAGACCGTCGATGTCAACGGCGTTTTCGAGGCAGTCGTCCAGGCTGAAATTGCGGCCGACACCGAGCATGTCACATCCTGGGAAATCAAGAAGTTGGTCGAACACGGATCCTTGGTCACCCAAGGACAGAACGTGGTCGTCTTTGAAACCGAGGACGTCGACGAACAAGTCAAAAAGTCCGAAACCGATTTGCGATTGGCAAAAATCGCCCTTGACGATGCCGAGTTCGAATTTCAACAGTTCGTCGAAACTCAAAAACTCGATCGCGCGGCGGCTGAACTGGCTCGCAAGAACGCTCGCCAAGGCTACGACAACTTTGTCCAAGTCGACCGTGACCGAGACGTACTGTCGGCCGAATTCAATTTGAAGTCATCGCGAGCATCCCTTGAAAATGCGCAAGAGGAACTCGAACAACTTCAACAAATGTACTTGGAAGACGACCTGACTGAAGAATCCGAAGAGATCGTATTGAAGCGTGCCAAGCAAGCCGTCGAGTTTGCCCAGTTCCGACTCGACGGAACAAAGATCAGTTCCGAGCGCAGCATGCAGCAAGGCGTTCCCAATTCGACAGCAAAGCAAGAAGAGTCGATCGCGAAAGCCGAACTGGCTTACAAGAAATCGATGCATGATCTGAATTCGGCTCGGCAACGTCGCGAGATTGAAATGCAAACGAAACGCGACGATTTCACGAAGCAGGCAGAAAAAACCGCCGAGCTAAAACACGAACGCAAACAGTCGGCCATTGCGTCGCCTATCGATGGGATTGTGCTGTACGGCGAACTCAATCGCGGGCAATTGGGCGATAAGCCCAGCACGCTCAAAACCGGATCAAAGGTGACGCCGAATCAGGTCATCGCGACAATCGCCAACCCCAAGAAACTACAGATCCACGCGACGGTAGACCAAGGAAAACTAGACGTGGTGACGGAAGGCTCGAGGTGCGAAGTGACTTGCGACGCATTCCCTGATTTCAAAGCGAACGGAACGGTCAAATCCGTCGCGACCGTCGGCTACGCATCGGGCAAGTTCGACTGTGTCGTGACTTTCAAAACGCCTAAAAACTCGCCAGCCATCATGCCAACGATGACATGCAAACTGACTTTCGCCGACATCGCAAAAGAAGCCGCAAAGGAAACGAACGATGAGTAGTTTCCGACGTCACACCTGCGTTGCCTTTACCGCAGCAGTACTAGTGATCGCCCATTCGGCTGCGCCGGCAATGGCTGACGACATACCTGGCAAAATCGCCGAAGCGTCCGGCATTCTGAATGACGCACTGGACTTCAGCCAACCGCCGGTTCTGCCGACCATCGAAGCACCTCGCAAAACCGACATCCGGGCATCGATCGATCGCGGCGTGGCGTTCTTACTAGCGGACCAAAACGCCAACGGATCGTGGGGATCGGCGACTCGCACGAAAGGCCTGAATATTTTCGCACCCGTTCCGGGTGCTCATCATGCGTTTCGAACAGCGACGACATCGCTTTGCATTTCGGCACTAATCGAACTGGAAAGTGGCGGCCTTTGCCAAGACGTTGCTGCCGTCGCTGAATCGATCGACAAAAGCGAAGCTTGGTTGACCGAACACTTGCCGAACCTCCGCCGCGCCACCAGTGACGCGATCTACAACGTTTGGGGACACGGCTACTCGATCCAAGCACTGGTGCGCATGCACGGGCGTCACCAAGCTGACGCAGCGAAACAGGAACAGATTGTTACGCTGATCAAATCCCAGTTCGACATGCTGACTCGGTTCGAATCAGTCGACGGTGGCTGGGGCTATTACGATTTCCGATACGGCGGCAATCAACCAACATCGTCATCCATCAGTTTCGTCAACGGTGCGTTGTTGGTGGCGATGGCGGAAGCTCGCGACATCGGCGTCGAACCGCCCAAGCGAGTCGTCGACCGCGCGATTGCTGCGCTGCGACGACAACAGAAACCAGACTTCAGTTATCTGTACGGCGAATACCTACAGTACCAACCGATGCGAGGTATCAATCGCCCCGGTGGCAGTTTGGGCCGGACTCAGTGTTGCAATACGGCGCTGCGGTACTGGGGCGATTTGTCGATCACAGACAACGTCGCCAAGAATTGGCTATACCGTTTGTACGTCCGCAATGGCTGGCTGGACATCGGTCGCAAACGACCCATCCCTCACGAATCATGGATGCAAGTTGCCGGGTATTTTTATTACTTTGGCCACTACTACGCTGCACTGAGCATGGATCAATTGCCCGCCGCCGACCGTGCCCCGTATCAGTCGATGTTGGCGAAACTGATGCTGGATCGCCAAGAAGCCGACGGATCATGGTGGGATTATCCACTGTACGATTACCACCAACCCTATGGCACCGGGTTTGCGTTGATGACGCTGAAACGATGCTTGCCCGATTGAGCATGTTGGTGTTAGCCTTGGCAGGGTTGTCGCCACGTCGTCCTCTCACGTCACCGTTTCCAACGACCCAAGCCTTGCACGATGCACCTGCTCGCCTCCGCGATCGAAGAAACTCCGATCGAGCCTCAATCAGCCGGCATCATGCTGCTGTTCGCGGCCGTGATGATGGCGACCTACGTCGGCGTCGCAGCCGAACGATTCCATAAAACCGTCGCGGCGTTGTGCGGCGCGATCGTGCTGGTGGCACTGAGCCTGATGTTGGGGCTGTTCGAATTCCCAAAGGTCTATGACTTTTTGAAGGAAGATTTGAACATCTTTGGCGTCATCATCGGGACGGGCATTTTGGTCGATGTGGTCGGCAAGAGTGGCCTGTTCCACTTCATCAGCATGTGGATCGTGCGATTGACCGGGGGACGAGCGGCGACGTTATTCCTGACGTTATGCATCGTCACATTTCTGTTCGTCGCCGTGTTGACGATCGTGCCGGCCATGCTGATCCTCAGTTCGCTAGTCCTGGTGATTTGCCGATCGCTCGGCTACAAGCCCGCACCGCTGATGTTAAGCGTGGCCATCTGCGCAAACAGCGGTGCGATCGCGACCTTTGCAAGCGGACTGCCCAACATCATGATCGGCACCGCCGCGGGCATCCCCTACACGCAGTTTTTGCAGATGTCGCTTCCCTACGCGGCGATCAGTTTGGTGATTGCGATCATCGTGCTTCGGATCATGTTCCGAAACGACCTGCCATGGAAACAATCAGCGAGCGAAAAAGAAGATTTACGCCAACAAATCGAAAGCTTTGATCCCTGGGCGATGGTTGAAGATCGCAAAGTGCTTTACCGGAGTGGCTCAATCCTACTGGCGACGGTCGTCGGATTTGTGTTCGCTCAGCAATTGGGGGTTGGCATGGATTTCATCGCCATGGTCGGTGCGACCGCGGCGTTGTTGTTCGCAGGCAAGGGTGTCGAGGATGCAATTGGAAAAGTGAACTGGACCGTGATCATGTTTTTCATGGGGCTGTTTGTAATCATTGGATGTGTCAAACAAACTGGCGCATTGGCATTTGTGGCTGAACAAGTTGTTGCACTTTCGGGCAATCGGATGGAGATGCTGATTCCGCTGCTGGGTGGATTTTCAGCGATTGCAAGTTCGATCGTCGACAATATCCCTGTCGCAGCGACGTTGATCCCAATCGTCCAGGACATCTCGGCCAGCCCAGAGGTTCCGGCCGAACCGCTATGGTGGACGCTGATCATCTGCTGCAACCTTGGCGGAAACGGCACACCGATCGGCTCCATTTCGTGCGTGATTGCGATCTACGCTCTCAAACGCGAAGCAAACCAACACATCGGCTGGGGCACATTCCTGAAGCTCGGCGGAACGATCATGCTGGTGCAAGTCATCGGCGCGATCATCTACGTCATGCTGGCCTATGAAAACGACCTGATTCCAAGTTTATAGTTTGCGGTTGGTCATTCGGACGCGATGCGCATCATCGCGCCGGATGAAGCGACACAACATCAACGCGGTGCATAGCTCTACTTTGCATTGCTTACCTTTTAGATCGAACAAACCATCATGGTGAACGAGTCCGAATCGAACGAACTGGACCGCGACGTTGACGCGTCGATGCGAATGTTTGAAAAATCGAAAGTGGGCACAGCGCCGGCGATCACTCCGATCAAACCGTCTCGCGTCCTGGTCGTGCTGGACGGATCACCTCAAGACGAAACTTCGCTTGATGCGGCGGCGAACCTTCGTGAACGTTTTAATACCGAAACCCTGGTATTGGATGCTCGCGATAAAACAGCCGATGATCAATCCGACTTGGCGATTGAAGCGGCGGCGAAAGTGATCGGATCGCGTCCGATCAAACGTCCGGACGGCGATTCCTATGAAGCGATCTTGACAGCCATTGCCACTCATACGGTCGACTTGACGATCCTGCCATGCCCGTTTGGCCGGTCGTTTGAAAAGGTCGGATCGCAAAGTGCTGGCACCGTCATCGATGTCATGCTGACTCAGTGCCCATGCCCGATGCTGATCATCCGCCGTGATGACCAGAAACTTGGCGAGTGCGTCGACAACGTCCGCTTGGTTCTTAGCGGTGAATGCGATGTTGAACAACGGGCCGCCGGCTGGGCATTCGGATTGGCGGGCGAAGCCGCGACCGTTACGTTGAACCTGGTCATTGAAAAAGAGCAGTACGAGAACATGCGTGCGATCATCGAAGCGATGCAACCTGGATCGTCGCTGAGCACCGAGCAGTTCGCCGATGCGATGACCAAAACTCACCAATCGCTTCACGGTTCGATGGCAAAGACCGCCGCAGCAACCGGCGCGACATATAGCCTGCATCCGCAAGCGGGCGAAATCGCTCCGCCAAACGCATTGAGCGAACACACAAAGATGCTTCTAGTGATGGCCGACGAAGTTGACGATCGGTTTTCGCAAGGATTCGTTCAAGATCGAATTCGCCGCAGTCCTCATCCGGTCCTGGTGGTACCCGGCCATGTGCCAAGCTGATCCTCGCATCAATTTCCGATCGGCAAGTGAGTCGTTGAACAAGGCATGTCGCCGATGACATCCCTTGCGATCGAGCCGATCTACGGATCACTGCTGTTGGCGATGGCTGCGGTTGCCACGACCGTTGCAGTCATCGTGATGGTGACGCCGCCAACGAGCGACCCGCGACGGAGACGCTGGCTGATCGGGCTGCGTTTGCTAGCCGCCGTTGCGCTGCTGCTCGCCCTGATTCGCCCAACGATGGTTCGCACCGACAACCGACCACTCGATGCCGCATTGGTAGTCGCGATCGATACGTCTCGCAGCATGACGTTGCCCGATGGCGACGGCAGCGATCGCTGGTCCACTCAAATGAAGTCGTGGCAATCCCTCGCGTCGGGGCTTAGCGGTCACGACACTTCGCTGGACCTGCGACTGCTTGCCTATGACGCTAGTGCTCGACCACTTGCGTCGACATCACCCGACGCTTTGTCGGGTGTGTTGCCCGAAGGCGAATCGACGGATCTGCAAGCCGCCGCCGCAGCCACCATTTCCGTCGCCGCCGGGCAACCGATCGCAGGCGTTGTGATGATGGGCGACGGAGCCCAAACTGGACCGATCACTGGCGGTGGTGCCGGCCGAGTGATCGAGACTCTCAATTCACTTGGAATCCCATTTTGGACGGTTCCCATTGGCCCGGCGCGGACACAATCCCAATCGCGAGACGTAGCGATCGACGCCCTACCCGAAGACTACCAGTTGTTCACCGGCAACCAAGTCGACATCACCTTTCAAGTCAATTCGAAAGGGATGTCAGGCAAGGACATTCCCGTCCGCCTGACCTGGATCGACGAGGCCGGCCAGCGTACCGAAGCCGCCACGCGGCGCGTTGCGATCAACAAATCAGTCGACGTAGCCGCTGTGACCATTCCCGTCACGTCGCCAATCCCGGGCACGTACCAATTACAGGCAAGTGCCGACGTACAAGACGGCGAATTGGTCGTCACCAACAACTCGCAATTGGCGTTTGTTGACGTGCGTGAAGGAGGCGGCCGGATTTTGTATCTGTTCAGCAATCTGGATCAAGAACAGTCATTGATCCGTCGCGCGCTGCGGCGATTTCCGGATCTTGATTTAACGTTTCGATGGATACCGACGGACACCAATCAATCATGGCCAGTCGACCTGCAAAATTGGTTCACACCCGGCCAATTTGACATCTACCTGATCGGCGACTTGGACGCGAAAGCCCTCGGTAACCGTCAACTCGAACAACTCGCCAAGACCATTGGCCAAGGTGCAGGCTTGGTAACACTCGGCGGATACCAAACCTACGGCGCGGGCGGATACGCATCATCACCGTTGGCGGATGTGATCCCGATCAAAATGGACGCCAGCCGCCGGCGCGGCATCGACAGCCCGCTCGATTCGTACGAACAAGTCGATGCACCGGTGACCATCCAACTGGCCCGCAACCACCCAATCACCGACCTGGGGAATCGCGGTTCTGAAAACGACAGCATGGCCGATGCATGGCGAGACCTACCGGCACTGCTGGGCGCCAACAAACTGCTCGGCCCAAAAATCGCGCCGGGTGTTGAAGTGCTGCTTGAAACGCCTCAGTCAGACCCGTTGTTGGTGGTCGGTCAGTACGGACGCGGACGGGCCGCCGCACTTGCGATGGATTCGACCTGGCGATGGTGGCGCAGTGGCAGCAACGACCAGCATCGGCGATTCTGGCGACAACTGATGCTATGGCTGCTGTCACGTGAAGAATCGGCTGACGACAAAATTCTGGTCGAACTCGATTCCCGTCGATTCAGCTCCGGTGCACTGCCTAACTTTCGTGCGATCGCGAACCAAACGGACGTCACGATGGTCGCCGAGATCATCAGCACATCCAACGGTGCCGTTGACGAAGCAGCGCAGCCCCAGTCCATCAACGTGTCGGCGGAAACCAGCAGCCAAGCATCCGGCGGATCGGACGAATCCTCGATTCGCGGTGCTATCCCCAAGCTCGATCCTGGCATCTATCGACTGCGAGTTCGGGCGTCCGATCCGGCGTCGCCGATTAAATCGACCGAGGTGGCGTTTCAAGTCATCGACGAAAGTCGCGAACTGTCCAATCCCTTGGCCGACCCGGTGTACCTGACTCAGCTTGCCCAATTAACTGGCGATCATGGCGGAGCTGCTTTCGGCCCCGACCAAATTGGCGAGTTAGTCGACACCATCTTGAAACGCCGAAAGGCGGCTGAAACGCCCGTAACGCAGCGATTGACGCTGGGTGACGGCCCGATGACCGGATGGCCGTTGTTCTTAGTTTTTGCCGCTGCCTTGTCGATCGAATGGTGGCTGAGACGACACTGGGGTCTGGCCTGACCCACCGCTACGGGCGAATCGATCGCCCGGGTATACTTTCGGCGTCGTAAACCTGAACTCACGCCGCCCAACCCTGAACCCTTCTATTATTTCCATGTCTGGCACATCTCCCTATCCCGCGTTGACCGAATCACGTGATGCCGCAGCGATTCGAAAATTGATCCTCGGCGGCGAATTCGTTCTGATCAGTATTGAAGAGGAAGAATCCGAAGACGACGACAGCGAAGAAGGTTCGTACGGAGCTTTGACGGCTGAAATCGAGGACTTCGAAGCCCTGGTGGTCTTCACTTCCGAAAAGATCGCTGGCGAATTCGTCAACTCACAAGAAGACCTGTTCGGCGAAGGCGAAGAAGTCGAAGGCATCGTTGTTGAAGGCGATGCGCTGCTGGAATACCTGCCCGAAGGCTTCGGAATGCTGATCGATCCCGAATTCGATGATGCCTGTGTCATCGATCCAGCACTTACCGCCGAAGTCCTCGGCGAATCGTCGAGCGACGACGAATAGCCCGCAACCTTGCTGGCAATGCCGACGATTCAAGCCGACAAAATTTCCTTGACTCTCATCTGATCGGGCGTACACTTCCCCCTGGATTTGGGACTCCGGCCTCGGGCAACTGCCCCAAGCCGGTCCAAACTTGGGAACCGAGAAGGGAGTGTGGCGATGGCGGCGCATACAATGACGGATCGAGAATCAAACTCGGTGATGGGCGACCCTAAAAAAGTTCTGGCCGACAGGTTCGGAATGGACAATTTTCGCGACGGCCAGCTAGCCGTCATCGAGCGACTTCTAAGCGGCAAGAACGTCGCGGCGGTCTTTCCAACCGGCGGCGGCAAAAGCCTGTGCTATCAACTGCCAAGCCTGATGCTGCCCGGCACCACCGTGGTGGTGTCACCGCTAATCGCGCTGATGAAAGACCAGTGCGATGCATTGGCAGCCCGTGGCATCCCAGCCGCCCGTCTTGATTCGACTCAGTCGCCAGACGAATTCCGTCAAGCGATGCAGGGGATCCGCGACGGTTCGATCAAGATGCTTTACGTTGCACCAGAGCGATTTTTCAACGAGCGTTTTCTGGCCTCAATCGGAACACTTGACGTTTCCTTGTTCGCGATCGACGAAGCACACTGCATCAGCCAATGGGGACACAGCTTTCGCCCCGACTATCTGAAGCTAGCCGAGTTGGCCAAAGATCTATCCGCTAAACGGGTTCTGGCGCTGACCGCAACCGCCACACCCGAAGTTCTATCGGATATTCGCGCGGCGTTCGACATTGCACCCGATGACGCGATTCGAACCAAGTTTTATCGCCCAAACTTGGGCTTACGCAGCTCCATCGTCGACTCGGCATCGCATTACCCGACACTTCGAAAACGGATCGCCAATCGCGAGCGAGGATCGACGCTGGTCTATGTCACGCTACAGCGTACGGCCGAGGAAATTGCCGAGCAATTAACGGCTGATGGCCAGCCCGCGACGGCTTACCACGCCGGGATGGACACGGACGAGCGAACGCAGATCCAGCAGGACTTCATCAATTCCGAAGACGGCATTGTGGTCGCGACGATTGCATTTGGCATGGGCATCGACAAGCCAAACATTCGCTACGTCTACCACTTCAACCCTCCCAAATCGTTGGAATCTTATGCCCAGGAAATCGGCCGCGCCGGTCGCGACGGTGACGATTCGACCTGCGAAATCTTGCTGCTTCCCGAAGACCGCACCGTGCTGGAAAACTTCACGTACGGTGACACACCTTCGCGTCACAGCGTCGGCCGGCTGATCGACTTACTGGCTGGCCAGGCAGACCACTTTCACGTATCGCACTACAAGCTTTCCTTTGAAATAGATATCCGAATCTCGGTCGTCCGCACGCTGCTCACCTACCTGGAACTTGACGGACATTTCAAAGCGACCTCACCGCGGTACGATACCTACAAGATCAAGCCGCTTGTCACCTCGAAACAGATCCTCAGTCACTTCAAGGGTGAACCTCGCGAATTTGCCGCGGGCGTGCTGTCATCGCTGACCAAGGGACGAACTTGGTTCCTGCTCAATACTGTTCTGGCGGCCAAAAAGCTGAACGCTGATCGCTCGCGGGTCGTCAAAGCAATCGAGTACATGAGCGAGAACGGATGGCTAGAGATTCAAGTATCCGATCTGGTCCATGGGTACCGCTGGATCGAGCGAATCGATGATCCCAAAACACTGGCCGATGATCTTTACGATCGGCTAGCCAAACGAGAGACCGGCGAAGTGGGCCGGCTCGAGGGCGTCTTCGAACTGGCAAAGGCGGCAACCTGCATGGCCGACCAACTCTCTAGCCACTTCGGCGAGTCACTCGGCGCCCCGTGCGGCAGCTGCTCGTGCTGCCTTGGCGAAGGCCCACACACGATTCCAGAGCTTAAAGTCCGTCCGCTCGGATCCTCGGTTAAACGGATTCTGGACGAATTAGTCCGGGAGTACCCGGATCGCTTCATCACGGCGCGAGATCGGGCAAGGTTCTTGTGCGGCCTTTCGTCACCCGGGTTCGTACGATCTAAACTGACCCGGCACGCCAACTACGGCGTCTGCGACCAAATCCCCTTCGCTAACGTTCTGAGCCAAGTCGGAGGAATTGACGACTAGAGCAATCTCTTCGCACCGCCACTTGACGCACTCGAAATCAACCTGCTATTTTCTTCGTCTCGTGGGAAACGCAATCCAAGCCTTGCTTGGCAAGTGTTACCCGCGCCGGTCGCCCCCCAAGGCGGCCCAATCCGGGGGATTAGCTCAGTTGGGAGAGCGCTTGCATGGCATGCAAGAGGTCATCGGTTCAAGTCCGTTATCCTCCACTCAAAAGCCGCTTGTGATTTCACAAGCGGCTTTTTTCGTATCCCTATCTCCTTTAGCACCAGCGATTTACGGCATTTCGTGGCATTCCGCCAAGTGTGAGTTCACTGGCAGTGTCGGATTCTGTGTCGGATTTCGTGTCGGATTATGTCGGATTTCGACTTTCTAACGGACACCAGCTACGCAGGCAGTTTCTCCACTCAAAACTCTCCGAGGAGCCTGCACAGATGACTAAACGAACCAACCGAGGACGCCTTCCCAGTCCTGACAAACGAGGCTACGTCCGACCGGAAGTCGGCGACAAACGATTCAGCGTCGGCAACATCAGGGATGTGGGCACGTCTGAGATGGAACGAAGACTGGCCGACCTTCGCAACCTGTTTGAACGTCAGTGCCAGTATCACGAGATTGACCACTGGGCCGGATCTGTTCTATCTCACGCCAAGAAGCTGGCAGCAGGTGAACGCTTGGTCCTACGTGTTTCGGACTTTGCTCGCAACAATGAAGGACAAGCCAGCGAAGAAGCTCAGCGACTTCACGAGCTACGAGAACTTGGGCTGGATATCGTCGCTGATGATCCATCTGTGATTGCTCGTGGTGAGAAAGAACTCAAGCAACTCGTCGATTCGACCGTCCGTGGAGCGCTCGCCGAAGCAATGGCAACTGCGGATGCTCGCTTTGAATCGTTTCCCTCTGACCTGATCGGACAACTTCGGACAACAGTTCCGAGTGATCCGAGCAGAGTTGAAACGAGAACTTTCTTTGATGCCATCGACGGCTATCGGAAGTTCAGGAAGAAAACAGGAAAGCGGAAAGACAATGGCTTGCCTTCGCCCTCCGTTCAGAACTACTTGGACATCGCAAAACGCTTCAAGACGAACATGGCTAACTTCCCCATTTGGGAACTGACCGACAAGAACAAGATTGACGAAATCTTTGCAGGTTGGCGCACACGACCGGTCAGCAGCCACACTGGCAAGCCGATCTCCGCAGATCACGCCAAGCATACGATGGATTGCCTGTGGGCAATTCTGGTCTGGATTGATGAAGAAGCTGATTGGCGGTGGGAATTGCCAAAGGGTGCCATCCGAATCAAACGCACTGCCGATTCATTGCATTCCGATCGGAAGAAAAACCAGACTCGTCGAGTGTCTGGCAACACTTACACACCAGACCAGCTTGCCACGATCGCAGGACATCTCAATCAGTTTGGCAAGATGCTTTTGGGTTTGTCAGTCAATTGTGCGATGCAGGCGGCGGAAGTTGGGCGACTGGAAGTAGACGATATCTTCGATCGGCATCCAGTTACAAATAGGGAAGGAACTTGGGTCATCTTCGATCGCCCAAAGACCGGTGAATACGGCGAGTGGCTGCTTTGGCCCGAAGTCGCAATTCTCGCACAATGGGCGGAAGTACGTTCTCGAACGATCGGATGCGACCGCTTGATCGTCAGCGAGAGCGGTCATCCTTGGTATCGGGAAGACTGGAAGAATCCACAGCAATACTTTTCACAGTGGTGGCAAGCGAAACCATCCAAATCCAGCAGGAGAATTGGCGTTGTCACAAAAATCGGTCGAGATCATGCTGACTTTCCTCGCCACAGCTTTAAGACGATTCGCAAGATCTTACCGAATCTCGTTCGCCCAAAATTTGGAGGCGAGATTGCGGATTTGATCAACGCACGTAAAGTTGACGGCAGCGGTAGAGTGTCTGGCAAAGATACAGATCGCTACGCCGACCGCCCCTATGAGAAAGTTGCGGAAGCCCTGATAGAATTTCAGGACCATTTCCGACCATTCTTGGATGCACTCAAATCTGAAGACACTGGAAGCGAGGAACTGAAAAACAATTGAGTCCGGTTGCAGAATAATTGAAGCCAAGATCAGCGATCGTGGAATGGTTTCGCAAGGACTACGGCGATCTTCAAGTAGACGTTGAGCCGATCGCCGAACTCGGACTGCTATAACCCTTTGGGGTCACACAAGACGACAGAACTTGATGCAGAGCAGTGTCGGCTGAGGCAACGAAATCAACATGCTTCAAACGTGCGGCATTCAGTGACTGTTGAATAGTCGCATGCATCAGGGAGAGCCAACGTACAACGAGTTTGTAACTCTTGACGTATCGGCTGCCTGAAATGGACGTAATCCTGCATCCAATTGAATCTCTTCATCGAACAGGTGCGGCGGAACCGAAATCCGCCGATCTTCCTCACCAACGAATCCGTTTAGTGAGAGAAACCACTCACCTCTTTGACGTTCCAGCCACGTGAACATTTCATCAAAGTCAATGTTACCCGAGTAGTATCGGTCCTTGCCGACTGCGTACGGAGGATCGCAGTACAATACGTCGCCTGACCGTGAATTTACGTTCATAAAGTCTCGTACTTCGAAATTCACATCGTTCTGACGCAACAATTGATGCCAATCCATCAGCATTGCTTGAACTTGCTCAGGCGGTGCTCCGATGCGTCCGTGATTGAAGCCAACCATGAACCGCCCCGCTGAATTGAAACGGACGAGGCCAAAACGGCAAGATTCCTAGCCCCAAAGGTCCAGCGGACCAGATCATACTGCGAATTGACCTTGGGGATCGAGAGGTTGACGGTGCTTTGGCACCGTGGCATGTTCCTCTTCCAATCGACTGCAAAACGACGGTTGGCGAAGTGATGCGAGAAAAGGCGAAGATGGACCCGCAGAAAATTTCTCCCGGCACTCGGCGTCGAGAAGTCATCGAAAACTGCATTCGGCTGGTCGCCACAGTCGGGCTAATAGCCAATTGTCCTGAAGACAATCTGCTCGAATACGACGTACTCGCCAAGGACAAGCAACGCTTCAAATCCGCCAGCCCCAAACGAAAAGAGGAGTTAATAGCCAAGGCTCGTCGTCGTGGGAAAATTGGCTGGAATGTCGGGACCAACGAACTGTTCATCGGCGAACAGCCGCTTGGTGAATCTGGCTCAGCGGCAGCACCGAGGGGATCTCACAATCACGCCCACATCAGGACTGGGCACCTTCACGCAGTTCGCTTCGGCAAAGGAAGGAAGCAGGTGAAGATCAAATGGTTCAGGCCAACCGTCGTCAGACCAGACTTGCCGTTTAATTCCGGCGACGATTGTTAATCTGGAGAACGACGTAGGATCGCTTTAACAAGATCAGCGAATGCCCCCGTTGCATTTGTTGACGGCGTGTACGAAGGACTCAGCCTGAGTCGTTCCTGCGACACTGATGCAGCCTGAATTTCGGTGATGTTATCAACAGGTTCATGGCAATTGACGAGATTGTCAGCCTGTTGATCAACAACGAGCGAACTGTCATTTTTCTGGCTGCAACAGGCTCATCGTCATTTCTCGGACTTATGTGGCTTTTCTCGGCCCTGAGTGTGTCTCTTAATAGTCAGCGTCTAAGGGGTGTGTAAACGCAATTTTGTCCTCGACCTGATGCTAAGTCTATCACGGTCAATGCGACGACAGGAAAGCACATAGCTTCCCTGTTTCTCCGTCGTTGATAACCGAGATGAAAGCAGGATTGTCTGTGGTGAAGTCCTATGTCGTCGATTTGGTCACGCTGCCAGCCTGTATGGAGGCACGTAAGCGGCGATCTCATCAGGGTTGAGCCTCAGCATCCTCTCTGGATCATGTTCGACTGGTCGAATTGTCTGTTCAACTGGTGCCTGAATAAGTGATGTGAAGAAGTTAGTTAAATTAGTCCGTATAAAGGATGCTCCTTCTTCTTTCTTTTTAACGGCTTCGCAAACAACAGGCTTTTGCAGCATTTCCATCAGCTTTTCACCTGCCTGCCACTTTGCAGATCTGCCTTTGTGGTATCTTTCTTGACCTATTTCCGTCTTTCTGATAACTTCTTTTTTAACAACGACATTTACTTCAAAGCTACTTCTTCCCAACTCGTGACTCGCCTGTGCTCAACTTTTGAGCCTCCCTGAGTCCGCCGCCTGCTTCTGATGAAGCTGCGGATGCCGACATTGCTTGTCGGCTTTTCCAAATTCATTCACAGGCATCTTTATGCGCTGTGATCTCTGATTAAACGAAAAGGAGGCGACAATGCCAAACCAAGGATGGAGGCTTTCGGGTGACGGGCCAAATCTTGCCATCGCTGAAGTCAAGCAAGACAACGACATTGATATCACCACATATTTGGACGCAAGGGAGCAAGCTCTCACGATACTCCGAGACCATGTTCAACCGTATCTGGAACAGATTGAGCGACTAGAATCTGATGAGTTTGCTACATCTGGAAAACTGCCCCGCTTCAAAGTTTGGCAGCGAAATTTCAATCGCCAGTTGGTAATTGCGAAGACGAAGAAGCGAGCCATCGAACTTGTTCGAGAATCGAGATATGGCTTCGATCAGTCGTGGGCACTGTGCAGCGGAACATGGTGGTATCAGTACGCCGAAGACGAAGGCGTCATCGTCGAAGAAACAGATGACAAGGAAAAGGGAACGGGAGTCTACCTACGTCCTTTATCACGTGAAGAGTCTGTAGCCATCGCCGAAGCTCACCTTGAGCCGTTTAGGGGGATGCCCATTGAAAAACTCGCCAGCCAAATAGGACAAACTCATGAGATGACAGCAGAAAGCCAACACGGGACTCCGTACCGAGTCAAAACCGTAATCGACGAGTCCTACCGCAGAAATCAAGTAATGGTTGAAGTCAATGTCGATGACCGATTGCAATGGTGGAGTGGCTTGGGCCAAGCATGTTTGCATCGAGAACTTCCTGCTCAAGAGTCGTGCAACTGGTTGAAGGAGGGCTTCTGATGGCGTTTCTGACGTTTGTGATAAATGACAATCGATGGTACGACGAAGACGGTTTGGACAGACAGATCGCCGGTCGTAAGAACCACTGCTTAATTGAGGAGCAAGAAGGTAGGCAGGTGCGACACCGCATCACTCGTGAGTCGTTTCAGTACGGTACAATTCGTGTGTATGAAGTCGAAGAAGTTGATTGAGTGAGAATCGGAGATGCAGACCGTGACCGCCGTCGTAGGTTGTGTCGTCCTGTCATCAATGCCCTCAGTTGCTACCAAGCATTCATTGACCGAAGCGACTTGAAGTACGACGACTAAGTTGATTTAACCAAGGATGGGTGGAGTGCCCATCGATCAAACAGGCCACTCTACTTCGATGTAGCGCTTGACCAAAGCAGCGTGTGACAACGGCGATCTCAAATTGTCGAGATCGCCGTTTGTCGTGTAATCCAGAAGCACAACTGCTTTTTCTGAAGACATTTGTCGAAGTTGCTCCACCTCGTCCTGTACGCAGTTTTCCAGCATCCACTTGAAGATCGGCAGGTAGATCACCTGTCGTGCTTCTCGGTAAGGAAGAAGTTCGTCGCCATGCAATCCCTTCCTGTGACCTCGGACATTTCCAAGACGACGAACGGTTCTTTTCAATCCCTTCATGTTTGTCACATGAAGTTTTGATTCATCGACATCTTCTGTCTCGAAGACTTTGAGTGCCTGCCAGATCCCTTCGACACAAGTGGCAACAACACCATCCGAAAAGGGAACTGGAATATTTCCATGCGGCCAAAATGGAGAAAAGTGAACCCACGGTTCATCAGCCTTTGAAGTGACATCGATGATCTCGATGTCTTCTCCGTGTTTCTTGCGAAGGTTCTCTGGCTTCGATCTTTTGTTGGCAATGATGATTGTCATGATGCCTTGCCCCTAATTGAAGCTACAGTACGCCACAGCTTCCGAAAAATTTCTCGATGGTTTGTCGGGTAATTACATGCGAACGGATGATCTTGTTTTTGCGTAGTGAGCGTTACGTTCTGCAATTTCCTCAGCCAACAAAGGGACATTCTGTTTACCCTCGACCATAATTAAGATGTAGTCTTTGTGAAATACAATGCGTTGGATCGGAATTTTTGTTTCATAGTTTGAAGGATAGAAGCCGTCTGAGATTCCGAGCGTGAAGACCAAACACTGATCTTTCGGGCTGTAGGCAAACTCCGATACTTGAATGTCGTGATGAAACGAGTTGCGGTACTCACCGTCAGCAATTCTTAATTTCATCTCGTTGCCTCATTGGTCTGTTGATCACGCTGAACGTCGTCGAAGCGAAATATTTGCCACTCCCCTTCCCATGAACCGTGACAAATCTCAGTTGAGTCGGGAAGATAAAACACATCCCGAAAAACAACTTCTCGAACTTTGCCAAACGTGAAATCCGCTTGGTTCGCTTCCATAAAAGTCCTTGGCCCCCTCGGACTTTTCTTTCCTCCAGAACACCGTGGCCCACCAGAGTTGAACCGACAGTATTCTGGATTGCTGTTTTCCGTAATGGCTACAGCATCCCCGAAAGGGATTCTAAGGAAGACAAGTTGTTCCCCTCGTTCACTGTATGTGCCGAAGTGACCACGATCTTTGCTCAGCAAACCGTCGTGATTGCCACGCCAAAAGAACACTCGGCGGTTCACGGACTCCACAAGATCACTGACATCCCATCCATCTTGGAAATCAACATTGCCAGCGGTCAGTGGGCGCTGATCTGTTAAGACAACTTGGTCATCTCCGATTCTGAACGGGAGCATCTCTTCTCGTCGCTTCCTGAGCCACTCCTGCTTGCTGCCAAGCTCAAGAAGCCTTCCAGCCGACTCTAGCGTCATAGATCGCCGGATTCGCTCCAGAGACGGCAGATAGGTCAGGTGGAACAAGTACGGTGTCCTAACGATCAGCTTTTCGAAATCAACGGCCATTGGCGATGGTTATTCTGAGTTCAATCGGTCTGTGGTCACTAGTCGATTCATCATCCGGGAAGTCTCCTTCCCGAACAATCACTCGACAAACTGGTTTCCAGTCCTTGGCCGGTCCTGCCACAAATGCAAAATCCAACATTGAGTCTGGGTAATTGTCTTTGCCGTCACCGTCTGGATCAGACCAATTTGTATCGATGAACTTCTCTGGCTTCACCCACAACCAGATATTGTCTCGAAGCATTTCGGGGAAGGCACTGTTGCCTTGCTGTGTTCGGAAATCAAAATCCATGTTGAAATCACCGACGTTGACTATGGCTGCATTCTGATCTCTCGCCCATTCACGCATTCCGATTGCTTGTTGCTTTCTCAACTCGGCATTTCTGCGAGCCAAGTGATTTGTCATAACGATGAACTCGGTGCCACTTGCTCGATCCTTTAGGCGAACAAACAACGGAGAACGATGGTGGCCGTTGTTCAGTTTGTATTCGCCGTGATCGTGAAGTTCTTTCTGTTGCAGTTGCTCAAACCGATTACTGTTGAAGATGATCTGTAATCGGTCGCCACCGCCGAGAGACGAGTTAACCGAGACGAAGCCAGTCGGGAGAGCATTCGTGTACTTGCCAAAATTGTCGGCATGAACTTCCGACAGACAGTAGATGTCGTAACCGGAAAGATCTGTGAGTTGTGCAGCGATCACATCGGGATCATTTCGACCAGACTCCAGATTCCAAGCGAGCACGGAGATAGCTGTGCTGGAATCGGCTAGTTGTGAAGCGGTTGGCGCTGGCTCCCCCGGAGCTTCGACCGTCGCCGATTTCGAGCAACCGGAAACGAACGCCAAAATCAGAATCCATCCCGTCAGTTTTTTCATGAACCAATTCCATTAAAATCTTGTCGCAACACAAAACAACTTCTTGTTCTTCTCGGTGTCAAAATGCTCGATCTCAATTCACTGCGTCAGCGATGTTCCGAGGGTGAAACCTTCGAGTATCTGTATTTCTGGGGCCATCAACCGTCGAAGACTGGCAAAATCACCAAATCCTGTTTCAGCCAGTGGTACGAATCATCGTTCACAATCGACAGTGTATTCTACCCAACAGCAGAGCATTGGATGATGGCGGCTAAGGCTCGTTTGTTTGAAGACGACGAAACTCTTGCCGAAATCCTTGTCGCACCGGATGCGAAAACGGTTAAAGCACTCGGTCGCAAAGTGCAGAATTTCAACGACGGTGTGTGGACGGCAGATGCTCGGCGGCTTGTCACCGAAGGCAATGTTGCGAAGTTCGATCAGAACTCAGAATTGAAAACGTTCTTGATCAGTACAGGTGAGTCTGTCCTCGTGGAAGCGAGTCCATACGATCGGGTGTGGGGCATCGGCCTCAAAGCTGACGACGAGCGAGCGAAGCATCCCGATACTTGGCAGGGACAGAACCTGCTTGGGTTTGCCCTGATGGATGTGCGAGACGCCGTACGCTGAGCACCTCCACACATCACAATGTAAGATGATCGATGAGTTTCTGGTCGAGAATACCTGACGGGGTTTGGGATGGGTCGTGATCAAAAGAAGCAAGCTAAGCAAAAGAAGCGAGAACGCAAAAATGCAACGGCGAAACAATATGCTGACCCGCCATTCAAGATCAAAACGAAGCGTGATGACGACAAAGTTGAAGTCAAAGTCGAAGAGGGCAAGGCCGTCTTTTCTGTTCGCAGTCCGTTTGGAATCAGTCAGGCAACCATCGAACGTAGCGGCGACAACTGGCCGACCACCGTGATGTTGCGGTTGCATCTGAAGGGACTAGAGAAATTCAAAGTCACCCATGGCACGATCACGCTGGAGGCTTCGGTATCGAGTCAGGATGTCAAGGTGCGGCTTTGGAAGGACGGCATAGAAGATTCGCCACTGGACCTAAAGCATCCGTACTGGATGGAGATTCGAATGGTCGGCAAGGATGGGAAACCGGTGAAAACGATTCCGCTGAAGGACGGCTACTTTGAGATGCAGTTGCCGAAAGCCTTGCTTGAAGACAACCCAAAGTCGTTCACGTTAAACTGGATCGACTTTTATCGTTGAACAAGGAGTCCTAATGAATCTCGCCGTCGATGTGATTTCTGATGTGATCTGCCCGTGGTGCTATATCGGCAAACGACGGCTTGAGAAGGCGATTGCTGCTCTTGATGGTCAGCACGACGTGCGGGTTCACTGGCATCCATTCCAACTCAACCCGACGATGCCGAAAGAAGGCATCATTCGCAAAGAATATCGCACCAGAAAATTTGGTAGTTGGGAGCGCTCAATGGAACTGGATGCCAAAGCCATTGCAGTCGGTGAGACCGAAGGAATTCTGTTCGCTCTCGACAAGACTGAACGAACGCCAAACACGGTCGATGCCCACCGGATCATCTGGCTTGCCGATCAGCATGGCTGTCAGGATGCGGTCGTCGAGGGACTGTTCCGGGCTTACTTCACTGAAGGGCAAGACATTGGCAATTATCAGGCTCTCATTGACGTGGCTGCTGAAGCCGGATTGGATCGGCAAGCTGCCGAAGAGATGCTGAATAGCGAAGACGGAATGGATGTGATCGCTCAAGCTGGCAAGCGATCTCGGCAGCATCAAGTTGATGGCGTTCCATTCTTCATCATCAATAATGCGATCACATTGTCTGGTGCTCAAGCCCCAGAGACGTTTCTCGATGCGTTCAAACAGGCCAGTACATGAAACGCATCAAATCGATTTCGAAATGCCTACTAGCGATCTTCATGATCGTGGCTGGCACGATGCACTTCGTGAATCCCGAATTCTTCCTGAAGATCGTGCCGCCATATCTTCCACTTCATAGAGAACTGGTGCTGGTCAGCGGCATTTGTGAAATTCTGCTGGGTATCCTGCTGCTGATCCCAAAATGTTCGCCTTTGGCGGCGTGGGGAATCATCGCTCTGTTGATTGCCGTGTTTCCTGCCAACGTGTATCTCTACCAGCATCAGGACATTCTTCCGGCTTCGCCGTTCATTCACCTGCTCCGACTTCCATTGCAGGGTGTCTTCATTCTGTGGACATATTGGCATACGAATCTCGTTATTCGCCAAGAGTGAAAAGCAGTTCGGCATTCGTCTCAACTCCGTAAGCGTCTAAGAACACGGATCTGCAAAGCTCAGTCACTTCTTCCGTGGTTCCTTCAACCAGAAACGACAGATGATGCGTTTCAAATTCCGTCCCTTTCTCGGTTATGGAGTCAACTGTGGGCTCGACTTCTCGCTTGGAAAAGTAAGCGAGGACTGGTGCGACCTGCTCCTTCTTCGTCAAGTAGAAATCGATGGAGCAGCCCTCATCGCCATCCGAAATACTAAGTGCCGTGTATTCGTCTTCTGCTAACGAAACGACTAGGTAGGCGTGAGGCGACCGGGAGTTCATTACTCGCTCGACATAGTGCTCGATCTTGTCGAATCCATGAACCTCTCGAAACTGTGTCTGGGGAGGGATCATGTACAGCAGCCCGGCAACGACCGCCCCAGCGCCGAATAGCAAAGCAGTGGACGGCCAATAGGAGGTTGTGACTTCAAGGCGATACCGCTTTCCAAACTCCATGTAACTTTGGGACAACGTGACTTCCCCGTCGTCAACTTGTTGCTCTGGATTGTTTTTGAGGTGTCGAGCCAAAGCGATGGTGGAAGTCAGGTTCAAGACTGCCAGCAGAACAACCGGGGTCAGGCCAACGATGACCAGAGACCAGAGTGCGATCTTCAGGGGATTCATTAGCGTGAACTATTTAGGGAAACATACTTGGAGCCAAAGGCTTCCTAGCCTAGCTGATCCGCAGCGATCTGATATTCCTTGCTGAAATCAACTCCCACGTTTTGCCCCGGTGCAAACTGCTGAAAAGCTGCATACATGATCGAGACAAGTTGTAGCCCGGTGAACTCACCGTCAAGCGATTTCACTTTGTAAGTTTTGGTGGGATCATTGATGCTCAACCCCTTTGTGCCAAGCAAGCCGATTTCTATTCCAAGGTCTTGAATCTGCTTGGGTTGCATCGTCCGAAACTTTTCCAGCGCCATCCCGATGTACTCAACAACATCCAGACGGACATCGGAGTTCTCCCGCATTCGGTTTTCGGCAATTTTTGTTCGACGCTCTTTTGCGATATCGACGATGTGCTCTGGGCCACCGATTTGAATTGCCATGCGATAGAGGCCATCAGCCGTGGAGTTGTCACCAAGAGCCTCCTGAGCTTCACCTAGCCCAACCATGGCGGCAATGTCCTTGGGAGCTTCGGCGAGGCATCGGCTTAGAATCTCGCTGGCATCTTGATGCCGATCCTGCTTCATCAGACAGGCACCAAGATTTCTCAAAGCCCATTGGTTCTTTGGATCAAGTTGAGTTGCTTTTCGTAGCCATTCTTCAGCGATAAGCAGATTGCCGGAATTGATTTCAGCAACTCCAAGAGCCGTCAATCCATGGACGTGATCCGGTGCAATCTCAACAAGTTGCTCAAGTGTTGCTGATGCTTTGTCGAACTGACGTAGTTCGCTGTAGACGACACCCAAATGATAAAGGTTGTCAGCATCGCTAGGATCGTTCTGAACCAGCGTCCACAACATCGGTAAAGCAGTCGTCAGCTTTCCATCGTTCAACAATTCAAGAACTTTGTCCTTGGGATCTTTCCAGTTTGCTTCTTTAGTCCAGTGGACCTCGATCTCTTGAGCGGCGTCATTGACGATCACACGAGCCCGACCACCAAATCCTGCGAACTGCTTGGCGAAGAATTCGCTTACATTCGACGAGAACTCATCTTGCTTTGCATCATCGCCAAGCAGCGACACATCAAAGTCTTCGAATGCCAATTTGAATGTGAACTCTTTGGACATGCTTTACCTCGCCACCGTTTGAAACCAGCGGTCGATACCAACTTCTTTTGCCCAAGAATCAATTAGCTCACGATCCTTGTTCGGATCATCAGCAATGGATGCGTTTAATGCCAAGAGTCCTTCACCAATCTGTTTGTAGCCAGCCGCAGTAAACGGAGTGCTGATCGCCGATTCGTTCCAAAGATTAGCCCAGAACTGAGTAAACGCTGAACTCATTGAGGCGTTGGCATCGATGATTTCTTTCGGTGCTATCAGCTTGATGCTCGGGCTCAATGCTTCCATCGCTTCTTGCAGTTGTTGTTCGATGTTCTTCCGTTGCAGCGGTCGGAGTTCGGGATGATTGTCGTAAATTTGCTTGTCTACACGAATGGCGATTGGGAAAGATCGCAACTGCCAACCGAGGCCGTTTCCAAATTGAGTTGCAAGTTGAGGAACGGCGTGTTCCGGTATTTTGGGGTTCTGCTTTGCGTGTTCGGTCGTCAGCTTCAACACATCACTCGCCATGTTCGGCTTTGATGCCAGATCAAATCTCGATTCTTTGTCAGCGTCTATGGTCCTGAGCGCCAACAAGCATTGGAAGGCGACGAGGTACGGCAATACAGCGTCATGCTCTTGCTTGTGGAGCAGCAGATGAGCCGGTTGGTCATCCCGAGCGATACGGATAGTCGCATGACCAGCAAACTTCGGATCGCACTGCATGATCACTGGTTTACCGCTGGCAGATTCAACTCGGCCAATGAATTCACGTTGCAGTTCGATCAAGTCCAATGGAAATACACCCCGAAAAATACTTTCGTCTAGTAAAAACCCGCATTTTATCTGGTTGGGACACTATCCGGTAGGGACAGGCGGTGGATCTGCTTGAGTGTCCAATTCGAACCCAATTATCTCCCCAGCGGCGACACTCACACAGGGAAACGTGGTCGTTGATCCGGCTCGTTTTCTGTTTTAGAAAGTGCGTCTATGATCGGCCTCATATGCTCCATGATCGCATCGCATTGTTCTTGGCTGATCGATGCCTGCTTTGGAATGATAGCGTCTTTTTTCAAGTGCTTTTGCCAAAGCTGTTGGATGACTGAGTTGCCGGATGGATTGACCTCGGGATCGGACTCTCGCTCGGTCGCTAATTCCTTCAGCGTCTTGTTCAATTCGACCGATGGTACGAAAGATTGATCGTCGTCGAGAATCAATGGTGCCAACTGGTGGTGGAGTTTGTCTCCCGATGAGAACACTGATGCAAAGGGCGTGTAGTAAAGGTACTCAAGATCAACGATGTTACTGGAACGTGTTCCGAAGATCCCTTGCAGCATCCCCGAGTAATAGATCAGTTGAACTCGCAGGCAGTGATAGGAGTACGGTGCGAACGAAACAAGCATTCTGGTGACATCAAATTTCCAGCGGGTGAGGATTTGCTGTTGTCTCGTTTGGTCAAATTTCATCATGCTCAGGAACCAAGCGAGGATTGATCCTTGCAGTTCCGGCTGGGCAAGGAGCGTGTCAACGAAGTCACGAACCTGATCCGCTGATTTGAATTTCACTGACGGACTTGGTAAAGCCTGTTTCATCTCTTGGAGGCTTGCCCCCTTGGCAGCTTTTCGCCACTCGATTGCGAACCGCATGTCATCGCTGTTGAACTGCCCGCTCTGCCAACGGAGTACGGCGTCATGTTCTCGCTGCACGTCAATGACCAAACCCTTCGACCCATCCGAGGCGACAACCGGTTTTGCGCCGCTGACAGCCGGTCTGCGAGTCATTGGAACTCGTTCGCCAAGCAAATTGTGTAAGCACATTGTGTGGTAGTGCTCATTGGCAATCGACTCGTTAGGGAAGACCTTGTTTGCTATGTCGGCCACCTTCTTTTGGGCCGCTGGAAGATCGTCTGGCTTCAATGAAAGATCAGCCAGTGTCTCCATCAGTAGAACGTGAGGTACGACCGTAAAGAAATAGCGACCAACTTCAGCCAACGCTTTCTGGCCCAGTCCTTGAATCGCTGACTTATCGAAAATGATTGTTGGTCCCATGTATTTCTCAGACACAAATCAGCCAGTGAAGTTCACGTCTGCTGCGCATTGGTATTCTCGCCATTGAACAGGCTCGCATGGAGTTCCGGGTAGCGTTGCTTGAGTTCGTCACACAGTCCCTTGAAAAACGACTCCCACCCCGACTCATCCATTTCATTTGCAGACTCACCTGAGTCTGCTGAGACGGCAAATCCGATACGTCGATTGATTGGTATCCCGAGTTCCTTCTCGGCCTTCATTCTGCGAACGGTCGAAGATAGCCGCCCGGCGTTCGTATGTGGAACGATGGGATACTTCTGATCGAGTGAACGGATTAGTTCGTTGATGTCATCCAAGATTTTTCCTCCAAGTTGATGTTCTTGAATTCAGTTGTCGAGCCATTGCTGCACCTGTTCTCTTGACGCTCTTTCTCGTTGCATCGCTTCACTCTCACCAGCGAGCGGAGAGTTGCCGTAGAGATCGATCTCATCCAGTGAGTCTTCGGCCCCACTTAGTGCTCGATGCACCGCCTTGTTCAATGCAACAACGTTAGACTGGCTGTCATGAAGAGAGAACACAGATACGAGACCAATGTTCTGCATTTCATGCGTGCCTTCACCATCAAAAGCTTTTAACTTTTGCATCAACTCAATTCGGGCAGCAACGGGCAATAATTCTTCGTTGCGGCGGAGGCGTTCGATACTCTGCTTTAAGTCGAGCAGGCGTTGTTGAAGAGGGCCAACTGCAAACGCATCAAGGCTTTGGTCGAATTCAAGAAATTCGCCGCTCGAAACAGCCGCATCTAAAGCGCTGGTTGACACGCTTTGTCCGATGCCAGCCCCGCTAACGGCGAAAATCCCAAGCCACTTCAGACACTTTCCCCGAATCTCTGAATAGTCGTCTATTCCGCCACTGAACTCTCTTCGTGCGTGGGATGCCCAGTCATAAATTGGATTGGCGCTACCCTCGTGTTGTGTCATCATCACAAACAGGTTCGCCTCTATTTCAGCCTTCAGATTCGCAATCAATGAAATTCTACGGAGCGAATTTCCAATTCTAAATTCAACTCGAAGTGCGTCGATTATGTCTCCAAAGTTGTTGAATTGACGTATCCAGTTTCCAATTGGGAAAGGTGACGTTCCTGCCAGCGCCGTCCTCATTTCTTCGTTTCGAGCAATCTCGCTGAGGAAATTGAACGTAAATTGAGCGTCGTTAGCAAACTTACTGGGATGCGTCGTAATCCTTCCGATTTCCGCCTGATCAAGTTCGGCGCTGTGCAGAGCACCGTTCCTTAAAAGTGTTTCGAGTTCGCTTCTGTCTTCTCGAATATCCCATATACATTGGCGTACAAATGCGATGACTTTTGGTCGTCCTGCAAGCAAGTTTTCATAAGCTCGACGATACTCAGCTTGGGTGATGCTGATGCGGTTGTCCCTGTCGAACCAACCGCCGACACGACTTCCAACGAGAACAATGAAGTAATCACAAGCATCGATTGCTTGCAGACAGGTTTCGTACGAATTCAGATCAGCCTGAACAGGAAAGTCGTTGTGTTCCGACAATAGAACGTCGAAACCTAGTTCCTCAAGCCAAAACTTCAGTGCAGACCGCAGGTCACGGAAGTCGTAGATGGTCGAGGAGATGAATACACTCGGTTTGTCAGACATTCGCACCACCCTCTTCGCCGTTGCCTTGAAGTAACTCTCGCAAATGGCTTTTTATCACGAAGCGTTTCTTCTGTTCATCGACAAGTTGTTGCCTGATGAGCGTGTCGATGGCTTCTTGTGCTGAATCCAGTGGCAAGCCGGTCGCTGAGGCTGCTTGTTCGACGGATAGACCATCGACGGAGAGATTTAGGATCGTCGCTTCGGATGGCGATAGTTTCACGCCGAGTCGGTCTTTCCAGAACTCGTTGTAGTTATCCGGGACGGTTCGCCAGTCGAGAGTTAAGGTAAAGGTGTTGGCTGACGGATTGGACTCCATTTGAGGTGGTCTGCGTTTTTGAGTTCGCCAAGCGTGCTGAAGTTGGCGAAGGCCGGAACCGGCGAGTTCGGCAAAACCAATCAGACGTAAGGCCCGTGCGACCAATGGATTTCGGCACACGCTTTTCCCGCCCTCGACCAAGGCTTTTGTATTCGTCAAGGATTTGCCGGGGTTGAAGCAGACGACTTGTTCCGGCTGGATTTCGACCTGAGCGGCGGCTCGTTGGTCGGCGAAGTCTTGGTGGATGAATAGATTGACCAGTGCTTCACGCATAGCGAGGTAATCCGCTGAACCCGATGTCGCCTTCAGGCCATCCAGTGTCACTCCATAAACACCAATGTATTTCGAGAAGAACTCGACCGACTTCTTTAGGCAATCAATCACGTTGGAATGCGATTCGACTCGTTCATCCCAACGCTCACCCACTGTCATCACAGCACGTAAGTCGATCAGTTCACGCCCGAGGGTTTTCAAGATCGCAGCATCCGTGCCGAATAACATTTGCAGTTGATTGGTATCTGCTGCGTTCAGACTGTCTCGATCATCCAATAAACGAGAATGGATGATCTCTTGCGGGGAGCGAGTGTCGCCTTCGGTCGCTAGTTTTGAGGCGTACCAATTCATCGTGTCAGTCGAAAGCGAATCCCACTGAATCCTGCCTTGCAGGTTTTCTCTTGCCGCTTCAAGTGCTCGTCGGCGTTCGGACCATTCCTTAGCAAACGAGCGGCCATCAGCGAGTGTCAGTGATTCGGCCTGCCGAGTATTCCCTGCAAGGATCGAATGGAAGTCGTTTGTCTCGTTATCCTGAGATTCATAAGTGCTGACTTCCACCGCTTTGTACTTAACGCTATCCGAGAGAATTGTGTCAAAGATGAAGAGTTTATAGTTTGCCGTCTTGTGGGATACTCGCCAGACCAGCATCGGAGCGAGGACGTAGACCGAATCACTGAATCCGATATAAGGGTCTCCGTCGTCATGCAACGGACTTGAAAGCTCGATTGACTCTGGGGGCGGATCGGCTCCATCGCCCATGAGCATCAGTCGTTGACCGATGGTGTTGCCCTTGGTGAAGCGGATGTCCTCGACGACAAATAGTGGAAGCTGAAGAAGACCCTGCACGCCAGTAAGTGCAGCGACCAGCAGCGTCTGAGGTGCCTGCTCCTTCAGGATTGAAATAGCTCTCGCCCGATTGATGCTGTTCAGATCATGCCCAAGCTCATTCCGCAAATTCAACAGTTTGGTCAGTGCATCATCCGTTGGCCGAGCATCCTTTGAACCGTCATCGCTTGAAAACCCAGATTTAAGGTAAGGCTTTGCGGGATGATTGCATTTCAACTTCGCAGTTTGTTGCGTAACGCTCAGGAAGTGACCAAAGGCAAGATGCCCATCCAGCTTGGCAAACAACTCGGGAGCTTCCGTAGCATCTTCACGTACCGAATAGGATGCGAGCGAAACCGACGCCAGATACCGGGCAAGAATCTCAGCACCCTTCAGCAAGGCATCCAGCAAAGTTTCTTCTGATCGACTGCGGATGATGCGTCCGCAAGAAAGTGCAACTGGATGCGGATAGACCCATGAGCCCCGCTCGAACAGCCGAAACTCATCGCCTGTCATGTGTGTTTCTGCTGTCATAGTGCTCGAATTGCCCCGCTATTCATCGCCGAATAAAACCTTCTGTGTTGCGCCACGTTCTCTTGATTTTGGCTTTAGCTTGCCGTGTGGCATCTCAACCATATCCATGTCCAAGCCCTGTCGATGGACCTCGAATCCCTTTGTTCCTCGAATGTCGGCTTTGCCAACCGTGATTTTGAATGGGAACAGATTCGGGAGTGTCAGTAACTCATTGGCTTCAATTTGCTCTTTGCCGTGTGCGATGTGGGATGCCTTGAGCAACCAGACCTGAAGCTTCTTCGATCTGGTCGAATGCAGCGGTGCCGCTGTGAAGACTTTGTTGTCTTCCGAATCATTGAGGACGTGCCAATCCACCATGCTGCGCACAAGCCTTGGCACCGCTTTCTTTACCGTTGTGCGTTCACCCCACGAGGACTCCAGACGCCGATGGACTTGCCCCCATGTGATCTCGTCTTGCAGTTTGAGCAGTCTGCCAACGGATGAGGTGATGTCTTGGAAGATTGGGTAGGCCAACAGGCACATTCCCCAATGCAGCCAGAGTCGATCCTTTGACGAAATCGTTTTGAGAAGCTCGAACGCCTCGGCACGAACTTGCTGATGTTCCTCGGGAACACGTGCCCAAACTCTCATCAGCACGGTGACCGTTTTCCCACGAGCCACTTCGCCGGGGTGGTCGCCAGCCAAAATCTCATGAAGGTAAGTGCGCAGCGTGGAGGCATCTTGGTCCTGAGCTACTCTGTCTGCCAGAGCGTCAAGCCAATCAAGTTTGATCTTCCTGTCGAAACCTACGACAGCGGTCATTCTTCCTCCTTAACAAACCGCACAAACGGCACAATGATTTCTTCCAAGGCGATGCCACCATGTGACACGACCTTTTTGTCCTTGAACGTGAAGGCGGACAATCCTTCAGGCAACAACGCATAGCGGTCTGGCGGCAAACCGACATTCGACCATTCCAGACTTTCTGGAATCTGTTCGTGCGCTTGTCGCCGAAAGGTTTCGCTCTCGTAGATTCTGGCTCGTTTCCCGGTCGTCTCGGGCTTCACACCATCATCTGGCTTACCAACGCCTTTGGCAGCGATATTACCGTGGTCGGCTGTCACGAAGACTTCGTAGCCTTCGTCCATCAGCCGATCCAGTAACGACAACAAGTTTTTGGCTTCCAGTCGGATCGCATCGTGCATTCCTGCCGCCCCCTGTTTCTCGCCGTGCATGATGTCATCAACGGTGTTAACGACAATGCCGACGATTGACTCGTTCGGGTTGGCAAGGCACTCGTCCAGACTTTCTGTCGAACCTGACGTTACCTTCTTGGCATAGTGTATCAGACCGGATGAAATTCCTTCATCCTCCCAAAATCGCTCCCAGTGCTTCTTTTCCCGACTTGTATGTTCCATCGAGTCGGCAAAATACATCGGTGCCTGAGCCGCAAAGATCGACTGGCGTGAAATCGAAGTAAGCGAAGGCACCCATGCGAACACGCTCGATTCCTCCAGTCGCCAATTCATTCGTTCGGCCTCGATAATCCGTCGAAAAATCAACCACTGGTCGAGCGCCAGTCCGTCCATGACTACCAAAGCCAGTTTTCTCAACGACTCTTTGCTTCTGACGGAAGCAAGATACTTGGGGACGTGATGAACCATCACAGGCTCGGGCACGAATGGAAGGTTGTAGAGACTTCCGAATCGCTCTTGCATCCACTCCGCAAACTGCCGCTCGACTTGGACGTGCAACTCGTGCCAGCTTTGTTTTTGATCGTCTTCAAGTGACGTGTCGAGTTCCCACCGCAACACAACTGTCTCGGCCCAAGCACGAGCGAACTGTTGCCAGTCACGGTGCGTGTCCGTTAGCGACGGAATCTGCTCCTTGGCTCTCTCGACAAGTTTTGAATACCGCTTCAGTGCGTCCGCAATTGGATCATGCTTGACGCCAATGTGAGCCCACGCAGGCAGGGCATCCAACGAATCACATTCAATCGGTTGAAGAAGCCCTTCAATGAAGAATGTATCGACATACGCTCGCACATCCTGATGCTCGAACGGCACCAGCAGTTTTCCATTTCCGTTCGATGTCGAGTTGTAACCTTGAGGTGACTCTTGAACGGTCACGGATTCGCCGCCACCGAACGAATGAATCAGGTATCTCCACTGCCGCTGCAAGAACTGAAAGAAGACTGACTGGTTGGACAGTAATTCCTTCAGTGACCAATCAGCCAGAGCCGGGTTAGATTGCAGGTTCTCCGACAGATGATCCGTGAGTAGTGTCGGTAAGGTTCGATTGGCGTGGTACAGCGGCAGCAGTGCCCTTAGTAAATCAACGGCGGAAGTGATCATGCTACGTTCGATCCGAAAACAGGATCGCAGCACGAAGTCCTTTGTCGCCTTGTCAGCAAGTTTTGAATCGTGGTCTTGGCTGTAGGCAGCAAACAGCGGATCAAGCAACGACCGATCCAAAGCTGCCAGCACTGGGTAGCTCAGGTTTGGGAACAGCTTGTGCAGACTGAACTCCAGTTGCCGCCCAGCTTTCAGCAAGTCATACGGCAGATGCTGAAGATCGTTTTCGCTGCGAAGGACGACGACCAACTCCGTCTTCTCACCTCGGTCCCAAATCGAGCGATACTTCGACTCATAGGCATACCGGAACGCAATCGAATCCTCAAACGGGATTAGATCGAAGCCACGTTGCTTGATCTCAGCCAGCATACGTTCTTCCGTCAGCAATCCATCGGGATCGGAGACCAGTGTCAGCCGGTTGATGTCCTTCTTGAAATGCTTCAGGATCGTTTTTCGCCAATCAGCCATCAAATGCCTCCACGAATAAAATGCAGATGGGCTGAAGCTCAGGAAAAACGTGTTCTCGCTGCTGAAGTGCTGCTGTCCAAGCTTGTTCTTCTTCGTCCAATTTCTTGATGCGGAACTGCCGAACTTCGGGCAGACCGATGCGATTCAATGCCTGCCGACGAACGTGGAATGCGTAGCGCCCTTTCTCTCGCTCGTGATGCAGCCCTTCCTGATGTTTTGTATGCAATTCTCGAAACAGGTTTTCCCCATGCTTCTCAGCGTCCGCTGTTAGCTGATCGAAAACCTCGCTGCTGGCACTACCGTCGATGGTGCCGGTCTCTTCAACCTTCGTGTCGGCTTGCAGCAGACTCTCCCAGATCGTCCGAGCCGTGGGCAGAAACGTGCGGCCATCTGAGTTGCGAAACAGGGGAAGGATTCGGACATGTCCGCCGCCGCTGCCCCACTGTGTTTCTTCGTGGCTTCGCAACGCAATTTTCCACAGCGACCAATAGCCATGAATCTGTGACGATAGCCCCTTGATCTTGACTTTGGAGATTGGTTCACCGGCTATCGTACGAGGCAATCGCTCAATCAAAGTCCGCAGCTTGGGGTTCTCCAGACTGATATGATTCAGGCCCTTGTCCTGAGCTTCCCGACCAAAGAAACAAATGTCGTCCATCTGCTCGCCATCGGGCCACGTTAGATCGTATGCGAACAATTTCTTCTCCACCTTGCCGCCTTCGGCTTGCAGATAAGAAGTCGCCATTCGTTCGATCCAGTACGGCATCGGATGATTGACGTACTTCGATGCAAGCAATGCATCCAGAGGCGAATGATCGTAGAGCGACTTCCCTGACTGTTCGTACTCGGCTCGTTCACGTACCTGCATGATCAACTTATCGACGTTCTGCTCAATGTCGTCTGGATTGACTATCGCTCTGGCAAACACTTTCTCGAAGTCCGCACCGCTTTCGGCGGAATCAAGTACATCGCCGGTCTTGTCCACACCGAATTCGGCATGGATCGTCTTGAGTTTCGCTTCCAGCACCTCGTGAACTCGAAGCTCAACACTGTCAGCGAAGATCAGATTGAATGCTTTGACCACATGCTTCTGACCAATACGGTCAACACGTCCGATGCGCTGTTCGATTCGCATGGGATTCCACGGCAAGTCGTAGTTGATGACGACATGAGCGAATTGCAAATTCAAACCCTCGCCACCAGCATCCGTGGAAACCAGAATGCGAGCTTCCTTGGAAAACTCTTTCTGCACACGTTGTCGTGATTCCAGATCGAGCGAACCGTTCAGGCAGACCGTTTTGAAACCATGAGTCGTCAGCAATTCGGCCAGCATCTGCTGGGTGGGAACAAACTCGGTGAAGATCAGAAACTTCAACTCGGGATCGTTTTCTTCCTTCTGAGTCTTGTAGAGCAGGTCGAGCAATGTTTCTGCTCGTGCGTCCGTTCCCTGAGCCTGACACCGCTTAGCGGCCTCCAGCAACAATTTCACTTCTTCACGCTCGTTGTGCAGGCCAGCAATTCTGGAAGCCAGCAATTCTTCCATTTGTTCCTGACTGTCCGAATCGAATAGGTCCCCACTGTCTTCGTTCAAGTCATCTTCGGTGACGGTTGTCGATTGCAGAATGAGTTGCCGACGTTGCAAGGCTGATGCGATGGCTCGTGTGCTACTGGTGACCAGTCGCTGCATCAGGATCATCAAGAAACCGAGATACTGTCGGTTCTCTCGCATCGCTTGGTTGTAGCCCTGACGAACGTACTCGGTGACCGCTTCGTAGAGTTCCTTTTGCAGTTGGTGCTTGTCCTGCCACTGAACCGGAACAAGTCGAGTGACCCGAGGCATGAACAGTGCTTCGCCTCGATCATTGATGGCGTTTCGCTTCTCGGTGCGAACAACAAACGGAGCCACATTCTCGTGCTTGATCGAACCGATATCCGGGAAGGCGTCCTGATCCAACAACGACATCAAACGATGAAAGCTCTCCGTCTTTCCTTGGTGTGGTGTGGCTGACAGCAGCAACAGATAGGGAGCCGCATCGGCCAGCGCTTTGCCCAGTTTGTAACGAGCGACCGTATCACTGCTGCCGCCTAATCGGTGTGCTTCGTCAACAATGATCAAGTCCCAACCGGCTGCAATCAGATCACCGATGCGTTCCTGATTGTGCTTTTCGATTCGTTCTCGATTCCATCCTCGTCGTTTTTCCAGCGGCTTAACGGAATCCACTGGACAGACAACCTGATCGTAACGTCGCCAAATGTTGTCATCGCCGACAAGATGTCGATACGCCGAAAAGTCGCTGGGTGAGAGCATTTGAAAATCTTCGTGGAAGTGCGTTCGCATTTCCTGAACCCACTGCGTCACCAAGCCCTTTGGAGCAACCACCAACACACGCTTGACCAGACCACGCAGCTTGAGTTCCCGGATCACCAACCCAGCTTCAATCGTTTTACCAAGCCCGACTTCATCGGCAAAAAGGTAACGCACTTTGTCGCCCGACATTGCTTTAGACAATGCAACCAACTGATGCGGTAACGGAATGACGCCCGCCTCCAATGGTGCCAGCAGTACGTCTTCTGCTAGTCCTTCGACAACACGAGCCGCTGCAACACGATAGAGCAGATTCTCAAAACTCTTTGCCCGAGGTTGATCGACGGGAGAAAGCTGATCCGCTGTGATCCATGCGACAGCTTCAACGCTGGGACGCCAAACGAGATAGCTGGTGTGATTCCAGATCGTCTGCGATTCAAGTATGCGCACGGGCTCACGATGCTCTTGGCTGAACGCCCAAGAACCAGTTCTGTACGCATCATTGGCATCGTCGTTGACACGATCCACTTTATGCTCCATCGGTGAGCATCATTGCATTGTCGTAGTACATCAGGAGCGCCGGGTCTTCTTGGATAATGGCTTCCTTAACACGCTTGGCAAGAGCGACAATCTCAGCGTATTCGCCACTTTGCCATCGTTCTTTGAAACCAGCACGTAAAGCTTCAGACCGAACTTGCTTTAGCTTTCCTCGGCTTTCTTCGTAGCTGCGAAACTCCTTCATCAATGCTCGGACACGCACCTTTTCCAAGTCCCCTTCTTTCCTTGGGTCTGGTAAGTACCAACGGTCCGTTGCTTTCTTCTTCAGACGCTCATCAGATTTTTCAAGGTTTCGTAGCTCCTTGAAGTTTGACGAGAGATACCCATGTATTTGACTTGGGACATCATCCGCCCCGTCATAACACAAGAAATTCTCTTCAAGTATCTCTGCAAGTTCGACAGACTTTTCGTTCTTGTCCCACGTGTTCAGTTGCTGAATGAAGTGTGGGTGAATCTCTTGGAATGATTGGGGCTTCAGCTTTAACTCTTGCTTCAACCATTGGATAGCGCTTGATTCGTCAGAAACAAAAAGCTCAAGCTGGGTTAGCTCACTAACCGTCAACCGCTTTTTGTCATATTCGAGCACCTGTTCGGGCAAGAAGAACATGCTATCACGCTGCGGAAAACGCTGTTCAAGCCCAAGGTGGAATTCTGGTGCCGACACTGGGATTGCTCGGCTTCGCTGAACATGAAAGGCGACCATGCGATCAAACAAGACGTGCTTTTGGCGTTCAACTACTACTTCAGCTTTTCCGTTGGTCTGCAAAAACACGGGAAGCTGTTTAAGGTGCCCGGATACAAACTCCCAAACACTAACCTCTGAACCGGGCTGAGCATCAAGCGTCTCCTCCACATGAACGCCCGGTTTGTAGGCCGAGATGATCAAGTCTTTCTTGATGCTCTGGCCGAGGTCTTGCCGAATAGTGCCTTGCTTCTTGTCAAAGACTCGAACGTCCGCAATCACGAATCCGCATGCTTGAACTGCTTCGCTAATTGAATTCCAGACCGCATTGCTGCGATTGGAAAACTCGATTGTCATCCACTTTCCGGGCTTTAAGACCCTAAAGCACTGTGAGAATACATCTTGAATATGGTCTTGGTAGCCATCGATTGTTTTTCCTTGATGCTTGCTAACGATTGCTTCGCATTTGCGGTTGGTGAATACCTTCAAGAAATACTCGAAACAAAAACTGCTCTCGGCATACAGGATGTTCTTACCGAAAGGCGGGTCAACGAACACGTAATCAATCGAACCGTCCGATAACCCACTGAGTCTTGATGCTTCTGTTGACACGAATGCGGTAGGTGGGCGTGTGACAGCAAACGCTTTCTTTTGCTTCTTGACAGTCTTATCCCAAGTTCTGAATGGGTTCACTTCACATTGCAGTTCAGGAATGTAGAGTGAATTTGGCAGCGGCCCACAAGTCGTTCCTTTTGGGTGGTGCTTGTCGATCAAGTAGCGATTGCGTTTCGATGCATGGTTGTCCACGAAAGCGGTCAACACATACAGCATCTGTCTTGGGAATTGGCAATCGAGCGACGCATCACGCAGGGCACAAAGCGTCAGAAGATTGCGCTTCGTGTAGAAGTGATGTGCATGCGTCATTCCTGCGTGGTAACCCGGACGATAAAAGTCTCCCCATGGAGGATCTTCAAAATTTATCTTCACAGGAGGAGCAGACGCAGGGTATCGCATGTCCTCAATTGACCGGATTACTTCAAGATCAGCTTCGTCGGGCGTCTTTTCAAATCGTTTCTTGCCGACTGTGTAATGAATCAAGACAGGCGTTGATTTATTGCGGATAGCGGTTGCATTCAGTAGCGTGTCGAAATACGTTTCGGTCACACGTTCAAGTTGGTCTTTGGCTAAATCGCCGTCACATTCCGGGCACGATAAGTGTTTTAATATTTGTTGATTGTCTCGATCTACAAGTTCATCCCAAGCACTGAACTCCGCATTGCAGTGTGAACATCTGTAGTATTCAGTCCAGATTGTGTAGAGAATCTCACCAGACACGTTGCCAGATGACCCATGATGTCGAGTTTGGTACAGCGAGGCGTGCGAGGAAGCAACTTTGTCTCGAATGCTAGCGGCTAAGCTGGAGAAATGAGCCGCAGAGATTGACGGACGATTGTTCACATGGCTGATAAACGTCGCTAATGGCGAAATGTCAGATAGAATCGTTGAGCGGGCACCAGCGGTTCCCTCAAAATCGCCTAAGTGTGGCGTTGGGTTTTCACAAAGCGAAGCAGCAACGCCCAACATCCCTGAGCCAGCAAACGCATCCAATACTAAGTCGCCCGGCTTAGTAAAGTGCAGGAGCATTCGCATTAGCGCTTTGGGTGGAACCTTTGTATGGTACGGGTGCGCATCGTAGATCGGATCGCCCTTCCCCTCAGTTACATCTGAAGCAAACGGTGATCCGCTTTCTGTGGCCGTTTCATGTCCACGCACCTCTGCAACACGTTTCAGGAATGGGTTGGGACAGGCGGTGTAGTAAGGCGGGTCCGAGAGTGCGAGGATATCTTCGTCCTCTGCAATCGGGAATCCTTCGATTTTCCTGAACTCAGGGTCTTGTAGCTTCATCTGTAGTAGTTCGAGGAAGTGAAGTCTTCGTGCGGAATCATTTTCAAATGTCTCCCCTAGACATGTAACTGGGACGTTGGGTGCCCCAGCATCTTTGTCGAACAGTTGGTGTGTTTCGTCTGACATATCCGTTACTCGTCTTCCATCAGGATGTATTTGCGTGCGATACGTTCAATCTCAGGAGAACTTATGCTTCCGTCTAGTCGGTCTTCGGAAGTGATCAACTGATTGACGTAGCCGTTGTCTTTGTACCACTGGAGCTTCTTGTCCCACTTCTCTTTGTACGACGGCACCGAGAGCATTCCGAGATGCTCCCAGTAGAACACGTCCCCCTCAAAGCTGACCGTGAAGTCGGGCAATCGGTAATCGTTCGGGTTGCCGTCTTTGCTCGGCAGCTTCTTTTCGTACTCGTAGCTGATCTCCAAACGAGTCAGTGTGTCGGCCACGATCACTTCTGACTTGGACTGCACCAACACATTCTTCGCCGTGCGGTGAATCAAGTGATGAGCGTACCACTTCTTTACGTCTTCCGGTCGCACTGCCGTCAGCAGCAAGTTGGTGTTTCGCAACATCGTGTCGGATTCGGCAGGACTGCGGAGGCGCTCCAGCACGTCCGTGTCTCGCTCGACCAACAGGACCAACTTCTTTTTGAAGCGAGTCAGTCCGGTATAGAGCAGTTCTTTGGAAAGCGTTGAGGCTTTCTGCGGCAACACCAGAAACACGATCTCAAAGTCGCTGCCCTGCGACTTGTGAACCGTCATTGCATAGGCCAACTCCAAGTTCGCATCGACTTCGCCACGTTTGTAGTAGTACATCACCTTTGGCTGCGTCGAGAAAACCACGCCAATCGTGTCTGCTTTGCCTTTGTTCTTGAAACTGCGAGTGACGATGCCGACTTCTCCGTTGGCAACGTAATCCAGTCCATTCTCTTCACGTGGTTGCGACCAGCGGCGGTTGTTGAAAATCTGGATCACCTTGTCAGTCCAGATGATCTCCTGCTCGCCGAACGGCTTGGCAAGCTTGCCCTTTCGCCGACGAGAGTTGTTCAATAATCCGCCCCGGAAACGGCCCTGAATCTTGCGATTCATTTCCGTCGTACCGAACTCGTGCTTTTTTACCGGACTTAGTATCTGCCAGTGTTCGGCCTTTTGCGGTTCGTGTTCTTCGTCTCTTCCGTTGGCGATACCAATGCTGGTGTTGAATGGTTCGTAACATTTGGCACCATCGGTCAAGTTCAGAAGCTGCTTCATGCGGTTGTGCAGAAGAACTTCCAGTTGCACATGGTCCTGCCAAAAGTGGACTTCCAAGTCGCCGCCCACGTCTTGTCGAGCCACACGTGAGAGCATCTCGTCATCGCCGGGTGAACCTTCATCACTCAGGTAAACGTCGGCCAGTTGCAGAGCGAGACTGTTATGGTCCTCATGTCGGGCACGTTCGCTCAGGTGGGCGTAACAGCGGCCACGTTCCTCGGCTGAAAGCTGGAATCCCTTGGGGTAATGCTTGGTGACCGTTTCTTCGTCCGCCTTTAACCAACTCACCACATCGACAAACGGACGACCGGGACCAATCGGCGGCAACTGGTTTGGATCACCAACCAAGATCAGTCGCTTGACGGCGTTCAAATCCAAGGCTCGGAAAAGCACCCCCAGCAAATCCATGGAGATCATCGACGCTTCATCAATGATCACCGTAGGAGCGGAGCGTTGTTCGCCGCCCTGATATCGCAAAGCGAAGTTCTTGGGGTTGATCCAATTGTTGTGCATCAACAATTGATGAATCGTCATGGCGTCGTCTCGGCCTGTTCGATCCATCATGCGTACACGAGCTTTGCCGGTCGGAGCGAGCAACAGCACATGCTGCTGTCCTTCCAGTTCTTTCAATCCCTTCAGGAAGACGTTCAACACACTGGTCTTGCCGGTTCCCGCTCGACCGGTCAGCGTGCTGAACCGGGATTCGTACAGAACCTGCAATGCCTTGGCCTTCTCGGCTCTCGCTCGCTCTTCGACTTCAGGTGGTAATTTCGACGAACCTGCTTTGGAGAACTCTTTCTTGAGCAATGCTTCCCATGACCAATCGGCTGGCGGTGGGGCGTTCTTTCGCTTGAGGCGACGTTTCAGACGACTGCCGACTTCCTGTTCAAGTTCCGCCAGAATTCGCAGTGCCATCGTTGGCGGCTCGGCATCCTGCCGGAACATCAACGCTTCTTCATAGAACTCACTCTGGCCGACAACAAGTTCCCGATCCGGCAAACAAGCCCGACGCTCTGGAAACTGTGTCTTGATCCGGTTCAGTGTTTCACCAAGTGGCAGCAGAGTGTCGCCTTCGGCGGCTGCGTTCTTCAGCACCGTCACGGCACAGCCACGCACTCGACGTGGATCGTCCTGCGGAATGGATTCGCCTTTCGGCAGAAATAAGGCGGCATCACCTTCGGGACGCATCCCACGGTCGATGACTTCCAGTGATACCACGTCACGATCAGGACCACCCTCATCCATTTCGCAGATCAGGTAAGGATTGGCGGTTAGTTCTTCCGGCGTAGCATTGATTCCCGCTTCGGCTCGCTCGTCTTCGTCAGCAATTCGTTTGACTTGCTTAGGTGTCATTTCAAATCGAACCAGCTTTGCCAACAAATCACGTTTGGGCTGACCGTAAGCTGCCCACCGCTTGGCGGCTTGTTTCATCGGTTTGGCGTATTCGGCTTCTTCGCATTTCTGTTTGCCTTCCAGAATCGCCAGCAGATAGTCCCAAGCGTTCTCGCCTTTCTTGATACGAGGCATCAGCACTTGACGATGAAAGGCCGTGCCAACCTCGACGCCCAGAAACTGAAGCACGCTGCCAGCACCGGGAAACGGACCACGATTGGTCCAGACTTCGGACAGGACATCATTTAGCCAAGTGATGTGCCGGTGCCAGTCGCCAGTGATCTTGTTTTCATCTCGCACTGCCTGCACGCATTGCAGCAAGCGTTCCAATGCCCCGACTGCTGTGTCATCGCTAACATGCTCGCCCACGTAGGAGAAGTCGAGCATCGTGCCGTCTGGGATCGTGCAGATGATGTTCGACGGATCATGCCCTTCCCGCAGGTATTCCTGATACGGCAATCGGAAGCCCTGATTCTCGTAATCGTGGGTGATGCACCGAGACCAGATCGGATAATCGTCTTCGTAGCCTTTCTTGGTGCCAAAGTAGATTTGCTGAGCGATGTTGGAGATGCGTCCCACGCCAACCAAGACACGACTCAGGTTCTCACCGAGTGGATTGCCTTCGTTGCAGTAGAAGAAGACCAGCGACTGATTCTTTTCCAGCCGCCCCCAAAACTCTTTCAGCAACGCACGTTGTCGTTCCGGTTCAAAGACCCAGCCCGCTTCTTTTGCTTCATCCGGTCCACGAATCTCCAGACGCTCGTCTTCACAAAGCTGAGGGAAGTTTTCTTCACGCATCCAGCGATACGGTGACGTGCAAAACGAATAGGGTGGAACTTCCTCATCTGCCGAAGGCAATCTGCGAAAGTCCAGAGGATCGTTGTGGGTGATCGTGCATCCGATGGAGGAGAAAGCAAGAGGATCACGGGAACACGGCGGTTGCCATCCATCGAGTTCAGCCAGCGGTAAGCCCGCATTATCTACTTCTCGCTGAAGCTTCTCGGGATTCGACAGCGACTCACGAATATGCTGCTGAACAACGCAAAACGCATTCTGGCTGGGGTGATCACAAACGTGCCCATCCCATCCTCGATCATGCCATACCAGTCGTGCTGACAAATGCGTCGTCATCAGATTTTCCGAACGTGCCTTGGTGTTTGTAGTTTTTTCGTTTCGTGGTTGTCTCAGTCAGGTGGAGGTTAGTCAGTGACCAACTTCAGGGTTTTGCAGCAACTTAGTCAGTGACCAAGTTTGCGTCTATTTTTCTTCCTCGATGACGATGCGGACTTTTTCAACTTCCTTGCCACGAGTCATTTCTGTCACGAACTCATCGAACCGCTTACGAAACTGATCGACGGTACAGGACGCACTGCCATCACTTAGCTTGCCAATCAAATCGCCCGGCTTCACTTTGATGGGGGTCAGTCCCTCAAGCGCACTGTGGATTCCTTGGACGAGTTCCGTGCTGATTGTCTTGGGAAGACCGCCATCCTTGATCAGCTTCTTGACCGCTTTCTTCTGAGCGTCATCAAGTAGTTCGATGCTTTCGCTGACGGTTGGATCGCCAAGATCGGAGAGGATCGTTTCGGCCCAGCTATCGAGCAGCTTGTCGATCTCTTCATCAATCCCGTCCAGCACTACAGCGCCGGTTGCTGAGCTTTTCTCGTCACTTGGGCGAAAAGCACAATGCGGACACACAGAGTTTGTGTTCAGATCGTCCTTGATCAGCGAGTAACACGGTTTCAGTTTCCCGAGTCGTCCTTGCAGATCGGTCAGGCTGCTGTGCGACAGAACGGAGATGCCAGCGAGTTTGCCAAGCCGGTCAAGACGAGCATCCTTTTCAAGCTTTCGCTTCTTCTCTTCTTCGTTGACGCCGAGTCGGCTCTTCTTGTGCAGATCAAGATAGTGCTCCTGATATTCCTTCTTGCACTTTTCAATGGCCTGAACCAATTTCTGCCGGAAACTTGGATCGCTTCGTTTCACTGCGTCACGAAGCTGCGGTTGCCAGTCGTTGCACAGCTTCTCTGACTTTGCGATCCACGGATCACCTGATGGCAAGGCAGAACCTGCCATCGTCAAGTACGAGGTCAGCGGCATCAGTTCGCCGACTAGCAAGTTTGTCGCTTCCAATTCGCCAAGCAGATCAAGGCTGACTGCATACGCTTTCACATCATCCACCGAGGCCGAGAAGTTCTTGAGCTTCCCCGGAGTGTTGAACGCCTGCAACTTTTCCAGAAAAGCTTGGAAGTTATCCAGTTGCTGGCGATATTCATTTCGCTTTTCCAGCGGAATCAATTCATGGCCCCAGCAAGGCAGGCCGGATTGTGCGTGCTGCTTGGCAACAACAACTCGCTTGACGATCCCTGATGTCTTTTCATGGAGTTGGCGAATGGCATCTTCACGAGTGTTGGGATCTCGAATGATGCCTTCGGGAAGACCGACCAACTCGAACAGTGCGACAAGTGATGCAAGTGGGATGTCTTTGGGGCGTTCTACATGACGAAACTTGCAAAAGTCATCGACTGGCTTTTTGCCTGCATCGGAAAGCGACGAGGCATCAACGGCTTCTTTCCCAACGAGCCGCAATGTGATGTCGCCGCTATGAACGAGAGACAACAAAACCAGAACGAAGAGTTCGGGCTCCAGCTTGTATTGGCTTTCCAATTCGACGTTGGCGTACTTTTCTTCGAGAAGCTCGTTGCGATTGAGCACTTGCCCCGATGGTTTGGCGTCGAGTTTCTTGATGACCGATTTGCCATACCGTGAATCGTGGGGACGAACCTTGTCACCGTCGATAAGCTCAAGTCCGTCAAGGATTGCCGTCGCTAGATTGTTTTGCAGACCACCGGACAACGCACGAATGCCGCTCACAACCGCATCTTCGATATTGTCGCTGGTCAGCCGAACGGAAAACTTCGGGTACTCGGGGTAGCGTTCTTCAAACGTTGGCTCAAGTGCGACTGTCCCGACAAGGTTGACCAATTCACGAACGGTCATGTTGCCGGTCTTCTGACCTTTCAGGAATTCCAGCATCTTCTTCGACACACCCTGATGAATGACATCGAAGGCCGTCAACATATTGTTCCGCAGCCATGTCGTCAGTGCCTTCAGGTGTGAGTCTGCTTTGTCGAGGTAGTTCTTCTTCGTTGCAGCACCAGCCGTTGCCGCCATTGCCTGAGCACCTGCGTACAAACGCAAGGCTCGGTCAAATGCTTCGTCAGGATGCTTCAAGATGAAGAAGACTTCATCGGCAAGGTTGTCTTCCCAGTTTTTCTTTGGCCGTTCAAACGGCTGCATGAAATACAGATAGAAGTCACGAGGCGGTTGGGCCGTCGAGCGTTCGTTGGGAGCGCCGAAGAACAGATACCCTCGACGGAACATCTTGTGGGATTGCCAATCGACTTCGTGCTCCCAGATGCGATAGCCGGGGACATACTCGGGACGGTCCACGCATTCCATGACTCGCTTGAGTGCATCGAAGTAATAGCGGTCAAGTTCACTTTTAGAGAGGCTTTCCGAACGCTTTTCGATCTCGGTGTCGTAGTCAATGTTCTTTTCGAGATCGAGGTAATACTGATCGTTCTCTTTGTTGTGAGTGATGAACTGGCCGCTCATCGTTTTGACGATTTCATTCAGACACGATTGGACGGTCGTCTTCAGGAACTCGCTGTTTTTTTCCGGTAATGATTCGTGATAGAGACATAGGTCATCACGGATTTCGCTGGCGGTGGGTCCGATTTTGGCGTGAATGTCGTCGGTGGTTAGGCGATGCACTGAAAGACCGTGGCTAACTCGCAATGCCATTGGCGTGTAAGCCTTGCGAGTGAATGCCTGTTTGATGCGATTCTCCAAGACACCGCTTTTGTCGATCACGTCTCGAACGTCTGGAAGTGAACGAATCGAAGCATTGTCCCGCAGGTGACTCCAGTAGGAGTCGTAACTTACGAGGCCGGTTTCATTCTCCGGGATGTCTGTCTCCAGTAGTCGCCGCATTTCGGCACTGAGTGTTTTGAGAATCTCTCGCTTCTCAGCAATCGAGATCAACTCAAACTTCTCAAGGTAGGCCGGGTGAATCGGATAGAGCATGACAAACTCATCCAATCGTTCGGCCATGGAGTCGTAGAGTGGTGTGAACTTTTCGAGATGCTCACGAATCCACGCTCTCTGTTTATCGTTTTTGGTCAGCAGACGTTCGGCCACGACAAAGGCTACGTCCTGTCGAACAATTCGGAGTTGATCGAATCTGTCTTTGACTCGCCGAATACTCTCAGCCACGAATTGGAATCGAGGATTGTCGAATAGGGCTTCCTGAAGACCAGCCAAGAATCGGAACTTCAGATTGGCACAAACTTCTCCGACTTCTCGCAGGAAATTCAAGTCAAGGATGACTTCCTGATCGTTGCGGCTTCGCAGATAGTCCAAGAGTTCGTCCACAAACATCAGCAACCCGTGGTCGGGATACTTCTCGTGAAACTTACCCATCATCTCCGTCAGTCCGTCTTTGTTGTTACGGACCTTGGCGGCTGGAGGAAACGAGAATGTCACTCCCATGTCTTTCAGATGGTCTTCCAGTTCGCCACAGATGATGTCACGCAATCCCATCTGGGTTGCGCCAATCTCGCTACGAATTACCTTGAACCGGCCAGCGATTGGCTTAGCGGCTTTCGCAACGGCTTTGTTGCGGCAGGCACCAGAGAGGTCTTCATGCTCAGCCAGTGCTGAGAGGAACGACATCAAGTGGGATTTACCCGTTCCATAATTGCCGACGATCAAGATGCCTTTGTTGTCAGCAGGCTTGTCGAATTGAAGGTTGGGGAACACAACGTCCGACAATTGCTCGGCCATGCGATTTGAGATCACGAACGTTTCAACCAGACTCTTCGCCTTGTCGGGCGAGTCGGCTTCACGCAACTGGATGATGGATTCGATGGGCTCGAAGTCGATCAGGTCTTTGTATTTCATGTTTTCAATCAATGGCTGGCTGTTGTCTATTTCGTGGCCGACACAACGGCGACATCAATATCCCGATAGGACTTGTATTCGGGGTGGTCAGGTTCGGCATAACTCAACGTCCCATCGTGGAAAGTGCCGTTCCATGAGGCGATCAGTGTTGTGTTGCGGCTGTGCCCTTTCAAGAGTCGAAGCGGGTCAACCTTCAGGGCGGGATCAAAAAGCACTTCGATATCGTCAAGGGCGATCAGATCGCCGTCGCAGCCTTCAACCAGTTCACCAAAAAGTCGATCCACCTTGGCAGGACGCTTGCTACGTGGGAGTTCCAACAACTTCTGGCTGAGTCCGAGGTTCACGTTAATGAACGAGCAGGTTCGATTTTCACATATCTTTTTGAGCAGCGTTGTTTTGCCGCTACCGCCTTCAGCGACGAGCAGCACAAGACGGTTGAACAGACCGCTGGCCTGCTCAATCGCTTCGTTCAATTTCCCGATGTCCGCTCCCGGCATTTTGCTCACGCTGCTTGTTGTTTCTGAAAACTGGTTGCACGAATCCTGCAATTTCTATTTCGTTTTGCTGCTCGAAGAATCGGGCGGCTCCTGCAACTGCTGAAGCAGCGCATCGAGTTCCTCTTTCTTGAACAGTCGATAGCCATTCACCGGATGTCGGTGAGCGACAATCTTTCCTGCGTTCTCCCAGTTGCGGAGCGTGTTTGGTGACACGCCGAGGTAATCCGCAGCTTCAGAGATACGCAGGAAGTCCCGTAAATTTTCCACCTCGGTCTCCTTGAACAATGTGGCCCCATTCGGTCCACGCCACGACCTTGGTAAACCTTACCAAAGTGCGTTATACTTGTCGATCAGGTGCGGCACAGGAATCCGTACCAGAATCCTTCGAGGGAGTGAAAGCAACGATGGCGAAAAATGTTCCGGTTACGAAGTTCACGGAACTGCGTGGGCTGGATCGAATTTCAGTCATCACACACGAGATGAACTGCATCTTTCGTGTGATTTCGCAGGATGACGTTGGCATCGACGGCGAGATTGAAGTCGTCACGCCAAAAGCGGACGGCAACGGTTTCGAGACAAGCGGTGGCATCATCAAGGTGCAAGCCAAATCAGGCAGCAGCTACATCAAGAAAGATCACGGACCAACTTTCGCAACTCCCGTCCGCATCGACGATCTCGAATACTGGAACAGATGCACGTTCCCCGTATTCTTCATCGTGTATCACCCCGATGACGATGCGCTGTACTACAAAGAGATCAAAACCTACATCCGAGAAACGGCTGACGTATGGCAGACGCCGCTGGAAGTCGTGTTCGACAAAGCGACCGACATCTTTACTGCGGACACAAAGGAAAACGTGTGCGAGTACGCAGCAGTTAGCCCACCTCGCATTTCGTTCGACCAGCAGGAACGTCTTTACTCGAACCTGTTGCCAGTCAAGCGATTGCCGAAGACGCTGACGTATGCCAAGACCCGTCGCAAATCGGCGACTCGAATCCGAGAGGAGATTAAGGGCTACAAGCCACCGTTTTGCATTCACGACGGACGCCTTTACACGTTGTCCGATTTGCACCACGAAATGAATGTGCTTCGTGAAGTGTGCGATGTGAAGACAATCGGCCAGATGCCGTTTGCGGATTGGCTCGACGACTTCGATTTGCGCAACAACCTTGTTTTCATGATCAACCAATTGTTTGGCAACCACTGCCACCACTGTGGCTTGGCCTACAACCGGGACTTTAGGCGGACGTATTTTCCACGTGAGACCGAAAGCGATGCTGACAAGAGTTTTACCCGAACATGGACGAGTCCTCGGACTAAGCGAGACGCACCGCCTCGAACTGTTGTTCAGTTCTATGAGTATGGGACGTTCAAGTTCTGGCGACATTTAGCGGCTGAGTTCCGGTTCGAGCAATTCGGTAGCAAGTGGTTTCTGAGAGTTACTCCCAAGTTTCTGTTTACGGATGACGGCAAGAAGGTATGTAACCCGGCGTTGGTTGGACCATACACGACCAGACTCAAGGCAATGGAACACAATCCGCAAGTCTTGAACCACGTTCTCTTTTGGGGACAAACACTTGCGAATGGCCGACCACGAATCGAGATGACCCTATTCGGGGAGACTCTCGTTGTAATTGAGCCTGAACCAGCAACGGTCATCGCCGATTTTGCAATTCCCTATGATCCGGCAACTCACGAAGAGGAACCAGCATCTCCTCAGTTGACTCTGTTCGGTTTAGAGGACACGGAGGACGAACAGGATGAGCATTAGGATTGATTACCTCAAGGAACCGAAACTGCAATTCGGAAATTACTTTGAGCACCAAGACACCAAGACGGGACTGGCTGAGTTTGGCCCGTTTGGGAAAAACATTGCCGGTCTCCATCCGTCTGAAATCAAGATGGGTTTCATAGGCACTCGTGAAACCATCGCTGGTGCGAAGGAATGGCTCGAAGAATGTGGATCGGAAATTGAGAGCGAGAACTCGAAGGTCATCAAAGCCAAGATCAATGAGGCCGACAATTTGCCGAGCTTGTTTGGTCAGGGGATTTTTGAGGACGAGCACATCCATGAACCAATCGTACGGCTGTATAAGATTCTGAACCGTGACTTCATTGGCTTTTCAAAGGAGTCTGAGTTCGACTCGTGTTTCCAAATGAATGACAGGTGGGATCGCTCGATCCGACAGGAAGAGATCAACAAGACGCTAGGCATTGAAGACAAGCAGCGGCGGATTTGGGAACTCGTCGAACTCTTTGATAGTCAGATCAAGAGTCTCGCCGAAACAAGCCCGGCACCGGATATCATTGTCCTCGCCCTGACTCCCGAGATCGTAGATGAAGCCTACACGGTTCAAATCACCGGCAACTTTCACCTCAACTTCCGGCGTGCAATCAAAGCCAAGGCAATGCGCTGGGGCGTGCCCATTCAACTGATTCAACGAAGTACGGTTCTCGGCAAGAAACCCAAGGGACGCAAAACACCGCTCCAAGAGAAAGCGACTCGTGCTTGGAACTTCTGCACGGCCTTGTACTACAAGGCCGAGGGAATTCCGTGGTGTCCGGTAACTGTTGAGAAGGACACATGCTTCATCGGCGTCGATTTTTACGTCGCACAAGATGGCAAGGACAACCTGACAATGCGGACCAGCGTGGCTCAGGCTTTCGACTACCTCGGGCAAGGACTTGTGCTTCGGGGCGATCCGTTTGAATGGAACTCTGATGCCAATGGAAAGAGTCCGCACATGTCTCGTGAAGGTGCAGCCCGGTTGGTCAGCGCAACGCTAAAGGAGTACGTCAACGTCCGAGGGACGCCGCCAAAGCGAGTTGTCGTTCACAAATCTTCCCGTTTCTGGGGAAGTGATCACGGCGAATTCAACGAACTCGATGGATTCATCGAAGGCATTCAAAGTGTGTTCCCCGGTTGCGACTACGATCTCGTCACGCTGACTCGATCACGCATTCGCCTCTTTCGAGAAGGCCAATATCCACCAGCACGTGGCTCCTACTTCTGTATCGAGGATGAAGCCCATTTCCTTTACACGATGGGCTTTATTCCCTACCTCGAAACATTTCCCGGCAGCTATATCCCGGAGCCATGGCAGATTGTCGAACGACACGGCAGCAGCGCTCACAAAGACTTGTTTCGTGAAGTGCTGGAATTGACCAAGATGAACGTCAACAATTGTTCGTTCGCTGACGGTACGCCGATTACGCTGTCGTTCTCGCAGAAGATCGGTGAGATCATGAAGCATGTCTCGGACGAAGACACGGTTCAGACAAGCTACCGATTTTACATGTGATATCCGCAGAGCTAATTCAATTGGTTGAGAGATAACACGACTGAAGACGAACACAATAGAGCAACACAAATAGTTGAGCGGCTGCATGTCACATGAAGAAACCGAAATCGATGAGGATGCTGCTTGCGAGTTCACGCAGGCTCGCTTCGCCATCGATTTGAATTTGCCATCGGCGGATGGAATGTCGCTTGAAGATGCGAAAAGAGCGATTCGCAAGGAATATCGAGACTCGGCCAAGTGGAAACGGTTGCGTTGTCGCAAAGTCAGTGTTGTTTCGGAGACTGAATCGGGGACGGTTTACGAACTGGAGATTGGACACGCCGTTGAGTTCAATTGGACTTGGGAAGGTTCAGTCGCCTTTCGCCCGTTGTTGCTGAAAGAATTTGAAGACTCGCAGGCGACATTCTTTGAGAACGGTTCCATTGATCCCGACATCGACGATTCGATTGTCTGGTCAGGCGAAGTGTTGGAAGTAGACGAAGCGTCCGGTCGCATCTTTATCGTCGTGAGCAACCCGGAACACCCGCCTCGCCGTGGTTCGTTTTACGTCCGCCCGTTCGAGTTTCTTGCGTTCTTGGATGCCGTCTACAACGAACCGGCATTTACTGAGATTCGGTCGATGCTTCCACCTCGACTGGCGGCTGCTAAAGGAAACATCCATCCCGACGTTAAGGAACCTGCAAATGTTGGGCTCGATCACCTGCAAGAATGGTGGCAAAAATCTTGGAGCGTCCTTTGGGGGCCACCGGGCACGGGGAAGACCTACACGACCGGTCAACAAGTGGCGAGAGTTCTTTCCGATCCAAGTGAACGTATCTTAGTTGTCTCAACGACGAATCGGGCGACAGACGCCGTTGCCGTTTCGATTGGTCGTGCTGCTGTTGGAAAAAATGTCGGACTGGAAGACGGTCAACTATTGCGGATCGGCAAAGGTGCTTCGCTGAAGCGGTTTGAAAACGAACAGTTGACAGACATGCTTCGTGGAACGGAAACCGAATTTCTTGCTCAGATCGAAACTCTCGCTGTTCAGCTTGCTCGCTCGGAGAACCCTAAGCAAAATGCGATGATCCGAAAGGAGATCAAGGAAATCCGTGAAGCCATGAACGATGCGGCTCAGCGGAACTTTCTTGATGGAAGTGTGCGTGTCGTCGTGAGTACATCCTTCAAGGCGACCACCTTCTTGAACTACGACGAAATCAAGGAGGACTTGGCCGAAGAACTCTGTCCCTTCACGACGATCTTCATTGACGAGGCTGGCCTAATGTCTCGGGTGGCGATTGCGGCCCTGTCTTTGCTTGCGAGTCGTCGAGTTGTATTGGTGGGTGACTCGAAACAGCTTGCACCGATCAGTCGAATCAGCCGCATTTTGGAACCGGCACAAGGCAACTGGCTGGCTCGCAGCGGGCTGAGCCATCTGGATCGAATCGGATCTCGGATCGATGGCGTTCACGTGCTGAGCGAGCAACGCCGAATGCACTCCGATGTTTGTGATGTCGTTTCGGCGTATCAATACGACGATTTTCTAACGACAGCGGATGACATCAAGAATCGTCCATTCAAAATACCCAACGTCTTGGCGGAACAACCGAGGGCGGTTTGGTATGTGCTCGATGAAGACACTGACGATACTCCGTCGATTCGTGCCGAACGTGGTGCCGGGAATCGGAGTTGGATTCGTAAGGCCACCCTGAAGATTCTTGCGAAGCTGTTCTCTGATCCCACGCTTCGATCTGCGGATGGTCTGTTCATTTCTCCCTTCAAGGCTCAGGCAAAGGTAGTTCATTCGTTTTTTGCGGCGAACAACTTGGAATCATGGATGGCTTCGACAGTTCACAGCCAGCAGGGTTCTGAGGCGGATGTCGTTATCTTCGATTCTGTGAATGCCGGAAGTTATGGCTGGCCGTATGACGAATGGAAACGATTGGTCAATGTGGCTCTCAGCAGGTCACGAGAAGCGATCATTGTGCTTTCAAGTCGTGCGGAGATGGAAGAGCCATACCTTCGCCCGCTGTTGAAGCATTTGTCGCCACGTATTGTCCAGAGGAACAATAATAGACTCGCTTGGACGGAGGTTCCGCTCAAGACAGATTACAAGTTACCAGCGATCCACGAAGAGAAGGCTGAGTATCAGGCGAACAAGTCGTCGTCGATTGGTACTCAGCTTGCCAAACGCAAAGACCTTCGTCCGGTTTTGTCGCACGAACAGGAACGTCTTTGTGGTCTGGAATTGGACGGCAAGCCTCGTTTGGTTCGAGGAGTTGCTGGCAGTGGAAAAACGGTCATTCTTGCCCATTGGCTGATGCAAACCGTGCAGCGACTGGATGACCCGAACGCACGTATTTGGGCCGTCTTTGCAAATCGTTCGCTCCAGTCGTTGATTGGCGAATCGATTGTTTCTGCTTGGGAGAAGGAGACAGATGGCAAGCCGTTCCCTTGGGATCGTGTTGAATTGCATCACGTGAAAGAAATCTTGGAAGTGATGCTCCCCGAAGTTGGGCTTTCGGCAAAAAGCTATGGCTTTGAGTATGACGATGCCGCCGAAGCTTACTTGGAACAGAGAGCGGCAGACCAAATCAGCGCCCGTTGCGATGCTTTGTTCATTGATGAAGCTCAGGATATGGGTCCGAATACGCTCAAGCTTCTTTCGTCCATCGTGCGGCAGAGCGATGAGTCCGACGAAAACAGTCGGTCAGTGAATATCTTCTACGACAATGCCCAGAACATCTATGGTCGGAGTACACCCAAGTGGTCGGAGCTTGGGCTTGACATGCGTGGTCGTTCAACGGTGATGAAGGAGAGCTTTCGCAGTACAAAACCGATCACCGAATTCGCACTAAACGTACTTTATCGTTTGCAGCCACCAGAAACGAATCCTGATCACAAAGAACTCGTCGCACGAGGATTGATCGAACAAACGAAACGTGAGGGAACCGACTGGTGGAACGTCCGCTTCAATCAGGTTGACGGGCCAAATCCTCAGTTCCGCCAGTTCATGAATCTTGATCAGGAATTTGACGGCATCGCCGATTACTGCCGAGAGCTTATTGCCGAGCAAGGAGTGCAGCCATCCGATATTTGCCTCATCTACAACGGTGGGAACATCAAGTATCGCTTGGAAAAACAAGTCGCTCCGGCGCTTGCTGACTTGGGAGTGGAACTTTCAGTGCAAGCCAACAAACCATTTGAGCGCAGCCACAACATCCTTCTTGCAACTACATCGCATTCTTACAAAGGGTACGACTCGGAAGTAGTCATCGTCCCCGCCGCAGACCAATACACGGCCAAGGAAAAGGGGATTCTGGCAAACAATCTGTATGTCGCTATGACTCGGGCACGTTCAATCCTGACGCTGTTTTCACAGAAAATGCGAAACAGCGATGCTGAGTTGTTGTATGAAGTAATTGAAGACTGCCTCGGCAATCTGGAAGAGCGGCCCGAGATCGAATGCGACAACAGCCCACAAGACGATTTGATTGAGATACTCGACCGAATCGGTCGTGATCACCGCAAGTGGCTTGTCGGACTCTGGAATACATACGGGATATCCCAAGAACCGCTTACGACGAAAACGGGAGAGATAATCGCTGAGCCCCTGTTTTTTGTCCGTGCAAATCAGAAACACTACGCCTGTTTCGGTTCTGAACTTCCGAGGCAAAGAGTGCGACAGCGACTCGAAGATTATGGCGTTCAATTGCTGGAGCCGGGCCAAGAAATCACTGTGCCAAAGGATTCGGGCTCGTGAAGATTCTCTTTTTGCACGGCTGGACCTCAGTGCCCGGTGGTCGCAAGCCAACGCACCTAAAGAAAGCTGGGCACGAAGTTCTCAATCCAGCATTGGACGATGACGACTTCGGTCTGGCCGTCCGCACTGCCCAAGCAGAATACGATCAACACAAACCCGACGTGATTGTGGGCAGTTCTCGTGGCGGTGCTGTTGCAGTCAACATGAGCAGCGGCGATACACCGCTCGTCCTTCTTTGCCCGGCTTGGAAGAACGGGGGAACGGGCACAACCGTCAAGCCGAACACGGTCATCCTGCATTCACGACAAGACGATGTGATCCCGTTTGCTGAATCGGAAGAACTTATTCGGAACAGCAGACTATCGGACGATACCTTGATTGAAACTGGTGCTGATCATCGACTTGCCGATCCAGAGCCGCTGAAGGCGATGCTGGCTGCTTGCGAGAATTTGGCGTGGACGGAAATCGAACGAGAACTTTTGCAAAGTGACTGGAGTGGTCTTTGCTATACCGCTGCCATGCGATGGGCAAAGGACGCCAAGAGGCTAAATTGGTGGCTTGTTCACGGTACGGTTTTCAGCGGAGCCATGGGGAAGCGGATTGATCACGCTTGGTGCGAACATCGTGACACGGTTGTTGATCTGACGATGCCAGTTGGTTCCCGAGTCTTTAGCAGAGCAACCTACTACAAAACGATTCAGCCAGATGTCACCAACAGATATTCAATCGACGATGTCTTGTTCTTGTCCATCAGAACAAGACATGACGGTCCTTGGGATGAATGCGAGCGACAAGGATATGCGGAAGTGAAAAGCATACTAGACGATCCAGCTATCAGTGGTCGCTACCTGTTTCCACAGGATCGTACCGTTGAAGACCCTTTCGTGGTCAAAGCTGATGGTGCTGAGTTGGCGTGCTTTCGGAGGATCGTCGATCCCGAAGCTTTCACGATGATTCACTTCCACGGAAACGGAGAGGCGGTTGCGGACTACGTTCCGTTCATGGCGGACGTGTTCGCTGACATGGGTCTGAACTCACTGTTTGTCGAGTATCGAGATTACGGCGGATCGACTGGAGAAGCGAAACTCGTTGCAATGCTCGGTGACGGTGAAGCAGCAATGATTGCTGCTGGAATCGAGCCAGAGAAAGCCATTGTCTTCGGTCGATCAATTGGATCGCTCTACGCCATCGAGTTAACTCATCGCCAGCCGAACATCGGTGGCTTGATCATCGAGAGCGGCATCGCCGACCCCTCAGAACGATTCCTGACTTATGCGGATTTGGAGTCGGCAGGATTCGATGAGGCCGATGTAAAGACCGAGGTTAAGCGGTTCTTCAATCACAAGCAGAAGTTGTCTGGGTACACGAAGCCATTGCTGACGCTTCACACCGAGAACGACGGATTGATCGACATTTCCCACGCCGAACGCAATCACAAGTGGTCAAGCTCACGTCAGAAGCAATTGGTTCGATTCCGAAACGGGAATCACAATTCGATTTTCCATGCGAATAAAGAAGAATACTTGAATGCTGTTGGCAATTTTGCGAATAGCGTCCAGCGTTGACTGACACTTTCGCTAGGTTTTCCCATGCCTCACAATAAACCCAACTTGCCCGAGAAACTCTGCGTCGTTTGCGGACGACCTTTCAAGTGGCGAAAAAAATGGGAGAAGGTTTGGGACGACGTTAAGTATTGCAGCGACAAGTGCCGCAAGAATCGTGACGACAAGGCGACCAACAAGTCAGGCAAATCATGAAGTTCTTTGTCGCCATTGTGGGATCGCTCCTCCTTCTGGCCGTCGCTGCATTCTGTGGGTTCGGATTTCTGGCGACGTTTGAACCGACCGGCAATGTAGCTCAGTTCATGGCCTTCAGGATTGGCTACACAGTGATCGGTTTAGGTTGTCTGGTCGGCGTTGGCTTCTTGATCGTGAATACTGTTCGAAAATGAGTTCAACTGGGGAGATTTCCAATGGACCAGAAGATTGTCAAGAAGCTCGAAAGCGAAATTGAGGGAGCGATTGCCGAAGTCATTATGAGAATGGGTTTGAAGCGACTTCCACTTCTTCCAAGTCACCAGACCATGCACTTAATGTCGAAAGCTGCGGTCACGGTCTACGAAACCGCCGTGGAGAATCGGCAAAAAGAAGATTGACCAAAGCAAACTGACCGATCTGGCATAAGTTAGCGAATCGATTCGCTACCTTTTTTCACGCAATTTCGAGGCAACCGTCGGGCTAAAGAACAAAAACAGCAAGCCCAACGGCATCAACCCACCATTCAACACGTTGTAGTCAGAACCGATTCGCTCCCAAGACAGTCCCACCACCAATCGCCCAAACAAGACTTCGAACGCCACAGTCAACACCAACCAGATCAAGCCGACGAGCAGCAGTTCATTACGTCGTTTTGCCCCGATCCAGCGGATAGTGAAGTTGGCAATTGCAAGGATGATCGACGAACCAGTGAACACGCCAATCTGATTGGAGCGGAACTCACCGATCATCGGCACCAACGCAATCGCCCGAACAATGCCGTGGATGATCTCGGCAACAATGATCAGCAACCAAACTGCCAGACTGCGGATGATGGTTCGTCGGTGATCTTTGATCTTCACTTCAGTCATTGGTCAGCCGCTTCCCGAGATCCAAGAAGATAACCCTCTCACGCTTATTCTTGCTTTCCTTCGTCAGAGCACCGATCAGCCAACTGCTTGAAGGCTTCCCTTGGCTTCCAATAGAAGTCTGATTTGCTCCGGGCAAGCGACGACAACAGGATGCCGTTGAGCCGAAACCCTACATCGTGGGGCGAGATTTCCTCCTCGGTGAGCCAGTCCTTGGCGTGATTGACCAGATCGTTCATCGATCCCGTCACCGAACGGTTCAGTGCCTTAGCAAAGCTGACCGATCCGCTATCAGGAGCAATGAATCGCTGATAGGCAAACGACTGCCCGTCGTCTTCCATGAATTCCCTAATCGTGCTCAACGCCCGCTCGATGAAACGGCTGTCGTCCGTGATGCCCGCACCGTACATCACGCACGAGTAAAGCGACTTCGTATTGCTCATGATGATGTACTGAGTGCGATCAGCGGTGAAGAGATGGCATGACCAGTCCGCATACGGGTTCTCATCGAGCGGCATCTCTGTCAACTTGCCAGCTTTGATCTTCGTGTTCAGCTTTTGAGAAAGTCGAAGAATCATCGGCCCTAATTCCAGAGTGTGATCGCAAATTGCAGCACGGTCGCAATCGCCACCAATAAAACGCAGGACATGATCTACCTAGTTCTTCCCTGTCATCACGACTTCTTGTGCGATCTCAATCACTTCATCCATGCGATCTTGGCTGCAATCGAGCAACAACGACACGGTGTATGATTCTCCTTCATGCACTTCTTCCTGACTGCCGCCGCAAGCGATTGTCTTTATTCCCACCTTCTTCAATCGTTCTTTTATTGCCTTCATCTGTCGTGGTCGCCGAGCAGCATCGTTGGCGTAGGGACTATTATCATAAAGTAAGAGGCAATCGAGATCTTCGATATGCCAGACTCCTCGACGGCTTTCAAAGTGGTTTTCGCAGGCATCGTTGGCAAAGTAGTCGGCCCATTTCTGCGCTTCTTGTCTTGTCATCTTTTTTTCCTTCCTTTGCTTTGGCCTGCCCATTTCGAGAGGCCGTGGAACCAGAGAGATTTCGTCCGAGTGAACTGTTACGCCAAGAACACGAGCTAATTGATCCAGCTTGTCCATCGTCAACCGGCCACCATTCATGAATCGTGACATAGCGGACTTATCAATGTCCGCCGCCCTCGCAATTGCGTAGGTGGAAGTTGATGACCCTTCAACCAGATCTCGAATTTGTTGGCTTAACAGTTTCATAGTGGTTGCATTATACGAAACTACTTATTCCTGTCAATGCAACTGGTTGCACAATTGACAACTACTTCGCATGGGAACTCGCCGACATCATTGATCTCAGTTCCAGAATGTGATCGCCAATTGCAGCACGGTCGCAATCGACACCCAAATCAAATACGGCACCTGCGCCACGGCGACCCATTTGTAGTGCTTCCAGATCACCACCATGATCCAGATGATCGACGCCCAAACGAGCACGATGTCTATGGCTGCCAGTAGCAGGTTCCGTAGCCCGAACTGAATTGGCGTGAAGATCAAATTGACTACGAGGTTGATGCCGAACGGTAGAGTCACCATCCACGGAACCTTCTTCCTGATGGCCTGTACAAATACGAATCCAAACGTGATCAGGATGATCGGATAAAGACACTGCCAGACGAAGCCGATTGTGGACGGTTCCGGTGTCCACGAAGGCTTCTCCAGCGAGTTGTACCAGTCGATCCAGTTCATTCATTTACTTTCTGGTGATCGGTGTTCGTAATCCTTGTTCAGAAAATCCTTCGCCTTCGCTTCCATTTCCTTAAGAACGGCGGCGAAGTCACGGTATGCCGCATCAACGGTGATGGTTTGGTTTCCCTTGCGAATCCGTGCAAACGTCCCGACAGAGAGATCCTCTCCGATTTCCAGCTTTCCACCAGACCGCAATAAGGCGGCAAGGTTCGGATATGTAGATTCTTCTGCTAGTTGATCAGAGGTTCGTTTCATTGTTAGTTCCATTCGGTTGTTGATCATGATTCAGCAGGGCTTATCTACTGACCTTCTTCCAACAACCATTCTCTCGCCCGCTCCACCAACAGCAAATCACGAGTGCATTGACGGATATCGTCCTTGCGCATGTCTTCGATCTCCTCGGCATCAAACTCGACTTCCTCTTCGCCAAGCAAGGGACTCGACATCGGCTCGAACAGTTTCGGGTCAAAGGGCTCAGCTTGCTTGGCCGTTTCGAGATACTCTGCCAACTGCCACTTCTCAAAGATTGACTTGATCTCAGAAACGAAAGCGGGAATTTCGGATCGAAAGTCTACGTTGGCTTCAGCAGCTTCCAAGAAGTTTAGAAACTTCTCGCCCACGATGTATTCCAACGCCGGTTGAACTCCGTGCTCACTTTCGATGCCACGTGCCGCTTCGCATTGATCAATCCAGATTTTGTGTTGTGTTGTCATGGCGGAAACAAGTTCTGAGAGAAAACGTGACGGATTTTCATGTAACGATCCTAGTTTAACGCAGATCACTTTTCTCAAGGAGGACAACAATGAAAGAACTTGAAGGGACCGGCGACAATTCTGAATTCAAAAACCAAAGAACACTTTTGGATTGAAAGTTGAAACTGAAATCGCTCTGTCCAACAAATGTCGATTTTGTTAAAATCCTAAACACAGTTACCGCAAAATCTACAACGACCTTACTTTCTCCACTGGCACGCCTGCGTTCACGTCCCGTGAACCTCTTAGCGTCTGCTGACTACCGGCAACGGCTCAGCTTCCCCAACTCCATCTGCGCCATCGGTGTGCGCAATGGATTTTGTAGTGAATCAAACAATAACACGGAAGGAAATGTGAGATGACACAACTTCAGGCAATGCATGGGTACAACCAACAAAGAACGCCCCAAGAAGAACTCGAACACGCCAAGCAATTAGTCATTGAGGCTGAGAGTGACTGCCGCTTCTACGAAGACAGTTTTGCCGATATCGACGACAACGCCGTCTACGAGATTCGTTCAGGAGGGTATGACAATCCCTGCTGGCTCCACAAACGGGAGATCGTCAAACGAACTCCAAAGCAGATTCGCTTGGCGGCAAAGCACGCTGGCGAGAAACAAACGTGCTTGCCACGGGAACGACTTGAATCAGGCAGGTCCGTAGCCAAAGGTGATACTTTGCGTGACCCTGTGTACGCCCTTGGCTGGGTAATGCGGACAATGTTTCAAGAACTAAAAGCCAAAAGCACACGCCGTCTGGAAGACAGCCGACGCATACTCCAGAGCGTGGAAGGAGCCATCGGTAACAGCAAGCACGACTGGAAAGAGGAAGGTTTTTGATCGGGCTGATGGGAATGCACTTCTCGGAGCCGAAGTTGCGGGTTTGCTTGAAAGGGTGTCCGCTGACCGCCTTCGGAACCGCATTTCGCCAGTATTCTGCGGCATCGTGATGCCTTATGTTTCTGGGGAATGCGAGAGATTCACGAACGCCGGGATCTCTGCACGAAAGCCTTTGTCGATTTCGCACTGCTCACTCCAGATTCGGTGTGATGCAGTCCCCGGAATTTTGCCTCATTCCGATTACAAATTTTGGACCCGAAAGTTCATTCTGTTATCGGTCTGTGTGAAAACGCTCTGGGTAAAAACCGGCATCTTTGTTACCATCCCCGCACAGTTACAGTAATATACAGCGACGTACCAACACATCTACTGACGCCCTGCGTCCAATCGTTTTGGACCTCTTCGGCGTCCCGCTGACTTCCGGCAACGGCTCAACATTCCCGAACACGTTTTACGGCAGCGTTATGCGCTGTCGTGTTCGGAATTTAGAAAAACGCTGCCGAGTTTTTTCACAACGTTACTACATAAAAGTAACAAACAGCGTGGAGGGTACGTGAGAGCAACACCAGCAGAAAGAAGAAATGTCCTTGGACTATTCAACGTGTCTGAAGCAGCACGTCAACTCGGAGTTGGCATTCAGCGGCTTCACAGGGACATAAGGGCTGGTCGTGTGCCATCGCCACAAACGTGCGTTGGCAGACGATTCTACTTCACTGCGGACGCTCTGACGAACCTCGCCACGCATTACCAAGAAAGGAATTAGCGATGAAAAATAAAACAAGGAGAGTGACTGTGGATATTCAGGGCCAAGAAGAGATTCGCCATATCCGCAGTGTGATTATGGAAGTCCCAGAGGACATGCTCGACGAGGAGGTTGAATGCGTCAACGCTGATCACTTCAACCAAGTTGAAGAACGATCCGAGTGGGAAGTCGATGACTCCAGCGGAATCTATGCTGAAGGATTTCCAACGCTCATCGGACCCGCTGCTCAAGACGCAGAGCCCGACCTGATTGTCGTCAGGGACGACAACGGTGAGTTCCGTGTATGTGGCAACGAAAAATTCTTGTTGTCCTAAAACAACAAACCGCCAGCGATGAGTCGTCGCTGGCGGTCTTTGATCTTTTTAACTTTTGAAATGTTCCGACTGGTGGTCAGTCGGAGAAGGACATCCTTATGTATCTAAGTAACACCGAGCAAATTCTCGTTGACGAAAGCACGAGAAATCACAGAACAGAGATCGTCTCTCGGCTGTACGAAATGAATTTCAATCTGATCCCGATGAACGGTAAGAATCCGTGCGTCCAATGGAAAGAATTTCAGACTCGACGAGTATCGGCGGGCGAACTTAAAGAATGGTTACCGGGCAAGTTTCCGACCAAGGACGGCAGGCGAATTTGGAAAGCAAGAAACCACAATTTCGCTTTGCTTACCGGTGCCATCCCATGGTCAGACGACAATCCCGGCATCATCGTCGTGGACAGCGATGACGAAGAAGCTGAAGAGCTTGTTCGGAATCACTGTCCACCAACGCCAATGATGCAGGTCACAGGCAGTGGTAACAAGCAATTTGTCTATCGACGACCGTCAATCGAGGCCCATCCATTCATCGGTAGTCCGACAAAGCTGCGACTGGATGGCAAACAGTACAACCTCGACATTCGGGGCGATGGCGGGCTCATCATGATCCCCGGATCGATCCACCCGAAAACAGGGAGCATGTACGAAGAGGTAACACCGTGGACGATGGAGCTTCTAATGGAGTGTCCTGTTTATGATCCAGCATGGTTGCCAGATGAAACGGCGAAGACCAAGAAGGCAGCGGCCTCCGTAACGACGGATATCATTTCCAATGAACATGAAGGACTCATTGCTCAGGTTCAGACGGAAGTCGAAGAGCGTGAGTCGCAGGCTCGGCAGTATCTGAAATCTGTTCCCGGAACACAGCAAGGCACTGGGGCTGATAATAAGTGTTCAGCATTGACCATGAAGTTACTCTACGGCTTCGCTTTGCCAGTAAACGTCGTTCAGGAAATGCTGAGCGAATGGGCACGCAAACCGGACCAGTTTGACGCTTCCTGTGGTTGGTATCCGTGGACCGACGACGAAATCGCCAGAAAGATCGATTGGTGTCTCGGACAGACATACGAAGGCAAAATTGCAGATCGGCTGTCACCGTTTCGTGATGTTGGTCCCATGGAAGCCAAGGTTGACGATGTTGTTAAACCAGTTGATGACAACCACACCATTGATCCCAATAACCATCTCGAAACTGCCGAACTGTTTCGGCGGGAATGCTTTGCTCACAATCACAAGCCAACACTGATTCATCATCAGGCCACATGGCATGGCTGGACAGGAAGGCTGTATGAGGTCATCACTGACGACGACATCAAAGCTCGTCTGTGGAAGTGGATGGCGACTTGCAAAACGTGGAGCAAGGATAAACGGACGACATTCAAGCCGACAAGAAACGTTGTCGGTGGTGTCATGGATGCTCTGAAGGCGGTGACCAATCAGTCTTCGCAGCTTGAGGCACCCTGCTGGCTTTCCAGTGGACCAGAAGAAATCATCGCCTTTGATAACGGCTTGCTGAATGTCCGGGAGTTTCTGTCTGGGAAAGACAACCTCCTACAGCATACTCCGAACTGGTTTTCGCCGAATTGTCTGCCACATCGGTTTGACCGACATGCAGACTGTCCTACATGGATGGGTTTTCTGAACCAAGTGTTCGATGAAGATGAGGAACGGATCAGCACGCTGCGACAATGGTTTGGTTACAACCTCGCCAATGACAATCGTCAGCACAAAATCGCCATGCTGATCGGACCACCTCGAAGTGGCAAAGGCACCACGATGGCGATGATGTCAGCAATGCTCGGTCGTCATAACATCGCCAACACATCATTGGCTTCTCTGGGGGGCAGGTTCGGGCTGGAACCACTTGTCGGGAAGATGTCTGCTCTGATTGACGAAGGTCATCTTGGCAGATACAGCGACAACTCGCTTATTCTGGAACGACTGAAAGCCATCTCTGGCGGTTCTGAACAGACTGTTGACCGAAAAGGTGTGAAGGCAATATCCAGTGTTGCCATGAAAGTCAGGTTCACCATGGCGGTTAATGAACTGCCACGATTGTCGGATTCTTCAGCAGCATTGAGGTCTCGTCTGCTCATCATTCCCTACAACAACACCTACGAAGGTAAAGAGGATTTTGGGCTTGTTGACAGATTGTTGAAGGAAGTCTCGGGGATTACGAATTGGTCACTGGAAGGACTGAAACAGTTAAGAGCCAATGGGCGTTTCAAGAATCCAGTGGCAGGTGAAAAGATCATGCGTGACTTTGTTTATCTGTCGTCACCAGTTCAGTCGTTTTTGGACGAGTGCTGTCTTGTTGGACCAGACAAAAGTGTTCGCTTCGATGACATACAGGCAGTATGGAAGGTTTGGTGTGAGCAGAACGGGCATGTGTCTGGAAGTAATAACGACTTTGGCCGAAAGCTACGTGCTGCCATCCCACGTATCGATGATGAACGACGCCGAAATGGAGCTAGTCGAGACCGCTGGTACAAAGGTTTGGGGCTGAATCCTGAAACGATTAGTCAACAGAATTGTCGTTCGATGATTTCGTAGTGGGCCAGACAAACTGCCGTTCATGTGGGTCGGGACGAACAACGTTCCGGCCCATTTGCGTTTTGTGACCTGTTTTTCTTCCATCGTCACCCCCCTCAACAGCGGCGGCGGCAAGGTGGTCCAGACATGGGCCGAACAAAGGTCCGCACATGGGCCAGACAAAAGTGGCAATAAACACTGTAAAAACAGGGGTGGTCCACATGGTCCTAACAACATTCACTTCCATTGAGATATTTTGAATTGGAAGGATGTAAACAAAACAAGAAGGAGAACTGCGAATTCGTCTGGACCATGTGGACCATCCGGCCCAGCGCCACTTTTCTCTCTTCCTAAAACGCCGCAGGTGCCGTGGAAGACAGTGGCAGAAGAAAGGTGACACGTTGACTGAGGAACAGGAATGTAGATCCACTTCGATTCGACACCAAGGTGGTGTGGCTTGCCTCCATTGCCTCGTTCTGAAGCATCAATGTGTCTCCAACTGCTTTTCTACTTCCAGTCGCACAAGAAACAGTCTTCGCCATAGCTTTGGAAAACTGCTGGATTCGATCCATCTGCGTTCATCAAGTGGATGTCGGACTTGCCTCCAGAGTTGTTCACATAGGCGATCTGAGAACCGTCCGGTGAGAAAACTGGTGACTGCGAAGAAACGGTGCTTGAACTATCCATCGTAAGCCGGGTTCGATTGTCCCCTTCACCATCTCCATTGGAATCAGCAGCATCCATCACGTAGATATCAAGTTGATTTGTGATTGGGTTGTGGTGATCGCTTGCGTAGGAAATTCTCAGGCCGTCTGGTGACCAGCGAGGAGAGGTGCAAAGACTCGGGATTGTGGTCAAGTTTTGTTCGTTGCTTCCGTCTGCGTCGGCAACGAATACTGATCGAATTCCACCTCCAAAATCTCTAATGAACGCTATGCGTGAACCATCTGGAGAATAACTGGCGGACCTGTCACCGTTGCCGCCGCTTGCGATTGGCAACGCCGTTATTGATGAACCGTCAACCGCAGACATGGTAAACAGTCTTTCATCAGGTCGCTCGCCGGTAAACAAAATAGATTGTCCGTCATTTGACCAGCTTGGTGACGAGTCATAGAAACCGTCGCTCGTCAATCGAGTTAAGACTCCCCAGTCTTTTTTAATTCGATAGATCTCTGAAGTGTTTTCATTGCCTGCATCTTCACGATGTCTCATTGTTGCGAAGACAATACTTTCTCCAGTCGGAGAGAATGCAGCATCGAAGCTGTCAAACTCTTTGCCAGCCAAAGAAGTTGTCAGACGCAGTAAGTTTGATCCGTCATCATCAATTAGGAACAAATCAAAAACGTCATTGCTCCCAACGACGGACGCTGCTCGTTGAAATAGGATTTTGCTCGACATTGTTTTCTCCGTTTTGCCTGACTGCTTCATAACAACCTACCCACACTGCCAAAGGAACTTCGCTTCCATACCGTCCTCGCTTAAGAAAGCATAGCCGACACCGGCATCGCCAAAGTTGATCGAAAACGGGACGCTGCATGAGTCAAGTTGAACAAGCAGTTGGCATTGACCTTCAAACGGAAATTCGTCGCCTTGCATGAAGACAGGTGATCCACCGATTTTGTTTTCGTCGAGTTTCCCGGTAACCGCTGCCGCATCTTTTTCGGACATCTTGAATCGGTCATCTTCAGAGACAAACTTGATGTCGTCAGTCTCGATCAGTTTGACAGCGAATTCGCAGGTTTGCTTCTGAAGTCGATCTTTCCTTTCCACTTGGACCATCTTGAAAAGCGTTGGGCCGTCCGCCTTGTTCGTAGTTGGTGTCCGTGAAGTTCCCGGCTGGAGAATAACAGCATTCTCGCCGCCATCAGGCTCATACGTGCCATCCACAAAGCTGTCGTCTTCCTCTTCCGTCATGAACAGGTACGCCATCTTTGCGGGCGTGGTGAACCCGTACTCTTCCCGCAATTCCACTTGCCCAATGAATCGCATTTGGTTGCCGGATTCTCGACTCAGCGGCCAAGCAGGCTCGTCGATCCAAACAGGTTGTCCACCAAACTTCGTCACCGGCTCGGTGATCGGCGAGTCAGTTTCGGTGAATTCGATTACTTGCTTCTTTGTCATGGCCCTCTCCTTGACTTGTGTTGTCGCACCATTTTAGCCGGTGTCCATTGTGTTGATGAGACCGGGAACGATCCATCGACCAACAGACTCCGAGACGAATGAAAATTGAGACTTGAAAACCAACAAAGTCAAACGGCACGGCAAATCACTCAGTCATCACCAATTGGTGACCGCTTTTTCTGTCTCGCCAATTTGAGAACGAACAATGCGACAAGCCAATTTGAAACTCGTGTCTCAGTTCCCATGAGAAAGCCAGACAAGCCCCCTTTGAAATAACGGACACCAACTACATCGGCATCACCAACCCACTCACTTGGAGCCGCCGATGTCCACTTCACTTCACACCGAAATCACTGCCACCATCATCGAAGCCCTGACCGCTGGCGGTTTGCCACCTTGGCGAAAAAGTTGGTCCTGCGATCCAAACAGTCCCGGTCTTCACACCAGCTTGTCGTCGGGCGGTAGGCCATATCGAGGAATAAACCAGTTGATCTTGATGTGCTCAGCAATGAAGAACAACTTTCACTCAAGATGGTGGGCCACGTTCAATCAAATTAAGCAACAGGGCGGCAGCGTCTTGAGGGGTTCCAAGTCCACGACGGTTGTTCTGTATCGACCTGTTGAACGAACCAAGGTCAACGATGCTGGCAAGGAAGTTGACGATTCATTTTTCGTCATGCGAAGCTTCCGAGTTTTCAACGCCGACCAGACAACGCTTGAGCAATTTCAAGTCAGTGAAGAAGTTGAAGCCCAAGTGCCTTTTGAGAGCTACGAACACGCCGATCAACTGATCGACGACATCGGTGCTGACATTCGCTACGGCGGCAATCAAGCGTTCTACACTCCGCAGGGCGACTACATTCAATTGCCTCACCGCACTCGTTTCAGTTCACCCGAGGCATTTTACGAGACCTGCTTTCATGAGCACATCCACTACACCGAGCACGAAAGTCGTCTGAACTGGGATCGCAAGAACGAAGGCTATGCGATGGGTGAACTGATTGCCGAGATGGGGGCATGTTTCATGATGGCCGAGCTTGGCTTGCCTGTCACGAGCAGCCTCGACAATCACGCCGCTTACCTGAAGCACTGGCTCAAGGGCATGGAAGATGAAAAGTTCATCTTCAAAGCATCTTCTCAGGCCAGCAAAGCAGTCGCCTTCTTAATGGATTGCAGCACGAAGCGAGTCGAGGAACGAGAACCAGCCATCATCGTTTGATGGTTGTGTCGGGAAGGCAGCGAATGGAGTCGCTGCTTTACCTAGCGGACACCAGCTAAAGGGGCGTTCCGGTCGGGACACACCGAGAAGGACGCCTTCACTGATCGAATCGCCGCTTGGCTTTGACGCCAATCATGCAGCACGAACCTGATGGATTGGACTGCGCAGCAACCATCAGGAATCACTGCCAATGCGAAGCCTCAAGCCGCCGAACGATCAGTGATGCGTCCCAATCGGCTTTTTAACTCGCCTTTCGGAGAACAAGCAGATGGCACGTGACCAGCAAACTCAAGAACAACTCGACAACTATCGTCAAGCAATCGCTGACGTTGCCGAGAACATCATCGCCGAGCTTGAAGCCGACGACACCAATCGAGATGAAAGCTTGCAGCAGTTGGTCAATGAGCAGATTGAGTTGCATGACTATGTGATCAACAGCGAACTCCAGATTCACACGTTGCTGTACTCCGCACATCCATGTGCAGCCTTCTTCAACGGGACGCACAAAGACAACTACGCCAGCACGGACGACTTCCCGTTCGCCGTGTTTGCGTCAGATGCTTTTGAGCAGGACGTGATCGGAAAGGTCAAAGATCTTCTGGGCGATGAATAACGGACACCAACTACTTCGTCAGACACAACCAAAACCTGACGGAGAAAACCATGTCCGAAGTCGAAATTGAAAACACGATCACCAACTGCCAGCTTGTAGGCGTTCCGTACTCAACTGTCCTGAAGGCCATCGAAGCCACTGACAGCGATCCATTCACCATGACAATTCGCTGTAAGGCTGAATGGGCGGCGATTGCTCAATGTGTGAACCAAGGCATTGACGCATACCTTGAAGCCTGCTTCATCAAGGGAACGGACATCTTCGACAACGGCTACTGCGAAGTATCGCCGCAATCGCTCTGCGTGCTGCTGCGACGGCTTGGCGACACTGAATTCAAAGCGACCGACGATCACTCGGCTGATGAACTCTGGGACGCCGCCACGTCACTGCAAAGCTCCATCCTTATGGTTCTGGGCATCGACGACTGTGGGACTTATGTCGGACGTGAGGCCATGGGATTGGAGTAGCGGACACCAACTACGCCATCAGAAGCAAACAACTCCAACTTTTGGAACGGGAGCCGACGATGGCGTGGGAAGTTTCAATCACAGCAGAAGGCTGGTCAGAGATTCGTGAGAAGCTCGACGACTGGAATCGTGAAAACCTTATCGCAGCGATCACTGACGACAAGTTCGAGGCGGTTTACGAGAAGGGTGAAATTGAGCACGCCAAGCGTGCAGCCGATGCTGAGCGAAGCCGAATCGAAGAACTGCCCAATGATGTGCTGGCGGATAGAGCCTTTGAACTGATCGAGCAGAACAACACGTGCGACAACGGCGGTTTCGGTTATTGGATCGACCGTGAAGGTTTCCACAAGGTGTGGCTCGAATAACGGACACCAACTACATCACTGTCAGTGAATTCCAACTCCAACTTTTGGAGTTGGCTCCAAATCAACGTCTCCAGAGAGAGCTTGAAATGCAAGTCGAACGCCCCCAAACACGAGTCGAAGAGAAGCAAGGCCATCTGGCGAACATGGTTCGGATGATCGCCCAGAGCCAGTACCACGCTCTGTTCGTGATTTCGCAGGGCGGCACGGGCAAATCACGAACGATCACCAACGTTCTCCGTGACGAGGGACAGGATGTAGAAACCTACAATAGCCACTGCACTCCGCTTCAGCTTTACCGAGTCCTGTACCAGAACTCGCAAAACGACAAAGTGATTTACATCGACGATTGCGATGAACTGTACAAATCCGGTCCAGCCTTGGGCATTCTCCGCAGTGCGTTGTTTGGACAACCGAATCGGTTGGTGACCTACAACAGCAGCACCTTGCCCTCGGACCTTCCGGGACGTTTCGAGACAACTTCTCGGTTCATCTTTTGTGCAAACAAAGTGCCCAAGAAGTGCCCGATTTTCGATGCCGTAGTTTCACGGTGTTTGGTCTACCGAATGGATTTGAGCAATGCCGAAATCATCGAACAATTCCGAGCGATGACAGAGAACGGCTATCCCGGTTGCCCATCAGAAGCCGCCGAAGAGATCGTAGATTTCATCGAGGAACACGGCGATGAAAAACAGCTTTCAATGCGTCTTCTGACACCAGCAATTCGCATTTACAAATTTTGCAGCGAGAACGGCACTGACTGGCGTCCTGTTGTGCTTGCTCAAATGCAAAACCTCGGGCGACCAGTCTCGGCAACGAAACGCTTGAGCAACCACGAGCAGCAAGAGCGACTGCTTTTGGAAGCTCAAGATAAGTTTCCTGATTCGGTGAGTGATCAACAACGATACTTCTGCGACAAAACGAAGAAGTCGAGGGCAACGTTCTACCGGGCACTAAACCGGAATAGGAGCGGAAGCTAACGGACACCGGTTACAGACTCACTGAGACAACGGGGTCTCAGCGATACCTCAAGCTGGAGAACAAGATGCAGGCAACCAAAGCAATCGCAGATGGAAGTAACGCCGTTCAGCAACGTGCGGCCAGTGACGCCAACGCTGTTCAGTCCGCAGTGAATCTGACCGCTGTGGTTGGGGCATGGCATCGCCACTTGCTGGCGATGAGCAAGGAAGGCGTTCGTGGTGATGTCCTAAACAACCACCCAGTGAACCTTGCGTTTGTCAGCAAGCTTAACAGCCTGTGCCGTATCACCACCGAACGTGAGATGGCGGCATTTGGGGCCGTCGATCAAATTCAACGTGGCGACTCTGCCGAATACGAGGTGATTCCGATCTGACGGACACCGGCTAAACTGATGTGACAACGTTCAGGCCAACATTTGAAAAGTGGGAAGCAAACCGAATGATCAGAACCATCGCAATCGGCGACATTCATGGGTGTTCAATCGCTCTTGAATCATTGATCAACGTCATTGATCCGCAACCCGAAGATACGATCATTCCGCTGGGCGATTATGTTGACCGAGGAATCGATTCAAAGGGAGTCCTCGATCAGTTGATGAAACTAGGCGACCGCTGCCGCTTGGTCCCAATTCTGGGCAATCACGACCAAATGATGCTCCACGCAAAAGATGGGCGCTCAGACTTTCAGTTCTGGCTGAATTGCGGCGGCGATGCTGCGCTAGATTCCTATGGATCGACCAGTCAGCTTGATCTGATTCCGTCTGCTCATTTTCGGTTTCTCAGAGAGTGCCATTCGTATTTTGAAAACGACACGCACATTTTCCTCCATGCCAACTACAAACCCGATGTGCCCCTTGAAAAGCTGGACGACAAGACAATTCGCTGGCTTTCGATCCGAGACTACGTGCCACCAACACGGCATTGCTCAGGCAAAACAGTCGTGGTTGGACATACACCACAGTCAGAGATCCTCGACTTGGAATTCCTGATCTGCCTCGATACGGGAGTCTGTGACGGTGGCTGGCTAACAGCACTCGATGTCGAATCAGGTGAAGTCTGGCAGGTCAACGAGTCAGGCGAATTCAGGAAGTAGTCTAAAGAGCAAATGTTATCTTTCGTCGGTTCTTTAATTCTGGCGGACACCAGCTAAAACAATGTTCCAACTTTCGAGCCAAAAATTGAAAGCTGACACTATGATAAAATGTTTGCCGGATAACGCAGTTTCCGGTAAGCTCCCGACACAGTTACAGCAAATTTACTTTGGCGTTGTCCCGACGTAGCAAAAAACATGGGAAAGCCGTGCCGAGTCTTTTCGGCGATCAGCCCTGCGGCATAATATCAGGGGATACGAGAAGTGAGCGGGTCCGGTGACGACGTACTGCCTGCTAACGTGATCTATGATCGCCTTTCTCCGGTGTGATGGGTGAAAGCCAGCAAAACACCGTCATCAAAATCATTGCTGGACGCCGCCGAATTTTTTTCCCACGTTCCGGCGTGGGGTCGCTGCGCCGCCAAAGCGACACTCAGAAAAAGTCCTAGAAATTAAAGTAAATTGGACGGCGAAGCCGTCCATTTGTCAAAGGCAAGTGAGCGTAGCGAACGCTGACTTTGACTTAACCTTCATAGGACTAAGTATTACTAAACTAAACTTTTAGTTAGGCGTTTTTGTTTTTCGGGCGAGATCTGCGCAAATTTTCGCTCTCGCTCTGAAGCAGTCAGACCTCTATCTGCCCTCTCGTCAGCATCCATTCTGGCCGATCAGTTTCAGTCGCTTCAGTTACCAAGCATTTCTGCACGTCGGGTACTGTTGGCCTTTGTTCACTCGCTGACGCTCGCTCACTGGCAGGCCAACAATTCGCCCCCTTCGGGGGACGAATTTACCAAGATCCTTCGGTTCTTTGGTTCAGTCAGCCTGCCATTGTCTGAGCGATGTTTGGCACCATTCCAAAAGTTGTAGTGCGGTTTCTATCTGCAAGGCTCCAGCCTGTCGCCGCCAAAATGTATCGACGATCTGGAGCCAATGAGCGTTCATTGCTCTTGGGATATCGTTCATGAATTAGCCACGACGGCTTCGCATTCCGCCCGTTCACTAAGCGTGACGGACACCGGCTAGGAAAGTGTAAACAACACCCTCTAGCTGGAATCAAGAATGTGCCAAGTCAAAGCCAGTGCCAATTTCCACGGCCAAGAACTCTCCGACATTTCGGTTATCAATCCCGGTGGCTGGTTCGGCAAGACGTGGCTGATCGAAATAGGCGGATCGTACTCGTCGCTCTACCTCGTTGTCGAAGCCGACAGCATGTCAGATGCCATCGACGAACTGGCCGACGACGAGAAACACGGGCACCACATCGTTGTCGAAGACGAGTACCTGAGTGACTACGACCCTGAATCGTGTCACTACGGCCCATCTGGGCAAGTGCTGGATCTTGACCACATCATGATTTATGGACAGGAAGTTTCAGCCACACCATTCCCTTGCCGCTACTCAGGCGGTTGCATCACTGATGAAAACGTGGCACCGACTGAATTCGAGTGCGAATGTGATTGAGGGACACCAACTACATCGGTGTAAACAATACTTTCACACTGGAGAAAACGATGGACGACTTGCTGGACCAATTCATGGAAGACCACATCAACGGCGGCTATGGGGAAATTCTCGATGAACAAGCCGTCGAAGAATATCCCGCCGACGAACCGTGGGATGAGACGCTGGCTCAGCAGGAACTGGAAGATTTCGAGCAAGCTGACGAGCACTTCGGCTACTACGGCGGCGAAGACTGGTAGCGGACACCAGCTACATCAACACGAGGAGGCCAGATGAAACTGAAGCGAGGCATGGGCGGCTCCCGAAATGGTCGGGGCCGCTCAGAGAGAACCGAAACCTACAAACGTGTCAGCAAAAAACGACGGCGGCGTGAAGCTCGCCGTGAATGCAATCAGCGAAACAGTAAAGGAACTCAGGATTGATCGCACCAATGAAACCAAATGAGCCAAAGTTTGATCTTGGCCGAGTTGTCGCCACACCGGGAGCACTGGAGAAGTTGGCCGAGTCGTCGGAGACCGCCGCTAAGTTTCTTCGCAATCATCAGCAGGGATCTTGGGGAGACGTTTGCGAAGATGACGCAGCAGCCAATGAACAGGCATTAGAAGACGGCGAGAGAATCCTGAGCGTCTATCACACCGCCAAGGGTGAGAAGCTCTACGTCATCACCGAGGCCGACCGATCCTCGACTTGCATATTACTACCAGAGGAATACTGACGGACACCGCCTACTCCCGTGTTCCAACATCAGCCACGCCTGTATTTCTCGTGGTCTCCAGAGTGAGCAGTGTTGTTGGCTCGGGCGTCACGGATGACGCCCATTTCTTTCCCACGGACACCGGCTAATCCAACGACCCGTCGAAGCTGAATCTATGGACTGTCCGCATGCGCAATTTTGGCCGAATGCTCAAACTGTTCCCGGACTCCTCGCATGGCGATGCAGTCCCAGAGCGTCAAGTGATTCTTCTTATGGCTGCGACTTGATGGGATGTATTCGATCCGCTTGTATTCCGCCAGCCACGCTATCGCATCTGGATGAACGACCGAACTGTCGATTCCGGCTGGGTGCAACGCACCGGCAAGTTCACCGAGATTCACTCGCATCGTCCGCCACACAACGGGATCATTACCACAATTTCGATCCAACCAAATCAGTCCGATGGCTGAGCCGTCTTCTTGGATCTCGATGCCATCGGCAAGCGCTGCCTGAAACAATGGGTTGTCATTGGGCAACTCAACAATCAATGGCAACGTAATCTCACGACCATTTTGCAGAATCAAATGCGTCGGCGTTGCAGACCTGACGGCGATTGGCCTTTCGAGCTTTTCGAAATGCCACATCGGAATCGGCGAGCCAGTCAGCAGCGTGAGACCACCGAGTATCAGGACGATACTAATCGGTAACCACAGCAGTTTTTTCGGTCGGGTCATTGGACGGCTCCCAGAGACAGACCGCATTGTATCAACGGAAGCTGACGATCGATTCTGTAAAGTGTCAGTAGTGTTCTGAAATCGGCTCGAATTCGATCCAATCGCCGGTGAATCGTGAGAACGGAACTGTAACGGGTCGAATAAAAATGACAGTTTACAGTAACGGACACCAACTACATCGCTGAGTTCATCAGTCAGTGGAGTTGAAAACATGACCAAGAAGACAGCGATCTACGTTCGGGTAAGTAGCAAGCAGCAGGATCACCGTAGCCAGATGCCTGATCTTGAACGATGGGCCGCAGCCCACGGCGAGCCAGTGATCTACTTCAAGGACTCTTTCACGGGACGAACGATGAGTCGGCCCGGCATGGACAAGATGATGGAAGCCTTGCGTGCAGGCAAGCTCGATCGCATCGTTGTCTGGAGACTCGATCGTCTTGGCCGAACAACGAAGGGACTTTGCCAACTGTTCGATGAACTTCACGAACGTGGTGTCGATCTGGTCAGCATGAAGGATGGGTTTAGCTTGGCATCACCAGCCGGTCGCTTGCACGCACGCATTCTGGCGAGCGTTGCTGAATACGAGACGGAGATCAGAGCCGAGCGAGTTGCAGCCGGTCAATCAGCCGCACGTAAACGAGGAAAGACGTGGGGCGGCAGCGATAAGGGCTGGCGCTGGAAAGTGACGGACGATCAAGTGAATGCGATCCACGAGATGAAAGCAGCGGGCCGAAAGATCACACAGATTGCACGTGTGACAGGGCTGTCACGACCGACGATTTATCGTGTGCTTCGAGAAGTCGAACCGATTGCTTGATTGGCTTGGTCTTTTCGAGTTCCAGTTGCAAAACGAACAACTCAACAACTTTTATCGAAAAGTTGGTGGAGAAAGTCCCCGCCGTACCCTCGGGAGACACTACGCCATGAGGCTCTTTGTTATCGAAGAACTTTCTTCGATCGCTGCCTGCGCTGATCGATCCAAACAAATCGACTTGCGAAAATCGCCGCCGCCAGAATTTCGGCAGATCGAAAGGGTCGTTGCAAAAGTTGTTGTCTGGACGGCAGTGTTTAGTGGGAGAAGAGTCAAATTCGTCAACCAATTCGCCGATCGAAAAATCGCCACCGCCAAATTTTGACGGCAGTGTATTGGATCAAGTGCATAGGCAGGATCAAGCACGAGTCCAGACCCTGCTCGACAGATCCAGAGTGAACACGTTTTCATTATCCACGTGCTCCTCTTCACCTTTCACTTCAAGACAGATTTTTCCACCAGAAATCACGAGCAAGCCCGAATCCTCGAAGCGAGCTTTGTGTCCGTAGATCCAGCCGGGCTTGTCTCCAGTTGATGCGACTGACTCAATCTTCCACGTTCCGCAGTTCAATCGGTAGATCGGCGTTGTTCCGAATTGCCGTGAACCGCTGTAGCCCAATCCGCCAACGACATAGATGAACCCGTTCAGATACGTCGCTGAGTGAAAGTCGGTCGGAGAAAACACTTTCTCGGGATAGCCCATGATCTGAAACTGTCCATCTTGCTCATGAATGAGCACGTCGTTGTAGATGCAAAAATCGGGATCGTAAAAGTCTTCATGTTCACCACCGATCTGGACGAACCGTCCGTCAGGAAGCTCGGTGAACGAGACGCCGAACCGACTGAAGCACCATGTTGCCTGCGACATATTCTTAACGTCGTTGAATTGGTCTTTCGCCTGATACGCAGAGATCCCTGCTCGCACCATGTCATCCCAAAACGGAATGTCCATCATTTCTGGGTTTGACTTGCCAAACCTTGGGCGACAACCTGACTTGTATTCCTTCTTCGTGACGTTCAGCGATTCGACGCTTTGCAATCCAAGCAGTGTTCGTTTTAGCTCGGTGCTGATTTCGGAGATGTCCGCCCCGGCTCCGACAAGCAGACGCATTACGCCTTCAGATGAAGCCAGTGATATCGTGCTTTCATCGTACTCGTTCTTACCGTTGGAGACGGCACCAGCTTCGAGTAGCAATCGAACGCTCTCCGTCTCACCTGCCTGTGCGGCGAGCATTAGGGCTGTATTGTCTGCGCCATCAACCGCTTCAACATCAGCCCCAACATCTAATAGCCACGAGAGCATTTCAACATTGCCTTTCCCGGCACTGACTGCCAGTGCAGCCGAACCCATGCGTTCTCGGTCCTTGAGATCGGCCCCAGCTTCAAGAATCAGTTTTGCCTTGGCAATGTCTCCGGTCACACAAGCCAGCAGCCACGGTGTTCGTTCCCAGCGATCACGCTCATCAAGCCGAATGTCCTTCTCCGAAAGCAGCGTCTGGACCTCATCGATGGTTCCGAGAGCAATCGCCTGCATTAGCTTCGTCCACTGGAGCGGTGACGGATCAGCCCCTGCGTCGAGCAACGCATTTACAGCGTCGAAACGACCGAAGCGTGAAGACACGATCAGTGGCGACTCACCATGTCTGGTTTCGCAATCAGTCTCGGCACCAAGTCTGACCAATAAGTTGATCATAGGAACCAATCGCTCGTCATCGAACAACTTGTACATGATGTTGATGAGAACCGTGTATCCGCTTTCTGTCACGAATTTGACGTTGGCCCCAGCATCTGCGAGCAACTGGACTTTCCTGATGCTTCCCGAGCAAGCTGCTATTCCGAGCGGAAACTCTTTCGATTCTCCAACGGCAGCGTTCACATCTGCTCCTGAATCGATAAGTAGCGTCATGATGGACTCATCATCATCTGAGCTACTGGCTGCATAGGCCAAGGGCGTGAAGTCACGCTCGTCTCTGGAATCAACAGGAGTGCCATTTGCCAGTTCCCTGCGAACCGCTTCGATGTCACCAAGTCTTGTGAAGTCGTGAATTTTCATTCGTGTATTTCTCTCATTCCCAAGCAAGATCAAAGCAGTTGAAGATGACCCGTGATTTTGTCAATCTTCTCTGTCTCATCAGGGCCAATTGCCAAGCAGGTATTGGTCGGCTGGCCGTGAAATTCTGTTTTTCCGCTGTCCGTGATTAGATGCACTTCGAGGCCAGCTTCTTGAGCTTTGTCATGAATCTCGAATAGTTCTTCCTCGCTGTTCACTCGACAACACACCTTTGCGAATGATCCTGTGAGCCATGTCCTCTGAATCTTCGAGAAGTCCTCGACTGAAATTGACTCATTTTCCTGCAACCGGCGACACAGAAAAGACATGGAAGCGTGAGCACCCTGTGCGATTTGCTTGCCACGACGCATCTTCAAATCGTGTCGCATGACAATCACTTGCTTGACTGCCACCTGTTTCAAACCGGTTTCTGGGTTCATTCCGATTCTCCTGTCGAGAAGATCACGGAGTGACCTTCAATCCATGTTGGCGGCTCGCACTTTGCAGCCAGCTTCTTGATGACTTGCTCGGGAACTGGGTTCTGACGGCTCTTGTTCTGCTTGAGCAAGTCTTTGAATAGCGGTTCCACGTAGACCAGTTCGATGCGAGCGTTGTAGTCGGCGCACAGGTCGATCCATCGCCCACGGGTCTGCTTCATCGTGTTTGTCGCATTGAACGCAAACGACGTTCCGGCTCGAAGGTGCTCACGGCATCGCTCACGAGCCAATTGCACAACTTGGCCTTGATTGTCGGTCGGATCGACATCAAGTTCGCCACGAATATCGTCCAAGGCAACGACAGGTAGGTCACTGCGGTTTCGAGATAACCACGTATCCTTGCCGCTTCCGGGTAGGCCGACCATCACTGTTACCTGACAAGAAAACTCTTCGTGTGGCACATAGTGCAAATTTGGCTCACGCTGACGGAAGAATAGAAATCGAGCATGGGCGTTGGCAAATGAATACTGCTTGTCGTAGCAGGCCGACTCTTCCGAGAGCAGCTTCCAATAATTCAGATTCTCTTCAGGGCGAGTCATCGATTCGGTGTTTCGCCCACGAGTGTCCGCCAGAGCAAACAAATAGAGCAATCGGTTCTCGACAAGCCACGAAAGCCGCACAACTTCATGAATCGGCTCGGTGCGTTCCAGCAAGAAGGCTGGCCGACCGTGGTATCGGACGAGTCGTGCAATCTGCTCACGAGTTTCCAGATCGCATCCCAGATCACGCAGGACTCCACGAACGAGATGCTCACCCTTCACGGCATGGTTTGGCGAAGTAATGCGTCCTGTATCGGGATCGACCCGAGAGGTCAGCGGTTTGGCAGCGTCATGGAACAGTGCTGTGAAGACCAGCGCCGTTTTGTCGTGAGCGGATAGTTCAGGCCATTCCTCTAACTGCGTAAGCTGTTCACAAACCATCTTTGTGTGTGTCCAGACATCTCCCTCCGAATGCCACTCGGTATCCTGTGCGCAATCCGTCATCGCTCGACACCACGGCTGGGTTTCAGCCCATGCCGTGATCTCGTCAAGCGATGCGATTTTGAGTTGCTTCCAATTCATGACCAAATATCCACATCATCAGCAAGCTCATTGGGCACCATCACCTGCTGCTGCCAGTGGGTGCTCTGCTTGATCTTCTCGACAAATTCTGGACGAACGAACTTAGCTCGCCCAGTCACCGATCCCTCCGCTTCCGTCCTGAAATAGAGACCTTCCATCAAGTTGTCCGTCCCATTGGTTTCGGGGTTTTCAAACTGACTGTCAAATTGCGACGGACCAATAAGCGTTTCCATCTCTTTTCGCTTCAGGACGCCCGTGTGCAGAACTGGAACGGTTTCAATCCCTGTGTCTTCAAGCAGACTCAATCGTTGCTGGAGATCGAGAAACGCTTCCGCCTCTTTGTCGTAGATGTCGAACTCGAAGAAGTAGTGTGATAGCTGACGATAGAAGATCGAATGACGGGCGTAGACCCATTCGCCAAACAGGATGTAACGTTGTTCGAGCCGCTCTTCCAAGACATTTCGTTTGACCACAGCCCATTGCTTGAACAAGTCGTACTGTGGATGCATTCCCTCAGTGATCAAGTGGCCTCGGCATTGCAGAACGATTTCACCGTCATCAGAGAAATGGATGCCGACGTTTGTTCCGTCGATCTTCTCTTCAACGATCAAGGATTCGTCAGCAATGAAATCGTTCGATTCCGCTTCGCCTAAATGTTTGTCGTCCGCTGTCCCCTTCGATCCGAACAGATGCGGAGTGCGAGGGTACTTAACAAAGTCGCCGTGTGAGGCACCCATCATGCCGCTCCTGCTGTTCGAGATTGTGAAACAATCGATTCGACGAAAACGCCGTAATCGCTCTTCATCGGAAGGTCATAGTTCGTCTGGATACGTTTTCTGCGAGCAACCGTCTCGGTATTTGTTATTGGGTTGATTGAAGCCTTGTCGTAGTTTTCCCAGTAAAGGCCGACACCACGCTTTTGCCAACGAGGGATTTCGTTGAAGTTGATCCCAAACTGAAAAAGCATTTCGTTCTTTTGGCTCACCGATTTCCCAAGAAGTCGCTTGGTTGCTTCTTGTTCTTTGAGCCCTTGCTTTCGTAGCGTCCAGTAGCACCATGAGTTCAAGGCGTTTCGGGCAGCGTCCTCATTGCGCCAGCGGAAGTAATCAACGACCAATTCAACGCTTGGCAGTTGCGAAATTCGACAGTCGAACGCCGCAGCTTTCCCCAGACGCACTGAGAACTGGGCACTCGCCTCACCGGCCAGCGTTGAATTGTACTTGCGGAGCTTACGGCCAAACACTCGCTCATCAGGTCCGAAGAGAAGTGAGATTTCATCACTCTCGGTGTAGGCGTAAAGCACTTTGAATCCACAGTTCATTAGCGACTCGGTTGTTGCCACCATCAGGTCACGGAATCGAACATCGAACGGGGCTTCAAACTGACAGACTTCCTTCGTCAATCGGGTGAAACTGCGACCGTCGATGCGAGCAACCATGAACATGCCCGGCAGCACGCACAGATCAGCGGCGGTTTCGTAGACCCGCATTTTCTTGTCGAGATCGTCAAACTTCATTTTTCCATTCCTCGACCACAAACCCGTTGTCTTCAATTCGCACGTACCACAATTCGTCGAAGCCCTCTTCCAACCTTGGAAGCTCTAGTTTCTTTGCCGTCGAGAGTATCGCTACCTCTGGCACTCGATCAGCCCGTCCCTCGTTCCTTCTCAAACAGTCGTCCACCTTTGAGCGAAAGTAGTAGCCAATTACTTGAAATCCTGAATCCCGTGACTTACCGATGTACTTGACCCTTTCGTCGCAAGTGGGATTCGTGTTGTCGATCACAAACTTCTGCTGCGTCTCTAAGCAAACCTCAAAGATGCGATTCTCTCGATTTCGAGTTCGCAAAAGGTCGAGGCTGATCCGCACGTGAGTCGCAAAGAACCGCTCCTTGAAGAACGAAGACTTTCCTGAACCTTGCAGACCAGCAAATACAACAGCTTCCATCACGCACACTTGATTTCTGAATCAACGAAAAAAGCCCACACGGTTGACCTGCACCGTGCGGGCTTGAGTTGAGTCTCAATAAGCTAGTGCCGGATTACGCCATCAAAAATGTCCGTTGTTCAGAATGTTGTTGATTCGTATGTGGCATAGCGAAGGTTCCGTCAGATTTCGAGTTTCTAAGATGACGCTTTGCTGGAAAGAAGGTTCACACACAGCGTCGGGAAAGTCACTCAAAATTCCACGAAGCAGGAAGGGCGGACTGACAGACTCCGCAGACGAACCACTGATCCTTGACGATGTTGATCTGCGAGCAGGTAGGGCAACGGCGGAAAACGGATTCCGGGTCGAAGCAGTCAGGATGCTCGACTGAAATTCGATCCAGCGAACTGGCAACCACTGCCCATGACTCCGGTTCTGGGCAGTATCCAGTTGATTGATTCGTCACACGTTCGACAATGATCTCGTCTCCAACGGTTCCGATTGACATTTCACCCGCACTAAGGACATCTTCGCCTCTCGCACAGACTACGTGTTCAGATCGTCGGTCGGCGATTCGGAGTATGCCGTCTGTTCCAACAACAAAGGTCACCGTGAGACTCTCTCCGCTTTGGTAGCAATCCATTAAGCAGAGAGAGTCTCTCAGTTTTTCGACTGAATCGATGACTGTTCCACCGCAGTCGCTTTGAACACGAGCAGCGATTTCCGCTGGTCCGACGTATCGATATTGACGGTTCACTTTCGTGGCCCCGTAGTAAGTGAACTTCGCCAGCCTCGTTTCTCGATCTGTCGAACATTATCAGCCGTTACCATCGTTCGCAAATACGCTGCAAGCCAAGGCAATTCGTCATCGTCCGAATCGCCAAGGAACGGTTTCACGTAAACGGCGTTGCCATAGTTGCGTTCGAGCTTCTTGGGTGTGTCATCGACGATCAAGACTCGTGCAAGATCAAAGCCGATCCGCTTGACCTTTCTCAAGTCCTTGACGAAGTAGTGTTCCTGCAACTCAGGGTCAAATCGACGAACACAGCGTTCACGACTCCAAACGAAAACCAATCGAACTTCAGGCGGGACGGCCTGAGCCAAGACGGCGTGCAAATAGTCAGGACTCGAAGACGACCACACCGCCAACTGAAACGGGCCAGCGCACTTCAACAAAAACTCCCGCAAATGTGGCCTTCGTAATACGAAGTAGGGACCACACCGAAAATCGGCGGTCCGCTTGGGAGGATCATCTGAGGCGTGTAACAATGTCTCATCGACATCGAGAACCAGCAACGGTCGGGGATCGAACGGGCGAATAGATTGCGTGTTGAACTCTTCGCCCTCGGTATTATGGGTCTGCTGCTAAAGAACCGTCGCCCATTGCTGAGGCGGGGACGGTGATGACAGTTTACGACACGAATCGTTGACGATGGTTCACGTCGCCCGAACCTCCCCGATGCAAATTTGTCTCTGACAGGAATACACTTACAGCGAAACGAAGCACGGGGACTCAGCTATGACAGATCAAAGCGTCATCAACTTTTACAGCGTGAGCGACGAATATGGCGAATTCTCAAATTTCGCTGCGTACTCCATCAAACTGAAAGGGAAACGCTGGCCGACATCCGAGCACTACTTTCAGGGGCAGAAGTTCCAAGATGCAGGTCATCGGGAAGAGGTGCGAAAGGCAAAGACGCCAATGATCGCCGCCAGACTGGGACGGGATCGCAAGAAGAAGCTGCGGCGTGATTGGGAGTCGATCAAAGACAACGTGATGCGAGGTGCAGTCATGGCAAAGTTCTCTCAGCATGACGACCTTCGAGAACTGCTGCTGGCGACCGGTCAAGCAAAACTCGTCGAGCACACGACGAACGACGCTTACTGGGGAGACGGCGGCGACGGCAGTGGAAGAAATATGCTCGGGCGAATCTTGATGGAAATCCGTGACAAACTGCGTGTGCAGGAAACGAATTAAAGAGGGGAACACAATGGGGATATTCAGCAAGATGTTTGGAAGCAAGGAACAGAACGACGATCAACCGGATTCGGTGCCGTGGGATGAGCGGCCATCGATCTACGATCATGTACGCTCTCACATTGATCCGTCTGCGAGTGGACTGTCTGAAGGTGGTGAAACTCTGCCGGATGATGAGCGTGTGAATGCTGGCTCACGGATTCGCTGGGCGGCGGGTGCGATGGACGGAGTGGCAACTCACCACATGGGAACCGGTGATCCGAACGAGCAAGTGCAGAAGACGGTCAAGCTTGTGATGGAGTATTGCGCCCAACCCACGGCGGCAAACAAGGCAGTGCTCTACCGAGAAATCGTGGAGGAGAACACGGTCTCGATCATCGATCATGTGATCGAAGCAGTCACCAGCGAAGACCAAATCGATCACCAACGACTTTACGAGTTGACGTACTCATTTGTGACAGAGGCCACTGACCGAGAACCGGTTAAGTTCGGCATTGCAATCCTTGGTCTGTTTGGGCAGGCTGAAAACGAAGAACTCTTCCAAACCTTGGGGCGTCACGATGAGTTCACTTTGTTCTGTGCTGTCGCATTGGCGAACGCTAGTGAAAATCCTGACCGTTCTCTCTGGGAATTGGCAAAAAATGTCGATGGTTGGGGCCGCATTCACGTCGTGGAACGTCTTGCGCAGACCGATGATGCTGAGATTAAAAATTGGCTTCTGCGTGAAGGCTACCGAAACAGCGTAATGTACGAGTACCTCGCTTACACTTGTGCATCGGCTGGTGGGCTCATCGCAGCGCTTAGCGAGGACCAAGTTGATCGAGAATTGCTAACTTCATCAGGAGAAATTCTTCAAGCATTGATCGCAGGTGGTCCCGCCGAGTGCATCGACGATTACGACGACGGTGCGGTAGTTACGGAGATGTTTCTGGGCCACATCAGCAGTGCCGCCGACTCCATTTCTGACTTCCTTCACATCAATGCAATCAAAGAGTACCTGTCAGACGCTGATGCTGACTGGGACTCCCGTTCAGAAAGAGGTTGGACGACAGAACGTCGATCAGCCTTGCTTGAGTCGTGTGCTGCGATTCTGAATCAAGACGTATGGAACGAGAAAGTGAGCGAAGCCTTGCTCAGTGACGATGAGCTTGAGTTTCATCAAGCGAACCAAGCAGCGAAGGCTCTCGGTCTCGAAACTTGGGAGCATCATTGGCGGCGATGGCAGGCCAAGCCAACAGACTCAGGGCGATGGTTTTATGTTGTGTGGCATGTCGATGAACAACGGTTTGCACAGGTGTTGCAGGCTGCCGAAAGTGCAATCGACTTGGCTGCGATTGCGACTGGGCCGAGTGACGAACTCGGATTAGGACCGGAATACGAAAGTCACTCCTGCCTCGACTACTTGCTTCAGGAACTTCCACGATTTCCGGGGCAGGGAGCCGTATTTATTGAAGCCGGTCTCAAGAGTCCCGTCGTGCGCAACCGAAACATGGCCGTCGCTGCCCTTACAGAGTGGCAGGCCGACCATCGAGATGGCGCACCGTTTGAAACCTTGCGAGCCGCCGAAAAAATCGAGCCGGATGATGATGTGCGAGAACGAATGACGAAGGTGCTAAGGGGCGAATCTTTGGAGGAGCAAGCATGAACGACAAAACAGGTGAGATCACGTCTGATGTCCAGCAAGTGGTGCAGGCGAACAACCAGTTCGCAGTCGATCTCTATTCCAAGTTGGCAACGGCGGTGAATGGTGATCTGTTCTTCTCTCCCAGCAGTATCTCCCTCGCTCTTGCGATGACCTACGCAGGTGCCAGAGGAGATACGGCAAAAGAAATAGCGGAGGCGATGCATTTTTCATTGCCTTCGGATCGATTGCACCAATCGCTACGAAAATTGCAGCAGGAGACGAAAACAGGCGGTGTTGAGTTCCGAATCGCAAATCGCTTGTGGGGACAACGTGATTATCACTTTCTATCTGAATTCTTGCAGATCACGGAACGAAAGTACGGGGCATGTTTGGCGGAAGCAGATTTTGTCCATGCCGCAGAAGCGATGAGAATAGAAATTAACGATTGGGTGGCGGAACAAACTGCTCAGAGAATCACAAACTTGGTTCCGCCCGATTCGTTCAATGAATTAACTCGCCTCGTCCTTGCCAACGCCATCTACTTTCTCGGTAGCTGGGAGAACGAATTCAAGGAACAAGCAACAGTTGACGCCAACTTCAATGTGACGCCGGGCCAGACTCACCCGACAAGAATGATGCGGCAAAGCGGCTTCTTCCAATACGGTGAGTTTGACGATCTGCAAGTTCTTGAAATGCCGTACAAGTCTCACATGATCGAATGGAAAACTGTGAAGCACGGAGATATTGAGGGGCAAGAACCGGTGGAGGTCCCCGATGGAGGTAGTGATTTTGCCATGACGATTTTCTTGCCACGGAAGGTCGATGGTGTCGCACACATCGAAAAGCACCTCACAACAAAGATCCAAGAATGGATGATGCTCCAACCGAGCAGGGTATCGATTCAATTACCGAAATTCGGCATGGAATCGACTCACTTCCTGAATGAAACTCTTCAGTCGTTAGGCATGAAGAAGCCATTCATTGTTGATAAGGCCGATTTCTCAGGAATGTCGGACAATCCAGAAGGACTTTTTATTGGCTCAGTCATCCACAAGGCGTTTGTCAAAGTGAACGAGAAGGGCACCGAAGCAGCAGCAGCGACAGCGATTGTTATGAGGGGAGGCAGTGCTCGGGAACCGGAACCGCCGAAAGAGTTTATCGCCGATCATCCATTTATCTTCTTGATCCGTGATCGAAGAACACAGCAGATTCACTTTATGGGGCGAGTCTGCGCACCAACCTTTCAAGACTGAACATTGAGCCCAAGATGATCAGCAATGTTGCAGTCGGCAGGAACGTAAACTCGTTCAGCCGGTGTGACGAGCGTGCCAGACTTCCAACTGCCGATGTGTTCTCGCTGTTCAGCAACAAAGTCACTGACATTGATGATTTCAAGAGCCTCATGTTTGCCATAGGCTTCGAGCGTCTCACCACGTAAGCCAAGCTGAATTGCTCGACGTTCACACTTGTGGCCCGTTGGAGTGTGATCCGGGTCCCATTGCAGACGCACATTTGACCGGCCAACAGCGGCCTTCCATTCGTCGTGATCAGAATACAACGCCGAGGTGAATGATGATGGAACGGTCTGCTGCAAAAGCGAATCAAAGAATGTTCGCCGCAGTCGAATAGCAAGAATCACTTCCTGCCCCTCGGAGCGTCCCCAATCGCTGCGATACATCATCCACAGGAAGTTTGGTTTAATCCAACTCATGCGGGTGTACTTGAAGTCGCCACCAAAGTAGCCATGTTGCGCAGCAAACAGTCCAATCGCCGGTCGATACGCTTGATAGACAAGGATTGTGTCGTCGTCGTGCTGAGCGAGAATGTGCCGACCACTTTCCGGCCACCGCAGCACCTGCTCTGAGTAGCTTGCAGTGTCGATTCGCAACTTGCCTTGGTCATTCATCGTCATCGCTCCTCATCGTCTTCAGGAGGCGACATAGAATTTGAGCAATATTCCAAGCGTCATCGTCACCTCGGTGATGCGTGCCTTCAAGTTCAAGACCGAGTTGCTTGTAGGCCCCGTCCAAACCGAGTTCGTGACCGGAGCCCATGGCAGCGGCGAACAAGGACTTCACATTCAGATGACTTGGGCCGAATGGATAACCGACGTTCAGGTCCTTGCAGACTCTCTCGAACTGGCGACGGTCGTAGTCGCCCCAACTCGCCCAGAGTCGGTCCTTTGACCCGTATTCTTTCTTCAGAACTTTGACGGCATCTGCAAGACTTCCGGCATCAGTCAACATGTCCGGTGTAAGCGTCGTGAGTTCTGTGCAGAATTCACTGATCTCCGACAGAACGGGCTTCACGAGAAAGCTGCGTTTCTCGGTTCGAGTCAACGTTTTGAGATCAACGGTGCGAAGCCCTATCTCAATGATCTCGCTTGTTTGTCCGGGCGGCGGCGAGCCTTCCCAGCAGGTCGATTCCAAATCGACGACCAGAATCACGTCAAGTGATCGTGCCATTTCCTTTCCTCTCCGATAGCGAACCTATTTCGTCGCCACTGTTTGATTGTTTGCAATTGTATTTCTGACTCGGACAGGCGGCGGCGTCAAAAGGTTCGCTGATTATCCTCGTCGAGATGCGTCTTCCTCTTCGTCATTCCGCTACTTCGCCGTAAAGTTCAACCGACCGACCATCCGGGTCTTTGACGACAGCACGCAGTCCCCACGGCGTTGTTTTCGGACCACTCACTTCGGTGAGATCGCCAAGTTCTTCAATGACAGCGGGCAGGTCGGCAACGCCAAATCCAAGACGAGTCGATGAATCCGCCTCAGTCCCCTCGGGCAATGGATAGAGTTCGAGAATCCCATCGCCGAGTGGAGCCGAGTAGTGAACTGGACCGTTACCGTGTTGCTCTTCGACAAAAGAGAAACCAAGTCGTGTGTAGAAGTCTCGGAGCGTGTCTGCCTGAAGGGTTTTCAGGACCAAGAGTTTCAACTGTGTCATCATTCGGTTTTCCCATCGTTTGATGGTTGATCGTGCTCTTTGACCCAAACATTCTCGTTATAGCTTGCTGACTCGCCTCGGGGGATTGTGATCGTTTGCCATTCGTCACCGGCGAGAATTCGGGCGACCATGATGATCTGGCCGATGTGGTAGGCACAGTGAGCCAGCGAACGGTGAATTGCCAGCGGCACTGAGTGCGCTTCCCCTCGGATCGTGACTGACTTTGACAAGTCTTCTGGTCGGAGTGCAGCCAATGTTTGAAAGAGGCTTGTCCATCCCTCCTCCCAGTGATCAACCACTTGTTGCCGACCCGAAAATGAATCGACAAATTCATTGTCTCGATTCCTCCATTCCTTCTCGCCATCAGTCGTCAGGAAATCAGTCCATCGAGATTTCAGGTTACCGCCTACGTGCTTCATGATGACAGCAATGCTGTTGGTGTTCTCATCGAGGGTGACATGCAGCTTTTCGTCGATCAATTGAGCAATCGCCTTGTCAGCCCAGCCTTTGTTCGCTCGAAAAGACGCCGCAGCACTATTCACCAATACGGAAGCGATGTTGGTGTGATCGTTCATGTGTGTACTCATCAGGATGGAAAGATGACGACCACTCGTCGGCTCAGTATAGATCGAGCACGGCCTGCGTCAGAACGTCGTTCGGTTCTCGGAACTAAATCTGTCTCATCACCAACCGTTTTGATCTCGGAGCCAAAGAATCTGTGCCGTGTGGTGTCGCCCATGCCACGCATAGTTGTTGAGTGCAAACCAAAGGTCCACTGTCTTGCCCGACTGGGGGTGACGGAATGTTCGGCCAAATTGTTCTTCTGTCATCGATTCTAAAACCTGTACCCACTTGGCATGTAAGCCATCAAGCAAGAGCAGCGATGGTTCAACGTTGCCCGACTTAGCATCACTGAGTCGAACCCAGTCGCCTTCCTCGTAGGCTTTGATGATCGGATTGTCCTCGGTAAGTGCCCACTTGAAACGAATGATGCTGTGCAAATGACTGTCGGCGATGTGGTGTGCGATCTGCCGAATCGTCCAATTTCGATAGAGCGTTTCGAGTTGAGAATCCGTCAACGCTACAACAGCTTCTCGCAGTCGTGCTGGTGCCTGCTTCACGATCTCAATGAGTTCTGTTTTCTTCACTTCATCGAACGTCTCGACAGGATCAAATGGTCCAGAGGGATTGTCGGGTGCTTTTGACATTTGTCTGTCGTTCCTAAAGAGACTTATCGTTTACTTAGAATGATGTATCGATCAATCGGAAATCGCCCCGTGCTTCAATTCTCAAAGCAGTTCAAAGCAACGGTGTTTTCGCAGGTCGGCCATCTGCTGCGCAAACAAATCAGGTAAGCACACAGCCAGTTCTTGGACTGATGATGCGTTCTGAAGCGACTCGACTACGATTGGCAACGGCTCGGACCAGATTTCCGGGAAGTCAAATTCACCATCGACGTTCGTTGAGAACGCAAGTTGGTCAATCGGTGGTGTGAACTGTGCATCAACACCTGCCTTGTTTCCACGAGCGTCGATTCGATACCAGCCGTGCTCTTGCAGATACACGGCATTCAACCCGTGCAGGCAAAACGGAGGCTTGTCGCCGTCGAGCGTCAGTCGTTGGTAACAGAAGCCAGCAGGAATGTCGTTGGCTCGCAGCAGAGCCGCCAGAAGATGGCTCTTGGCGTAGCAGTAGCCCGTTCCAATCGAACGAACGTCGGATGCTCGGCACGTCAATTCAGATCGCTGGTAATCAAGACTGTGCTGAATGTTGTCTCGAACCCACTCAAAGGTGCGTCGGGCGAGATCAGTGTCAGCTTCCGATTTGTCCCGCAATTCATCAGAAAGCTTCCGAATAGCATCGGTCTTCCAATCAATCACATCTGTCGCTTGTAGGTACTCTTTCATGAGATTTTTCTCCCGACGACTCGGATTCGGCGATAGTCAGCGAACCACGTACCGTCAGATTGTAGATTGGGATCTGCAAATCTCTCGACCGCCTCGAAGAAATCGTTGTGTTGGTCACTGGGAATTTCGCCAAGCCAATGGTTGCCGAACATCCTGACCCAATTCCGAAGACCGTCGTCGCCCTCCAACCGTGTTGGCCGGTCAATCATCGCCGCATGTGTAACCTCGATCCCGTGTGACTCCAACACTGTCGAGAACCCAGCGATGTTGGGGAAGTACCACGGGTGCTGAAGTGAACGTCCGACGACGGCCTCGAATGCCGATTCGATGGCGTTAGCCAGATGGCTGACATTCCCGTCTCCACCGAATTCGACCACCAGACGACCGTTGGGCTTCAAGGCCCGAGCAACACAGGCAGCAACTCGGTCAGGATCGATAATCCAGTGCAAGGCTGCATTCGAGAACACTGCGTCAAATGGTTCCGGGCAATGGAAGTCGTGAGCATCCGCTTCCTGAAACGTGATCTGTGGAAATAGTTGGCAGGCTTCATCGATCATCGCTGTGGAGTTATCGAAGCCTATGGCGTGTGCTCCGCTCTCGGCAATCTGAGCGGTCAGTTGCCCTGTACCACATCCGACATCGAGAATTCGTTCACCGGTTTTCGGTGCGAGCAATTCGACAACTGAAGAGGCGAGTTTCCAAACGAAGGAATGCTTCTCGTCGTACAAACTAGCGTTCCAGTTGGTCTTATTCATGGCTGACTCCTGTGGATTTGTCATCGGTAACGTCTGAATCTGAAAGCGTTTGTCGCATGAGATTGGCGACTTCAATATCCCGTGCGTTCCCTGACTTCAGCAATGCCTGAATGACTCGTCGCCGTCTCTCAGGTTCATGATTTTGATTCAGTTTCCATTTGCCTTCAATCCGCTCAATGTCAATCGTGAAGCAGACAATCCCATCCAGTAGGTGATCGACAAATCCTTCTTCCGTTTGCTCCGCCGACCATGGTTTCGGCATTGCCGATTCGTAGGTTTCGACGTATCGCCGAATAATGTCAGCTTTGCTTCCCCTGTTCTCCTCCAGCTTCCATTTGCCGTAAACATGCACGGCTACATAATTCCAAGTTGGCACGGCATTCTGCACCTCGTACCAAGTCGGTGAAATATAAGCATGTGGTCCGTGAAAGATGCTCAAGGTGATTTTTCCTTCCGCTGACTGCCACTGCGGATTCGCTTTGGCAAGGTGTCCGATCAACTGACCATGCGTGCCAACAGATCGGTTCAGCAAAAGCGGAAGGTGTGAGGCAATCGGTTCGACTTCATCGGTGGTGATGACAGTGGCGAAACTGTGTTCTTCGATGAAGTCGTGCAGACGTTCAAGATTGTTCTCAGAGAATTGGGAGGGCGTATACATGCAGGTTACAGTTCGTGGCATTGCGAATTGGATTGTGGCGTTTGGTCATTCGGCACAGATGACAAGACTCGGCCAAGGCTCGACCTGTCTTCCAACTCATAGCCGCAACGACGATAGAACTCCAGCACTTCTGAGTTCGTGGAACGGACTTGAAGATTGACCTTCGGACATCCGAGTGCCTGCAACGCTGCTTCCGCTTCTCGAATGAGCAGACGACCGATTCCACCTTTCCTGTGGTTTGGCATGACAGCGAGGCCATAGATCCAGCCACGAACACCGTCGTATCCAGCAATTACCGCTCCAACCACTTCAGCCTTCTTTTCGGCAACGAAAATCAAATCGTCCTGCTGACGCACCTTTCGAGCCAAAGCGGTCTGGGGATCATTCCACGGTTGAGACGACGGTAGAACTTCGTGCCACATCGCAACGAGAGATTCAGCGTCCGTTGGTCGATATCGTCGGACGTGTACTACGTTGGGCATTATTGTGCGCCGATCAAAAACAACGACTTCAAACCAGTTCTCCCTTTAGAACCGTGACAGCCTTGCCACCAAGGAGAACTCTATCGCCGTCAATGCGAACTCGCACTGCACCGCCTCGCTTGGATGCCTGATAAGCCATCATCTCAGATTTCCCGAGACGTTTCTGCCAAAACGGCCCAAGGCAACAGTGAGCCGAGCCTGTCACCGGATCTTCATTCACGCCAGCAGAAGGTGCGAAGAAGCGAGAGACGAAATCAAACTGCGGATCGTCAGAAACGGCGGTGACGATGACGCCCCGCATCGGAATCTCAGCGAGCTTTCCAAAGTCAGGTTGCAGCGACCGGACGATCTCTTCCGAACTGACCACGACAAACTGGTCGAAAGGTGATTGCCCAATGTACTCGGAGGTGTTGACGCCAAGAGCTTCCAATAATCTCGGTGGCGGTTCAGTCTGTGCTGGTGGTGTCGCCGGAAAGTTGAGTTCGATGAGGTCGCCGTCCTGCTTGCAGGTCAGAACACCACTTCGAGTTTGAAAGTGGATCGGCTCATTCGCTTTAACCCCGCCTTCGGCCCAGAGAATGTGTGCCGACGCCAAAGTCGCATGGCCGCACAAATCAACCTCATACGCCGGGGTAAACCACCGAAGCTGAAATTCGTCTTTAACTCGACGAACAAAGGCCGTCTCGGACAGATTCATTTCCGATGCAATCGACTGCATCCACTCAGAGTCCGCTTCATCATCAAGCAGGCAGACTGCCGCTGGATTCCCCGAGAACCTGCGATCGGCGAAGGCATCGACCTGAAACAATGGCACTTTCACGAACGGCTCACACTTTTAGAGAATGTCAGGGGAAACGCATGGCAATCGATTTTACACCCCGAAACTTGCCGAGCGGTTCACATTCCGAGCGTATATCACCGACACATCCATTCAGGGATTGGTTCACATTCATGATTGCCATCTCACTGACTCGTCATCTCCAGCCGACCTGTCGATCTTGATAATTGGCTCTTTCTGTTCAGGCTGACGGAACAGCGAGGTCGGAAATCGGTTCGGGTACAGGGTTGGTCCACAGCCCGAGATAAGGTCTTTCACAACGCAACTCGGCCAAGACAATCTTTGCAAACTCAACATTCTCAGGATCGTGGACTGTCCTCGCAACATAGTCGGCGGCGTACTTTCTGAGCGACGGCTGAATGATTGCGATTGCCTTCGCCAACAAGATCCGATCGAACGGATCTGTTTCAGGATCAGAGAGTTTCTGTTTGAGTTTTGGGATTGCCGAATGAGCTTTACTCTCCATCTTCCAGAGCAAATTCGGTCCACAGCGACGAATGCTGAGATCGTCGTGATCAAGAATATCTGGAAGAAGATCGACATACTGCACGAGATGTACGTGGACGGCTTTGGTCAGGCAACAGTTGATCGAGAGAATCCGAACACTCGGGTCTTCATTCCAGATACCGCAGAAACACGCTGTCGCACCCCAATCTCCCAGTGCAGATATTTCCTGCTCAGTCTCTTTAATCAACTGTCGGCACCGGGGCAGCTTAGCGTTGGATCGAAGAAGCTCCTCTGCGTGATCGAAGGCGACTTCACCTTGGCTGATTACATTTGGTTCACTGGCGACAAGAGAGCCCAGTGGAGCCAACGTTGCACAAGATGCTGCGATCGACTTCGCTACAAACGCTCTGCGGTCCATGTGTTTTCCTTCGGGTTGAATTGGCCGTTTCCACTGTTGCTGTTGTCGATTACACCTCTTTGAAAACTGGCGACCGCTCCAAAAGATCAGCCAAGTCAATTTGAAGTCGCTCTTGAGCCTGAGCTAACGGAATCAGGATCTCTGTGACCTTAAACGAATTCGGGTTCATTCGAACTGTCAGGAGGACGTACTTGCCGTCGTGGCAAGTAGCTGCGTTAATGGCAAGCAAATCGCACTTCAAAGCTTGAGTCTCGGTTGTTCGATAATTTTTCTTGTCGTCGCTCATGTCAGTTCTCCTTTTCCGTTTGTAGTTGGTGTCCGTTATCGACCATACCGTTCGTAGAATGCGGTTGCGTCACCGTCTGCTCCATAGTTGCAGTTCCAACAAACACCGAATGCGTGCTGAACACGAGCACCACATTTTGGACATTGATTTTGAAAATGAGTTGGCGGGATAAAATCCGTGTAGGTGGGCTCTGCAAATCCGCCATTGCGAACCAACTCACTGTCTCGGTTGAGAATCCGTGGCAATGTGTCCCAGAAATAGTGACCGCCAGCCCGAGCCCACTGTTGGTAACCAAGGTCGTTACGAAACAACAATGTTCCGAAGTAAAGGCAAGTCCAGAATAGGGTTGCAACGATGACTGTGACCCAGAACGGGACAACGAGGCAGTCAGCTAAGGTCCAGTACATTCTACCTGCTGCGTGGTTGCCGAGCAGATAGAACAGAAAGAACACGAACATCGCAATCGCAAACATAAAACGAGCGACGATTGTTGACGGAAGCGTTCTGATGCCACGACCGGAATCGATGACAAGCAGAAAGGCAAACGCACCTAACGCCCAGCACACTGATGCCAAGAACGAACAACTGCCGCTCAACCACATGGCCGGAAAAGCAGACAGGATGAACAGGCGACCGATCATTTTCCGGCCTCCTTCATCTGATCCCAGTCAATTGAACTGATCACAAGGCTTTTGCTGTCGGGGCCGACACCATCGACAGGGTGATCCATGAGGAGTCTGGCTGCACCAAATGCCCACGCTCGCACATCCGAGAGTGAACAATGATCGCCGCCGACGAGACGCAGTTTGATTGGAGCTACAAACGATCGAATCGACGACGATTCGGCAACCTGATGATTCAACAACAACTTTTGGACTTCGGTAGCGACTACGTTCCAGTCAGTGAATAGCACGGCGTCAGATTCGATGCCCGTCCATCCTGATCCTGTCCAAAACCAGCGATGGTCGTTTCCAATCAAATACCGAGGAAACTGAATGCTTCCTCGATTGAGTACGGACAGATGAAGTGGTTGTTTGGTCATGTTTGCCTCGTTGGTGTTGAGGCTTCGTAGTTGGTGTCCGTTAGTTGGGGAACACTGAAAAAACTTTTCGCTGACCAAATCGCTCGACAGTTAGAGCAACTTCGTCTCCAATAACTGTGGTAGCGAGAATGTCGAGTACCTGTTGCATACTGTTCGCCGAACTGCCATCCACTTGAAGTATCACATCACCGGACTTGATCCCAGCCGACGCTGCGGCGTCTCCCTCTATTGTGCGTTTAACCAAAACACGTTGGCCCCGCTGGTCTAATGCCATTCCAAACGACGGGGGGAACTTTGCTGCAACGTCCATGCGGCGGATTGCTAGTGGATGGTCTGATCGCACCCCGATAGACAACGCTGCCCGATCCATGTGAGGTGCTTCGATTTGAAAATCGTATTCCATCGACTTCCCAGCGGGCTGAACAACTCGCACGAGATTAGTAAAGTTTCCTTTCTTGTCACGCTCTGCAACTAGAACCATTCCGGGGTCCGCATCAGGTTCCGGCGACCTTGCTCCATGCAGCCCGACGATCAGGGTTCTATCTTGTATATTGAATTGGACAAGCAACGCCCCGTCGCTATGCCCTGACAGTGCTATCTGTAATTCGATAGGAGCCATGATCGAACGTGGCAACCCAAACGAAACATTTTTTCTTTCCTTCGGTGATAAAACAAGCAATCCGTCATCTATCGCCAAGTGATTGTCAATCAACAGGTGCTGCTCACTCGCAATAGATCGGGGGTTCAGTCCCGACAGATCCTTAAGTTGGGCAAAGTCAGAAACCACGTGAAGCCGTCCATCTGTTTGTCTCCAAACGGGTGACGTGCCAAATATCGCTATTCCCTTTTTGTCGCCATCAGCCTCGGCAAACTGAACGGGTTTATCTTCGCTATTCACTCCGATGACACATTTGCCGTTTTTGGCAATTGAAATCGAGAGCCCTTTGAAGACACAATTGTCAGGTTGTCGCACCTCACTTAGAGACGATGCAAGCTTGCTAAATTCTTTGGTTTCAGTGGATGTCGTGTCAGGACGGTGAGAAAAAGACTCTGCACCATGACTGTCTGTATTGGATTTCGGGATATCCAAAGCCACGTCATTCACATCGGGCGATTGTGCTAGTTTCCCCCACGGCATTTGAAAACTCAACCAAACCATTGCTCCGATGCAGATGCTGATTACGCCCATGATCCCAGCAAAACCGGAAACAATACCGCTGCCTTCGCCGTAAATCCTCTCAGGCGACTTTTGGTGTTTGGCGTGCGATTTAGAACGCCGCTTTCCCGCTTTGTTTGTCTTTGCATGAAGACCGATAAGTCTGTCATATTCAAACTTCGTTGCCGGGACGACCAGCGTCGCCACCGCTTCGTCGATTTGCCCAAGAATTTTGTAGACCGCTCTGTCATGGTCCCCTCCTTGCTTGGACAGCACATAGCTTCTTCGTTGTTCCGCAGCACTACGGATGACCGCTTCGTCGCTTTCGCCGGGTTCGAGCGAAAGAATGTCATAGTATGTCGGTGGCCGCCGGTCGGACGGGATGCCAAGCCACACTCGGTAGGGATCAATAGACATGAGTGATTTCCAAGGGTATCGAATCGTTTTGACAGCTAAACAAATTTCCGACTTTGACTGGCAATTGCAGCCACTGGTTATCGGTTCTTCCCCGTAAACAGAGCCTGCTTAACTTCAGACGTGAAGTTCTTACGACACGAACTGCAGGAAATTAATCGACCACCGTTCTGCATCGTGATTGTGTATGTGCTGACTGCACCACACTTCGGGCACTGACTAGCGTCGGTTTCGTGCGCCATGATTCTGCTCGCTCTGGAGTTGTTGGGGGATCTGGGATCAAGAAAGTTTTCGACCCACCGAATAGTAAAAGAGAAAACCAGCGACATAAAGTCGCATGGAAGTAATCGCTGGTGTCCGCTACTTGGACTGGTAAAATCCAATCTGAACGACGGCGGTATCACGAAGAACACCGTAGCTCACTTGGTACTCCAGTCGGTTGCCAGAAGATTTTAGCAGACTACTGTTGTTCTTCGCAGCAATGCCATTTGGGATACCTCGACGGATATCCGATTCGTATGCTTGACGACATTGGACATGAAAACTTTGGTCAACGGTGAATCGTTCGTCCGTCTCGAACCGAGTAATAAAGCCCCCATCCGCATCGTAGAGATTGATGACCAACGGGAGCAGCCAGTTGGCCTCCATCCACATCGACGTTTCAACATCGAAGTCAAGTACAATCGATGTGTCGGTTTTGTGCCCCTTCAAGTCCTTAATGCTCGGGTTGTACTTCTGCTCAATCCACCGGGGCGTTTCCAGTGTCGTACCAACCTGAGTCGCTAGTTCAATTGCGTTAGCAAGGGGTGGTGGCGTTTGTGCTTCGGGTTTCAAGCTGCTTAGGTCCACGATCTGGCAATCGGTTAGCACAAACTGACCTCGAATGAACACTTCACTGAAGGTGCCCGCAATCGAGAATTGCCGCCGGTCTCCCTTCCACGCATCGGGAGCCTTGAAACGGCACATTGCAACCATGCCGTCCTGACATTCAATGCTGATTTGCGAACCAGACTCGTGTTCCCCTTTGGCAAACGACACGCCAGACACGACCACCGTTTTTCCCACGTGATTTTCGATTGGCTTGCCCTGCTGCTTGTCTGAAAACAATGCGGCGTAGTTGGCGACACCTTCCCTGAGTTTCGACGAATCAGCAGTCGAATCCCCAGTTGATGAAAACGTGGAAATGGCAATGTACATCAACAGCAATCCCACGCAGGCTGCTCCCACCAAGACCAATCGCTTGGGACGCAAGAAGGAACTCGACGCCGAATCTTCATGCGTCTCTATTTCAGTGACGATTTCGTTGACTCGACTCTGCAAGGTTTCGATCTGAGAAACTAGCGATGATTCTCCTGCTGCTTTGCCATGAAGTTGGAAGGCGGATTCGCCTAGATCCTTTACTGCCTGCGATTTCTGAACACGAAGCGTTCCTTCCTCTGCCTTCAACTTGGCTTTTCGGGCAAGCGACTTCGCCTTACCAGAAACGCCTTCCTCAACTGAAATCGAATTCGCTGCATCTTGAATTGAAGTATGCTTCTTCTCGATTCCATCAATCCGCTGGTGTATGTCTGGAAAGTCCGATCGAAACTTCGCCTGACGCCGAATCTCTTCGCCAAGTTTTGAATACGCCCTCGGAAGATCCACTGTTTTGATACGTGCCATCTCTGCTTGGCGTGCTGCAACGACACCAGCATTTTTTGTTGCGTCTGCGATTTCAGATGCCGACGATTTCAACTTTTCAAGGAGTGTCGGGTTCGCTGCGGCCACTACTGGTTCAGGCTGTGATGCTTTCTTTGGAAGTGGTGGCGGTCCAGCAGTCGGTTCTACACGAATCAGTCCTTTCACTGATTTTGCACGAACCCACTTCTCCGTGGATTCGTTTCGCACCAGATCGTCAGCCTCTATTCTGCCAGCGTCTGCAAGTTGTTTGAGTTCCTTCGCAGGAACCGGACCATGTTGATGACCGTCTTTTTTGAAAAACCAATTTTGTTGTGTCATACTGTGCGTCTCGAATTTCGGGAGTGCGAGGCTGGTGAATCGAATGAAAGTAAAACCGGCTCAATTTTCAACGGGTGGCCGCAGGGTTTCTCGCCAGTCAATCTTTGATTTGCCACCAGTGTTCATTGTGCTAACTCGTCGAAAGATGCCGATGCCTTTGGCGAAAGTCGTTTCAACATCAATCGAACCCGAAGTGCCAACGGGAACGGACTGTCGTACGACCGCACATCGAACGGGAGTGTCGGTTTCATCCAAGTGCAATTGCCGATCTTCAAAGCGAACAACCGTGAATGTGGTTGTTTCGCCGTAGATCACTTGATCCCACTGCTCGCCAGCGGTTGCTCCAGTTTTAATCAGTGGCGTCCAGTCCATTTGGCCGGAACCATCGTTCATCTGTCCCAGTTCGACGAAGCCATTTCGTTTTCGGTAATGCTCATCTGCCCCGGCTGGAAACGGAATGGAACCGCCCGCCCCGCCAGCAATGAAGCTGTCAATATTCTGACTCCGCATTACATTGTCACGATCGAAGCTGATTTCGATTTGCGATTTGACTTGCTGGTCACCAAGGTGTGAAACACGAACGTAGTGAAGTTTCGTTCCTGCATGATAGGGAAAGAATTCTTCGTTCAATTCATCACCGATAGATGAACCTTTTGGTTCAGTTGCTGATCCGTCTCGGTTCTTTTCCGCTTGGACGTTTGCATAGCCTTCGGGATCAATTGTTGTGGCGATGATCGACAGAACACCACTGCAAATAAGAAGCAGCACAAAGAGTCCAGCACAACCTCCACATCCGATAGTCACGTATTTCACGATTATTGAGTCCTTTTCAATTTCTGATTGCCGTGGGAAGATGTCATTTACTTTAAGCCTTTGGGTTTGGTGTAAACACAATTCGGTGGCTCGAAGAAATCCACAAACTAATTGAGTAACGAGAAAGTTCGTGTTGCATCACTTCGCTTTGACACAGATCATCACGTCGGCCACATAAAAGCTGATGTATGTTGTGGCAAACAGGGGAAGCAGCCCCAACGAGAGTGTTCCGAAGACAATAAAGAAAGGAATACCGATGATGAAGATGCTGGCGATTCCACTGAAGATTGTTGCCATCATGCACACGCCAGTCAGAACTCCAAGAATCAGTGGCAAGCCCAGCATTGCAAATCCGGCTTTCTGTCGCCCAGCAATGATCGATCCCAAACCAGTAATGCCAGACCAACCGGCAGCAACGGCGACGACAATTGCGACGACCTTATGAGGTGTCGAGATGCCGGTTTCCATTTGCATTTCTTCGCTGATCGCCGCCTTCGCCATGGCAATTTTTTCGTTGATTCGGGCAACCTGCTTTCGAAAAAATCCTGCGATTCCTGCCGTCTTTTGCTTTACTCCGCAATGCGGACAGATGACTGCTGCCTCGTTGATTGCTTTCCCACAAGACTCACAGAATTTTTCACTGGCTGAACGCCCAGTGGAAATCGACGCCGACTGGCTTGGGACTGGCGGCGGGGCGGTGTCCGGTGTCGTGACGATCAAACCTTTGACGGCAGTGGCTGGCTTCCACTCCGGCCAACCTTGTTTCCAAACAAGGTCGGTAGGCTGAAGCGCCCCGTCTGTAACGAGTTGCTTAAGTTCCGTGGAGGAAATTGGACCAGTCCGCTCGTCGCCTTTTGAGTAGTACCATTCGCCAGTTGCCATGTGTTTTCTCGGAGATTCAGGGAAGTTGTTGGATGCATTACTAAGCGAGAGCCAGCAACAAATAGGCTCACATTTCTCCTAACTGGTGTCCGCCAGAAACTCCTGAGCCTATTTCCTCTTTGTTCTCGCTCAGGTTTGTGTGGGCTGATTCATTCCTGCAAACGACCCAGTAAACTGGGCGGCATGAATCACCTCGGACACACAACTGCTCTCCAAGAACGCTTGATCGAATTCAATTCAGGCGATTTGGAAGCTCGTGAAGCGATCATCGAGCACACATGCGAGCGTCTCAGGCTTAGAACAAGGCAAATGCTTCGATCATTCCCAACGGTGTCGAGATGGTCACAAACCGACGACGTTTTGCAGAACGCCATGATTCGGCTGCACAAATCGCTGGCCCAAGTGAAGCCTGAATCACCGAAGCAGTTTTACGGACTGGCAGGAACTCAAATTAGAAGAGAATTGATCGATCTGGCTCGCCGCTTCTCTGGCGCAGAAGGTGTTGGTGCCAACCACGACACGAATGCTGGAGAAACCGCAGGGAAATCAGCGGACACCAACTACGAGCCTGAATCGCTAGAGCATTGGTCTGAATTTCACGTTGCTGTCGAACAGTTGTCAGAAGATCAACAGGCGGTTGTTGGCCTGTTGTGGTACGACGGAATGAGTCAACCAGAAGCATCGAAGGTACTAGGGATTTCACTTGCGACGTTGAAACGACGTTGGCAAGCTGCACGGTTGCAGCTCTCGGAACAACTGAAGTCACACTGGATTGATTGATGGAAAACCGTGACGACATCATCGCCAATCTGCTGCTTCGCTGGGAAGAATCCTTCGAGCATGGCGATGATGTTCCTGCCAAAGAACTTTGCCAAGCTCATCCCGAGCTATTCGATGAAGTGCAGTCCAAGATCGAAGATCTCAAGAAGATGTCGTGGATGACCAGAGACGATGATCTGGGCGTCGAACAGCCTGACGAACTGCTGTCACAAACTCTTGGCGATCGCTACCGAATTGAATCGCTGATTGCTGCTGGTGGTTTCGGCAAAGTTTACCGGGCGTTCGATCCCGAACTTGAACGGCATGTTGCTGTGAAAGTCCCGCATCGACAAGAGTCGAACGGTCAAGTTGATGCTCTCGTCGAAGAGGCTCGCCGTGTCGCAAAACTGAGGCATCCGGGGATCGTTTCCGTTCACGATGTTGGCAGAGAAGACGGAACGTATTTCATCGTCAGTGAACTCATTGATGGCAAGAACCTAAGCGAAGTGATTGCTGACCAACGGCCAAGCGTCAAAGGTGCCGTGCTGTTGGTCGCCAACATCGCTGAGAACCTCGAAGCAGCACACAAAGCGGGTTTTGTTCACCGAGACATTAAACCAGCGAACATCTTGATTGATGAAAATGGCAAGCCGTTAATCACCGACTTCGGAATTGCGTCAACGCATTTAGACGAAGAGACTGCGACAAAGGGCACACTCCCGTACATGGCCCCTGAGCAGATCGCAAACGAAAAGCAGTTGATCGACCATCGAGCCGACATTTACTCGCTTGGTGTGGTGCTGTACGAACTGTTGACGGGCGAAAGTCCGTACTCAGCTAGAACGCCGGGGACACTACGTGAGCAGATTCTCTTCCGATCGCCAAAACCGATCCCAGATAGCGTCTTGTCTGCTGTTCAAGAGGTGTGCCTGAAGTCTCTGTCGAAGCATCCAGCCGATCGATTTAACTCCGCTGATGAATTTGCGTCAGCACTTCGGCATAGCCTGACGACGTTCCCAACGAAAAATTCAAAACGATACAAATGGTTTGCGTTGTTTGTTACAGGGGTTTTGATGGCGGCAGGCGGATTTTTGGCAGGCCAATTCTTCGACGATGAGGATCACTCGGTCGTTCAAAACGCTTTTGAGGGCGGAATCACGTTCGACGGAACACGTCGAATCGTGACCCCCATCATGAACACTGATGCCCCCTTAACTATTGAGGTTTGGGTGGCTCCCAGCACAAACGACAACTCCGAGAGTCAGTTTGTCGTAGGAAGCGATGTTCCGGGGCACTACGGAATGGGATTGGGGATGGGAGCGAACGGACATCCAATGGTTGAAATCATCCGAAGCGGTCTGGATGCCACTCGATACCGACTACCGACCAATCGCTGGAGCCATCTGGCAGCGGTCTTCAGTTTCGATGAAACGAGGCTCTATCTCGACGGAAAACTGATTGGAACATGCCTTCCCACGGCCAAGGCTGAAGTTGAGTCACCGTTCGTCGTTGGAAACTTGGGGTTTGATCACGGAAAGATGTGCTTTCTTGGGAAGCTTCGATCAGTGAGGATCACATCTGGAGAAAGATTCAACGAAGAGTTTCTCCCAGACGAGAATTTGTCGATCGGTGACAACTCGGAGTCACTGCTGATCTACGACGAGAGCAGTTTTGGTAGCAAACAGATTGAGGATTTGAGTGGGAACGGAAACCACGGCAATTGGGACTCGGTAGTTGTCATTGAGTAAGTCACAGTAAACGGCGGAACGTCACCGTAACAGTGTCGGAAATGTCGGATTCTGTGTCGGATTTGCGATTTCGCAATCGGCGCAAGTTGTTTAGTATCAGCAACTTGCGGTTTGCGAGTTTTGGTTCCGTTATCCTCCACTCGAAAAGCCGCTTGTGATTTCACAAGCGGCTTTTTTCGTGCGTTGATCTCCGGCAATAACAACGGTTTACGTCATTTCCTGATATTTCACCACGTTATATTCACCGGTAATTTCGGACTGCGTAGGATTTCGACTTTCTACGAATGACAAATTCGCCATGTGGGAAGCGATTGTGCCTCGAGGCGGTGGACCACTTCCCGCATGTCCATCGTCGAGAGAAAAAAAGCTTTTATGTTTTGGAAGGAAAAATCACCTTCCAGATTGATGCGAAACGTGTTGTGGCAACCGCTGGCACCTTCGCCTACATGACAGTGAGCACTACCCATTCTTCCAAGAACAAAAGCAATCAAACGGCGAAAATGATCATCTCAATTGCGCCCGCTGGACTGGAAGAAATGTTTTTCGAGTTCGGTGTGCCGCTACCAGAAGGTTCAACCTCCGCATTGCCGCCGACTAAAGACGAGACCGAAACGCTGCTTGCAATTGCACCAAAGTATGGAATCGAAATCAGAGTCCCACAACATGACTAAGGACACGTCGGACGTGATCAGACAATACGAAAATCAGGATTTGAACGATCTATTGACGGCTTGGGCTGCGGCTTCGGAGATTGCTCACCCTTTTCTGTCAGAAGAGTTTCTCGCCACAGAACGAGAAAACATCCCCAATCTTTATCTACCTAATGCCGAGACATGGGTGCATGAAGACGAGGGACAAGTCGTTGGGTTCATTGCCTTAATTGGCAACGAAGTCGGAGCCATCTTTGTGCATCCCAGTCATCAAAGAATGGGCGTTGGTCAACGATTGATGGATAAAGCCAAAGCACTTCGAGAAGAACTCGAAGTGGAGGTGTTTGTAAAAAATGCCATCGGGCGTGCATTCTACGCAAAACATGGGTTTGAACTTCTCGAAGAGAAAGTCCACGATCAAACCGGCTTTGATCTCCTTCGACTTCGTTTTACTGGATCGGCTGGATGAAAATCCAGGTCGCCATTCTCGGCTCTATACTCCTTCTGGCGTGATCGATGGCACACAAGAAACTTAACTTGCCCGAGAAAAACTGCATCGTCTGCGGACGACCGTTTGCTTGGCGAAAGAAATGGGAGAAGGTTTGGGACGAGGTTAAGTATTGCAGCGAAACATGCCGCAAGAACCTAAGTGACACGGCGACTATCAAGTCAGAGAAATCATAAAACTATTTGTCGCCATCCATGGCTCTCTGCTTCTTTTAGCCTTCAGGATTGGTTACGACGCAATCGGCTTGGGTTGTCTTGTCGGCATTGGCCTCTTGGTCATGAACGCTGTTTGCAAACGAACTCAAATGACGAGATATCCAATGGACCAAAAGGTCGCCAAGAAGCTCGAAGGCGAAATTGAGGGAGCGGATGCCAAAGTCACCGTGAAAATGAGCTTGAAACGATTGCCATCCTGCAGGATCTGTTGTCCAAGCTCAAGTCCGCTACTAACGACTTCAATCGCTTATTCTCCTCTTCAAGCTGCTTCAGACGCCGAAGTTCTTCGGTGCCAAGTCCAGCGAACTTTTTCTTCCACCCGTAGAACGTCTGCTGGCTAATCCCAAGCCTGCGGCACACCTCATCAGTCGGTGTTCCGGTCTCGGCCTGCTTGAGCGCAAAGGCAATCTGCTGGTCTGTGAATTTCGACTTCTTCATCGGCGGTTTCTCCTAGGAAATGCCGACTAGATTTCACTCCGATTTCCCCACTTTGCTTGGACCAGTTTTTTGGGTGCAGGTCACAAACGCTGGAGCACTGCCTACGACAACGACTTCGCGGCGCGGATGGATTGGAGCATCACCGGCAAATGCTCCGACGCCAACCATCATCCGGTTGCGGTGGTCAACGGTGACACTTCACGACGAGTTCTGCGGGTCACAGCAGCACCTGGTTCAACGTTGGATTTGAACGCAACTGGTTCAAGCGATCCGGACGAAGATGAATTGATTTACGCATGGTCTTTTTACCAAGACCCCAGTTCCTACAACGGCGAAGTGAAAATCAAAGACCCTTCCGCCGCCGCGGCAAAGCTGATGATTCCAGCAAATGCTGGTGGCAAAAACTTGCACATCATTCTTGAACTTCACGACGACGGCAAACCTAATCTCTACGCCTACCGCCGTGTTATCATCAACGTCAAATGATCATACGCCGTCTGGAAAATGTGATTCCATGAAATCTGCTCGCCGCATCTGCGTCGTTGGTTCGGCGAACATTGACCTGACGTTTCGGACGCCTCGGTTTCCACAACCGGGCGAAACCTTGACCGGCCACGCGCTGCATCAAGGCATGGGCGGCAAGGGGGCTAATCAGGCAGTCGCTGCGGCCCGACTGGGTGCTGATGTCACGTTCATTGCCTGTGTTGGAAACGACGCATTCGGAAAGGCGGCGATCGACGCCTATGCGGCGGAGGGAATTCAGACAACGTTCATTCGACAGGCAGAAGACCAGCCGACCGGAACCGCTGCCATCCTTGTGGACGACGATGCTGAGAATTGCATCATCGTTGTCGCGGGAGCAAACGCAGAGCTTCACGCCGAGGACGTCAAAGCCGCGTCGTCGATGATCGAGCAATCCGACGCCGTTCTTTGTCAGATGGAAACTCCGGTGGATGCTGCCGTCGAAGCATTCCGCCTTGCCCGTGCTGCAAACGTGCTGACGATACTCACGCCGGCGCCAGCCGAACACGTCACAGACGAACTACTGGCTTTATGTGACGTGTGTGTTCCCAACAAGACCGAGATCTCGGCGTTGACAGGGCAGACGGTTGAGACCGAGGCCGATACGCTTCGTGCAGCGGAACGACTTCGTGAGCGAGGCGTGCGGCGAGTTGCTTTGACCATGGGCGGCGATGGCGTTTTGATTCTTGACGACTCGGGATCGACTCACATTCCGGCAATCAATGTGGATGCTGTGGATACAACCGGTGCCGGTGATGCTTTTACTGCGGCACTGGCCGTTTCGCTGGCCGTTTCGCTGGCCGAGGGCATGACCCTCAAGGAATCCGCCCGCCGCGCCAGTGCCGTTGCGGGCATTTCTGTGACTCGACTTGGAACGCAGACCGCATTTCCAACGTTAAAGGAAGTCAGCGAATGGATCACTTTGAAGGAAAACGCATGAGAGACGTGACCGCATTGCTGCTTCTTGTCTTGTTGTGCTTGAGTACTCCAGCCGCTGCTGAAAAACCGCGAGTCTTTGTACTTACCGACATTGAAAACGAACCTGACGATGCGATGTCGATGGTGCGTTTTTTGACTTACGCAAATCATTTCGACATCGAAGGTCTCGCGGCCACGACGTCCATCCACCAGCAGAATCGGATTGCTCCAGAACGCATTCGTCGCATTGTCGAAGCGTACGACAAAGTTCGCATCAATTTGGAGATGCACGAAACAGGCTATCCGGCGGCGGACGTTCTGCTGCAGCGAGTCACCGAGGGCATTCCGGTCTATGGGATGAACGGCGTTGGAGACGGCCATGATTCGCCCGCATCGGAGCTGCTGATCAAGGCGGCAGACAAAACCGATCCGCGACCGATGTGGGTCACCGCCTGGGGCGGACCAAACGTGTTAGCTCAGGCTCTGTGGAAAGTTCGTAAAACGCGATCGCCGGAAGAACTGCAGAAGTTCGTGGCGAAGCTGCGTGTCTATACGATCTCTGATCAGGACGACAGCGGGCCGTGGCTTCGTGAACAATTCCCAGACTTGTTCTATGTCGCGAGTCCCGGATTTCATGCCGGCGGTGCGTACCACCATGCAACGTGGAGCGGCATCAGTGGCGACTACTTCCACGGTCGGTTTTCCGGCGCCGACTTCCAACTGGTTTCAAACGAATGGTTGGAAAAGAACATTCGGCGAAAAGGTCCGCTGGGTGTTGAGTACCCGCACTGGGAATATCTGATGGAGGGCGATACGCCATCGTTTCTTAATCTCATCAACAATGGCCTGAGCGATCCCGAACACCCGGACTGGGGTGGTTGGGGAGGACGCTACGAACTGTACACACCGCGCAAACAGAAGTGGCACCTTCAGGAAGAAACGCGACCGTGCTGGACTGATGCCGAAGACGAAGTGTTGGGAATCGACAACCGCTGGCACACGGACAACCACGCGACGATCTGGCGCTGGCGCTCAGCCTATCAAAACGACTTCGCTGCCCGGATGGACTGGACGATCAAACCGTACGACGAAGCCAACCATCCACCTGCACCAAAACTCGGACACGCCGATCGACTGCCCGCGAAGCCAGGTGACGAAATTCAATTGAGCGCCGAAGGTTCAACCGACCCAGACGGCGATGCGTTGTCGTATGAGTGGTTCTACTACGGTGAAGCCGGCACGTTGTTGACTTCCAGCGGAACCACCGGACAACCGGTACCGATCAAAAACTTTGACCAGGTCAAGGCATCCTTTGTCGTCCCAACACAGCGCGTGATGCCCGGCGTCGGTTCCATGCACATTATCCTCGCGGTGACCGATCACGGGACACCTCGTTTGACGCGTTATCGGCGAGTGATCGTGGATGTGAAGAATTAGATGAGCCAATACTCGCAGAATTGGGTGCTTGAAAGTTCGACACCTTAGTATTTCGTTAGTCTTCGCGAATTTCGCGGGAGACCGACATGTTGAATCCTGAGAGAATGAGCGTTCGACGGTAGACGACGCATATGAACTTGGACGCAACGGACTCTAACTCAAGCGAGAAACAATGCCGCCTTCAACAACCATGCAGAAACCGGAGAAGTCTATGACGCACGCAACCCCTCAAACCGTCCGGGCGGTCGCGATGACCGCGCCGGGCAAGACCGAGATGCGAACGTATCCGTATCCGACGATGGATCACGACTCCGCGATCCTGAAAGTCGAAATGTCGGGCATCTGCGGAACCGATCGGCACATCTTTAAGGGAGAGGCAACGGAACTGCGCGGCAAGTCGATCTATCCCTATGTCGGCGGTCACGAAGTGATTGGAACCATCGTCGAGATCGGGGACAACGCAGCTCGGACGATGGACTACGACGGACAACTGCTCATTCCCGGTGATCGGGTAGCCATTGCCGTCGAAGTCAACTGCGGGGACTGCTGGTATTGCCGAAATCATTACAACAACTGCACCTGCGAGAATCAGATTCAGGCCTATGGGCTGCATCCAAATTGCGAAACCAAACCTTACCTGCGCGGTGGGTTTGCAGAGTACATGTACATTCGGCCGCGAACTCATTTGTTCAAGGTGCCGGAAGAGATGCCGACAGACGTCGCCGTGCTTGTTGAAGAAATGGCGGTGGCTTTTCATGCCCTGGCCCGCGCGAGCGTGCCCTTTGCTCCGGTCAACGAAGGCTTCGGTCCCGGTATGTCTGTTGCCGTGCTGGGCAACGGTCCGCTGGGCATTCTCCACGGCGTCATGGCTCGAATTCAGGGAGCCGGGTTGTCGATTGCGACGGACTTGTCTGACCTGCGACTCGGCGTTGCGAAGAATCTGTATGCCGACGTTACGATCAATGCATCCAAAGTGGACGTGGAAGAACGCATCGAACGGGTGAAGGAAATGACCGAGGGAGTTGGTCCTGACCTTGTGATCGAGTCGGCTGGTGAACCGGAAGCCTTTCTTGAAGCTCTGAGGATGGTTCGCAAAGGAGGGACGGTCATCGAGGTGGGTAACTGGGTCGACCTCGGCAAAACCGTTCCGCTCGATGTCATGCGGCACATCAACTCGAAGAACCTGCACATCCACTCGGTCTTTCACTGCGGAACCAACTGGCGCCCCGTGTTGAAGGTCCTGCAACAACAATCGAATCGTTACGACTTTCCATCAATGATCACGCACCGCATGAGTCTTGATGAATTGGTGGATGGATTCGGCACGGTGACGAAATTCGACGAATGCGTCAAGATTGAGGTCGTGCCGCACAAGGCGTGAGAGGTATGTGAAGAAACGACTGCAGGTGCTCAATGAAACGAACCAGACTACTCAACAGCGAACTTAGTTACGAGATCAGCCGAATCGGACACACGGCGTCGATCACATTGTGCGACGCCGGACTGCCGATTCCTTCTGGAGTCAAACGAATCGACCTAGCTATCGAACAGGGGTATCCGTCTTTCCTGAGAACGCTCGACGCACTGGTGAGTGAGATGATGGTCGAAGAGATCGTGGTCGCCAGTGAAATTCACCAGCGCAACCCTGAGACATTTCAGGGCATGATGGACGTGTTTCAGCGTCACGAAATGAAACCTGTCGTCACAGAAATTTCGCACGAAGAATTCAAGCGACTTACGTGCGAAAGCGAAGTTATTGTTCGCACGGGTGAATGTACTCCGTACGCAAATGTTATCCTGAAATCCGGTGTTGTCTTTTGATTTCACGCCACCCAAATTCCTCGACCGCAAATAAGGCGACTCTGATGAATCGAACCAAAACCAGCCTTTCAGCGATTTATCAGCTTGCCTTCCTGCTACTTCTCACATTGACCGGTTGCACCAGCAACACGACCACCAACGAGTCGTCGTCAGGCAAGGCGAAAGAACCGAAGAGAATCGCTGTGATCGTCTCGACGCTGAACAATCCGTGGTTCGTCGTCTTAGGAGAAACGGCTCGCGACCGAGCCGTGGAACTTGGCTACGAAGCCAACATGTTCGATTCACAAAATGACACGGCGAAGGAGGCGGAGCATTTTGACAACGTCGTCGCCGCTGGCTACTCGGCGATTCTGTTCAATCCGACCGATGCGGACGGCTCGATTGCCAACGTGAAACGAGCGACGGAAGCCGGCCTTCCGGTCTTTTGCATCGACCGCGAAATCAACTCGACCGACGCCGCTACCGCTCAGTTGCTCTCGGACAACTACTCGGGATGCGTCGATCTGGGCAAGTACTTCGTCGAGAAACTCGGCGAGAAAGGAAAGTACGTCGAACTGCTGGGGCTGGTCGGAGACAACAACACCTGGAACCGTTCAAAAGGTTTTCACAGCGTTGTCGATCGGTATGAAGGGTTGGAAATGGTCGCCCAACAGAGTGCCGACTTTGATCGCAATAAGGCACTGGAAGTCATGGAATCGATTCTGCAATCGCACGACGACATCAATGCTGTGTTCTGTGGTAATGATGCGATGGCGATGGGGGCCTACCAAGCGTTGCTGGCGGCAGACAAGGCCGATCAAGTGAAGGTGTTTGGGTATGACGGATCGGAAGACGTCGTCAAGTCGATCAGCGAAGGAAAGATCGCTGCGACCGTGATGCAGTATCCCAAAGTGATGGCCCAAACATCTGCCGAATACGCGCACGAGTACCTAGCCAACGGCAAACGCGACTTCGATCAAAAGATACCCGTCAACGTCGACCTCGTTTCGCAGGAAAATATCGACGACTTCGCTGGCTACGGGAAAAAGGAGTAGCCGTGTCGCGCTCGAGGTTGATTACATGTGGTTCATTGCTGATTGTTGGTGGGATTGCCTGCTGGTTCTTTCCACTCTTTCATATCCGACCATTGGATGGAGGTAGGACTGAAGCTAGCGAACGGGCTGCGACACTTCGTCAATCAGGTCCTGCTGATCCAGCCGCTTACGTTCGCGAGTTTTGGGACGGACCACTGAGAACGGGCGACGCTGGCACAGACGTCGTTCAACTCTGGAATGCCTTTGACGCCGACACAACTGGAGCGAGAAGCCAGTATGGTCGACAGGCTGGACTTGGTGGGGCATGGTATTTTTGCATTCGTGGGCAGGGCACCGTCGAGACAGTAGAGAAGGACCGCGTCGTCCTCACAGTAACGGATAGTCCACGCCGAATCTGTCTCGAACTGGGAGTCGTTGTCGACAACACGGTTCGTGAAGCGATCGGTGTGAAGGCCAGTGACTTCGCCAACTCACAGGATTTCAATGCCGTCTCGTCGGAGCTGAATCGCCGCGCCGAACAGGAGGTGATTGCAGCGAATCGCGCATTCCTGAAAGAAGGCGTGGTCGTCGATTTCGTCGGCTGTGCAAAGATTAGCGGCAAATCAGACATTGATCCGTTGTGCATGATTCCGATTCAACTTCAGACTCGTGGCAACGAAGACGCCAAAGCTGGTTTTGGCAAAGATACCGCTACTAGAGCAACTCCATGATCCAGTCGGCGGCAAAGAGCCACGTTGTGTTGGCGGGTGAGGGAATCGTCAAGCGTTATCCCGGCGTGTTAGCGCTCAACCAGGTCGATTTTGACGTTCGAGCTGGAGAAGTCCACGGTCTGATCGGAGAAAACGGCGCTGGAAAATCCACGCTGATGCATATTCTGGCGGGAGCGAATCGCGCCGATGAAGGTGTCATTCGGCTGGAAGGAAAACCCGTTCAATTCGCCAATCCGCGCGAAGCGTCAGACCGCGGTATCGCGTTAGTGCATCAGGAATTGAATCTTGTTCCGCACCTCTCGGTTGCGGAAAACATTTTCCTTGGTCGCGAACTTGTCTCAAGGATCGGACTCATTCGCTCGCGGGACCAGAACGAGCAGTGTCGTAGATTACTGACCGATCTGGATGATACCATCGATCCTCGTACGGAAGTTCATCGGTTGCGAGTCGGGCAGCAACAGGTCGTCGAGATTGCCAAGGCGATCAATTCTAGCGCACGCGTGATCTTCATGGACGAGCCGACGTCGGCGATCAGCGATCAGGAAGTCGAATCGTTGTTCCGTCTGATCCGGTCGCTGCGGGATGCTGGTGTTTCCATCGTTTACGTGTCCCACAAGCTGGAGGAACTGCTGAATATCAGCGACCGGATTACTGTCCTGCGCGATGGTCAACTTGTGGAGACAGTGGAGACCGCCTGTGCCGATCGGCATTCGATCGTTCGCCTGATGGTCGGACGAAAACTGGATGATCTCTACATTCATTCGCCCGCTTTGCCCGATCAACCCGAGCGTCTGCGCGTCGAATCGCTGACGCTGGCACGCAAACACGCGCGGCGTCCGCTGGTTGACGGCGTATCGTTTTCTGTACGCGGCGGCGAAGTGTTCGGCATTTTCGGATTAATGGGTGCTGGACGCACGGAGTTGCTGGAATCGATCTTTGGCCTGCATCCGAGACGCATGACAGGAAACATTGCGATCGACAGCGTGAACAGCAGGTTCACATCGCCGGAACAGGCATTGCAGAGTGGCTTGGGGCTCGTTCCAGAAGACCGCAAGCACCAAGGATTGATCTTGGGGATGAGCGTGGAACAGAACATCAGTCTGTCGAATCTTGCGGATATGGAGACCGCCGGATTGCTGAGCGGACGGCGCGAACGAGATCACGCCCAGTCGTTCGTCGAGCAATTCTCGATTCGCACACCCAACGTCACGCAGCCCGTGCGCGCCCTGAGCGGTGGCAATCAGCAGAAGGTTGTTCTGTCGAAAGTCCTTTCCAGGAAGCCAGGCGTCTTGATGCTGGATGAGCCCACGCGCGGCATCGACGTGAGCGCGAAACGAGAAATCTATGGGTTGATCGATCGGTTAAAGCAACAGGGAATAGCGATCGTCGTTGTTTCTTCAGAGTTGCCGGAACTATTGGGCATCGCTGATCGGATCATGGTGATGTGCGAAGGCCGCAAGACCGGCGAATTCGAGAGATCCGCGGCAAATGAAGAGGTATTGATGCGAGCCGCAGTACCTGGAGCAGCAACCGGGAACGAGCCTGTCGAATCAAATCATACAACCTGGCAATAATCGATCATGCGTGACAAAGAACAACTCTGGCAACAAGCAAGCCGCTTTCAGTCGCTGCTCGTCCTGGTCTTGATGATCGTGGCAATGAGTCTGTTGTCGGATCGCTTTTTGACTCAGGCAAACGGCTTGAACATCATGCGGCAGATCTCCGTCAATGTCTGCCTGTCGATTGGCATGACCATGGTAATCCTGTCCGGTGGTATCGACCTGTCCGTGGGATCGGTGCTGGCGTTTTCCGGTGCGATCACGGCGGGGCTGATCAAATCGTCAATTCCGCTGCCCTGGCTGGGAGTGGAACTGCAATTCACGACCTGGGGTGCGATCGTCGCCGGATTGATCGTGGGTTTATCACTTGGCTGGATCAACGGACAGTTAATCACCCGGCTGAAGATTCCACCGTTCGTTGCGACGCTGGGCATGCTCAGTATCGCTCGCGGAATGACGATGCTTTGGACGAAGGGATTTCCCATCACCGGCTTGGGCGATGGATTCGCGATCCTTGGAACTCAATCGGTGCTGGGAGTGCCGACGCCTGTATGGATAGCTGGAGGTCTTGTCGGCGTTTTTGTCTTGCTCACGAAGAAGACGCGAGTAGGACGGTACATCTATGCTGTCGGAGGCAACGAACAGACCACCAGATTGTCCGGGCTGAACGTGAATCGCATCAAAGTCATCGTGTACACACTCGCCGGTGCATTGTCCGCCGTTGCCGGACTGATCATGACCTCGCGACTGGACTCAGCCCAACCCAATGCGGGAGCTGGATATGAACTGGACAGCATCGCCGCAGTCGTCATTGGAGGGACATCGCTTTCCGGCGGCCGCGGGACAATCCTAGGAACCGTCATCGGGTGTCTAATCATCGGAGTCTTAAACAGCGGATTGGTCCTGTTAAACGTTTCGCCTTTTTGGCAACAAGTCGTCAAAGGCGGCGTGATCCTGGTTGCAGTGGCCATCGATCGAATGCGTGAGTCCGACGATTGAATCAATACGTTGCCAACTCCATGCGCCGTTCCGGTTGTCGACAGGAATGAATATTTGAATTGGATCGATTTACTGTTTCGAGTCAGACTCGCTAAACACGACGGACGATACAAACGCCACGCGTTTATCCCCTACGAGTGAAAATTGACGCGAGAATCGCGGTTTCAGTGAGATCCCAGGCTCGAATTCCGGCTGCAAAAAGTTCTACTGGTGTCCTCGATCCTCCACCTCATAAACAAAAGCCGCCGATCGAATGCGATCGGCAGTTTTTTTCGTGGGCTTTTTGGTGTGAATCGCTGGTCTCAAAAAGTTCAATCAGTTTGTGCAATTTGGGGCATGAATTCGTCATTGGTTTTCAACCAATGACTTGCGGGGTTTCACTGTCCACTATCCTCGCCTCGTGTATAAGCTTGGTTCGAGTCCGCCTTGGGCAGCTTTCGGATGGAAACGCGAATATGGCCATACTCGGAATATATGTCGAGATCATCGTCAGATTGGGCGGCGGTCCCGTTTTTCGTTGGCGTCAGATAATCAGATCGTCACGATGACGATTGACTTGCTGTCGTTGGACGATGCGATTTGCGGAATTCTCGAGGGGCGCAGCCACAGCCCGCTTTGAACGCTTCGTTGAACCGGCTGAGACTTTGGAAGCCCGAGTCCAGTGCGACGTTTAAGATCGCGTCGTCCGTTGTGACCAGCAGTCGTTGAGCGTGGGAGATGCGGTGCTGAATAATGAATGCCGTCATCGTGGTACCGAACGTTTTTCGGAACAAAGTCATCGCGTAGTTGGCATGAACGTCTGTTGCTTCAGCGATCGACTGAGAGGTTAGTGGTTGCTGGTAGTTCCTCGCGATGTAACAGGCAATTTGATCAGCTCGAGTCAATGCGGCCATCGAAGTCGTGACTGCCCCGTCGGTCATCCCGTGCGCAAATCGCAACATTCGAGCCTGCACTTCCAAGCGAGCGGCACGCTCTAGCACTCGGTCGTCGGCCTTGAGGTCCTGCTCCCATCGCTGAAAGGCCATTTCGTCCCATTTGTACTGAATGAAATCGACCAAGAGCTCACCTTGCAGGATGCGATTCACGAAACTCAAATCGAGTCCGGCTCGCAGAAACTCACTCAACGGCAGCGTCACGACGAAATAAGGTGCATCCCCTTCAATCTCAACGATCTGATGTGGAATCGCTGCCCAGAAAACGCCGAGCCTTCCGGCCTCGATCGTGGTCCGCTGGCCACCCAGCAGGTAGGTCAGAGAACCAGCCGTGAGCAGGTTCAATTCGATCTCATTGTGCCGGTCTGGACGCGACATGCGGGTCGGCGTCCACGATTCGCAGGCGAAACCGTAGGGCGAGAACTCAGGGCGTTTGGTATCGAATCGCTTCATGAATCTTAGAATAACGCGAGTATTGCTGCGATGGCAGGGAGACTTGCGGTGTATTCACGAATAATCTCTTGGCAGACTCGGATCGCGCCACGGCCACGCCTACACCAAGGCGCGATTTCCTGAAGTCAAGTGATACACCGCACAAAGGAAAAGTCATGAAATTTAAGACGACCTTAATCGCCTTACTAACACTTGGCGGACCGATGGGTCTGCTTTCCAACGCCACTGGCGACGAAGCCAAACCTGCCAGTGTCGCTGCGTTTCCGGGCGCGGAAGGATACGGTTCGATGACGCCTGGTGGTCGAGGCGGTCAGGTGATTGCCGTGACGAATCTGGACGCCAAAGGGCCAGGCAGCCTGCAAGCGGCGTGTGATGCCAAGGGGGCACGAATTGTCGTCTTCAACGTGTCGGGGACAATCGACGGCGACGTGAAAATCAAGAATGACTTCATCACGATTGCCGGCCAAACCGCTCCCGGAGATGGAATCACGATTAAAGGCAATCTCGCCATCGACGCCAACGATGTCGTCATTCGCTATGTCCGTGTCAGAACGGATCACGAAGGCGACGCACTCGGCGGTCGGTACCGAAAAAACATCATTGTGGATCATGTATCCGCCAGTTGGAGCAGCGATGAGGTGTTCTCGCTGTACCACAATGAAAATGTCACGATCCAGTGGTGCATGATCACCGAAGCCTGCGCCAAGGCAGACGGGTCGCATCGTTTTGGCGGCATCTGGGGAAACCATTACAGCACATATCATCACAATCTGCTTGCTCATAATGACAGTCGCAATCCTCGCTGGGCATCGGGCTGTGGGTTCAACGATTACCGAAACAACGTGTTGTACAACTGGGGTTATCAAAGCAGCTACGGTGGCGAAGCCCACCAGAAGGGCGATCGGCGAACACCACCCATCGAGTTCTCCGCAATCAACATGATCGCCAACTACTACAAACCTGGTCCCGCCACGCGAACCGACGTTAAAGACTGCATCGCAAGTCCGTCGTCCCGAGGCGATGATGATTTCGGCGGTTGGCACGTGGCCGAAAACTACGTCGATGGTTTTCCCGAAGTCACCACTGACAACTGGTTGGGCGTGAAAGGTAAGACCTTCCACAGTTTGCCCGCAGCGTGGGAGGCAATGCCCATTCATCAGCAATCCGCGAAGGATGCTTACCTGAGCGTCCTTGAGCATGCAGGTTGCTCGTTACCGAAGCGTGATTCGATCGATGCGCGCATCACCGAAGAAGTCCGCAACGGCACCGCAACTCACGGTAATAACGGCATCATCACGACTCAGGATGATGTCGGCGGCTGGCCGGAACTGCAATCAGCGGAAGCGCCTCTGGATTCAGACGGTGATGGCATGCCCGACGACTGGGAGAAGAAATTCGGTCTGAATGCGAATGCGGCAGATGACAATTCATCAGACAAAGATGGCGACGGATACACGAACGTCGAAGAATATCTTAACGGCACTGATCCGACTGAATTCATCGACTACACCAAGCGGGAAAACAACATCAATTCGTTGGAGAGCTCTCATGGAAAGTAGTCCGCATCACAGTCTGAGCTTTCGACTGCTGCTTCTGCTGATGCTGTTCGCCGCAACCGCAATCGGCCAGCAAAGTACGCTGAAGGCCGCCGACAAGCCACGCGTGATTGTCACCAGCGATGGCGAAATCGACGACGAATGCTCGATGGTTCGCTTCCTGCTGTATGCGAACGAATTCGACATCGAAGGAATCATCACATCCAGTTCGCAGTATCACGCTCACGGGCACAACTGGGCCGGAGACGACTGGGCACAGCCCTATTTGGCAGCGTATGCCAAAGTCTATCCGAACCTCGTCAAGCACGACTCGCGCTATCCGACTCCTGAATTTCTTCAGTCTCGAACGTTGCTTGGAAACGTGAAGTCGGAAGGCGAAATGGACGAGATCACAGCAGGGTCGCAGCGGATTGTTGAAGTATTGCTGGACGAATCGGACGAGCGTCCCGTCTGGATTCAGGCCTGGGGCGGAACGAACACGATCGCGCGAGCGTTAAAGAATATCGAACAGCAGCATGCGGACAAGATGGCCGAAGTCGCGAAGAAGATTCGCTTCTATTTCATCTGGGAACAGGACGAGACTTATCAAACTTACATCCGTCCGCACTGGGGCAAGTACAACATCCCGACGATCATCTCCGATCAGTTCATCGCTCTGTTCTACCACTGGAAGAAGTATATCCCGGCGGATGAACAGTCATATCTGGTTGGTTCGTGGATGAAGGCCAATATTCTGCGAAACCACGGCCCGCTGTGTTCTTTGTACAAGGCTCATGCGAAGGACGAAAAAGGATTCGTCTCAGGCGATTTCCGATCCGAAGGTGATTCGCCGGCCTTCATCTATAATATTCCAAACGGCCTGCGCAGCGATGAATCGCCGGACTGGGGTGGTTGGGGCGGGCGTTTCGTGAAGGTTCGCGAGAACACGTGGTTGGACCCGGTGCTTGAGCCCGACTATGAATATCCCGACGGTCGCTGGTACACGAGTTCCGCGTGGGGTCGGCTACGATTGAAGAAGGAAATCCCGAACGACGCCGAACTGACTGCGTATCTCAAGCCACAATGGCGCTGGATCGGCGCGCTGCAGAACGACTTCGCCGCTCGAGCCGACTGGTGCGTGAAGGAATTCGAAGAAGCCAACCACGCCCCGGTCGCCACGGTGACAGGGCAGCTCACACGAGATGTAAAACCCGGCGAAACGGTGCAGCTATCCGCCACAGCGGCTGATCCCGACGGAGACAAACTGACGTTCCGCTGGTGGCAGTACAGCGAAGCAGGTTCAGCAGAAGCGACCGTCACGATTGCCGGAAATGATTCTGCGAACGCGGCCAGTTTCGTTGTGCCCGACGAACCAGGCAAGCAGATGCACATCATTCTTGAAGTTACTGACAACGGCACGCCGCAACTCGTCGGCTATCAACGCGTTGTCTGCAACATCAAAGAAAACTGATTCTTCGGCGGCGTTAGCTTCCAGCTTGCGAAGAACGACAAACCATGCCCATGAACTACACACAACTGATTCTCTTCGCGATCGCGTGCTGCGTCACAGAGCAAGCATCTGCGCAGTCCGTTCAAGTAAGCCCTCATCGCGTGGTCGTCCCCCTTCGCTTGGCCGAGGTCAAGTGGGCGGACGGTTTCTGGAGGCAACGGCTGGCCACCTGCCGCGACAAAACCGTCCCGGCGATGTGGGAAATCATGCGAGGGACTAAGTACAAGCCGTACCTGGAACATTTCCGCATCGCCGCCGGTTTGTCGGATGGCACCTACCACGGCGCACCGTTCAACGATGGCGACTTCTATAAATGGATGGAAGCGGTCTGCGCACTGCAAGCCACCGAACCAGACCCTGAATGGGATCAACGCCTCGATGAAATCGTCGAGATTATTGGGAAGGCACAGCGCGCGGATGGTTATCTCCACACTCCAGTGTTGATTGCCAACCGCAATGGTGACACGACCGTTAAACCCTTCGGCGACCGATTTAACTTTGAGATGTATAACATGGGCCATCTGATGACGGTCGCTTGTGTGCATCATGATTTGACCGGCAAGGACAGCCTGCTGAATATCGCTCGCAAGGCAGCCAACTTTCTTGATAACGCTTATCGCAATCCGACTCCCGAACAGGCGGGGCACGCGATCTGCCCTTCTCATTACATGGGCTTGCTGGATCTGTATCGAACGACAGGCGAAACTCGCTATCTAAATCTCGCGGAGCGTTTGATTCAGATGCGAGACCAAATTGTCGATGGCGGCGATGACAACCAGGACCGGCTGCCATTTATGCGGCAGAATGAGGCGGTTGGTCACGCGGTCCGTGCGACGTATCTGTACGCGGGAATCGCTGACCTGTACGCCGAAACCGGCGACAAAAAACTGCTGAAACCACTGACCGCGATCTGGAATAACCTGGTCGAAAAAAAGCTCTACATCACCGGCGGTTGCGGTGCTTTATACGATGGAGCCTCGCCGGACGGCTCAAAAGATCAGGGTTCAATCACGCGAGTCCACCAAGCCTTCGGACGCAACTACCAGCTTCCCAATACGACTGCTCACAATGAAACGTGTGCGAATATCGGCAACGTGCTCTGGAACTGGAGAATGTTCCTTGCCAGCGGCGAGGCAAAGTATATCGATGTGATGGAACTCGCGCTTTACAACTCGGTGCTTTCGGGGGTGAGCCTGAACGGGACGGGTTTTTTCTACACCAACCCGCTGCGAGTATCAGAAGCCGCTCCCGTGGATCTGCGTTGGTCTCGGATGCGAGTGCCATTCGTAACGTCGTTCTGTTGTCCGCCCAATGTGGCTCGCACGATCGCGCAGGTCAGCGGTTACGCCTACGCAAAGTCCGACAATGCAATCTGGGTCAATCTGTACAGTAGCAATACGCTCGATACCAAGTTGCGCAGTGGAAGCCGAGTTCTGCTGGAACAACGCACTGAGTATCCGTGGAATGGCAAAGTACAAATCACGGTCGTCGAGTGTCCTGCACAGCCAATGGAACTTAAGCTACGGATTCCTGGTTGGGCGAAGTCGGCGACTCTTAAAGTCGACGGAGAATCTGTCGCAACGGAACTAACACCGGGCACATACGCTTCGCTTGAACGAACCTGGAAACCGGGAACCGTGATCGAGCTAAATCTACCGATGCCAGTGCAACTGATCGAGTCGCATCCTTTGGTTGAGGAAACTCGCAATCACCTTGCGGTCAAACGCGGTCCGATCGTGTATTGCCTGGAGTCTATTGATCTGCCCAAAGGCACATCGCTGGCAGAAGTGCGAATTCCTGCTGACGTAAATTTGCAGTCTCGATTTGACGCGGACTTGCTGCAAGGTGTCACTGTTCTTGAAGGCGAGTTCGCATTCCTGGGAACTGGCGACTGGCCGGACAAACTTTACCGCGAATTCAAACGACCTGATTCGACTCCGATCCCTGCAACTCTGGTTCCTTACTTCACCTGGTCGAATCGCGGCGCGTCCGAGATGTCCGTCTGGCTGCCACTCAACTGATTGGAACTTTAATGTTGGATCAATTCAACGTGGTCACAAGACTTGCAGTGTTCTTGTTCATCTTCGCCGCTGCAACGGATGGGTTGGCGCAGGAAGCAAGTCGCGCAGCTGACGGCGCATTGGCTGGCAAGCGCTACCGAGTCGTTGTTTCAACTGACATTGGCGGCACCGATCCCGATGATTTTCAATCGATGGTGCATCTGCTTGTTTACTCTGACGTGTTGGATATCGAAGGACTGATTTCGTCGCCGTTTGGACCAGGCCGCAAGCAGGACATTCTGGACGTACTCGATTGCTACGACAGAGACTATACAAATCTAAAAACGTATTCGCATCAATATCCAACGCCAGATGCATTGCGAGCGATCACAAAGCAGGGCGAAACCGAAATCGCTCCCCATATCGGCGTGCGAGCATCCACGGAAGGTTCGCGGTGGCTAGTCGAATGTGCGCGGCGAGATGATCCGAGACCGCTGCACGTGCTTGTCTGGGGTGGCATTGAGGATCTTGCTCAGGCATTGCACGATGCGCCGGATATCCTGCCGAAGCTGCGGGTCTATTACATCGGCGGCCCCAACAAGAAGTGGGGACCGAATGCTTACCAGTACATCGCCGACCATCATTCCGATCTCTGGATCATCGAAGCGAATTCAACCTATCGCGGTTGGTTCACGGGTGGCGATCAATCGGGCAATTGGGGCAATAAGGAATTCGTGAGGCAACATATTGCCGGCCACGGAGCCCTTGGCGATTTCTTCAACTCGAAAATGAACTCCATCAAAATGGGCGATACGCCTTCGGTGGGCTGGCTACTGAGCGGGAAGCCCGAAGACCCGTCACAGCCCGGATGGGGCGGTCAGTTCGTTCGCGCTTGGACGAGGCCCTATTCGCGATTTGACCGCCTCACTACGCCGGATGATAAGATGGAAGTGTTTGGCGTTCTGGAACTGGTGTTGCCCCTGGGCAGCAACAGGCCGGAGAAGCCCGAAACGCAGCTGATGGTTGAGAATCAAGTGATTCCCGGCCACGTTTCGGACAACGGCACGGTGAAATTTCGCTTCTGCCCCAAAGCCGCAAAAACCTATCCGTTCTCAATCCGCAGCAATGTCGTCGCGCTCGATGGTAAGACTGGCGGAATCAAGTCCGTCGCTCCTGCAGCCGACATCGCACTGCATCCGTCACCAACCCTTTCGCACTGGTGGACCGATGATCCTGCTCCTCAGTTCGCCGAACGCGAGCACCATGGTGCAAAAACTGTGAGTCGCTGGCGAGAAGATTTTCTCGGCGACTTCGCAAAACGCATGTTGCGATGCAAAACCCCTTCCATCACTGAAACGAAACGTTAACGAGAAAACAAACGAATGCACAATCAACGCCTCTACGCTGTCCTGTTGATCACGATGGTGACCAGCATTGCTGTCGCCCAGGAAGACAAGCCAAAGCCCGATAGCAACGGCGACAAGCCACGCATCATCACGACCACCGACCTCGGTGCCGATCCCGATGACGAGCAATCGATGGTCCGTCTGTTGGTCTGCGCGAACGAGTTCGATATCGAAGGCTTGATCGTCTCGACCGGTTGCTGGAAGAAGAATCAGACCGACACCGGGATGCTCGACAAGCTAGTCGACGCGTATGCCGAGTGTGTTGATAACCTGAAAGTACATGCCGCAGGGTTTCCATCGGCCGAGTACTTGAAGTCCATCTCGATCATGGGCCAAGAAGGCTATGGCATGAGCGACGTTGGCGACGGAAAAGACACCCCCGGGTCGGAGCTGATCATTGCCTCGGTCGACAAAGACGATCCTCGCCCGGTTTGGGTTGGAGGCTGGGGCGGAACGAACAATGTCGCGCAGGCGATTTGGAAAGTTAGAGCAACGCGATCCAAAGAAGAATTGTCCAGGTTTCTCAGCAAACTGCGAGTGTTCGACATCCTTGGGCAGGACGATGCCGGCGCCTGGATCGCCAAGAACTTCCCCGAGGTTGTGTATATCCGCGCAACCGGTGTTTATGGCTGGGCGCCTTCCGACGAATATCTGAAGGAACACATTCAAAGTCATGGACCGCTCGGTGCCGTTTACCCAAACAGGAAATGGGCGACCGAGGGTGACACGCCAGCCTTCATGCACGTCTATCCGAATGGCCTGAACGATCCCGATAAAATTGATCAGGGTGGCTGGGGTGGACGATTTGACCTAACGAAAAAGACTAGCATCAAAAGTATGCGAGCCGTGAAGGAAGAAGAGAGGCTGTACGATCCTTACGACATGTATGGCAACACTTCGGAAGGCAGCGAGGCTATCAAACGCTGGAGCACTGCCTACGACAACGACTTCGCGGCACGCATGGATTGGAGCATCACCGGCAAATACTCCGACGCCAACCATCATCCGGTTGCGGTGGTCAACGGTGACACTTCGCGACGAGTTTTGCAGGTCACAGCAGCCGCTGGTTCGACAGTTAATCTAAGCGCCGTCGGATCCAGCGACCCCGACCAAGACTTGCTGACGTACGCATGGTCGTTCTACAAGGAACCAAGTTCGTACAGCGGCGAAGTGAAGATTAAAAATCACTCCGAAGCCACGGCCAGAGTAGCGATCCCCGCAGATGCAGCCGGAAAAAACATTCATTTAGTTCTGGAACTTCATGACGATGGAGATCCCAATCTCTACGCCTACCGCCGCGTCATTGTCAAAGTTCTGGCAGGACAGAAATAAATGACGTTGGGCAAAGTCAAGAGTCTACGGATCATCGTGGCCTCCGATCCGCTTCCGATTTCAGTCACCAGTAACGCCCTGAAGACCCGACTCAGTCGCTCAGGGAACCGACTGTTTGTTCATCAGTAGCCAACCAGGTACTTCGTCGTCAGCCCAGGTCGTTCGAGCATCGCCGAGTTAAAGATGCAGTATTCGCAGGATTTTATGAGCCGTGCCGACTGGTGCCTTACTCAATCGCTGACAAGCAACGCGACATGCTGAACTCCATGCTCCCGCCCGAGGTCGTCACGGTCAGCGTTTCAATCGGCTGCGGAAACCTTGGTGTTAGCAATGCCACTTTTCCAATCGCTCCCTGACATTCATGTGCTGCAACCAATGCATACGAGGCTTGCAGAATATTTGCACGGCGATGTGAAGCGATTGAACCGCAACATTGGCTCGAATAGGACGGCACGCGGTCTCTACTTCGACGTAGCTGCCAGCAACTGCCAACAAGTTAGCTGCATGCGGGGCATGTGAAACGGCCCTTTCCAAAGGTTGCCCTTCAATCGAGAACTGATGCGGCCGTCGCGGTGAAGATAGCCGAACCACTCACCAAACTCTTTGTAAGGAAAATGTGCGTAGGCCCAGTCATGGACGAGCCTGTGCCAGTCCGCGTATTTCTTGTCGCCGGTCAGTTCATAGGCCAACAGTGTGGCGACAATCGTTTCGTTTTGGGGCCACCAGAATTTCATATCATGCCAATACTCCTGGACGGGCAATCCGTTCAAATCAACAAAATAAAGAACTCCGCCGCACTCTTCGTCCCAACCTCGCTGCCACATCCAATCGAGCATCTGACAGCCGGTTTGAATCAGGCTAGCGTCCCTGCGAAGTTTGCCTTCATGCATGATGAACCATGCACCTTCGATCGCGTGACCGGGATTGAGCGTGCGACCGTCGAAGTGGTCGATAATTTCGCCGGTTGGACTGACCGTCTCCATCACGCACTGAAGGTCGACTTTGATGTGGAAGCGGCGAATATCGTCGAGGCTGCGGTCGATCCATTCATTGGCATCGAGTAAGCCGATGGACTGACGAAGCTCTTGAGCCGTCGCGATCGTGATCATCGGGAAACCGATCCCTCGAGTCGGCCTGATCGATGTCAACTTTGGCTCGACACCTTGCGGATTGAGGTTGTGATCGATGAAGCGCTGGAACGTGCGTTTTGCTTTATCAGCGTATTGTTCGTCGCCGGTTGCCTTGAAGAGTTCTCCATAGGCGATTGCAGCGAAACTCTCGGAGAATGCGTAGCGGCGTTTCCGGATCGGTTGCCCTTCTCGAGTGACGTGAAACCACATGCGTCCGTCGGTCGGATCGAAGCAATGTTCGTCGAGAAACCGAGCGCCGTGTTTCGCTAGTTCCAGCCATTCGTCACGTGGCTCGACGTTGTTGTACAATTCGCCCAGCAACCAAGTGAATCGGCCTTGTTGCCAGACGCCTTTATCAGTGTCGAGCACAGTTCCGTCACGGTCCAGCGACATCATGAAGCCTCCGTACTGGCGATCCACGCAGTGCTTGATCCAAAACGGCAGCGTGTCACGCAGCAGCCCATCACGATAAATCGCAATCAATTCGTCTCGGCGTGCATCATTCATCGAAGCAATCGTTCTCGCAGTGCAGGCACAGCAACCTGTGCTACATTTTTTGTAGCGTGTGAATGGTTAGCCCTGTTAAGTCGCCAGTTGGTTTCGGCGTGACGAGACTTACCAGATAGCCAACGACGAAACACGAAGTGATTCCACACGACGTGTACAAGTATCCGTTGATAGCCGTGAACTTCCACAGACTGAACATCACGGCCGCGCCAACCAAAGCGCCGAACAGGGCACCGGTAGAATTAGCGCGTGTCGTGGTGCCGCCCAAAACAAATAGCCCGCCCAGCACTCCCATGAACAAACCGATCACGACCAGAAACGTATCGAACAGTGATTTGATTTCCGGATTGACAAAGACCAACCCAAGCAGCGTCCCAACTAAGCCCATCAATAGTGTCAAGCCGCGAGCCGCGTTCAAATATCCACCATCGGTTTTGCAAACGTTGTAGGGGCGCAGAAAGTCGGTCACCAATGCCGTTGCTGTGGAATTCATGCTGGTCGAAACCGTCGACTGCGCAGCGGCAAAGACACTAGCAACTATCAATCCCGCCAACCCGATCGGCATTTCATGGGCAATAAAATATGGAAATACTTGGTCGGTTGTGATCGTTGGGTCAAGCCGTTCCGGATGCGACCGATAGAACGCATACAAAGCGGTGCCGATTCCGAAAAACAGCAACGTTGCCGGAATCGTCAGCACCGCATTCGTCCAGATCGAACGCGCAGCGAGTTTTTCATCAGCCGTTGTCATGTAGCGTTGCACAACTGCCTGATCGGCCGTGTACGACGAAAGATTCTGACCGATCGCACCGACGACGATCACCCATAGTGCGATCCGAGCACTGGTCGGACTCAGGTGAAGATTCACAATTTGAATTTTATCCGAAGCGTTGGCTGCGGACAGAAACCCGCTGGCACCACCGTCGGTCCCGATGACCAACAATATGATCGCAATGAGTGCTCCGCCAAGCAGGACGACTGTTTGAATTGTGTCGGTCCAGATCACTGCTTCGACACCGCCCATCGTGCAATACAAAATGCTCAACACGCCCATCAGCAAAACGGATTGAGCCGGCGTCAGCGGCGTGGCGACGGCCAGTGCCAAACTGGTTAACGACATGACAACAGCCATGCGAAACAAATGAAACAACGTAAAACTCGCACTTCCAAACAGTCGAACGGAACGACTAAATCGCTTCTCTAGATATTCATACGCGCTGGTCGCGTCGATACGGCGAAAAAACGGCATCGCGATATACACGGCGACGATGGCAACCAGCGGAATCGTGAAGTTGCCGATCGAGTACACCCAATCCTGTGCATATGCTTTAGACGGAAGCCCAGTAAATGTCAGCGAACTGAGCATCGTCGCGAAGATGCTGCATCCTGCCGCCCACCATGGGACGTGACCTCCACCACGAAAAAAGTCGTCGGTGTTTTTGTTTTTTCTTGCAAAATATACGCCAACGCCAACCATCGACAGCAGGTAACCAATCAACACGACATAGTTAAACCTTCCAAAATGACGTTCCGTTCGATTGACTGAAACGCGATACACGTTTGGACTGCGGACACGCGGTCGGATTTCGCCGGTCGCAACGACGATGTCGTTGCCCCACTGCATTGCGGTTGTCGTGACATGGTTGGCGGGCATCGATCCAGCGGTAACCCACGTGTCGGTAATGGTGTGATAGGCGAGTGATTCTTTAACAAAACCGGGATGATCGTCCTTCAGTCCGTCACCCTGGAAGAACAGTTTCTCGGTCGCGCCGCCAAGTACAAACACATGACTTTGGCCGTACTTAATACTCGTGCCCGCCATCACGCATCGCGGAGCGTCGCTTCGTTGTCGCCACTGACTTGTCTGCGGATTGTATTCCCAGACGTCTCGCAAAAAATCGAAGCTTGATTCTTCCTCCGCCGGACCGTCTTGCCGCCTTCCACTGATGACGTACACGCAGTCGTTATAGCCATTGTGCTGGCTGACGGTCAGGTTCAAGGCCCGAGAAGGTCCCGGCAACGCGGGTAACTCTTTCCAAACGAAATCGCCCGGGCTAGAACGTTTCGACAGATCAAGCGACCAGAAATTCGTCATCGCTGTTTCCAGCGATTGGCCGCTTTGTCCACCCGCCACATAGATCACATCGCCGATCATGGTCGCAGCAGAAAAAGCACATGGCTTTGGCAGCGCAGGAAATACAACCGTAGCGATCTGATCGGACTCGGCATCCCAGCTAAGCATGAATACGTCGTCGAAGGTTTCGGCCGAGTCGTTCCCGCCGATGCAAACCACTCCGTCCTCGGTCGAGACCGTTGTCCCGTACGCAACCGCACGGTCAAGTCTGCCACCGTCTTTCCACGTGAAGCCATCAACACTTCGCTTCATCACGAAAACGTGATCGTGCCAAACTTTGTCGTTGTCCCAGACGGGCTGAGGGAAATTTGCGCCGCCCGCGACGATCATCGCGTCATTGTGAACACCAACAAACGGACCAGCGAGCCCAAGTTCATCCGGCACCGGCGGCAATTCGTTCCAGGACAGCAGTTCCTGAGCAGTTGCGAACGAAGAAAACACAGTTGCAGCGACAAGAATGAGGACACGCAGGATTTGATTCATGTTTTCTTTCACAATGCGGGTTGCCGGCCTTCAAGTTATGGTCATTCCGCAGGTGCCAGGCCGCCAGCCTGCTCTACGTCGAACCCGATTACTTCCAACTCATTCCGCAAGGACGCGGCATCCGCCTTTGACAATCGTCCTTGAGGCAATCGACATCCCCCCACTTTCAAACCACGCATCTCCAGAATTGCCTTCATCGCCGGATGAAACGGAAACTTCCCAATCGTCCGAATTAGCTCGATTGATTTTGATTGCCATCGTCTCGCTTCCTCCACATTGCTCGTCGCAAATGCATCGATGATTCGGCGGTACAATGGTGCTGCGATGTTGTACGTACTGCCGATGCCAGCACGCGCGCCTGTCGCCAGTGCTCCTAACAACATTTCATCACATCCCCAAACCACATCAAAACGTCCATCTTGCAATTCCAAGCAATGCTGGAAATCGAATAGCTTGGTGTCGGTGTATTTCAAACCCACCAGATTCGGGATTCGATCGCCGGCTTGCAAAAGGAATTCGCCCATATCAATTGCCGAACCGGTTAACGAGGGAATGTGGTAGTAATAGAAAGGCAACTCGGGTGCGCCACTGGCAACTTCCCCCATCGTCTGCACCAATGTCGCAACGTCCGACACTTTGAAATAGGACGGACAGGTTGCCGAGATGACATCTGCGCCAATAGCCTGAGCATGCTTAGCAAGCTGACTTGCTTCGCGCACACTGTTGTGTCCAACTTGCACAATCACGGGAATGCGTTTCGCGGTCGCTTGCACGTAAGCTTCCGCCACCGCTCGACGCTCATCGCTGGTGAGCGACATTCCTTCGCCCGTACTACCACAAACATACAAGCCTTCGATGCCTTGCGCGAGCAAGTGATCAACCATCGACGGGATCGCACGAAGGTTCAAATCACCCTCGTCATTGAGCGGTGTGTAGGTTGCGGCTACTAGACCGCTTAAATTCGTAGTCGTCATCAGAGCCCTAGATTTGCAAGTAGGTTCGGTTCGTGTTGTTGTCGTGCAGGCTGGGAGAAAGCGTTATTGCAACTCGCTGAATGGAATCGCAACCAGAATCACTTCCCGATTAGCCGCTTCGTAAAAACAAAGCAGACTCTTTTGATCTGATGCGACTTGCAGAGTCGAATAGGCAAAGGGCCCCGAAATGATCTCCACGATCTGCCACGACTGGCCGTTATCCCTCGAAACCACAATCTGGCCGTTTTCGCGACCCGAGTTCGATGGAAACGAAGCCCACAAATCCCATGTGCCGCCATCTTTAACAGGGCCTTTGATCAACGCCCCCATACAGGCTACTGATGGCAAGCCTTGGTCGATGTTCACCGGTCCCCATGTCTCGCCACTATCATGACTGATCGCTTTCTTGCGGAACGTCACGCCCTCATGATTGCGACTGACCAAAACGATATCGCCATTGGCGGCTTCAGCGACCTGACATTCGTTTGGAAATCCCTCACCACTTTCATCTTCCAATGGCTCGGTTCGCTTCCATGTTTCTCCGTTATCATCGCTATAAGCAGCGACAACTTGCCACGAAAGCTTTCCATCCTTTGCTGGCGGCAACGCTCCCCAAAGCCCCGTAATCACTCGCCCCTTATGCGGTCCCTTCGACAATTGGACCATCGCTCCCGGAGTGTTCGCGTTTACAAACTGCGAAGGCTTAACTTGCCGGCTGATGTCAACGGGCTTGCTCCACGTCAAACCGTCATCATCACTATGACAAAGAAAAGTCAGGACGTTCACCGCCGGGTCGTCGTAACCAAGTTCAGCCTGCTTGATCCAACCTGCGTTTCTAGCGTGCCGACCGTAAGGAAAACGCGCGAACATCAATAAGATGCGGCCACTGTCAAGCTGCACCGTCAACGGATCGTTGATCGAATTCATGCCGTTTTCATACGCAACGATCTCATCACTCCACGAATTGCCGTTGTCCGTGCTGCGTTTCAGAACAATGTCATTCTGAGCATGATCGTGAAAACCGAGTCGCCGTTCCGCGAACGCGAGAATGCTTCCCTTGCTTGTGACCAACAACGACGGAATTCGATACCCGTACGCCTTCGCATCTTTCGCATGACCTTCTCGAGGAACACCGACCGGGATGTCTCGCATCTGAAAAACCGTTTGCGAAAAAGCGGGTTCATCAGCCAAGCCATTGGTGCAGCAACAAACCACGCAGGCGACCGCGACCGCGAGAAGAAAAAAGCACTTCATTCGTTAGGATCCTGAGATTCTTGCAGCACAGGCTTCTAACCTGTGAACTTCTGGCTTGGAATTGCCAGCGAATATTTTAGGAGCTGGACGAGGCAACAAGTCTCGGGCCACAGGACTCGTTGCCTCGTCCACTACCATTTCAACACTTAAACGTCTCGCCGTTCGTGAATGACCTGACTGCGCTGCAGGCAGACAAACTGCCTGCCTTGCGGAACATGTGGAGATGCGGCCGCCGAAAACGTAGATTTTTGGGTAGACCACTAACGCACGACAAACCACGGCAGCCTGGCGGCCCACAATAACGCATGTTATCCTGCGTTATAACATACGAATGACGAAGCTCCGTCGCAAGCCTTTAGCCAACAAAGTATGGAACAAACACTCGCCGAACGATCGTACGATTACATCCGCGAAAAGCTCAAGCGCGGCGAACTACCGCCGGGAAAGCGTTTAGTCAATCGCGTGCTGGCCAGCGAGATCGGTGTGAGCGTGATACCGGTTCGTGAAGCGATTCACCGCTTGGCCAGCGAAGGGTTCATCGACCATGTTCCGGGCAGCGGCGCATTCGTCCGCAAGACCGACCCACAAGACATCGACGACCTGTATGTTTTGCGAGATGCGTTAGAGAGCTGCGCCGCTGGCGAAGCGGCTCGGTACATCACAGAGCACCAGCTTGATGAACTGAATGCCATCTTGAGCGAGGCCGAAAAGATCGCCGCACAAATTTCGAAGAGGCCAAAGCAACACGCAACCAAAACGCAAATGAACGCTTGGCTAGATACAGAACAACGCTTCCACCAACTAGTGTTTGAAGCAGCCCGAAACCAACTTCTCGCCAAAGTGTCGCGGGAACATCGCGCCATCGGCCAGATTTTCGACGCGCAGCGCGACGACCCTCAGCTACTGACATCCGACGTCGCGACGTCAACCGTATCAGGTAAACGCGACCTGATCGACGCGTTTCAGAAACGCGATCACCAACAAGCTCGCGAATTGATGAGCCAACAAATCCAGCGTGGCCGCAAAGAGGTCCTCAGACACCTCAGGACTGTAGCAAATCGATAGCAGATAAGCTTGACGCGATCGCGGCATACAAAAGTTCCGATCTTCTAAACGAACTGCGCCCCGCTGCCAAACGGATCGAGCCTAGCTTGATGGTGAGCAGGGCTACAAAGTTGGATTGCCGCTATATTGCAAAGCCACGGCCATTTCCCAAGAAATGAGACCCCAATGCTAAACGAACTCAACCAGCGGCTTGCGACTACGAAAGCAAACTACCGCCGAAAGGGTAAACTGGACTCGCAGTTGCGTGCAGCGCAACACGCGCTTGACGACGCGAAAAGACAGCAAGCAAATCTCAAAAATATCCTTGCCAAAGAACAGGCTGATGTTGATGCCCTAGAAGGACTCAGCCTGACGGCACTCTTTCACGCAGTGCTTGGCAGCAAAGAGCAGAAGCTTCAAAAGGAGCGTCAGGAACTTGTCGCTGCAAAGCTCAAGCACGACCAAGTCATCGATACCGTTGAAACCCTCAACGAGAGTGTGCACCGATTGCAAGATGCGCTCTCGCGAATCAAGAACGCTGATACCGAGTACGAAGCCGCACTTGCCGAAAAGGCTGATTACCTTGCTGCGAACGGTAGCGACGTTGGCAACAAGCTATTCGAGGTCACCCAGCAAATCGCTGATCTAACCGCTGATCAAAAAGAACTCGACGAAGCCAACGGCGCCGGTCACTCCGCGCTTCGAGCGATCGAGGAAATCCGAACCACACTTGCCTCGGCGGCAAGCTGGGGCACGCTTGATCTGTTCGGTGGCGGCATGCTTACCACGATGGCGAAGCACTCAAAAATTGACTCAGCCAAAAATCAAGCAAGAACGGCACAGCGGAAACTACTGCAATTTGAAGAAGAACTCGCCGACGCGGATCAACGGCTGCAGATTTCACTACAGATTGATGGATTTTCGAAGTTTGCAGACTACTTCTTTGATGGACTGATTTCCGATTGGATCGTGCAATCAAAAATTGAGAAAGCTAGAACCGAATGCTCCAAGACAATTTCTCAGGTCACCACAGCAATTCGTCAGTGCGACAGTCGTTTAAAACAGGTCGAATCGGAGATTGAAACATTGACTCAACGCAAGAGAGAATTGATCGAAACGGCATAGTCGTCCCTAGCGGTCCGCCGGTCCGTTCTGTGATGACAACAGCGACGCGATCAATATCAGACCCCCGATGGGGAGGAACCGCGGAAGCGACTGCTGGTGATGGCACTCAACAAGATTCGCGACACTGCCAACCGTTACAGTGCGCTCAAACGCGATGTTGACGGATTTGGCCAGGATCAATCTTGAACGTTTCTTCAATGACGGAACCGCATCGTTCGCAGCCCAGCATTTCGAAGCTTATCCGGATGCGTTCCGCGACGATCCCTTTTCATGGTTGTGATCTTGGATGAGCCCCCTGGTGGGACACTTCCCTATCCGACTCCCGCGCAGGAACGCGCCTCTGAACTTCGAAGGCCTGTTCACCAAAAGACGCAAACAGCTTGAGCCACCGAACAGTCACGCGGCTCTTCGCAGTGCCTTCGAGACCCACGTCGGGCTTGGTGCGGGCCTTACTCAGTTGGTCGACAATGAAACGGGTTAGCGAGTGGCTAGTCGTGCGGCGTGACTGCACACAATGAAAAACTGCCTCGCTTGAATCAATTCGCCAAGACACCTTCCCATCAAGCCCCCTTCCCCTGGGGACTTTCCGTGTACAGTTGCGCACCCAAAATTCCTGCTGTGTGATCGCATCGACGCCAAAACAAATCTTTTCGGTTTCGTTGATTGACGACGTTGCAGTTCAATTTTCGGTTAAACGCCAAAGAAGGCCCCCTTAAATACACATCCAAATTTTATTCGTCCTGCGACGACGGGCGTGGCCAAGACTAGAGTGGCCACTCGCATGCCCCGCCTAAGACAACGCAATATTGAGACTTCATTGAACCTGCCCAAACGTTTGCGTGTTAAGAATCTAAAATCCCGCCAAAGCCGCTCATCTCTTCGGCAGTCCATAAGACTGAGCATGGAAACCCTGGAGTCACGGCGTTTGCTCGCCGTGACTCCCCTGAGTTATTCGGAAGCCGGTGCTATTCGAAATACCGTTGCTTCCATTGACGGCTTTGCGTCTCGATTGCAAGACTTCGGTGCTTTCAAGACCCAACTGCCATTGGTAGATACCAGCATCGGTGACCTGGTCAACATCGATGCGGCCTTCGGCGAGTCCTTTGCGACGCCGATTGAAACTTATCTGGCACCAACGACAGCGAACCCGACGGTCGAAGGACTTCAGGCGGCTGTCAATCAAGCCATCGCCGATCTGCCGCAACTTTCCGGCACCGTCACCGTTGTCGATACGCCGGGCTCGCTGTTGAGCTTTACCATCGATGCGACCTACGGCCGAAGCGTCGACATCAACTACGACCTGGCAGATGCGATCTCACAAAACGAGAACTTGCGTGATCTGATCACGATCGACGGTGCCCTAACCGCAAAGTTAAACTTCGCGATCGACTTTAACATCACGATCGGGATTGATCGAACCAAGCCGACTGCCGCCGACGGAGCATTCATTTCGTTTGATGACGATCTAGCGCAAAACAAAATCAGCGCATCGATCGACTTAGGGACTCCGTCACCGATTCAAGCCAGCGTTGGATTCTTAGGTGTAACTCTCGAAGATTCGACAGCCAGTTTAGCGCTCAGTGTTTCTTTCGACACCGTCGCACAGCGAGTCAGTCTAGCGCAGCTTTCGGCAGATGACCTCACGACGGTCGTCGACGTAACGCCGACCCCTGGGCAAAACAGCTTTAGCCTGCATCTGCCAATCAGAACGAACCTCTCTGGTCTCGAATTATTCACAGCAGGTATCGATTTCGACGAACCAGACTTGTTCGACACAGCTACTCCGCCGGAGATCCAAATCAACACGGAAGAGCTGTCCGAGTTTCGGACCGTTTCCGCAAATGGATTCTTCAACGCTCTGCAGCAACTTCAAAATACCTTTGGCAGCATCAATACGTTTGACGCCGAGATTCCGTTCACGGGCGGCAAGACGCTGAGCGATGTGCTCAGCATCGGCGATGCATTCGGAGCCGAGATCATTGATGCTTCGGCAGACGCAACCAGCCAAGATCAACTCGTCGCGGCTTTCAAGAACGCGCAAGAGTTCGCTGCGAAAGTTGCCGAGCGAACAACCTATGTCCCTAAGACCGCGACTTCGCCAGCCGAGATCCTGTTCGACGTTTCGTTCGACCATTTATTCAACGCGGCCACCTTTCCCATCGAGTTCGGTGCCGGCATTGGCGAGCTAAACATTCAAGCCGATTCATCACTCAGGGTCGACGCAGAACTTGCCGCTGCGTTAGAGATCGGCATCAAGCTGGAACAACCTGGCGCCAGCTTTGGTTTTGGCGATGCCACTTTGCTTTCAACACTTAACGGTGGCGAAGAATTGCAAACCGAAACCGGAAATGACTTGCGTGTCACGCTGCGCAACGGCACAGCGACAGACCTGGACTTTGACAACTACGCAACCGTTGGCGATTTAAAAACCGCATTGGCGGGTGCTGGGTTAGTCGTCACATTCGATACTCAACAAAACCTGATCGATGGCGGGACCTTCAATCAAGGCTTGATCATCGTCGATACCACAACGAGTTCTGCCGGCAGCAAACTCAAGTTCGAGATGCTCAACGGCTCGCTCGCCGGTCCAACACTGGGGCTATTCGGAACAGGCAACGAAGGGATCTTTCTGAACGCCGACGGCACACCCGATGAAGTGACACACGGTTTGCGAACCGGTCCGCTGCACGGACAGAGCCTTGCCAATGAAGTGTTCGTGCGTCCCAAGACCGGCGTACCGATGTTCTCGGCCACGGCATCGTTGAGCTCGAACATCGACGGAGCAGCACAACTTGGCTTCGTCGAAATCGCGATCGCCGATGGTACAGCCCTTGGCTCACTCAAGGCCGAGTTCACGCCGGCCTATCCGTCGACAACGGCTACGGACGGTCGCATCGACGGCACGGAAGTGGTGGAACTCGCTAGCGCGGCGAAGCTACGACTGCAGGCTCAGAAGCCTATTAAGTTTGGCGAAGCGTACTCTGGCGACTTGCTAATTGAAATCACCAAAGCGGATGGCACCACATCCGATCTAACGGTTGGTTTTGATATTGCCGCCAGTTCGACACTGGATGATCTCGCTGCGGTGCTAGTTGGATTGAATGGTCAATTGATCGTTCAAGGCGCGACGAATCCCGACGCAAATCTAGTGCGAGTTGTTTCAAGCGGCGGCAAGCTCAATTTCTTTCTAACCGACGGTGTTGGTCGCTTCGTGACCATCAAGCCGGCAACCCCAGGTGATGCAGCATCCGTCACCAAGCTTGGTATCAAAGAAGACCTCACCGGATACATCGCCACACCGAAGATCAGCGGATCCGCGCACTTTGAACTTCCATTTTCGGTTGATCTGAACTTGGGCTCGTTTTCCTTGCCAGCTCTTTCACGCGTGCTTTCGTTCGACGTCCCTGATCTGACGGTTAGTGATTTTTCGTTGCCAGAGAACTTCAATCTCGACGACCTAGGACTCGGCGATACCGGCGACTACCTAAAGCGATTGAAGTCACTCAACAGCGAAACGATCATCGAAACGCTTAAGAATGCGCTCGACTTGCTGCAGAACTCAATCGCCGAATCACCGTTGTTCGACCAGCAACTACCGATGCTAAACGTCAACATTTCCGAAGTGCTCGACTTTACCGACACGTTTGCGGAAATCATCTCGAACATGAACGGCACGACGGCCAGTGGTCTTGGCCAGTTGGACGAAGTGTTCGAAGACATCTTTGGCGTGGCAGAGAGCAATGGTGGCGGTGCGACGTATCCGAACTTTGCCGTTTCGATTCTTCCTCAGCTCAACAGCGGGTTGGTATTCGATGGCGTTCAGCTCGACTCGCTCAGCAACTTCCCATCTGGCGGCAAAGATTTCAGCGGCCAGCACTACACGAACCTGGTCACTTACCTGGGCGCCTTACAAGCCGACAACACGGCGTTCGGCTTGTCGCTCGACGAGACTGGTAATGAACTTGCGCTGCGGATCGATTTACCGTTCGATATTGGGACGGATTTTGGCGTGCAGAACCAGGTTGATCCGCTTGGCTTCCAAGTTCCGATCAGCATCGATTTAGCGGACTTAGGGATAAGTGGCCTGTCGAGCTTTGTTGATGCGCGTGGAGATGCGTTGGTCAGTGCTTATGCGCTCGGACAAGTCAAACTTTCGGTCGGAATCGAACTGCCAGAGTACGGAACACCGAAACCATTTCTTTACGATGGCGTGACCAATGGAACGTCACTGGGCGTCCTTGTGCGAGCAGCCGCATCGCCATTCGACTTTGACGTATCGTTGGGCCCCATCGGTGCCTCGCTAACCAGCGGAAACTTTGCGTTCAACGGAACAGTGACCGCCGACCCACAGAACAACCAGTACGCAAACTTCAGCGTCGGAATCACCGACGACAACAATGACGGACGGCACTTCTTTGACGAGATCGTCACGACGGCTCAGAACGGCTTGGACTTAAGCGACTTTGAATTCGCCGGTGACTTGAGTTCGTCGCTAACTGCGCAGCTGGGTTTTTCGGGCTTGCCAATCGGACCGTATTCGTTCGAAGCGTCGGTCAGCGACACCGATCTAACGGACCTCTCGATTGACAACTTCAGTTTGCAGATCGACGGTCGTGATCCCGCGACGGTGATTCAAGATGTGAAAGACGTTTTGGCGGGCGACTTCAATATTCTGGCGCTCGTCGGCGGTTGGGATGGTGCATTCGATTTGCTGATCAATGCGATGGAAGGCGAAGTCTTTGGAGTTGAGCTGCCGTTCGTCGGCGACAAGCTGAAAGACCAAGCGAACTTCCTGCGAGACATCAAAGACAGCGTCTCGGCTAACTTCTCTGACAACGCTTCGAATCAGGAAAGTGGTACTTTCTCGAATCTTTATGACGATGTACGCCAAGATTTGCTCGACGCGGTTGGCCCGAACGGCATCAACCTGTTGAAAGACTTGACCGGTGACAACCAGGTCACGATCGACGACATCGTGATCCAACAGCTAAACCCCGGCATCGGCTTCCAAATTCTATTAGGCAACGATCTCGGCCAACTCGACTTGCCAATTGATTTTGACCTGGGCATCCCGGGTTTGAATCTCGACGTCGATGCGAATGTCACCGGTACGCTGGGCTTTGAACTGGGCATGAGCTTCGGTGTGGACCTTGATCACGGATTCTTTATCGACACAGGCGAAAGTTTCCTAGAAGTCTTCGTTGACGTCGGCGTTCCAGGACTTTCGGCCAGCGGCGAACTTGGATTTTTGCGATTGGATGCCGACTTGTGGCGTGATTCGCAAGGAAATCTCGCCAAGCCAGCGGCTCTGATCGGCGACGAACAACCGCTCAACTCACAATTCAACATCACGAGCATGGCAGGCGGCAGTACCGCCAACTTCGATGTCCGCGTTGTCCAGAAGACGGCCCAAGACAACAACGACTTTGTCTATGACTTAAGCCGACGTGCGTTGACGCTAAAAGTGTCGGGTGCAACAACAGCACAAAATGTTGTTACGTTAATTAATACGAACGCGATGCTTAACACTCTGTTCACTGCTGCACTTGAACAGGGAAGCAACGGCAGCGGTCTTGTCGCCAGCGGCCAACGCGCCGTCGGTGTGGCCAATAGTTTTGCTGGCCGCTTTACTGTCGACATTCTCGATCCCGGGCAGGACGACGGATTGCTGACGTTGGGAGAAATCCTGACAGTCAATTCGTACAAAGATGTACTTAAAATCGATGCCACAGCTAACGCATCGCTCGATCTTCATTTGCTCGCCAGCTTCGGCGGCTCGAATTCGTTCCCAAGTTTGCAAACCGACCTGGCGATTGACTGGCAATACATGCTGGGCGAGTCGCTGCAGTTGCCGAACGTCGAGTTTACGGATATCAGTCTCGATCTGGGTGCATTTTTCAGCGGTTTTGCTGGCACCGTGCTCGAAGAAGTGGACAACATCCTGGAACCCGTCCGCCCGATCATCGATTTCTTGAGTCAGCCGGTGCCGATCGTTAGTGATCTGGCGGGCGGCAGCATCACGATGCTCGACTTGCTCAAACTGCAAGGCGGATCAGTTGCCAAAGCGGCGGCGTTCATTCAGTCGGTGGCGGACTTCGATAAGATTCTGCAAAGCATCCCCGACTTCGGCAGTGGCAAGCTGCTGAACATGGGCGGCGCAATCTTTGATCCCGTCACGCGGACCTTCTCCCCAACCGGAACTGCAGCAGAAGTTGCCAACGCGCTGAGAACTCTGGCGCCGGCCTCGGGAAATTTCGATCCCGATAACTTTGTGAAGTCGGTGCAAGCTCTTGAAGACGAGCCCGACAACAAGATCAAACTCGGCTTCCCAATCCTCGATCCATCGAATTTGATGGGACTGCTCAGCGGCAACGTTGCCAATCTATTCACACTCGAATTCCCGACCCTGGAACTCGACGCGAGCATCAAGAAATTCTTCCCACTGCCTGTGTTCCCCATCGTCGGTGTGCAGTTGGCCGGAGCAGTTGGTGCGCGGATCGATTTCGCGTTTGGCTTTGATACGTTTGGAATTCAACAGTTCCAACAGACCGGAGACTTTGAAGACGTTTTCAACGGCTTCTATGTTTCTGATCGCGAAAACGCGGATGGTACCGGAGCCGATATCGACGAAGTCATCTTGTCAGCATCCATCACCGCAGCGGCTTCGCTCAACGCGGGCTTCATCCAAGCATCCGTGGGTGGCGGATTGTTCGCGAATATCGATTTCAACCTGCATGACAATAACGACGACGGTAAAGTCCGCTTAGTTGAACTGCTTGATAACACGCTCCTAGGCACCAAAGACGGCTTCGGCCCAGTTCATATTTTCGATATCGATGGCAAGCTAGACGCAGGTCTGTTCGCCGATCTTACAATTGGCATCGGCCCGTTTTCGTATACGGAAGAATTTGATCTAGCGCGAATCACTCTGTTCGAATTCAACTTCCCGCGACCGACGGGCGAAGGCCTGCAATTGGCCCAGTTTATCGGCGGGACGAATACCGAGGCGACCAACGACGGAGATGCTGCGCATGGCACCACGTTGCGATTGAACATTGGTGCGAACTCCGCCGACCGCAGCAGCCTGCTGTTCAATACCGACGAAGCGGATGAGTACAAGTTGTATCCCGGCCCCCAACCGGGCAGCGTGATCATCGAAGCGTTTGGCCGATCGCAAGTCTACACCGGCATTACGAAGATCGTCGGCAACGCCGGTTTGGGTGACGACAAGATCATCGTCAGCAAGGACATCACCATTCCGGTTGAACTATCAGGTGGCGTTGGCAATGACACGTTGATTGGTGGTTCAGGCAACGACATCTTGCGCGGCGACGAAGGCAACGATGACCTGCGTGGTGGACTCGGCGATGACACCATCGAAGGTGGCGCAGGACTCGACTCCTTAATGGGAGAGGCGGGCGATGACCAACTATTCGGCGGTGCAGAAAACGACCAACTCTTCGGTGGCGAAGGCAACGACTACATCAATGCTGGCGATGGCAACGATACCGTTCATGCAGGCGGCGGCGATGACGTGGTCTACGCGGGTATCGGTTTCGACAGTATCTATGGCGAAGGTGGCGATGACGAGATCCATGGCGAAGCCGACGGTGACTTGATCGAAGGCGGAGCGGGCGGCGATAAGATCTATGGCGACGAAGGTGACGATCGCATCTTTGGCAACGACGGTAACGACGAGATCTACGGTGGAATCGGCAATGATGTCATCCGTGGCGGCGAAGGCAATGACACGCTGCACGGTGAAGAGGGCGACGACCAACTGTTCGGTGAAAACAGCCGCGATGTGATCTATGGCGGACAGGGTGATGACTTGCTCGAAGGCGGACTCGCATCCGACGAATTGTATGGTGGGCTGGGTAACGACAAACTGTACTTCAACGTCAGCGATATATCGCAAGGCGACGAAGCCAGCCATGTGCTGGTCGGTGGCGGTGGCGATGACTTGATTTACGCTTCGCCGCTCGCTTTTGACAACACGATCGATGGTGATGGCGTCAACGACGAACTCGGCTCGGTCAACAATACGCTAGACGGCAATGACACCATCTACGGCGGTGACGGCAAAGACGTCATTCAAGGTGGTGGCGGCAACGATGTGATCACTAGCTTCGGCGGTAACGACCTTATCGATGCGGGCAGTGGCAATGACAAGGTTTACGCCGGAGCCGGCAACGACTTTGTGATCGGCGGATTTGGCGACGATCAGCTGTTTGGTCAAGACGGCGAGGATGTGCTGTGGGGCGGATTCGCAACGCTCACCGACTTGACGAAGTTCGATTTCTTGAACACCGCCAATTTCGAACGGCCTTTGTATTACTCTACGACGGAAGCGGCTTATCCGACCGGCTATGTTCCGGCGAAAAACGTAACTCCTGTGTTCGTAGCAAAGCTTTCGATTGCAGGCGTCGAAGGTGACGGACGCGATACGCTTGATGGCGGCAACGATAGTGACTTGCTGTTTGGCGGTGCGGATGCGGACGTGATTCTTGGCGGCGCTGGTGCGGACTACATTGACGCAGGCGCTGGCGATGACATCAATGTCGATGGACAAGACGGCGATGACGTGATTCGCGGTGGCGGAAACAACGACGTGTTGCACGGAGGAGCCGGGATTGATCATCTCCTCGGCGACGGTGGGGACGATCAACTTTATGGTGATGCGGGCAATGGTGCAGTCCAGTCGGGCCAGCGTTTGTTTGGCGGCGACGGCAGTGATACGCTCAACGCTTACGCGCCGGATTCTTCGGCCAGCCAACACACGCTCGTTGGCGATCAGTTGTTTGGTGGCAACGACGGCGACACGCTCAATGGCAATATACGCAGTGAGATACTTGTTGGTGGTGCGGGCGATGACCTGCTGAGAGGCGATTATCTATCTGGGCCGAACTATGCCACCAACACATCCGCCGATCAGACCGGAGGGGCCGACAAACTGCTCGGAGATGGCGGCGAAGACAAACTCTTCGGCGGTGGCGGCGATGATGAAATGTGGGGCGGTTCTGACACGGATTACTTAGACGGCCAGAAGGGCAATGACACACAATACGGCGGTAGCGGAAATGACCTGTTCGTTGTATCGGCGATGAACTCTTTGCAAGTCGGTACTGATATCATCGATGGCCATCACGGCAACTTCCTTGGTGATACAACTGCCGACGACGACGCCACCGATGTGTTGATCATCAACGGCTCGCAAAACAACGACGAAATCGGACTGAGCCAAACGATTCCGACGCCCGGGCAGCATCCGCAATTGCGAGTCGATTACAAGTCGGGCGTGGCTGCAAACAGAGTAGTTTTTGTCGACATTCTCGACTCGTCTGGCAACTTGCTGGTTGAACAATTCCAAATCGCGGGACTTGCCGGCAACGATACGATCGGTTTTGCCGGAGTGCATCCGACGCTGCTGCCACTGGTCGCCCCTGCAGCTTCCAAAGTGTTTGACGTTTCGCAAATCGCCGCACGAGGTGATTGGACGAGTACCATCGAAGGCAATAGTGGTAACGATACGATCATCGGTTCCGCCGGTCGTGATCGGGCTGCGGGAGGCCCGGGGAACGATACGATTTTCGGTTTCGCGGGCGACGACCGCTTGTTAGGCGATAACGGTGCCGGTTTTACGACTGACGAAGATCGACTATTCGCTGGCCAAGGCAACGATGATCTGACCGGTGGGCAGGGAACAAACTTCTTGTACGCATGGACGTTTGATCCTGACCAAGGCAGTGAGTTCGGCGTGTTCACGGCTGCTGACGGCAGCCTAGTCGACAACTCCGCAGATGGCACGCTTCAACAGGAGAGCACTGGACTGAACCGCATGCTGGGCAATGAAGGCACCGACAACCTGTACGGCGGAACCATTCTAGATTTCATGTACGGTCGTGGCGGTGCGAATACCCTTTATCGTTCCAACGGCACGAAGTTCGAATCCATGGGCGGTCCGATTCCTGGTGATGAGTGGAAAGAGTACGCCAAAGCGACAGGCCAAGTCTGGTATGTCGGCGGTACCAACGCCAGTGATGAAATTAGCGTCAACTTTGTTACCGAACCCGGCCTGCTCTCCGATCACCATTTGATCACGCGACTGACCGATAACAACGGCAACGTGACGTTTGACGCCCAAGTGCGTTTGGACTTTGCGGCAACCGACGCTGACGGCAATCCAATTTGGACGCCGAACGATTTGCTTGCCGACTATGCGGCGATGCGCGAACTCACGGGCAATGAAACGCTGACGGATCTGCAAAAGTTGGATGTCAAGCGACTTGAAAGCAACTTGGTCAACCATCTGTTACCGCCCGAGGGCGATTTCCAAGCGATCATTATCGATGCACTAGCGGGTAACGACACCATCATCGTTGGACCAACCGTGCAGAAGTCGGTGTGGATCGATGCCGGTGACGGCGATGATCAAGTTACGATTCGCGGCGGTAATGCGATCCTGGCCGACAAAGCAGAATCGGGCACAACGAATGGTTTGATCGGTCGCAATGACATCGCACCGCTTGCGTATCCGCTCAGCGTCCCGGCCGGTGGCGTGCAGTTCGACGGCTTGACCATCGATCACGCAGGTGATGTCGATTGGTTCAAATTCACGGTGCCTGCAACGACGGGTACTGTCACGGTAAAGACCGCTTCGCCAATCGATGACCTTACGGTGCAACTCTTCGAAATTGAGCGACAAACTAATCCTGATGTGTCAGCATGGGCAGAGCAAACTCGCCTGCAATCGGTAACGTTGGATCTTGCCGCTTTGGGACTGAGCGTTGGTACAGAGTATTTGCTCAAGATCAACACGAACTTGACGCCGACGATTTACGGTATCGAGTTCGATCTAGGCGGAATGTTGCCAGTCGTTGATTTGGCGACGCGCAGCGATGCGATTCGCCGTGACATCATCATCGGTGGTCGAGGCGATGACATTCTGCTCGGCGGACCAGGCAAAGATTGGATTCTGGGCGGCGATGGCAACGATGTGATCAGCGGTGGACTGGATCGCGGCGCTGGGGATTTGCTGCTCGGCGGTGAGGGCGACGATACGTTCCAAATCATTCCTGATCAGCTACCGCTGTTGGGGAATCAGCCGAACACGGTGTTTGACCCAGCCTCAAAGACCTATCTGCCGACGATGAACGACGAAATCGATGGCGGCAGCGGTACAGACCGCATGTTGTACGTGGGCGGTAATCTCGATCGCCGTGGCTTCGAAGTGCCCGATTTTGCGGCCTTGCGTTACAACACCGGCTTCCATCGCTACGAATTCACCAGTCTCGTATGGGACATTGGCCAGCAAAAGTTCTTGCATGATTACGTAGATGCCAACGGCAACGGCCAGCAAGATGCCAGCGAACCGGACCTGGCCACGTTCAAGCGTGACTATTTGTTCTATCAGACGAACAACGTCGAGAACACGCAAATCGAATTGCAGGCTGGCGACGATACCTTCCATGCGGATCCAAGTTACGTCTTCCCCGAAACGCTGGAAGAATGGGGCATCAAGCTTGGCAACTATCAACAAGGTGCCACCGAAGCAGGACTGAATATCAGCGGTGGTCCAGGTACCGATCAACTATTCGGCGGAGCCCTCAGTGACAAGATTAGTGGTGGTCCCGGCGATGATCTTATCATGGGTTCGCAGGGCAACGACGAGCTTCTTGGTGGCGGCGGCAACGATCAGATCTTTGGTTTGAAGGATACTTCGGCCATTCCGCTAACGCCGCGCCTACCGGGGCAAGTGATTGCCCATACTTCCTTCGGATTCTCGGAAGAATACCGTTACGAGTTGGTTGCGCCCTACTTTACATTGCCCGAGGCGGGACGCCCCGGTGTTTACCTAAACAGCGAAGAATACAAATCCGGTCCGATCGTCCACTTTACCTTCGATTCTCCCGCCGATCTTGGCCGAAATGTCGGTCGACAGGGTATTGCTGCTCAGCTGGTGGATGTCACCTATGCGAGCGGTGGAATCAATGCCGGTGCAGCCGCATTTTCGGCACCGACATCCAAAGTAAACGTTCAGCCGAACCTCGAATCCACTTGGACGGCATCGGCCTGGTTCCAGAATCTCAAGAGCAGTGGTCCACAACACTCAATCTTCAAGACGTTGTTGTATCCGACCGATGGGTTCATCTACGACCTGTCGATCGCAATCGAGGAAAACACGTCAAACCTGGGGATCTACATTGTGCGAGAGGGAACCTCCGCCTTTACTTTCTACGACAGCGGGTTTGATGTTTCGCCGAGTGAATGGGCAGATCAGTGGCACCAGTTGACGGTGGTAGCGAATACCGATGGTGCGACATTCTATCTTGATGGACAAAGCGTTGGGCAAGCAGTTATCCCAGCGGCGCTGCTCGATGCAGGCCAGCAGTTCAATGAGGTGAACAATCAGTTTTCGAGTGAGCTGGACGAATTCTATCTGTTCAACGAATCGTTTACACCAGAGCAAGTTGCCGAGCACTATGGAACATCGCAACAGACTCAGGCTCAACTCACTTCGCAAGCATTTGGTCTGGAGGGCGTCGACGCGAGCGAGCAGCTTTCTAGCTTGCGAACTGTCGGCGATTTCAATGGCGACGGCTACGATGATTTCATCGCGAGCGGCACAACGACTAGCTATCTTTTGTTCGGACCAGTTGATCTCGATGCCATCGAACAGATTGATCAAGTTGCGGACATCGTCATTGATCACACAGCTCTAGGGAGACCGGCGACAAGTCAAGGTGACATCAACGGCGACGGCATCGGCGATCTAGCGTTTGTGCGCAGCGAAAATGGTACGGCCATCGTCACCGTTGTGCTCGGCGGCAAGACCATGGACGCGGGTACGTCTCTCCTCGCTAAGCCATGGCCGCGAAATTGGAACGAAGCGTTTGTGTCAGGTTTCGTCAATAATGTGGGTACAAGCAGTTTCCGCACGATCAACTTGCAGGGTGCGCATTTATCTGAACGTGTAAACTTGCATCTTTTGGACATGACGGGTGATTCCCGAGATGATGTCGTTATCCTGGGAGAATCCACCGTTGGTGCGGAATCTATAGAACTGGGCTACTACACAATCGGTTACGTCTATTCAGGAGATGAGATCTATAACGTTGCGGCTCCGAATGACAATCGTCAGTTAGGTCTCTATGACCAATTAGCTCTAATCTCTTCGCCTGAATCATCAAATATCCAGGCAACCGTCGTTGGCGACGTGAATGGTGATGGCATCGATGATTTGCTGCTTGGCAATCGTTTGATGCGATACGTTTTGTCACAGACAATCAACCGCGACCTCGTATTCCGACCCAGTCTCGGATTGGCAAACGGAGGGTCCGCAGACCTTAGCTTCGTATTGAATGGGATTGTCGAAAACCTTCAAATAGATTTCGAGAGGTCCAATAACCAACTAGAAACGATAGTCACACAGATCAACCAAAAGCTGTCGCAATCGGCACTGGCGGGTTTAGTCTTTGCAAATATTGACCAGACTAACCCAGCGGACAAACTGCTTCGATTCGGTGTCACTGAAGGGCACAAAACGAAGCTTGTAGTACTAAGTAAAAACGGAAGCGCCCTGGGAATAGGTTATCAAGAACCCCCTTTCGACTATCCAACATTTAATTCGCAATTTGGCGATCAAGGAAACAAATCGATTCCTCGACCTGGAACTGTCACATCGCAACTCTTCTCTCTTAACAATATTGGTTTGGTGACTGACATTGATGTTAGTGTTGCGATTCAACACACTTGGACTTCCGATTTGACTGTAACACTAATCTCACCTGACGGGGAGCGAGTGAGGCTTGTATCTGGGGCCGGCGGGAGTGGCAACAACTTCGGAACCTTCAACCCTGGCGCCGGCATTGCATCGTATGCGAGGTTCGATGACTCTGCGGCGACAGCAGTTTCTGCCGGTTCTGCTCCATTTGCGACTGCGGGAGGGTATCGCCCAGATCAATCCTTGTCGGTACTTAACGGCAAAACGGCTTACGGAATCTGGACGCTTGAAGTCACGGATAGCCTAGGGATTGAAGTTGGCGGGCTACTCGTAAATTGGGGGCTTACCTTCAGAACGAATATCATGGCGGGGGCTCTTAATTTCTCCCTTAACAGCCCTCATATTTTTGGCGTGTCTGAAGAAATAATAAATTCATATCAAACCATCATATCACCGTTTTTGCCAAGTCTTTCCGATGACCTTGAACCAGACGATTACTATCCAGAAAATGATTTCCTGGCGTTGCAAAGCACACCCCGTCCAAAACGTTATGCAATAACCGTCACAACTTTTGGTAATGAGTCGGGAACGCCTTATGCGCTCGGTGACTTGAACGACGACGGTCGCGATGACTTTGCGATCGTCCAAGGTGTTCCAGGACAAAATCTTGGACAGAACAATATCTATTACGGCAACGCCGGTCGAACCGTAAGCGCAACTCCAAACGCCAGCATCGATGGATTTACAGGGGTCCTCACGAGCGGTGACTTTGATGGTGATGGTGCACTGGATCTCGCAGCGACAACAGCTGGAAAAGAATCGAGTTCGGTGTTCGTGTTCCATAACATGGCTGACGTCATCGAATCGAAGAATGCGAACGGTTTCGTTCCCCGTTTTTCTTTACATGAAGCCGACACGATCGTTCCCTACTCGGACGAATTCCAGTCGACGCGAAAGTTGTCGACTGTCGATCTCAACGGCGACGGTATCGACGACATCACGATCAGCAGTTCACTCGCGAAGAGCCAAAGCGGAAATATTCAAGCTGGACAGGTTTACGTCGCGCACGGGGCACTCAAACAGGTCGAACTGCCGACTGCGGGTATCTTTGATATCGAGAATTTTTCGGTTCCAGGCAGTGGTTCGTTCGTTGTAAATCCAGAGACGGGACGCACTGAGGTCTTTTCCAACGCAGGCGAGCCCTTCGAGCTACCGTCCGAAGGTGACGACAAGTGGTTCCGCTTTACGACGCTGGGAGACGGTAAAGCAGGCAACTATATTCGTCTGCTGACGGATGCTGCATCCCCGACGTTTGTCACCGAACAACCTGTGAATTCTCCGCGTCGTCGCGCTCAAGACCTGGACATTGCCCATTGGTCACATGTTTCCAGTGACAACATTGAGCAATCCACCAATATCCCGCACGTGAGCATTCAAGGAACTGGCGACGGTACCTACGACTATTACAAGTTCACAGCGATCGCTGGCAGTCGAGCGATCTTTGATATCGATAACAATAGCTTTGATACAGAGCTGTTCCTGTTCGACGCTAGCGGTAATCAACTAGCTACAGACGACGACGGTCAAGGTCCGGGCGCAGATTCAGGTCAAGGAACCGGGACTGCGTCGTTCATTGATCACACGTTTTCAGCGTCTGGCACCTTCTACATCGGAGTGGCAAAATATGATGCGATTTCCCAGAATGGAGAAATCGTAGCCAATAACGCAACTGGGGGCCCTATTCCCGCCGGGCAAACGTACACGCTACACGTTTCGGTGGACCATCACGAAATTAAGGGGCCAGTCGACTTGATCGACGCAAACGGCGGGATTGTCGCGGCCCATCAATCGGTGTTCGATCTGCGCAATGTTCCAGCCGGCACCTATTACCTGCGCGTGCATGATACAGCGTCCACATTTACCTTTGACATGGACGCTCCTTCTCGTGGACAATTCGCGGGTACTACTACGCTGCCAGATCGCGATTTGATCGATGGTGGAGATGGGGACGATTTGCTGGTCGGCAACAACGATATCGACCGCATCTTCGGTCGTAGCGGAGCGGACAGCATTACCGGTGAGCCTATCGAAATTCGCGATTCCACTCCTGGCGACGTGGTTGTGTTGACCACGCTCGAGGAAAGTATTTCTCAGGATACGCGGCCAGCAGTGGATCCATTGGTCGAAATAGAAAATGCGGCTCTCAATCGTGCGATAGCCAGTGCCCTTGGCAAGCCTGCAACAATTGACGCAAGTGGCATTCCACAGATCTACGGTCCGGTGCGAACAAGTGATCTTGTTTCAATTTCCACACTGGATGCCAGTGGACTTGGCATCCGAACATTGGACGGCTTGGACAAATTGACGAACTTGCAGTCGCTGGATCTTTCCGGTAACTCGGTAGCTAGTCAAAATACAACGTCGTTTGACGGCAAGTACGCAATCGTAGCGCAGAACAGCGAAGTCATTCTCGATTTTGGAGCCAGCAAAACGATCAGTGGGATTGCGATTTACAACGGTTTTGGCAATCGAGATGATGGCACGTACACACTAAGGTATTTATCTTCAACGGGCTTCTTTCTGCCGCTTGGCACTTGGACCGTCAGTGGAACAACCAGCGGGGGCAATGCAGGTGTAGACTCGTTCTGGCTCGTTTTCAACACGCCTATCACTACCAACGAGTTGTCGCTGACCGCGACTTCGTCCGATGGCGGCACGGTAAGCTATCGTGAAATCGAGGTTTTCGAGAACGGTGCGGCGCAGCCCAACATTGGCCCCGTGGCGGGGCACGTGAAGGTTGGATCCGGTAGCCAGCTTTATCTCGCTACTCATCAAACCGAGACCGGATCTGATACTTCGACGAATCCGGAAGTAACCAGTGGAGGTGGTGGTACTTTGGTACCGTACGCGGCTGTGGGCGGAACGTATCCCGTCAATGGATACGGTGCAGCCAATTTGAATAACGGCGACATTGTGCAGGCGAATTTTGCTCAGCTTACGACGCTTAGCAGTTTACGATCTCTCAACCTGAGCGGCAACGAGAACGTGACGGACATTCAGTCACTCGATGGGTTGTCCAAGCTCAAGGATCTCAATCTGCATGGTACGGGAATCGCGAATCCGTTCACGACTCAAATTGTTGAACAAATTGGCCAAAATTCGACGCCTCCGCAGCCGATCGACGATGGACCTTGGAGCCTGCAAGCGAACGCGGCAATACCGACCGCGACCACGATTCCGCATATCACAATTCAGGGAAACTTGAATGGGTTTGGCAGCAAAAGATTCTCGTTTACCGCGTTAGAAGGTTCGCGAGTGATATTCGAAGTACCGCCTCGCGCTTTCATCATGGGGCTCTATCTCATTGACGATACGGGTGCTAGCAGTGCTTCGCATGTTGCAGCTCCAGGGTCAACGGCGCTGATCGATTTCACCATTCCTGCTTCGGGCACGTACGTCATACGGGCGTACAATTTGTCAGCAGGGTCTCCCAGTAATTCACCGTACACACTGTACTCGTCCGTTGAGAATCACAATAGCATTCTGTACGCACCCTCCGACGCGATTGGTAAACTGACCAGTCTCCGCAGCTTGACTCTACCTATATCGGGTCTGTCGCCAGCGAACCAAAATTTGACTTCGCTCGAAGGCAACTTGGTGACACTGACAACGGCCTCCTCAGGTGCCTGGAAGGTATTCGATCCAGCAGGCGCGCCGGTCGCAACGGGAACGGGAACGACGATTACCTTCACGCCAAACGGTACTGGCAAGTACACGGTATCGCACGCGGCAACTGGTGCGTTCCCATTCTTCTCTCAAAACCTGGCACCCGTGATCGCAGGCACACCGCAGACGGTGAACTTGAATGAGGGTGACAGTAAGACGGCGGACGAGTTGCTGGCTGCAGCGGGCCTGACTATTACCGACCCAGGTTTAACTCCACCGACACGACAGGTAACCGTCACCGACGCCAGAGGTGTTGTGACCGATTTGACCACGGGCTCGTTAGCGATGAACAATGATGTCATCGACTTGGATCCAGCCATATTGGATGGGGCTTCTGACGTAACGATCGCGTTTTGGCTACGAACTGCGACGACACGCTTTCAAGCTGTCTTAAGCGCCGCCAATGCACAGGTTCCATCCGGTGACAATGAACTGTTGATTGCAACACAAGGCAATACCGTCAGCTTCTATCACCGAGGCAACATCACCACATTCACATCCGCCACTTCGTTTAGCGACAACCAATGGCACCATTTCGTTATCCTTCGCAATGGCTTAGATACTTCGGTAGCGGTTTACATCGACGGGCTGCAGATTGGCAGCACGCAAGCGATGCCACTTGCACCATTGCAAGTCGCGGCAGGTGGTTTAATCGTAGGCCAAGAGCAAGATAGTGTTGGAGGAGGCTTCGATCCCAACCAGGCACTGGATGGCAAGCTCGACGAGCTAGGGATTTGGCGTCGAGCGTTAACTGCCCAGCAGATCGCCAAGATCCATGCCGAGGGTGTCGTTGGCACCGAAGCCGATCTTTCGGCCTACTACCCACTCAACGAAATGGGTGGGGATATTGCCGTGGATCGCAGTTCCAACGCTCGCAACGGAGTCGTGAGTTCACTCGATGTCGCCACTCCATTCACCTGGTCCACCGACAGTGGCGTAAGTCCGATGGCTTTTGCGGCCATTGACGAAGGCGACTTCACGTTGACCGTTATAGCCCACGATGACCAAAGTGCAGCGGATCGAGCTGAGGCAATGATCCAGGTTGCCAACGTCGCTCCCACACCAGTGATCGTCCAACAGACAACCGGAACGCTCATCGCGGGGCAACCGGTGAAGTATGACGCGCTTTCATCCACCGACCCCGGCGTGAATGACAAGCTATCGTACTTCTGGGAAGTCTCATTCAATAGCGAACCTGCGGGTTTTGTGTCGTCAGAAAGTAACTTCGAGTTCACGCCGATGTTCGCTGGTTCCTACGTTGTTACGTTGACGGCAACGGACTCTTTCGGGGCGGCTACGTCGACGATGTCCACCATCTCAGTCAATCCGTCGATTGCGGTGGTTGCGAACCAATCCGGTGACGAAGGCGACGTGTTCATGTTCGATTCGTCGAGCGTTTCGCAGAAGGCCTTGAACGCGACTCGCACCTATGCTTGGCAAGCCTTCGCTGCCGGCTTGCCCGATATCGCCGGCACGGAATCGACCTTCGCGTTCGCGGCCGCGGACAATGCGACATACTCGGTTGAACTGACGGTAACTGACACCATCGGCGCAACTGCGTTTGCCACTACCCAGATTGTCTCGACCGTCGTTACAAGCAACGTCACGCCGACGATTGCCTTTGGGGCGACGACGTTTGGAACGGAAGGCGTTCAAGTCACGTTGGCACCGGTGATTCACGACGCCGGCTCAGCCGACACGTTGACTTATTCTTGGACAATCGTCGACGAAAATTCGAATCCAGTCTCGTTAACTCCTGCTGCGAATCTGCCAACTGTCAGCTTCATTCCGCAGGACAACGGTACTTACACCGCTACATTGACGGTGACGGATAAAGACGGAGCAGCAACCTCGCCGACGAGTACGCTAATCATCGTTGCGAATCGAGCTCCCGTGGTGACCGCTCCCGCCGATCAGACGATCGACGAAGGCGTGAACAATAACGAAGTCACGATGCAATTCACGGTTAGCGATGTAAGCGCCGACGGTGATTTCAACTACGAGTTGGATTTCGGCGATGGGACGTCTGAAACTTACACATATCCGGGCACCTATGATGTCTACGTGCAGCACAAATATCCAGACAGCGGTGTATATGTTGCAACGCTGAAGGTGACGGATAAAGACGGCGGCGTTGGAACAGATTCAACGAAGATCACCATCGAAAACCTGGCACCGCAAAATGTAACTCTGTCCGGTCCAACGACAGCGAACGAAGACACCACGGTGACATTCACTGGCACGGCGTCTGACATCAATGGGTTGATTATTGGAACGGTAGATCAAGAACCATTGCGTGGCCAAGTCGACTATGGCGATGGAACTGTGTTGCCAATTCGAATGCAGTTGCAACGTCCTCCAATGGCTGGCCCAGACCTCTTTGCGGAAGTCGAGCCGAACAACACGTACGCGACGGGGCAGGATCTGGAGGTTCTCCCTTGGAAAGAGAACAGTCCGATTCCAATCGTTGGTGGTTTCCCGGGCGTTAGCGTCCGCGGGTTGGGCGACGGAACCGACGACTGGTACCGCTTCGTTGCACCGCAATACGGCTTTGACGTTTTCGCTGTTCGCGATGCCAATTTCGATGCGGTGCTAACCATTGTCAATGTTGATACTGGAACGCTATCTACCGGTGACATCTGGGCAAACGAACTGAACTATATCGAACTTTTCGCAAATGCAACCGCTGAGTACGCGATCCTAGTACAACGTTCGGATGGAGCGGGAGGCGCGACGACGTTGCAAGCTGGTGACGAGTACACTCTCGATCTGGCAGTTGAATTCCATCCGCTTGCGATTGCGCAGCTCAACAACTACGCCTTCACCTCCAAACACGTCTACGCTAATCCAGGCACGTACAACGTGACGGTGACGGTTCAAGACGACGACGGTGGCAGCACGACATCGAGTGTGTCAACGATTACGATCGCCGATACAACATCACCAACGGTATCCGCACCGCCTGTTGTGCCGAATCTTCGCAACACGCCGATTGACTCTTTGGTCATCACTTTCAGCGAAGGCATTCAGAACTTTGGCATCAACGACCTTGTGCTTACTCGCAATAGCGGCAGCAATCTATTGCCCGGCGGTGCGACACTCACCGACAATGGTGCAGGCACATGGACTCTCGGCAATCTCGACTTACTGACGTCGAGTGACGGACGTTACGAGCTAGTTTTGAACAGTTCGACGTCCGGAATCACCGATTCAGTCGGACACGCTCTGGCGAACGGTTTGCGACTCACCTGGAGCGTCGACCTGACGGCACCTGCGGTCACCGTGGAATCGCTGACGACGATCAATAGCAGCCCTCGTTTGACGGGTACAGTCAATGATCGAACGGCAAGCATTGCCGTTACGATCGATAGCAACACGTACGCCGCCGAAAACATGCACGATGGCACGTGGCGTCTTCTCACCGACCAGATTGCTCCCCTAGCGGTGGGTGTCTTCAATGTGGATGTCGTGGCGACAGACCCGCTGGGCAACTCACTTGCGGATACGACGAACAACGAACTGGTGGTTATCGATGCCCCGTCCACTTCGCAGTTCGGTACCGAAGTTGTCGTGACATTAGGGTCAGGCGTTTCCCACTCCATCGTGGTTCGACGAAGTGGAGACGACTTGCTGGTGATTGATCAGGCCGGACCTTCCTTGCTGAGCAACACGTTGCTGGCGACCACAAGCTCACTGACCATCTTAGGGTCTAACTTGGACGCTGATGCGATCGTCATCGACTACGCGACGGGCGGCTATTTCCGGTTGGCCGGCGGAATCGATGTGTTCGGCGGCAGCGGTGCGGGTGACTCGTTGACTGTAACAGGGACGGGGAATACTCAGTCGGTCTACTCGATGGATATGGCGCCGCTCGGAAATGCTCGGTTGACGAACTTTGATGTTGGCGGATCGAACACGATTCGATTCAGCGACTATGAAGCATTGACTTTTGACGGCATGCTGACGTTTGCCGCGACGAGCGTGCTAAACATTGGAAGCAACGAATCCTTGACGATTGGTTCAAGCAGCCCCGTGGATATGGGGAGTCTCACGCTCATCAACGGCGGAACACTCGCGTCGACAAGCACAATCGTCTTAGGTGCGGCGGAATCCTTGATCGGCTTCGGCTTAATCGACGGCCCGTTCGCCGGCGAAACAGGATCGTTGATTCAAGCACTTGATTCCCTCACGATTGGGAATGCGTTGTCCCCGATCGGTTTTGCAACGCGAGGCGAACTACAAGTTGGCACCAGTACGGTAACGCTTCTCGATTCCAATCAAGCGGTCTTGGGATCACTCACGACGTTGGGCTCTGGCGGTGTTGCGGGCACATTGATATCCGCCAACGGCGTACTGATTGACACCGGAAATAACTTGACCGGCTTCGGCACGCTCAACACGCCCGATGATATTGCCCTGTTATCAATGATCAACGGCAGCGTCACGGGCAACAGCCTGACCGGGCCGGTCGAACCGATCACGCTTCCCGGTTATTACAAAGGCGTCGGGAACCTGAACAACGTCAGTATCACCGGCACGTACAGTCCAGGTTTCAGCCCCGCGCAAATTATCAGCGGAAGCGTAGACTACGCTTCTGGCGCCGACGTCATTTTAGAAATTGGCGGCACGACGCCCGGTAGCAGTGGCCATGACCAAATCGTTCACACAGGAACTGCCTCGCTTGATGGTGATTTGAAAGTCGAACTGATCAACGGATTCGTGCCCGCACTGGACGACTCGTTCACGATCATGACGTCGACCGAAGGGATTAGCGGCACATTCGCTGTCGAAACGCTGCCAGCTCTATCCGCTGGCCTGGGCTGGGACGTGGTGTATTCCGCAGGCGAAGTTCGCTTGGATGTGATCGGCGTCGACGATACTCCGCCGACGATCACGGAGGTGAAAATCGCTTCGTCGTCGTGGTCGTCCTTCTTCAAGTCATTCGTTGACCCGATCGACGCGGAAGGCTTGTCGCTGCCCGGTGCTGATCAGCTCAAGAATATGACTTGGTCCAAACTGGACACGATCATCGTTGAGTTCAGCGAGGACGTGCAGCAGTTTGGCGGATCGGATATCGACCTCAGCAACCTTTCGCTGGCGGGTCTCAACATCCTCGACTACGAAGCTTCACCGGGTCTGACCGCAATCTATACCGACGGTGGCGGGGCGGGGCCGTTCAAGCTGACCATCCAACTCGACAGCAGTGTGGTGTTCGGCGCTGAAAAATTGCTGCTCACCATTAACGACTCGGTTCAGGACACCAGCGGCAACTTACTCGACGGCGATTGGACTGAATCGATCAGCACGGTGTCGGGAAATACAACTGCCGGAGGCGACTTCACCTTCCGCATCAATGTGCTTCCCGGTGACACGTCGGGCGATGGCTTCTTGCTCGGGGATGACACCGACAACGTTGCAGCAGTGCAGTTCACGTTCGCCGGCGGTGACGGCTACGATCCGTTCACGGACATCAGTGGCGACGGCTTCTTGCTGGGGGACGATACCGACACGGTGGCAGCGGTCCAGTTCAGCTTCTTGCCTTTCGGCAACCCAGTTGCTCCGCCGGAAATTCCCAGCCCAAGTCCGTTGATTGCTTCTGCTGATTCGTTGTCGCTGCTCAGCGAAGAGGAATCCGAAGAAAGTTGGGCCGATTCGGTGGACGCCACCCTAAAAGAATTGTTCTGACTAGGCTGATGCTTCGCGATCGTTGTCTCGACAATTTTTCTTCGCGTTGCTTTTAAATTCCGTTCAATAAAACGGAAGAATCCATATTTTGTCACTCGGTAAGTAGGTAGAGATGATCAAGAGAATGTTGCTAGGACTTGCTGTTGCTTTGGCAATTGGTTCTAGCGGTGCATGCAATGCGGCCATCGTGGTTTCGGGAGAATTTTTCCCCGTCACCGAGCAATTCACAGGCGATGTCGCGATTGGAATTTATGCCACATCCAACGTAGATACGGTAATTTTGTCGTACAACGTTCCGACGTTGTTTACGAACCCGGCGGTTGCGAGCTTCGTGAGCTTCGAAGCAACCAATTTTGGATTCGGAACTGAAACGGCGAATGTCTTGAGTGCTCCATTTGCCGCGAATCGCGGTTTTTCAGGAGCAGCCGGAAATGTGCCGGCGATTGCCAATCAGCGATTGAAGGTTGGCGAGATTACCTTTTCGGTATCCAATGCCCCTGCGGGACAGACCGAAGTCGGTCAATTTCTCAACACAGGCTTCGATGCAAACTTCTTTCAGTTCAACACTTCCCAAGGCACCGTGAACGCCAGCAACGGGCTCGCGACTGTCGGAAACCCCTCGCTTGGAATTCAAGCCACAGCAGTGCCCGAGCCATCTTCGTTGGGTGTACTTGCGATTGGTTTGGTGGCCAGTACTTTTCGTGGTCGCCGCAAGCGAGTTGCCTAGTAACACCGCAAAGATGCGATTGCAATTCTGAAATTTCGAGACGATGGCGATGGCCCAAACGGACTGGCCATTGGCTCGACGCCACGTGGAACCGGGGTCTGGATTGCAAATGATCGACTTGAGCAGCGGCCACGTCGTCGACGACGTGGCTGCAATTTAAGGATCGCGTGGTGAAGGGAACCTACGACGTCTTCGTCTTCCCCGACAAAACTCGCCCTTTCACTTGCGCGTGATTCGCTTTCATAAATGTGTCAACTGCGAGCGTTGAAGTCTCTGCCAAGACGTCTATTTACTCTTCAGCCGGAACCAATAGCTGGACAAGCAGCTCGGCAACCACTTCATGCCCATCACGATTGGGGTGATTTGGCTGAGAAAGCAACGAATCAATGTCCGTTCCGCTCTCAACACGCTTTCGAAACGCGTCATAAGAATCGACCAGGGGGACGTTCATATCCTGAGCGATTCGCCGGACCTGATCGGCATGCTGAGCCAACAACGTTGCTTGGTCCGAGATGTCTTCGTTGGAATCGGGTGTCGGCGTCAGCAACACGACTTGAACGCCGGCATCCTGGGCCTCGCCGATCATCGACCGCCAAGCCTGCTCGGAGTCGTCCAGGCCCGCAAATCGATCGTTTAGCGAATAGTCGATGAAAACCAAATCCGGGCGCATCGACAGCACGTCGGCCTTGAATCGCTTGGCACCGCGAAGCGAATTCTCGCCGCCGATGGCGGTCACGCAAACGTCGATCACCGCGGTCGGAAAATGCTGGCAGAGTTGCCGGTGCAGCAGGCTAGGGTAAGCATCAAACGTGCGAACATTGCCGTCACGAAAGTATCCCGCGGGCACCGAATGACCATGAAAGACCAGCCGAACCGTTCGGTTCTTGGGCCACTTCTTTCTCAGCTCAACCCGTAACTCGTCAAATACGGGATCCGCGCCGAACACGTTCACCGCTGGCGTGACCATCAACACGAAACCCGCAATCAATAGGGGGAACCGCTGCATGAAACGAACTCCGAAGACGAATCTGCCGTCACCAACGTTTGCACGGAGACGGCGGAGGACCAATAGGCTCTCAACTCGTTAAGCGATGATTTCGTGGATTGGTTCGATCGGTTCGACGCCGACGAGTTTCTGTTCCAGCCCACTGTAGAAGTACGACAGGTGGTTGGGATCGAGTCCGAGTTGGTGCAGGATTGTGGCGTGCAAGTTCTTGACATGCAGCGGATTTTCGACCGCAGCAGCACCTAGTTCGTCGGTCGTTCCGTGGCTGACACCGCCCTTTATTCCGCCGCCTGCCATCCACATCGTGAAACCGTAAGCGTTGTGGTCTCGGCCGCTGCCGTTGGCATACTCGGCAGTCGGTTGGCGTCCAAATTCGCCTCCCCAAACCACCAGCGTTTCGTCGAGCATGCCGGTTCGCTTTAAGTCGGCAAGTAGCGCAGCGATCGGTTGATCGGTGTGGCCGGCGTGTTTGTTATGGTTGACTTCCAAGTCACCGTGGGCATCCCAGTTGTCATCGTTGTGGGCGCCACCGCTGTACAGTTGTACGAAACGGACACCGCGTTGAACCAAGCGACGCGCCATCAAGCAGCGAGTCCCAAAATCGCGTGTGCCTTCTTTGTCGATGCCGTACATGGCAAGTGTCTGAGCGTCCTCGCCCGCTAAGTCGACGGCCTCCGGCGCAGTCGACTGCATATTGTATGCCAGTTCAAAGCTGGCGATCCGCGAAGCCAAGTCATCGTTTCCGGACCGACCAACCAAATGACGGTTATTCGCATCCTGGATCGAATCGATCAGCTTGCGTTGTAAGCCTTCGGGAAAATCAGCGGGCGGTGCGAGGTCCAGGATCGGCGCACCTTTGCTACGGAAGACCGTTCCTGCATAAGTTGCGGGCATGTAGCCGCTGGACCAGTTTTTTGCGCCACTGATGGGGCCACCGGTCGGGTCCAACATGACCACAAAACCGGGCAAGTTTTCGTTGACGGTCCCAAGTCCATAGTTGACCCACGATCCCATTGCTGGGTTGCCCGACAGAATCTTGCCGCTGTTCATCATCAGCATTGCCGAGCCGTGAATTGGCGAATCGGCCGTCATCGAGTGCAAGAAAGCGATGTCGTCGACATGTTTGGCAACGTTCGGGAACAGCGAACTGACCCATTTGCCGCATTGACCATGCTGTTTGAATTTCCAACGCGGTTCCACAATCCGTCCCCCCGCTTTGTGACCTCCGCGACCAAACGTCTTGACGTCGACCGTCTTGCCGTCCATGCCGATCATCTTTGGTTTGAAATCGAACGTGTCGATGTGGCTGGGGCCGCCATACATGAATAGAAAAATCACCGACTTCGCCTTGGGAGCAAAGTGAGGCGGTTTGGCGGCAAGCGGATTTTGGAATTTTGTTTCGCTTGCACCCGCGGAACTGGCAAAGAACCCGTCACGAGACAGCATCGAAGACATCGCCGCAGCACCAAATCCAGCTCCGGATTGCCAAATGAATTCTCGACGAGTGCGCCCACAGAATCCGGTTCGTTTTCGATTTTCAGTCATGGATCTTTTAGAAGTTAAAGCTGCAGTTGGAATTCAAACAATGAAAAGTCGCGAGACTTGATCAATCGACGAATAGGAACTCGTTCCAATTCATCACCGACAAGCAATACAACTGGACGGCTCGCGTTCGCGATAAACCGTATTCATTTTGCAGGGCAACGATCAATTCGTCGCCCGACTGTTCCTCGTCCTCGGTCGCCTGACGCTGCAACACTGCGCTGATTGTTCGCCGGACAATTTCGGGATTGTCCGATGCGTCAGTCAAGTCACTCGCGCCGATCGATTCGGCCAACCGAGCCCCTTGCTGGTGAATGAAGTCGCTATTAAGTAACGACAGAGCCTGTCCCGGTTGCAGCGTGGTGAAACGTTCTTCGCACGTCAGGTCGGGATCGGGAAAATCGAACGCCGTCAGCAATGGCGTCAGTAGCGATCGCTTGACATGAATGTAAGCACTGCGCCGATTGCGTTGATCATCAGGCGAGTCGCCCCAACCTTCGCCAGGCCTTGATTGACCGGCCAACACTTCGGCGGACAACTGCGGATAGAAACTGGGGCCGCCGATACTAAGGTTCAGTGAACCATTCGCCGCAAGAATCGAATCACGAACTTCTTCGGCAGCCAATCGGCGCGGATCAAATCGCCAGAAACGATTGTTGTCCGGATCAACCGACTCGCCCTTTTCATGGCTGGCCGATGACATTTGATAGGCGCGACTGGACATGATCAGGCGGTGCATCGATTTCAATTTCCAATCTCCATCGATCAATCGCCGAGCCAACCAATCCAACAGCACCGGGTGTGTCGGCGGGGTGCCGAGTTGTCCAAAGTTATTGCTGCTGCGAACAATCCCACGACCAAAGTGAAACTGCCACAATCGATTTGCCATCACACGTGCCGACAACCGATTGTCCGGGTCCGTCATCCACTCGGCCAACACGCGGCGGCGACCGGCTGTTTTGGCTGCCTCGTCGAGTTCAGGGAACGTAGGCGTTTCGCTGCCAAAGATGGTGGGAAAGTCTGGCTCGACCGGATCGGATGGCGAATGTGGATTACCACGGAACAGCACAAACGTCTGTTCGGGTTTGGCTTCGCAGCGCGCCAGCCCCATTACCGTTTCACGTTTTGGCAAAGCTTTGCGAAGCATTCGGGTATCAGCTAGTTCATGCACCAAACGCTGATAAGCCGTCCACTGATCGGCGTCCAAGAATTGCTGCAACTTGGCATCGAGGACTTTTTTGCGGGCACGCGGCTTGCCTTCGGTAGCACGCTGATCCGGGCCTTTCATCTTTGCGATGCCAGCCTGCTCGATGTCGTGCATTTCAGATTCGATGCGTTTGACTTCGTCGTCGATTCGTTGGTGTTCGGCAGCGATCGCAGGCGGAGTAATATCGATCTGGTTATTCGTCGACCCGTCACCGCGGGTCGCAAACGACGTCACGTCAGCCAAGAATGCTACCATGCTGTAGTAATCAGCCTGCGGGATCGGATCGATTTTGTGATCATGACAACGGGCGCAATTGATCGTCAGACCGAGAAACGCTTGTCCGGTCGTCGTGATGATGTCGTCAATCTCGTCGAAACGAGCTTGCAGTGGATCGGCCGGTTCATCGTCCCAGATCCCCAGCCTGTAGTAGCCCGTTGCGGTCAGCGATTCTTGGGTGACGTTATCCAGTTCGTCACCGGCAAGTTGTTCGCGGACAAATTGGTCGTACGGTTTGTCTTTGTTGAACGCGTCAATGACGTAGTCGCGGTACTTCCACGCGTTTTGCTTGGGGTTGTCACGTTCAAAAGAATTGGTTTCGGCGTAGCGAACCAAGTCCAACCAGTGCCGCCCCCAACGAACGCCATACTGAGGCGAATCGAGTAATTCATCGACGAGTCGCTCGAATGCCAGTGGATCTTCATCTGCAACAAACGCTTGCACCCGAGAAAAACTGGGGGGCAACCCAGTCAAGTCATAGTAGGCACGACGGATCAATTCTTGGCGAGTCGCTTGCGGACTGGGGCTCAGCCCGACATCGGCAAGCGAATCGTAAATGAACGCATCGATTGGATTTTCGTTCCAATCCAAATCGGCCACGACAGGTGGCGTCGGATCCTTCATGGGCTCGAACGCCCAGTGGTCACTCCAATCCGCCCCTTCGGCGATCCAAACCTTCAACGTCTCGATTTCTTCGAGTGACACCGGATCGCCTTCGGGCGGCATCTTTTCGTATTCGTCGTCGGACGTAATTCGAGCGATCAGGGCACTCGCCTCGACGTCGCCGGGCACGATCGCAAAATCACCAGACTCAGTTTCGGCGTAGGCTGACTCTTGGTCGACGAACTTCAAACCGCCTTCGGCCTTGTCGGGACCGTGACAGGCATAACATCGCTTAGCCAAAATCGGCTGCACTTGGCGTGCGAAGTCGATCGATTTCGAATCTTGCGCATCGACTGCCGAACCGCCGACCGAAAGGAACAGCGCGAACGGTATCAGAAAAACGAACGAAGTCGCGGTTCGACGAAAACTTGTCGTCATCGGGATCAAACCAGGGATGGCGGAGGAGGTGGGTGGTGGGCAGGAATGCAGACACCAACAGGATCTCACGAATCATTAGTCCTGAACGAGTCCTAAACTGCGGCGAGTCCTGTCCCGTTATCCTAGCCATTGAAGAACAAACGCCCAAGCGTTTAACAGCAATTCGATGAGCAACTTTTCGTGTGACCGCGTCTTCCAAATGTCTGATCCGGCATTACGGATGGCATACCGCGTAGACGTCCGTTGCCATCATCGGAAGAATTCGCACCTGGCAAACAATCTCAATATTTGAATTGCATTTCGGAAAAAATGGCGTTTTAATGGTTTCCACCGCGACACGCGACTGAGATCCTTTTCAACCTGCGTTCTTCAACGCCGAACGCGTGCATGGGGAATGACAGTTGCAGATGCCCAGATGAACCAGTTTCGGTTCATTTGAAGCAGCATTCGGCTTCGCAATCGCGTTCCCACCATCTGATCAGTTTTCCCTGTTAAGTTTGTGATGAACGAAAAATCTCAGTTGGATCTTCCCGCGGCATCCATTCTGGATGTCCCAACCGGGCACGACCGCCCAAACGTATTACTGATTGTTGAAACGGCCATGTCGTTTGGCCGAGGTGTGCTAGAGGGAATTAGCCGTTATCTGATGCAGAACCCTGGGTGGGCAGTGCAACTGAACATTCACGAGTTCCTAACCGCGCCACCGACTTGGCTAGAGCAGTGGGAGGGTGATGGCATCATCACTCGATCCACGACACCAGAAATGGCCGACCTGGTTTTACGGTGGGGGATTCCGACGGTGAATTTGACGGACATTTACGGCGAACAGGGAATTCCGTCGATACTGTGCGACCACCAGGCAATCGGCCGAATGGCGGCTGAGCATTTGATCCAGCGCGGACTGACAAGCTTCGCTTTCTGCGGCTTCAGCGATCACTATTGGTCTTCCGAACGCCAGTTGGGATTTACAACCGCGGCTAACGAACACGGATGTGAAGTTCACACGCATTTGCTGAACTGGTCCAAAGCGCGCCGATTTGGGTGGGAGAAACAGCAGGCCCAGATCGTCGATTGGCTGAAGAGACTGCCCAAACCAATCGGTGTGATGGCATGCAATGATTTTCGCGGCCAGCATGTCCTGGAAGCCTGCCGGACTGCGGGAATACAAGTTCCGGATCAAGCAGCAGTGATCGGCGTCGACAACGATCAGGTGATCTGTGATTTCTGTCAGCCGCCGTTGTCGAGCGTCATTCCGCCGGCAGAGCAGATTGGTTTCGAAGCGGCGTCATTGCTTGATCGTTTGATGAAGGGCGAAAAACCAAAGAATGCGAATCGACTGATTCCCCCCATTGGAACCACCGCTCGTCAATCGACCGACGTGTTGTCGATCGAGGACGCTGAGGTGGTGATGGCAATCAAGATCATTCGCGAACGAGCCTGCTTGGGCTTGAACGTGACGGATATTTTGCAAGAAGTTTTGATTGCCCGCAGCTCGCTAGAACGACGCTTTCGCAAAGCGATCGGACGCTCGCCCCAAGCCGAAATCCGTGACGTCCAAATGAAGCGTGCTCGCCAGTTATTAGTCGAGACCGACCTTTCCCTTGCTCAAATCGCTTCGCTGACCGGTTTCAAACATTCCGAGTACTTCAGCGTCGTTTTTAAACGCGAAGTCGGCCAGACGCCGGGCCAATACCGATCGATGATGAGCTAGCACTGGCTTGCGGCGCAACAGGGCCTGCCGAGATGCGCGCGTGAAACACACCAGGTGAGCGATCATCTTATCTTTGCAATCGAGTTTTTGACGTTTGCCGGGACCGGGAAACTTCGTATATCCAGGGGCCACGCATTTGATTTCTGTACCCTCGAAAGCCCCATGATGAAACGGATTGTCCCTTGGCTCGTCGGATTTGCCGTCTACGGACTTCGATTGACGTGCCGGGTTCGAGTCCACAACGACCCCCGTGGACGAATTCGAAGTCAAACAGGCCGCACTTATGTGTTTGCCCAACTGCATGCCCACCAAGTGGCGGCAGGGATGTTCGGCGATCCCGGAACCGGTGCGATGGTTTCCCGGTCCGCCGATGCTGAAATGATCGTGCCCACGCTTCGGTTGTGCGGTAAGACTCCCGTCCGCGGCAGCAGCGGCAAATCACGCAAAGGCGGCGCAACCGCGTTACATTGCCTTGTCCGTCACGTCGAATCAGGTTGGCCGGCAGTGATCGCAGTCGATGGTCCGCGTGGACCACGTGGGTCCGTTCAGAAGGGTGCGGGTTTCTTGGCCCAAAAGACAAGGACGCCCGTTTTGCCGGTATTGGCGATCCCAACACGTCGCTGGATCCTTAGCCGGACTTGGGACCGAATGCAGATTCCCAAGCCCTTTGCGATTGTCGACGTTTACTTTGGCGAACCAATCGACGTTGGCGCGGACGACGACATGGACGAAATCGCCGAAACCGTGCGGCGTTCGCTCCACGAACTCGAACACAGAAACGATCTAACCGAGCGGCCTGATTCGCCAACACCGAAAACCGCGATTCTCTTGCGTGCTGCTTAAGAATCAAACTGTTGGCGCTATCAAAATTCGGCATAACCGGAACTTGTGGCATGGCCCGACCGCGCTCGGCCCTAGCTAGGCCTGAGCGTTCAGATTGCATCGACCCGAACAACTGATCCAACCGACTTGATCCCTGAAGGGTAGTGCCACGTCCATGGGCGTGTGCCATTTTAAGTCTGTTGGGACCGATTCGACGATGGCCGATCCGATTCGCAAAAAAGGGAGCCGAACCACACATCCAAGTGATGTGGTGGCCTCGCGTTGCTTTGGTCTGCGCATCGAAAGCCACTTGCTTCAAGTTGCAATCGCGACACCTATCGGTAACGATCGCTATAAAATCACGATCGATAGCCTTGCCTGTCCTGAACCGGATGGATGGCTGAACTGGGATGGACGCTTTGCGTTAGTTGAGGCGTTCGAAACGCTCGTCGACCGACACGGCATGCAGCGGCATCCCATCGCCGTATCGCTGGACGGTGACTTCTGTGTGACTCGGGTTACGATCGGCACGGCCAGTGAGGTTGATCACGAACTTACGATGTTAGCCGATCGGATTCCTCGCTATCTACAACTTGGTCCGGGCGAAAAAGTAACCGGCAGTGCTCGCCGAAAGATTGACGCGACCACCGACTACGCGGTTACCGGCGTCGTAAACCGATCGCTGATTCAATTGATTTATGACTCACTTCGAAACGCGGATATCGAAGTCATGTGGGTCGAGCCGTCCTTGGTAGGTATCGCCCGGTTGGTTGGCGAGCCCACTTTGTGGGGCGATCAACCGATCATGATTGCTGACGGAACGGGCAAGCAATGGGATGTCGGCATCGCTAGCTCTGGTCGTTTGCTATTGGACTATCGACCGGCTAGCGCCAACAGCGAACAAGGTTTGCGTGATGCACTCGATGGACACATCACACGACTGAAGCGATTTTGTCACCGCCACTTGCGAGGTGTATCTGGCGAACTGAAAGAGATGTTGATCTGTGGCGATGGCACACGACCACAACTTGCGGTTGATGCAATCGGTCATGATTTCGACTTGCAACCGAAAACCCTGCGAGTCCCAGAACTCCCTAACATCTTCGAGATTAGCGACGAAGATCGTCAGTCTAGTTGTGTACCGGCCGTCGCAACAGTGTTCCCGCTGCTGACGCGGGTTCAAGCCAGTGATGTTCCTGACCTGTTAGTTCAGGTTCGCCGAGCACCGGATTTATCTTGGCCTCAACAAGCAGCCAAGATGCTGTGGCCAGTTGCCGTTGCCAGCATCTGCATGATCACTTCCTATGGCCTAGTGTCCAAAGAACGGCGCCGACACGCCGGAACGAAACAAGGGCGTACTGAACTGCAGTCCCAGATCGTCGCCAGTAATATCAAGTTCAGCCAACTTGCGCGCAAACGTGAACAGCTCGATCACTTCAAGTTGATCGAAAAACAAACAACAGAGCCGGACTGGTCTGAGATGCTGACCAACGTCACGCAAAGCTTGCCCGAGATGGCCAAGCTGAACGAGTTTCGAATTGAATCAGGCGGTCAAGTTCTGATGGACGGTACCGTCATCGAAGAATCCATTGTGTACGAAGTCGTCAACACATTGCGGCGATTGCCGGGGGTGACACAGGTTGCCCTAAAAGGAACGACACCTGAACAAGACACTCAATCGACTCGCTTCGCCATTCGACTGACGACCAAGCAAGCCGAGCGTCCATCTCAAATAGGAATCGACGATGAATAAGATCGATTCCAAATCACCCAAAGGCAAATCTCATCGGTCGAGTGGAAGATACTCCAGCACCGCAGCTCAATCGCTGATGGCGGGGATCAGCTTTGTGTTTGTCATCGCGTTCGCGCTGCCTTGGATTAGCGAGTACTACGAACTACAGCGGGATGCTGCCGAATTACAGCAACTTGAAACAACCTTGATCGACACCCAGCGACGCCAAAATTCGCTGAACCAAATCGAAAAACAGCTTGCTTCCGAGATTGATATCTTCATCGAACAGAGCATCGACGATTCGAACATCGAGACGGTACGTGAACAATTAATCGAAATTGTACGGTCGTCAAAAGCGAGATTGCGCCGACTTGAAATCTCGCCCGGCGAATCACGAGCCTGGGCACATGAAGGCGATGACGCCAGAAACGAATCCATGCCGATTTACGGCGAGAACTCTACGTTTGTCTTTTACACTCACGAAGTAGAACTACAGGCGGACGGATCGCTCGATGCTGTTCGCCAAATCATAAGCGACGTCACTAGCCATGGATGGCTGATGACGACAAAGACGCTGTTGACCGCACCTAGCGGAGTACAGGCGTCACCGATGAACTTGGAAATCCGATTGATTGTGTACGGTTTAAGGCCGGCCGCAACGAACCCGGATTCCGAGGACGATTTAACCCAGGAAGAACTTGCATTGCTTGGCGATTCAACCCACACGCGTTGATTTCCGAAGTCCTTCACTGCCCGTTTGCCCGACGATTGAAAGAAGACTTGCCATGGACGGCAACGAAACAAATAACAATCCGATTCGCGTTCGACGATCCATCGTCATTGGCATGGGTTTGCTTAGCGCAACCTGCCTGTCGTCGATCGCAGTCGGCCAAACGCCGCGTGCCTTTGACCCATCGATCGATGCGCGACCGATCGAATTAGCCCATGCGTGGCCGGCGGGCGAGGGTTCAATTGTCCGCCCGCGAGCGAAACTGATTTCCGCGAAAGCGTCTCCGTTCACCGCAGCGCTGACGGCAGCGGCGGCTGAAGTTGACGAAGACCGCAGGGCAACCAATGCGCCCCAGCCTTGGGTTTCCACGCCGCTACCAAATTCCGACGCCGCACGTACTTCACATGCAACATCGTCGCCATCGGATGCGCAGGCAAGTCAATCGGCAGAGCCGCGTACCGTTGATGAAGCACTCCAGATGCGAGGCACCGTCTCGTTTCGCAAGACACCGCTTTCGGAAGTTGTCTTTCTGCTAAGCGATCTGTGGAAGATCAACATTGTTGCCGGCGAAGAAGTTTCCGGTGAAGTCAGCGGTACGTTCTTTAACGCGCCGCTTTCGGAAGTGCTAGCTGCGGCGTTAACTTCATCGGGATACAGCTATCGAAAAACGGGAAGTAGCCTCGTCGTTTTATCGGCCGATCAAGTCGGCATGGATGATCCATCGTTCATCTCAGAAACCGTCACCCTGCCTTCAAGTCTGCGTGACGATAACTCCACGCTTGAAGCTGCTGAGATGCTGCTAAGCGAACGAGGCCAAATGAAGAAAATTGGCGTCGACATGGTGCTGGTCATCGACAAGCCGGAACGTATCGAACGTGTCCGCAACCTGTTTGCTTCCCTATCGCCAACGACGTCGTCAACGGCCTCAGCGACGGTTGAATCTTCATCAACACTCGCTGACACGGCTTCCGAATTGCCTGCCCCGCTTTCTACGAACGAGCCAGTGATCGCGGGAATCGCCTACTTTACCCCTCAATTCACCGAAGCGGATGAACTGGCTGAACCGCTGCGAATGACACTTGGTGATTCAGCGATTGTTGCGGTCTACTCGCAAGAAAACCGCATCATGGTCAAAGGCACGCCCGCGGAACTTCAAACCGCTTCCGAAATCGTCACTCAACTCGACGTGGCTCGCCAACAGGTTCGCATCACAGCGATGATCTATGACGTCAGTCTCAGCGAACTGGAACAGATCGGCGTCAACTGGTCACGCGAGGTGCGTGGGATCGCCAACGCACAGAACGAGGCCTTGGTCAACGTGACCGAGAACGTCTCGGATTTCTTAAAAGCATCATCCAGTATGACGACGACCGGCGCGGCCAGCGTCGGAATCCGAACGATCACCGGCGCAATGGAATCCTCGGTCTTTCTGGAAGCACTCGATTCCACCTCCGAAGCCAAACTGCTGGCCGACCCTTCGATCACGGTCGGTGACCGCCGCGAAGCTTCGATCCGAATCGTTCGCAAGATTCCTATCGTCGGTGCAAACCCGGTTAGCGGTTCCAACGCGGTCTTCACCCAAACAGAATTCGAAGAAGCCGGTGTGATCCTAAAAGTCAAGCCTCGCATCAGCCGCGACGGCACAATCGAAATGGAAGTTTCGCCGGAATACAGCGTCGTTGCCGAGATCACGTCAACCGGCCCTGTGATCGACAGCCGAACTGCTCAGACGTTCGTGCGTGTGGCCAACGGACAAATGTTTGTCCTCGGTGGACTGCGACAAAAATCGATTGTCGAATCCAATCGAGGAATCCCATTCCTTCGCGATCTAAAATATGTCGGCGGACTGTTCCGCAGCCACGATACCGAGGTTCGCGAAAGCGAGCTAATCGTGTTCTTGAAACCGGAAATTGTCACGCCCTACTTCACTGGCACGCCACGTGAACAACGAGCCGCTCAGGTCACGGAATGCCAACTTGACCAAATCCCCTACGCCGAAGCCTGTCCGCAATCACCGTATTGTCGGGACACTCGCTGCCCGAATCACCACCCAAGACCTCGTCTCAACGCCGGTTCATCTGGCTTGATGATGATCGGTGGCGACGGCATTTACGAAACCACGAATCAGTTCCCCAGCAATATCCAAAACATTGAAGTCGAAGCAGAAACGCGAGTACCAACGATCATCGAAACGACAAACCATGAGTACTTTCCCCCCGTCGTCATCGATGCTCGCATCAGCCCTTAGGGAGTGCAGGATCTTATCAGACGAGGAAACAAGGCGAACCCTCAAACCGGCCTCGCGGCGATCCGACTTTAAATAGCCTTAGTTCAACGTGATGTATCGTCATCAGCCTGGTTCCAAAGCTTGGCAACCGAAACGCGGATGCGCTGAGCAATGGGATCGTTGCGATAACCCAACATCGCCTCCCCATGCATCCCGGCCGGAACATCAATCGGCCCCTGATCGGGCAAACGAAAGCGTGCTCGAAAGTGTGGTTCTAACAAACGGACCGAGTCGTTCGCGTCTGTCTGATGACTCTGTTTGACCGCCATCGGGCCACCATTGATCGCGGCCAAAGAAGGATCAATCAACCGGTCGGTCGCGCGAGGTTCAATTCGATCCAGCCGAACGTTCATTGGTCGACCGTCCGCAGTCCATAGGATCACTGGGCGATCGCCAATTGCGTCGGTGGCTTCCACACCCTCTTGCGACACCATCGCCAAAACCTCTTTATCTCGATCGGTTGCCACCACCATAATCGCGTCTCCCTCGCCGACGTAGGTCCCAACCAATTCGTCGAGATGGCGTCCGATGACTCGGCCATCGCGATCAGCTACCACACGCAAACTGTCGACTTGATCTCGTACCACCACGATCTGCAACGCTAGCGAAGCCTGCTTTTCTCGCAAGATCATTCGCTCGCCCGCGTTCCTTTCTTCGATGGCTTGTCGCAATCGGATCTCCGTTTGCTGGTGAGCCAGTTCCAGCTCTTCTAACCGGTTCGCCACCGACCGGTTTTCCAATTCCATCAACACGTCCCCCTTGGTAACGACGTCGCCGTCTGCGACATGAATTCGCAGGACAAAACCCTCGCAACCGGCACGCACCATTGTTTCAGGTTGATACTGAACGATCGCGGGCGCGTAGGTAGCCGTCGGAATCGGAACCACCAATAACATCGCCGCGATGGCCGCCACAGCGGTCCATCCCAACACGCACCCGCGAACCCACAATCCGGGCTGGGTCGTTTTCAAACGCGATGAATAGGCCGCCAATTGTTTTGCCGGTTGCAGAACCCACATCAAGATTCCCAACATTGCGATCACAACGCCAGCTCCCGCAAACATCGTCGATGCAGCAATCGCCAGTGACACGCAAACCATCACACGCCAAACCATCGCTGCGGTGCCATAGCCCACAACAAAGTGCCTTCGCCATCCCATCAAGTTGCTGTCCGCAACATCCTCGCCCACCAACCAACGCCGTATCATCCTGCCGAGCGAAGCGTTCCCTTCGGCTGCCAAATTCGGCACCTCGATCAAATCGGCGAGAATGAAATAGCCGTCGAACCGCATCAGAACATTGGCGTTGAAGATGATCGTCGATAGACCGGCTGTGATGATGACGTTGGACATCAAGAATCGCCATTGAACCGAATCCGGCGATAGCGACCAAGCGATCATTGCCAGTGATGCAATCACCCACTCAGCAAACATCCCAGCCGCCGAAACATAAATCCTTGCTCGACGCGATGGCATTCGCCAGCAACTCGTCACGTCCACGTAGGCGATGGGCGCAAACAGAATAAACACCAGACCCGCTTCACCCACTTCGCCGCCTTGCCGGTGGCACGCGACCGCGTGTGCCAATTCATGGACCAGCTTCAATCCAATCCAGACGCCCAACCACCAACACCAACTCGACGGATAAAAGACTTCGGATGATGACGCCCAAAACTCATCCCAGCAAAACGCTAACGTCAACGCGGCCGAACAGATCACTCCGACAGCCCCTCCCACAAAACCGCGTGATGCCAGTGGACTGGCCAGCGGCATCACAGACTCCAACCGATCATGAAAACCCGGCAAAGGAAATTTGATCCAAAACGGATTGAGTCTTTTGATCCAAGTCGACACCCCCGATCTCGCCGCTGATCCCGCCGGCGCATCGACCGGTCTCGCACCCGGTTGTCGAATCGGTGATGGAGATGCGGCTAGACTTGCCAATTCGTTTTCAAGCAACCAGCGCACGATCGCCGTAGACTGCTGAATCGACAGCGCCCGCTTGCCCAGCCTTGAAGCCGCCAATCCACACGCTTGGGCGATCGAAGTTTCTCCATCCAACAGCGAAACAAATACGTATTCTTCGTATCCGATGCGAAAGAACCGCCTCAGCGAAGGAATTTCGACCCGATAAACGCACTCACCTCGCTCACGTACAGGCCAAAACCGAACGTCGTCCGCAACGCGAATCGTTTGCTGAGCCAAATCAAGGGTGTGAGTTTTTTGCTTGGACAAGGTTTAAAGCCTCATCGCATTTCGCATCAAATAATACGCTTTGTGGAACAGGTTCCAAGCAAGCGTGTGGCGAGTGCTAGTGATCGTGGCTCGCCCCTTCATACCGGGCCGTAGCAAATGGTCGGGATCCTCGACTACCACCTCGCCAACAAACACGTTTTGCTGATCACGCAGCTCCGATCGCGGATGTACCGAGTCAATCTTTCCAGCGAACGACTTACCCGGCAAAGCGTGCACATAAAAATCGACGGGCATGTCGACTCGCACCATCGAATAGTCGATTTCAGGCACCGCCAGCTCGACGCGCATCTTGCCAAGCGGAGCGATCTCGAACAACGTCTCGCCGCGTTTCATCGGGATGCCCTCGGACTCTTTCCAGTCGCCGCTAACGACCACGCCATCGATTGGGCTACGAATTTCCAAATTACCACGGCGAAATTCAAGCAAGTCTTTTTGCAACTGCAAACGATCGACTTCGAGAGCCGCAATCTTGCTGCCCGCAAAATCGTGCTCGACCATCAAGCCCATGCGTTCTTGATTGGCTTGATGCAACTCTGCTTGCACGCCCGCTAATTGGAAATCAATCTCACGAGAATCGATCGTTGCCAGCAACTCTCCCGAATCCACTTGGTCGCCAGGACGAACATTGGATGTCTTCAGTACCCCGTCAAACCCAACTGCAACGAAGCGACGTTGGACAGGTTGCAGTTCCAATTCGACCGAGACGCGATACGAAAACGGCAACAACAAAACGATGCAAGCGATGATTGCGACGGCCCATCCCGTCCGGCGGCGAGATCGATTCGCCGAACTGGATAGAGATCCAATCCATTGCTGAACCCGTGTCGGTGCAATTCGCTCGATCGCCGACAATTTGCCAAAAATCAGTGGCCCCACGGTGTCCAAGAACTGGTCGACGGTTTCATCGGTGGCTGTGGCGACGATCAGAGCGCCTCTTGCGATGCCGTCGGTGTCCTGTAACGAGACCGCCGTCACTCCGGCTGATGAAATCCGTTTTGCTAACTGCTTCAGAGTCAAGGTCGCATGACGCTGGCCAAGATCCGACGACGGCCACTTGGCTGTACCGCCGCGGACGCCGACTTCTTCGGCAACGGATTCCAACATCAATTTGACTTCTGCCGCGTCGCTTGCTGCGACAGACTGATGATGACTCGCTCGGAACACGGATGCTTTAGCGGCCGGACGCCACAACAACCAAACTTGATCGATGCCCAAGTGCCGAGCGATCAAGCGAGTCACGACATCAGCAGCCTCGGTCGGGTCAAGATGGCGATCGAGCTCGCATTGGATCTCGATCGCAGCAGCCAAGACACGCATTTGCACGCGAGCCGATTCCATCGGTTCACGCGGATCGCTATCCCGACCACCAGTCGCCTGGGAATTCTTCGTCAGGGAGGCTTTGGATTCAACCATGCTGCAGACCCACGCTAGTGACGCGGACTTTCCGATTCCGCGTTTGCGGAACGCATGGGCACATCCGCGACGTTCAAATCCCAGCGACAAACCACACCACTAGGGATCAATCGCTCGTCATTAGCAATCCGAACTTTGACGGAAACCGACGCACTCTCGGGGTCGGCGATGGGCGAAACGAATTCGATTGTGGCGTCGCACTGCTCGTCGTTTGCACCATATCGCAACACCACTTGCTGACCAGCTTTTAGATCCTTCGCGACTGGAAAGGGAACCGAGAAAACCGCCTTCAACGATTTCAGCTGAACCACTCGCATGATGACAGGATCATTGGGCGACACAAATTCGCCAACCTCTTTTCGAATCGCAACGACAACACCATCAATCGGCGATTCAATCCGACGCTGCCTGATTTGTGCTCGGACGCGTTCGTATTCCAATCGGCGCACCTCGAGTTCTTCTTCCACACTTTGCAATCGCGCCGTGGCTTGGTGAAAGTCGGCTTCGGAACGTTGAAGCTCGCGATCCGACGCGTTCCCCTGCTTGCTTAGCTTCCGATAGCCTTCCAACTGGTTCTGGCGAACTTTTACTTCCGATTCGGCGGCCATCCGCGAACCAGTCGCATCCTTCGCCGTCCGAGCCAATTCCAACGACTTTTGCAGCACCCGATCATCAAGCTGCGAGAGCCACTGCATTTGCGACACTTCATCGCCTTCACGCACCAGCGTTTGGTTGATCACGCCAACTTCCGGCGAGGACACATCGACGACAAGATAGGGTTCCGAAAACGCCTCGATCTCGACCGCGATTGCCGTCGTCCAACAAACCAGCACGCTACACCATGCGGCCACGCACAGCAAACCTTGATGCGTGAACAAAGTGCGACGGATTGAGATTGAAAACATCATGTTTACGTTCCTTAGAGTCCCAGTTGGATGCAACCGCGAGGCGTTCCGCTCGATCGTTCGAGCAAACGTTCATCGTGTTGATCGGACTGCATCAACTGCATCCGCGAAGCAGACTGTTGTCGCTGTTGTTTCTGTTGGACTCGCGCGATTGATTCTTCAATTGCTAGGTCACCCGCGCGGCCATCCCGATCCCAACGTTTAATCGCTCGTGACACCCATGGCGCATGATCGGCGACTAGGCAGTCGTCACTTGCAACAAAGAATCTTGCACTGCCCGGATCACCGCACCGCGCCGAACGTCCAACCAGTTGTCGATCGACACGCGCGAGCAAGTGGTGATCGCAGGCGATAACATGCAAACCACCCTTCGCGAGCACGGAATCCTCCACAACGATGTCAGTGCCGCGGCCAGCAAGATTGGTGGCAACCGTGATTGCACCACTTTTTCCAGCACGAGCAACGATGGCGGCCTCGTCTTCATCTTGCACGCCGTTTAGCAACTGGCATTTCAATCCTCGTGCTTCAATCGCTTCTGCCAATTCATGGCTAGCTGCGATGCTGAGCGTACCGATGAGAACAGCACGCCCTGATCGAACCAGCGTTTCCGTCTCGTCGACAATCGCTGTCACTTTTTCGCGACGAGAGCTCGCGACACAGGCCGGAAACAATTGACGGCGTGACGGTACTCGCGGCGACAGACTTACCACCGGCAAACCATACACGTCGGCAAACTCTCGCTCGCAACCATCAACGGTCCCCGTCATCCCCCCGACAAACGAATAGTTGCGATAGAACGTTTGCCGAGTAATTCGAGCAATCGGCCGAGTCTCTGGCTGCACTGGCAAGCCTTCACGAACCTGAATGGCTTGATGCAGGCCACCCGACCAAGATCGGTCCGCGTGGATTCGTCCTGTCGACGCATCCGCAATTCGAACTTCGTCTTCACAAACGATATAGTCGACATCTCGCTGGTAGCAATACTTTGCCCGCAGCGCCAAAACGACGTACTCGTGCCACGGACGCAACAGACTATCGTGCATCACCATTTCGCAGTGATGGTAGACATCGTGAAGTCCTTCCTCGGTCAATTCAACGTTACCGCTTGACGTGATCACAAACGAAACGCCACGGACCAGTCGACCGGCCCACTCGAATGCTTCGCGGTGGACTTCTTCGTCAACGGCACTTCCCGACCCAGCAGCACTCAGCAACAGCGGTGACACAGCATCGTCAATCAGAACGTGATCAATTTCGTCGACAATCGCCACACACAGACCACGCTGAAACATCAACTTTGTTGGACTGTCGCCAGCTAATCGAGCCAGCGTCAGCCGTCCTAGGCCAGACAAGTTAGGATCGCCCATCAAAACTTGGTCGCGCAGATAGTCAAAGCCGAACGTGTGACCAGCGGCATACGTCACGTCGGCTGAATACGCATCACGGCGCTGCTGGGGCGAAACTTTGTCATCAACCACTGCGGTAAATGCACCAAGCGACGCAAACGACGACTGCAATCTCGCTTGATCACGTCGGGCCAAGTAGTCGTTCGGAGTCGCGACGTGGACGCCCCGTCCGTGCAACGACTTGAAATACACGGCCGCGGCGACTGCCAACGTCTTGCCTTCACCGGTTTGCATTTCTGCTATCGCGCCTTGCCCAACGACCAGGCTTGCAAAAATTTGGGTATCAAAAAGTTCCAGCGACAGATTTCGCCGAATCGCTTCGGTCATCCCAGCGATCCCCAAAACCATTAACTTTTCGTATTGAAGTTGCTGGTCGCGATCATGGGTGCCACTGAACAATTTGATTCCGCGGCCCATCTTTCCCAAGCGTTCACCATGTTCACGAAGCCGTGACGATGACACACCGCGAAGCGAATCGGCAACCAGCCGCGTCTGGGTGACCATCGCATCGATACGATTCCGATCACTCAGCAACGTCGCTTTTTGCTTTGCTTTTGCAGTTTGTTCCGACGATTGTCCAAACAATCCCGCCCATGCACCTCTCATTGCGAAATCACCTCGTCCGAGACAATTTCGCCTGATTCCAATTCGCTTGAATCCACGGGGTCGCAAAGCAATTCCTCGGCAATCATGCCGTCCTGGATCGCTTCGTCGGGAACTCCGTTTATACCTGCGCCGTCAAAACGCAGCAGCACGCCCATCGACCGTCGCAGTTGGACCCACGAAAGCGCATAGGCGACCTGTGCTCTAACGAACGATTCTTCTTCGTCCGTCAGACGTTCTTGCGCGTCAAGCAAATCTTCGATCAGCAGAACCGCCGACTCGTTCGGATCGGGCAGCCACTGCCAACGCTGCTTCAGATAGTCAACCTCGCGATTGGCTGCGTCGATGGCCTGCTTTTTGGCGATCATTTCATTGAACGCCGTATGCGTTTCGCGAACCGCCACTTCGACTTCGGTAAACGCTGTTTCGGCGGCCTGTTGAAATTCAAAAATCGATCGAGTCAGTTCCCATCGATTCCGGTTCAGTCGTGCTTCGGCCGCGCGATTGCCAACGGGACGTTCAAACAGCAACCCTGCAGCAAAACTTGGCCTGCCGGTTGAAAACTGATTCTCAAATGCACCAAAGGTGTTTGAATTCGTATCCAGTCCCGCGACATAAGTGCTAAGAATCAAATCCAAACGCGGCAAGACTTGGTTCTTGGCCACGCCAACCCCTGCCGAGGTCGCTTGAACTTTGCGAATTGACTCGGCAATGTCCGTGCGATTATCAAGCGCCGTGATGGTCGCTTGTCGGGTCGACAACGTGACGGCTTCGACCAATGGACGTTCCGACGGCAACAGTTCCCAGCGGTTGGTTTGCAGCAACTGCGGATCACCGGTCAGCAATCGTAACTGTGCCTGCGCGTTGCGAATTTCCGTTTCGCTACGGACCAAGTCCGCACGACGGCTAGCAACGGCCGCATCGGCGCGAAGAATCTGTCGTTTGAATGCATCGACTTCGCCTCGAGCACGAAGAATCTCGGAGAGCTCGGACGCATTGGCTAGCAACCGGCTTCGCTGCAACCACTGGGCACGCGATTGGTACAGATTCCAGTAGGCTGCCGAGACGTCAACCAGATGACTTTCCAGACTGCTGCGAACTTCGCTCGTGGCGATTTGAACATCAATCCGAGCCAGCAGCACACGAATATCATTGACTGCTCGACCGCGATCTTTCATCAACGGCTGAGTGACGTTCACTTCCAGCCTCGTCGTCCCCTGTGGATTAGGGACCAAAAAGGTCGAGTTGTTGTCTTGAAATCCGCCTCGCTGGATCAACTCGAATTGAGTCCCCGCGTGCCCCTTCTTTCGTAGCCCCATCGACGAAGAGAAGGTTTGGTCTCGGTAACGACCAAATGCGTTACCGGTCGTAAGCAAGCTTCCAATCGGGTCGCTGGTGTCAGCGAACTTGCCCTCAACGAATGCGAGCGTGTCAAAGTTGGCATCGGCAATGACCAAATCGTTTTGACGGATGTGCGGCTGCGTCAAAATCCCGCGAATGTATGGCGACGACGCGATGGCGGTCTGCGCTAGCCCGCCAACGTCAACTTGCATGGTCTGCGGTGCGATCCCAAGCGGACCCGCCAGTAAGGGATCCCACCAGTTTTCCAGCGAGACGACCGAATACGGATTTTGTTCGATGACTTGAGCATCGATCGGTTCAGGCGAGTCGGGAATCCCATAGGCACGGGCGCGATACGAATGAAGTTGGCCGTCGAAAGGTCCGTGGCTGATCGGTGGAGGAATGTCATCGAATGATGACATCGAACGCGACAGGGATGATGGCGGGACCATGATCGGCGTCGACGATGTCTCCCAAACCTTTTGCAACGTCGCGATCGAAATCGGCTGGGGTGTGCCTGTGCGTTGAATCTCTGGCTGCTGTGGCGTCTGGGCCGTGCTCGGATGCGCAGTCGCTACCACAACCATCGAACCGATGGCAAAGAGTAGCGGTTTGCAGCAATTCCGTAGTTTCACGTCCGTTTCCCAGTCAACGTTTCCCGGTCCATCGGGCCGGCGCATCAGCAGCCATAGTCCATGCAGGACGAGTGCATAATCGTGTCAATCGGCAAACTCACCGCATTCACTTCAATCCGTTTGGTCAACAAACGTGTCATACAACCGTTTTGATCCGAAAAGTCTCTCGCGGCGATTCCGGTTGGGCAAGGTTTTGGGTTGATTCGCCGGATTGAAAACAGCGTGACCGCTAGAAGCTCCTACATTTCCCTCGGACAGTAAAGTATCACGCCTGAAAAACGAACTGACTCGAACGCGATGGCAAAACGACAGAACGATTGGCGACGATGGCTTATGTCCATCGACGAATGGAGCACACGGGGAACCCGTTTGTTCGCTCGTCCCCAGCGTCGCTGCGGCCTTGGTCCCCAATTGCGTTTGAGCAGCCTTGAACCTCGCATTCTGTTCAGCGCCACGCCAATCGACTTCAGCGCCATGGACGGCCAAGACCAAGCCGCAATGGTGATGGAAGTCGAGCCAGAACAGTCCGACGAGTCCGCCACAGCCGAATCGGTCTCGATCGCACAGCTGGCCGCATCGGATACGTCGCAGCCCACTGAACTCGTCTTTATCAATTCGGATGTTGCCAACATCGATCAGATCTTGGACGATCTTGGTGCGTCGGAAAAGAATTATGAAGTCTTTGTTCTGGAAGCCGATCGCGATGGCATCGACCAGATCAACGAAATCCTAGACGGACGCAGCGAAGTCTCGTCACTGCACCTGTTCTCGCACGCCGAAAACGGCGCAGTGCGTCTTGGAAACGTTTCGCTTGGATCGAACAACCTTGCTGCGCATGCGTCGCAGATTGCTTTATGGCAATCGGCATTGACGTCCAGCGCTGACATTCTGATTTATGGTTGCGACTTGGCGGCAACCGAAGATGGTCGCTATCTGATCGACGCGATTGGCACCTTAACCGAAGCCGATGTCGCCGCCAGCGACGACGATACGGGACACGCCTCGTTTGGCGGCAACTGGAATTTGGAATTCGCGACCGGTTCGATCGAAACCGAAATCGCGACCAGCGCCCAACTGCAACAGGACTGGCTAGGAAAACTCAGCACCATCACGGTCACCACATTTGCCGACACGATCAATGGCAGCGATGGCGTGACATCTCTGCGCGAAGCAATCATTGCTGCAAGCAGCGGCGATACGATCGTCCTGGGGACCGGAACGTATGTCCTAGCGATTTCCGGCACAGGCGAAAACAGCACACTTACCGGTGACTTGGATATCAACAAGAGTCTTACCATTATCGGTAACGGCGCCGGCAATACGATCATCGATGGCGGTGCCCAAGACCGAGTTTTTCACATTGACAACGTCTCCGCGACCGTTGCGTTTTCGGAATTGACAATTCAAAACGGATTCACAACCGGTAACGGTGGTGCCGTTTACATCGAGGACGGCACGGTCAACCTAAATCGCGTAGCCGTGCAGAGCAACCGAGGTGCGTTTGGCGCTGGGATCTATGTCAACACCAGTGCCACGCTCAACCTTACCGATGTCGTGATCCAAAACAACGGCGACGGCGGGACCACGCGAGGCGGTGGGATCGACCTGGACGGGACCGCAAGCCTACTGAGAGTAACGATCAGCGGAAACCAAGCGGGTTCAGGTGGCGGTATTTACAATTCCGGGACGCTGGACATGAGCAACGCTACGCTCGGCGGCAACAACGCGTTCTCGTCCGGTGGGGGCGTCTACAGTACCGGCACCACGTCGATCACGAACTCGACAATCGCCTTCAACAACGGCGGCAGCGGCGGCGGCATTCGTCGACAAGGCGGATCGACCAGCATCGTTAACACCATCATCTCGAACAACTCCGCATCCTCGGCGAACGCAGACGTTCAGGGCTCATTTAACAGCCTCGGCTTCAACCTGATCCAAGACGTCACGGGGGGCAGCGGATTCGTTGGAAGCGACATCGTCGGTTCGAGCGCGAACCTGGGCTCACTCACCGACAATGGCGGCTTTGGAAAGACGCACGCGATCACAACGTCCAGTCTTGCCTACAACGCAGGAACCACCACGGGCGCACCGACCAATGACCAGCGTGGCGTCGAACGAAGCTCGCTGGTTGATATCGGCGCATTTGAACTACGTGAACTGAGTTCGACTTCTGAATTCCGCGTCAACACCACAACCAGTTCAACGCAAGAGACAAGCGGCCAGGATCGGGGAAGCCAACAATCCGTCGCGATGGCAGACGACGGCAGCTATGTCGTCGTGTGGTCAAGTCTAAATCAAGACGGTGACGGTTGGGGCGTCTACGCGAGACGTTTTGATTCATCCGGTATGGCGTTAACAGGCGAGATCACCGTCGCCGACTTACCAGCAAACAATCAAAAATGGGCACGCGTCGGTTCCGCCGACGACGGCAGCTTTGTCGTGACCTGGACGCTGACCGACGCCCTCGATTTACCGCAAGACGTGTACGCCCAACGCTTTGACGCCAGCGGAAACGCCCTCGGCGCCAACTTCGTGGTCAACACCACAACAAGTGGCACCCAATCCAACTCAAGCATTGCCGTCAACGGCAGCGGTGACTTCATCGTCGCCTGGGAAGGCAACGGCGTTGGTGAGACCGACGGAATTTTCTATCGTCGATTCAACGCAAACGGGACCGCGATCGACGGCACCGAAATACGCGCCAACTTTGACGATCTTGGCGACGAAAATGAAGCCAGTGTCGCCATCAACGACAGCGGACAATTTGCGATCGCTTGGGAATCCGCAGGCGAAATCTATGTTCGCCATTTTGCCGCCGGTGGAACAGCTCTCCATGACGACGTCATGGTTGACAGTAACGTGGCCCCAGCGATGGGGCCAACTGTTGCGATCGACTCGCTTGGTCGGGCCGTGGTCGTCTACCGAACCAACGGACTAGTTGGACTAGGCGCCGGTGTGTGGGGACGTTCTTTCAACACCGATGGAACCGAGCGATTGTCACTTTTCCAAGTGAGCAACCAGTCATTTAGTTCGGACAACACGCAACCGTCGATTGCGATGGCTGACAATGGCGACTTCGTTGTCGTTTATCATGGCGACGATAACGGCGACGGAGACGGAAGTTCAGTGAAGTTCCGCCGATACGACGCGGACAGCGGCGCAATCGCGGCCGCCTCGCAGGTCAACATCAGCACCACCGGCGACCAACAGTTTGCATCCGTCGCCATGCTAGACATGGACAACTTTGTTGTGACGTGGAGCGGAAACGGCACGCAATCCGGAAATACAGACACCAGTGGAGTATTCTCGCGTCAGTTCCATCTTGAATCGCCAACGCTAGACCTTGACGCGAACAACAGTTCGGGAACATCCGGCAATGACTTTGCACAAACCTTTGTCAATGGCGGCGGAGCGGTCTCGGTGGCCGACACGGACGCCACGATTATCGACTTTGACAGCACCCATCTGCAATCGCTAACGATCAAGATCACTGATCGACAAAACGGCGCTAATGAAGTGCTATCGGCGAATACGTCGGGCACTTCAATCACGGCAAACTACTCCGCTGGCACGCTCACGCTTTCAGGCTCGGACACGTTAGCTCGCTACCAGCAAGTCCTTCGCACCGTCACCTACAACAACAGCATCAATCCGGCGACTGGCACCAGTCGCACCATCACGTTTGTTGCCAACGACGGCATTTCGGTCAGCGAAGTTGCAACGACAACGCTGACCATTTCCATGCCGGTGAACCTGGCGCCCACCGACATTGCGATTTCCAATTCCACCGTCAACGAAAACACAAACACAACGGGCGGAAACAGTATCGGCGTACTCTCAGCCACCGACGCGGACTCGAGCGCCCCCTTTACTTGGGCAGTCGTCGGAGGCGCTGATCAAGCTCGCTTCTCGATCGGCGGAGCATCCAACAACGAATTGATCCTCACCGACGGTGTGCTCGACTACGAAACGAAGTCCTCCTATGTGGTCGACGTGCGTGTCACCGATTCCAGTGGAAACCCATTCATCGAAACGTTGACCATTTCTGTCACCGACATCAACGAGGCTCCCACCGTTTCGCTGAGCCTCGCGACAACGACACTGGCTGAAGATACGGATACCACATCGGCGATCGTCGTCTCGACGATCACGGTCACCGATGATGCCTTGGGAACCAATACCTTAACGCTGTCGGGGAGTGATGCGTCACTGTTCGAAATCGTCGGCAATGATCTAAGGCTGATCGCGGGCGCGGCGCTCGATTTTGAAACCAAGAGCACGCTTGATGTCACGGTCAACGTCAATGACCCGGCCGTCGGCGGCAGCCCCGATGATACGGCCTCGCACACCCTTACGATCACGGATGTCAACGAAGCGCCTAGCGTTTCGTTGACCCCCGTGATCACAACCTTGAGCGAAGACACCGACACGACTTCGGCGATCGTGGTTGCAACGATCACCATCACCGACGATGCACTGGGCAACGAAACGCTATCGCTGTCGGGATTGGACGCCGCCTTTTTTGAGATCGTCGGAAACGATCTTCGTTTGAAAGCCGGCGTAAACCTTGACTTTGAAACCAATCCAACGCTGAACGTCACGGTCGAAATCGACGACGCGACGATTTCTGGATCGCCCGACGATTCGGCCGGTCACAGCGTGACCATCACCGATGTAGTCGAGACTCCGACCCAGGTGCTCACACCGTCGAACGATACTTATCTCAACAAAAACCAATCCGACTTCAACTATGGAATCTCCGAAACGTTGGTGATCGACCATTTGGGCGGCAGCATCGGCGATTCACGCATTCTATTGCAGTTTGATTTCAGCAGCATTCCGGTCGGCGCCACGATTACCGGGGCAAACTTAACGATGCAAGCAACCGCCGGCTCGGGTGTATTCGACATCGGTGTCTACGAAGTCACCGAGTCATGGGTCCAAGGCAACCAAGACGGTGCAACTGGTTTCCCTAGCTGGGACAATCGAACCAATACGGCAACTTGGAACGGCGGCACGTTTGACACAACTGCGGTCGCGACCTTCAACGCCACCACCACCGGTCAACATGCCTGGAACATCACCACACTTGTTCAAGAGTGGGTGATGGGATCAACCGTCAACCATGGTTTGATCCTCGGCAGCGAAAACACCAGCGGAAACTCGTACACGTATTCCAGCAGCGAAGGTGCATCGGCGCCGCAGCTACAACTCTTCTATACAGTCACCAATGCTGCGCCCACGGACATCGCCCCAAACACTTTCTCGGTGACCGAGAACACTGACACGACGGCTGGAATCAGCCTTGGTGGGCTTACCGCGACCGACTCTGACGTTGGCGAAACGTTCACTTGGGTAGTCGTAGGTGGTGCCGATGAAACAAAATTCACAATCAACGGATCCAATGAGCTTGTTCTCAGCGATGGGATCGTGGACTTTGAACGACAAGGCTCGTATTCCGTCGTCGTCCGCGTCATTGATTCGGCAACGAACATTTACGACGAAACGCTGACGATTGACGTAACCGACCAAAACGAAGCTCCATCGATCTCACTGACGCCAATCGTCACGAACTTGGATGAAAACACCGACACCAGCTCGGCCATCACCATCGCCACGATTGTGATCAGCGACGATGCACTGGGCAGTGAAACGTTGACGTTGTCGGGCAACGATGCAGCGATGTTTGAAATTGTTGGCAATGAGCTACGAGTGATTGCCAACGCATCGCTGGACTTTGAAACCAACGACTCACTTGACGTCACCGTCAACATCGATGACCCGGCGATCGCTGGCAATCCAGATGATTCTGCGAACTACACCGTTACCGTCAACAACATCAACGAGTCTCCCGTCGTCACACTCACGCCGGTGGTTGCCAACCTGGATGAAGACACCGACACCACGTCGGCGATCGTCGTGGCAACCATCACCGTGACGGACGATTCGGTGGGATCTGAAACGTTGTCGTTGTCGGGCGCGGATGCGGCAATGTTCGAAATCGTCGGTAATCAACTTCGCCTGATCGCCGGTGCATCGCTCAACTTTGAATCGAATGCATCGCTTGATGTCTCGGTGGACGTCGACGACACGTCAATTCCCGGAAGCCCTGACAACTCCGCCGCCCATACGATCACGGTTGGTGACATCAACGAAGCTCCGTCGATCTCACTGACGCCAATCGTCACGAACTTGGATGAAAACACCGACACCAGCACGGCGATTGTGATCGCTACGATCGTGATCAGCGACGATGGACTTGGCAGTGAAACATTGACGTTGTCGGGAGACGATGCGGCGAGTTTTGAAATTGTCGGCAATGAACTACGACTGATTGCCAACGCGTCGCTGGACTTTGAAACCAACGACTCGCTTGACGTCACCGTCAGCATCGATGACCCGGCGATCGCTGGTAATCCAGAAGACTCTGCGTCGTATAACGTCAACATCGGTCCGTCTAACGAGGCGCCGACCGGAATCAATCTCGACAATTCGAGCGTCGCGGAATCTGCAGCCGGGGCGTTCGTCGGGACTCTAACAGCCATCGATCCCGATGCCGGTGACCTACACACTTGGTCCGTTGACGATGCAAGGTTCGAAATCATTGCCGGCCAACTGAAACTAAAGAGCACGGAATCGTTGGCCTTCGATACTGAACCCACCGTCAACGTGATAGTGCGAGCAACCGACATCGGGGGCCTCTTTAGGGATGCATCGTTCGTATTGACGGTCAATGCTAGGGAATCCTCCACCGTTCCGTTGCTGCCGTCGGGACTGTTACCGGATGCTTCGAAATCAACGGATTCGACCAGCACGTCGGGCGACTCGGATGACGACTCTGGCAAAGAGGCATCTAGCGATTCCGATAGCGACAAAAACGTGATCGTCAGCGGCATCGTCACCTCAAAAAATTCCGATGACGACGATGACGACAAACCAAACATGGTGATGCCGACCGCCGTCGAGGCTTCCTACACTTCGTCGACGGTTGCTCAGTCGAGCAATCCAGCGGCATTGGCGGCAATCCTTTCCCAAGACGGAAGCGATATCGATTCCAGAAATTCTCTCAACGAAGAAGATCGCCAAAGCTCCAAAGATTCTGAATCCCGAAGCAACGTTCTTGACACGCAATCCGAATTGACGCAGTCCCAACTGAACTACATTTTGCTAACCCAACCGGGCGCGATGTGGAACGAATTGGACCAACATCGAAACCAGCTTGAATCCCAAATCCAAGGTGACCTGATCGTCGTAGGCGCAACCGGAGCAGCGGCCTCTAGCGTGACCGTCGGTGTCATTGCTTGGGCATTACGAAGCGGTGTTCTGGCGTCTGGATTGCTGGCTCAGATGCCGGCCTGGCGCGCTGTCGACCCGTTACTGATCATGCAAGGATCGGGAGAAAAATCCGATAACGAATCTCTCGAAGAACTCATGGCTCGCCGCAGCGAGGCCCTCGACAACCAGTCAAATAACGATTCCGACGGAACCTAACCTCACCTATCCATCGTGACCAGCGATTGCGAAATCAGCGATCACGATGCCCACCTAACGACTCACCATGAAACGTCTTTACTCACGAATACCGATTCGCCTCCGTATCTCGTTCGGCCTTGTCGGACTGATGGTCGGCACGCTGCTGTGCGCCAGCGCGTTTGGGTTCTTTCCGAACGAGCAGCGTGAAATCCTACACGGTCGTTCGAAACTTTGTGAAGCGTTAGCGATCAACGCTACCGTTTTGATGGCCGAAGAAAAATCTGAGGCACTCAACATGGTCCTGCTGTCGATCGTCGCTCGAGACCAACAGATCGCCAGCATCGGTTTTCGATCGGACGAAGGTGACCTGTTGGTCGCTACCGAAACTCACGACACCGCATGGACAGTTGGTGCCGACGTGGATGCGGATCACATGTCGGTTCCCGTGTTTCGAAACGGTGAACGATTCGGACGTTTAGAAGTCGCATTCCAATCAACCGGTGGATTCTGGGGTTTGAATTATTGGGCACCCGCGTGGCTAATGATCGTGCTGATACCGTCCTGCCTGATTCAGTTTTCGTTCTTTCTGCGTAAGGCGTTGGAAAGCCTTGACCCGCACGGCGCGGCTCCGAAACATGTGCGTGATACGTTTAATCGCTTGGGCGTCGGTCTTCTGCTGATCGACGATCGCGATCGAATCATCTTGGTCAATCAATTGCTTGCCGATTGCTTGCAGCGTGACGTGAAAGAAACTGAGGGTCAAAAAACATCCTCGATTCCTTGGATCTGCGAAGGCGAACTGCCATGGGACGAGTCCCTGCGAACTGGCCAGATGGTAAACGGCCGATTGATGAAAATCAAAGTCGGTGACCACCATCGCACGTTGAACGTCAACAGCACGCCCATCATTGGCTGCGGCACGATGGTCACGCTTGAAGACATCACAGTCTTGGAAGAAAACAAACTCGAACTTGCCAAGGCGCGTGACGCTGCCGAAGCGGCGAACCAATCCAAAAGCGCGTTCCTGGCCAATATGAGTCACGAAATCCGCACTCCGATGAACGCCATTTTGGGCTTCACCGAAGTTTTGCAGCGGAACATCGAACACGACGAAAGCAAGCGTCGAAAACATCTCAACACCATTCACTCGAGCGGCACGCACCTGCTGAACTTGATCAACGACATCTTGGACCTTTCCAAGATCGAAGCCGACCGATTGGAAATCGAGTCCATTGCGACCGAAGTCGATCGCATCGTCGCGGAAGTCGTCACGGTCATGCGAATTCGTGCCGAAGAAAAATCGATCACGTTGGAATACGAATTTGATGGAATGATCCCCAGGACCGTCCAGACCGACCCTGCCCGTTTGCGGCAGATCCTGACGAACTTGGCCGGCAACGCAATCAAGTTCACCGAAAACGGCGGGGTCAAAATTGTCACGCGATGGGACAACACCGGCGGTCACCCTGTCATGGTTTTCCAAGTCGTTGACTCGGGCATCGGCATGACAGCCGAGTCCACCGAAAAAATCTTTAACCCATTCTCGCAAGCCGACGCTAGCGTGACCCGTCGTTTTGGCGGCACAGGACTGGGGCTGTCGATCAGCAAACGATTCGCCGAAGCGCTCGGCGGCGGTATCGCCGTCACCAGTCGCGTGAACGAGGGAAGTGTATTCACAGTCACGATCAACGCCCCTTGCGAAAGCGAAGTTGAACTGCATTATCCCAACATCGAAGAACTGGAATCCGCCACCGAAAGCGAAACGCATCTTGCGATTCGATTGCCCAACATGCGAGTCCTATTAGTCGATGACGGCCAAGAAAACCGCGAATTGATGAGCGTCATTTTGGGTGAGGCTGGCGCGTTGTACAAGACAGCGGAAAACGGACTCGAAGCCGTGCAGTTGGCAACCGCCGAGGAATGGGACGTGATCCTAATGGACATGCAAATGCCCATCATGGATGGGTACACCGCAACACGAACGTTGCGAGATCAAGGCTATGACAAACCCATCATTGCCTTGACCGCGCATGCAATGCAGCACGCCGAACAAGAATGCCTGGATGCCGGTTGCACAGGATTTCTCACCAAGCCCGTCGACTTTGATCGATTGATTTCAATGCTCGCAGAAATCGCAGGACTCGAGGTCAGCATCGAAACGGGCGTTGCTCAAATCCAAATGCTTGACGCTTTGCCGGCCCCTGAAGAATCCGTTAACGAACCAATTCGTTCGACCCTGCCGATCCACAAAGAGCGGTTCCGAGAAATCGTCGCCCAATTCGTCGACCGACTCGACGAACGATTCGACATGATCGAAAAAGCGATCGTTGACGAAGACCGATCCTTGCTGACCGAAATGGGTCACTCATTGAAAGGTTCAAGTGGCAACTGCGGGTTCGCAGGAATGTCCGAACGCGCGGCTCACCTAGAAACCCTGGGCTCGGATGGTGACCTAGAAGAAATACGCCAAACCCTAGTCAGTCTTCGCGAAATGAGAGCACGAATCGAAGTGCCCGAATCCGTTGACTGTACGGAATCAAACGCGACTTAGCCGCCAACCGACAAACCATTTGCGTCAGATGAACCACCGGGACTGGTAGTCGCCCGCGTCATCAATACGATCGACAAAATAGATCACAGGCGAAACCCTTGACGAGCTTCGCTGCCCGATCACTAAGTGCCGTCTACAACCCAACGAACTGTTACAACCCTCCTGTCAAAGTACGAATTCGTATCACTCTGCCCCACAACTTCTGGAATGTCTCTGTACCGGCCTAGACTTTAGGACTAGAAGGCAATTTCGGAAAAGAGCACTCGAATCCCTATGATCAACATCACTCCAATTCCTGACACATTCAGCGCTTCCGACCAGGACCCAACGAAAAGCACGTTGGTCTTGGGCGTTGATTTTTCGCCTGCCTCTGCCGAGCGGAGCAGTTTGGCCGTCCGAGAATCGCAAGTCATGATCGTGGATGACGAATCAACCAACATCGAAATTTTGCGTGCCTATTTGGAAGAAGACGGGTTTTCAAACTTCATCACCACCACGGACTCGACCCTTGCGATCGATAAGATCCGAGACCAACGCCCCGACATCGTATTGCTTGACATCAATATGCCCAAGGTATCCGGGTTACAGATTCTTGAAACGATGAAATCCGATACGGAACTCAAGCTGATTCCGACCGTGGTGTTGACCGCCAGCACTTCGCCCGAGGTAAAACTGCAAGCATTGCGTTCGGGCGCTTCTGATTTTCTTGCCAAACCTGTCGACCCCAGCGAGCTGATTCTGCGCGTCGAAAACGTATTGGCCGTAAAAGCTTATCAGGATCACTTGGCTCAGTATTCCGAACAACTTGAACGACAGGTCCGCGTTCGAACCCGCGAATTGATCCGTTCACGCCAAGAAGCCATTCACTGCCTCGCTCGAGCCGGTGAATACCGTGACGATGATACCGGACAACACGTGCTTCGCGTGGGACGATACGCCGCGCTGATCGCTGATGAACTTGGGTTTCCTCGCGCCGCGATCGACTTGATCGAACAGGCTGCTCAATTGCATGACGTCGGAAAGATTGGCGTCCCCGACGCGATCTTGCACAAGCCCGGAAAACTGGACCCGCATGAGTTCGAGATCATGCGCGGCCACTGTGGAATCGGTCGCCGAATCATCAACCCGCTAAGCCACGAAGAATCGATTCGACTGAAACAACACACGTCGGTCGGAATGCAAATCATGAGTTCCACGACGTCGCCGGTGCTGAAGCTAGCGTCAGTGATTGCAGCGACTCACCACGAAAAGTGGGATGGATCGGGCTATCCCAACGGACTTGCAGGAAAAGACATCCCCATCGAAGGACGGATCGTTGCAGTCGCCGATGTCTTCGATGCACTCAGTTCGCAGCGGCCGTACAAAGCAGCATTTCCGGTCGATAAGTGCCTGGAAATTTTGACCGACGGTCGCGGAACTCACTTTGATCCCACCGTGTTGGATGCGTTTATCAAACGCAAAGACGAGGCCATCCAAATTCGCCAAGGCTATGTCGACGCCAGCGACGTGTCATTGCCCGAGTGACATCTCGGCTTCGGACCAACGCAGAAGCCAGATTAGTGCCAACAACACGATACACAAAAGGCTCGCCAAGACTCGCAACGACCACCGTGACCGAGCATCAATTTTGGTCTCACTGCGCATCCCACGTGCCCACAAGATAAACGACGATCCAATCATGATCGTCAGCACGTTGACCGAAACCAGTAGCAGCGGTCCGGCAATCGGAAATCCTTTCTCGGTCGGATACCAGTTTCCCATGGCAATCTGCAAACCAGCAGTGGAAATCGGTGGCACCAAAGCCGCAGCAATCGCTGCACCAGCAAGCGCCGATGATAAGTGCGTCCGTGTGCGGGCATACGACGCCGCAAGTCCGCCAATCATCCCGACACCAAAGTCGAGTGGCGAGGGTCGACATCGCGCCCACATCTCGTCAGTCGCCTTCAGTTCTTGAAACAGCCCCACCATCCATCCCATCAAGATGCTGGATAAAAGCGCGCCGATGAAACCGAGCACAATCGTCAACAGCGATGACTGAAACAGCGGCCGGTTACCATGAGCGAGCGCTAAACCAGCACCCAAGATTGGCGTCATCAACGGTGCAATCAGCATCGCGCCGATGATGACAGCCGCCGAGTCTTGCACTAATCCAAACGCGGCCATCATCGCCGCAGCAGAGATTAGGGCAAAGAATTCTAAATTTGGCCGCGATCCAATTTCGACGTCTTGCGCCAGCGCCGTCCGCTGTTCGCGATCCATCGGTGGCGCGATGGATGCAAACCACTTTCGAATTCTCGCCGCGGCGTTGTCGATCAGCGTATCGCCATCTCGCACGACAGCAAAGTTAGCCACCGACGACTGCGATATTCGCTTTCTGGCCCATCGATAAAGTGATTCTGAATCACTTAGCGGATCAACGCCCACCAAGACCAAATCACCCTCGGCAGCATCCGCCGCCAGATCATTCGATTCATCACCTTCGAAACGATAGGATTCGTCTGAAGCAACGCCCAGCATCGATTCCCCAAGCCGGGTCGAAATCGATTCCTTGCCGCTATCGATGCCATAGATTCGACCGATCGATTCTGAACCGACGTCGCTGCCCACGTGAATCCATAGAACGTCACAGGTCGCACGCTCGAATAGCGTTTGCTGCCAACTGTGGTCGTTGGACTGGTAACAAATCAGCAGCCTTTTGGCGTGCGATTCGGCAAGGTACTCCAATACCGCGTCAACTGACTCGTCAACGGTGTCCACCGTCAAGCGATCCGAAGAAACTTCCAAACGTTCAGCTGCGGTTCGGCGGATTTGTTCGGTCAGAACGTTCCGATCCAGCCCTCGAATCGCAATCCGAATGAGTGTTTCATCATTGCGAGCCAGTCGCTTGCACCAAGACAGGGCCAAACGAAACTCGTCTTCGCAACCGATTACCAATACAACGCTCATCCGATCTAGCCTTCAATTTCTGTCGCGGGGTTACCGCTGGACGATTCGGTTGCAAACGACAACCAAGTCCATTGGTGCCGGTCCCGCGTGCCCGTTGCTAAGATATGCCGTGGGCGCTGAATCATACGGTATTTTCAGCTTGACCTGTGACGAGACCTCCCCCACTTTGGAACACCAAACGTTATGACCGGAAGATCGAAATTGATCGCCGCGATGGGCGGTTCGATTCTTCTTTGGAGCCTGTCGCTGGGAATCCTAATCGGCACCGATCGCACCCATCCAGCGGGATCATCGACCAGCGGTCGCCGTCCGTTGATGCTGTATTGTGCGTCCAGTAATCGCAGCGTTATCGAAGCATGTTGTCGCCAGTATCGTCGCCAAGGCGGTTGCGAAGTCATTGTGCAATACGGCGGATCTCAAACCCTGATGTCGTCCATCGAAATCACGAACACGGGCGACTTGTTCTTGCCGGCCGACGACAGCTACTTATTGCAAGCTGTGGCAGATGGCCGGGTCAGCGATTCGTTTGCCATCGCGTCGATGAACATCATCGCGGTCGTGCGGCGCGACAATCCCAAATCGATTGCGAACCTTGACGATCTCAGCCGCCTCGATGTGCGATTGTCTCAGGCCAATCCCGATACTGCCGCCGTCGGTCGTCTGACCCGTGACCAACTTACATCGATCGGCCGGTGGGAAGAACTTGATCGTGCCACCGACACCTACCACACATCGGTGACCGAAGTCGCCAACGATGTCGTGCTAGGGTCGGCTGATGTAGGGGTCATCTTTGACGTGATGCTGAACCAATATCCCGACCTTCAAGCGGTTCGAATCAAACAACTCGATGGCCAGGCGGCAAAAGTATCGATCGGCGTCCTATCGTCGAGCGACCAACCCGATCACGCGATCGAGTTTGCCGAGTTTCTGTTGAGCACGGCAGGCGGCCAAGCGATCTATCGTGAATTTGGCTTTCACTCGGCCGAGGAAAGCCGCCCATGAAACCGCGTTCCGATGTACCGTTCTTTATCGTGATGGTGGGGTTGTCATCGTGCTTCGTCGGCCTGATTGTGTTGCTGATCTTAGCCGATGTTTCCTTCACTTCGATTCATCATTTTCGGCAAGCGATTTCAAAGCCTGAAATCCTAGCGTCGATTCGATTGACGCTGTTGACCTGCACGGTATCCGCGATTTCGTCGATCTGGGTCGCCACGCCACTAGCGTATCTACTATCACGATTTCGATTTCCAGGTCGCGTGATCGTGGATTTGATCGTGGACGTCCCATTGGTTCTTCCGCCCTTGGTCCTTGGCTTGAGTTTGTTGATCCTATTTCACCTGCCAGTTGGCGATTGGACACTGGAGTCGTGGCTGCGCGACACCACAGGCGTTGCTGTGACTCACCATTGGCCGGCGATCGTGCTGGCACAGTTCTGTGTCGCATGCGCGTTCGCCGTCCGAATGATGCGAGGAACGTTTGCGCAGATCGACCGACGGGCCGAGGACGTCGCCCGCACGCTGGGCTGCAATCACGGACAAGCGTTCTTTTACGTGGCGCTTCCGCAAGCCGGGCCGGGGATGATCGCCGCGACCACCATCGCCTGGGCACGATCGCTTGGCGAGTTTGGCCCAATCTTGGTTTTCGCCGGAGCGACCCGAATGAAAACAGAAGTCCTATCAACCAGCGTCTACTTGGAAATGAGCGTTGGTGAACTTGGATCCGCAGTCGCGGTCTCTCTATTGATGGTGGGAATCGCAATTGCGGTCCTGGTCGGAATGCGTTTGATCGGCAACGGCATCACCAAGGACACGTTGCAGTGATTGAACGCAATGATTGAATTAAACAAACTGCATGTTGTTGCTGGTGACTTCGCGTTGGTGGACATCAACCTTTGCATCAAGCCCGGCCAATACGCCGTATTGATGGGCGAATCGGGCGTGGGAAAGACCACGATTCTGGAAGCCATTTCTGGTTTGCGTTCGGCGAGCGCAGGAACCATCGTCGTCGGCGATCGCAATGTGACGACAATGTCGCCAAGTCAACGAAACGTCGGCTACGTCCCCCAAGACTTGGCTCTGTTCCCGACGATGACGGTGCGAGAACACCTAGAGTTTGCTCCACGACTGCGCGGCCAATCTCAAAAATTGATTGCACAATCGGTCGATCCCCTGGTCCAGCGTCTCAGCATTTCTCATTTAATGTCGCGAAAACCCGCCCGGCTTAGTGGCGGAGAAGCTCAACGAGTTGCACTCGGCCGCGCACTTTCGTTCCAACCCGACGCACTGTTGCTTGACGAACCGCTCAGCGCACTGGACGAATCAACACGTGCGACTTTGCAATCACTGCTTCGGTCAATCAATCGCGAAACCGGCGTTACGATCCTTCACGTTACTCACGATGCGACAGAAGCCACCGCACTTGCTGATGTCCGCTTTCGACTATCCAGCGGCAATCTCGACTTGGACGTTATTCGGTAGCTCGATCACGGTCGAACCCAGGATCGACGAATGGATGTCGATTTGCCGTCCAATGCAACTCGAAACGCGAATCGGGATTACAATGCGGGCGTCCACTCCCGCCGAACATTCCCCCGCGAATCCCACCCATGCTGCTACGCATTTTCCCGACCGCAACGCTCCTATTCGTGTGCCTATTGGCAAACACAATCTACGGCTCTGATGACCTCGCTGGGCCAGACGAAGTCGAAGCCGGGCACAGCTATCATGGCGAGGCATTCAACGAGGGGCCGCGGCAGGCGGGTCAGATCCTTGCCGGCATGCCAAAAATCACATTTCCAACATCAACCAAGTCAGGATCCGCCCAGCAGTTTTTCGAACAGGGCATCGCGCAACTGCACGGATTTTGGTACCTAGAATCCGAGCGATCCTTTCGGCAAGCTGCTAGCGAAGATCCGGCCATGGCGATCGCCTACTGGGGAATGGCCATGGCAAACATCAATAACCAAAAGCGAGCTCGCGGGTTCATCGATGAAGCCATGAAGCTTCGCAATTCCGACACCAGCAAACGCGAAAAACTCTATATCGAAGCTCTTGACCGGATGACCGAAAAAGTCTTTGACGATGAAGACAAACGCAGCAAGGACGAAAAGAAAGAAGCTAAACAGAACCGAACCGAGCGATACTTAAGTGACCTCGAGGAAATTCTGCACCAATATCCCGATGACATCGAGGCGAAAGCATTCCTGGTGTTGTCACTTTGGCTGGGTGACCGTGACGGCGTCAAGCTAACCAGCCGCCTTGCCGTTGATGCGCTGCTTCGTCAAATCGTTGACGCCAACCCGATGCACCCAGCTCATCACTATGGCATTCACCTTTGGGATTCCAAACATCCCGATAATGCACTTGAATCAGCCGCCAAGTGTGGTCCATCAAGTCCAGGGATTGCCCACATGTGGCACATGCCGGGTCACATCTATTCGAAGCTGAAACGGTACAACGACGCGGCGTGGCAACAAGAAGCGTCGGCCCGAGTGGATCACTCGCACATGATCCAATCGCATTTGATGCCCGACCAAATCCACAACTTCGCGCACAATAACGAATGGCTGGTACGCAACCTGCTGTTTGTCGGACGCGTCGATGATGCTTTAGATTTGTCCCGGAACTTAATCTCGCTGCCTCGACATCCCAAGTACAACACAATGTCCAAGGGCGGCAGTGCCAAATTCGGCCGCGAACGCTTGATTCAAACTTTGACGCAGTATGAGTTGTGGGACGAATTACTGCATGAATCGGGCGGTGACTATTTGGTGCCCACCGATAACGCGACTTTTCAAGAGGACTGGATGGGATGGTCGGCCGTTGCTCAGTTCAAAGCGAAACTCGGAAAGCCAGCCGAAGGAGCCCGCACACTACGAGCACTCCAGCGGCGCCGTCTCGCATTGCAGGGGCAACTACTAGACTTGGCGGAACAAAAAACGAAGAAAAACGAAAACACCACGACAGAAGAACAAGAAGACACACCGGAACTGCCGTCGCGAGACAAAATCAAGAAGCACATCGCGGAACTGACTAAGATCATTGCTCGCGTTTCGGCCGCCTCGGCCAGTCGCCATAAGGATGCGGCTGCATTCAAGAGAAGTGCCAAGAACGCGAAACTTGATCCAGTGCTCGAGGCTCGATGGCTTGCTCGAACAGGCGAGCATGATGACGCAATCAAGCTTGTCCGCAAGGCCGTGAAAGACAGCCCATCCCAAGTTCGACCGTTGGCCGTGCTTGTGGATTTGTTGTGGGAAAGTGGCAAGCAGGAAGAAGCCACCAAAGAATTCGAAACACTGCGCAGCGTTGCCGCCGTCGCCGATATCGATACGCCGATCTTGGCGAGGCTGGGTCCGGTTGCAGCACATGCCAAAATCGACGGCGATTGGCGAATCACGTCAAAACCCGCAGCGGATCTGGGCGATCGACCACCGCTGGATCAACTAGGCCCGTTTCGTTGGCATCCTTACCAAGCCGAATCGTGGGGCGCCAAGCGGGCCGACGGAACACTGGTGGCCGGCGACGAATTCGATGGAAAGCCACGCATCTTGGTCTTCTATCTAGGCTTCGGTTGCTTGCACTGCATGGAACAATTGCACGCGATGGAACCCAAGACCCAAGAGTTCAAGGACCTCGGGATCGAGCTTGTCGCGATCAGCTCGGAAACCGTCGAAGAACTAAAAACCGGGCAAGACAACTTCGAAGCCAAAATGTCGATTCCGCTGTTGTCTGATGCCAAACAACACGTTTTCAAATCGTTCGGTTGCTGGGATGATTTCGAATCCCAGCCACTGCATGGAACATTCTTGATCGACGCGGCGGGCAACGTCCGCTGGCAAGACATCGGTTACGAGCCGTTCATGGACATCGACTTTTTGGTCAACGAATCGAAACGATTGCTCGAACTGAAGTAACGCTGGCAAGCTTGCCGACGTTACACGTCAATCGCTTCAGCGTCTTCGGCGCGTTCCATGATGAAACGGAATCGAGCCGATGCATCGCGGCCCATCAAGTCGCTGATCACTCGATCGGTTTCTAAGTGATCGTCAATTTCAACTTTGACCATCCGCCGGGTGCGAGGGTTTAGAGTCGTGTCCCAAAGCGTCTTGGGCATCATCTCACCAAGTCCCTTGAACCGCGTGATTTCTGGCTTCGCACGAGTTCCATGCTCGGCGATGATGCGTTCGCGGTCGGGTTCATCGGCGGCCCAGTACGTTTCCTTGCCAATGTCGACTCGGTACAGCGGCGGAACGGCAATGTACAACCGCCCGGCCGCGATCAGCGAAGGCATGTGACGATAGAAAAATGTAAGCAACAGAGTCGTGATGTGGTGACCGTCGCTGTCCGCATCAGCAAGCAACACGACCCGGTCATAACGAAGCTGGGTCAAGTCCATGCTCGCCCCGATTCCGCAACCAAGGGCGGCGACGAGGTCCTGGATTTCTTTGTTTTCGAGGATCTTCTTGAGGGTTGCGCTTTCGGTGTTGAGCACCTTTCCACGCAGCGGCAAAATCGCTTGGTGGTTCCGATCGCGGCCCTGCTTGGCACTGCCACCGGCCGAGTCACCTTCGACGATGAAGAGTTCCGAATCACCTTTGCCGCCTGAAACACAGTCCGACAACTTGCCCGGCAACATGGTCCGCTTGCTACCACCTTTGCGCGAAATCGCATTGGATGCAGCACGAGATGCTTCGCGAGCACGGGCTGCAGCGATGATCCGCGCGATCACCGAATCGGCCACGCTGCGGTTATTGTTCATCCACTGTTCCATCGCCGGTCGAACGACTGCTTCAACAACCGCTTGAACTTCCGAGTTATTGAGTTTGTCTTTCGTTTGACCTTGGAATTGCGGTTCCGAAATGAAGATCGAAAGGATTCCCACCATGCCCTCGCGAATGTCTTCGGTCGCAATTTTGACACCTCTTGGCGTCAACGAGTGCGTGTCGATGTAGTTGCGAACGGCTTTATTGAGTCCGCTGCGAAAACCATTTTCGTGGGTGCCGCCACTGCCGGTGGGAATACCGTTGACGTAGCTGCGAACATGTTCGTCGGTTGATTCGGTCCACTGAACGGCGACCTCGACACGGGCTTCGGAATCGTCTTTTCGAAGCGTGAAGGGCAGTTCGTGGATCGGGCGTGCGTTTCGTTCCTTCAGCACTTTGCCCAAGAAGTCGACAATCCCGTTTTCGTGATGGAACGTGTCTTTCGTCTTTGCCGATTCGTCGACATAGGTGACTTTGACACCACGATGCAGAAAGCTGGCCGTTTCCAACCGCAACCGAATCAGTCCACTGTCGAAATCGGTTTTAGGGAAGATTGTTGGATCGGGCGTGAACGTGATCGTCGTTCCGGTGCCTCGAACGGCACCCTTCAATTTTTGCAACTTGCTGGTTGGCTGGCCTTTGGCGAAAGTCATCCGGAACTGAGCACCGTCACGTTTGACCACTGCGACAAGTTCTTTGGACAGTGCGTTGACGACCGATGCACCGACGCCGTGCAAACCACCGGCTGTTTTGTAATTTCCCTCGTCGAACTTACCGCCCGCGTGCAGCACCGTCAGCACCGTTTCGAGCGCCGATTTTTTTGTCTTGCTGTTCCGATCGACGGGGATACCACGACCGTTGTCGGATACCGTCACCGTACGACCATCGCTATGAAGCGTGACGGAAATTTCGGTGGCATGACCGTTCATCGCTTCGTCGACACTGTTGTCGACGACTTCCCAGATCAAGTGATGCAGTCCCTGCATGCCGACGCCGCCGATGTACATTCCGGGACGTTTTCGAACGGGCTCAAGCCCTTCCAAAACGGTGATGTCGTCGGCGCCGTATCGTTTAGTTGCGGTAGACATGGGGGGAGCAGGTTTTAGGGGTTAGGTATTAGGTAATAGCGTCCAGTGAGGACTCATTCCTCGTCTTCCAAAATGGGCGGCGCACCGGGGGGTTGCGTGACGATCTCTTCGATCTTTCCGTTCTTCTGGATTTCGTTGCCTCGTCCGCCTCGCGATGTGATGCGGTACTTGGCGGTTGAAATCGTTTTCTTGGCACCACGATTTGTCACGACGGTCATCAAATCGCGATCGCCGGTCGACGGCTTGAATCCCAACAACTGGTCATCGGCCGCCATTCGGATCAACGTGACCCCTTTTCCCGGCCCTGACAAATAGTTGACCTCTTCGGCCGAACAAACCATCGCCCGACATTGGCGAGTCACGGCCAAGATGGTCTCGGTTCCATGAATCGCAGCGACATCAATGACATAGGCAGGACTGCTGACGCGTGCATAGCGTCGCCCACTGCGAGTCGATGGCTCGGCGAACGACTGCAATCCAAATCGCAATGCGAATCCATTCGACGTGGCTGCGAATCCGTGAACATGCGGGCACAGATCGGGCTTTTTGGGGTCTTCGTTAATGTCACCGATTACGCGAGGATCGAATGACATGACGGAAACGATCTTCTCGCCGTCTTTCAACTTGAACAGTTTTTGAATCGGCTCGCCAAAACCCGTCGACGCTGGAACATCGATCATCCGAGTCGTGTAACAAACGCCCAGCGACGAAAAGAAACCAATTGTTTCACGAGTACTGCCGGCGACACACGCCAGCACACTGTCGCCTTGCCGCAAACGACTCTTAGCCGGGTCTGCAATCTGTTTTTGCCGTTTCACCCATCCGTCGGTCGTGACCAGAATGTGGCACTCTTCGGCAATGATGAAATCTTCGGCGGTGTATTCTTCCTCCTCGACAGTATCAATCGTCGAGCGGCGTTTGCCCGCATCAGTCTTACCAAAATCTTCGATTAGTTTTTCGATTTCGCCGCGAACGATTTGCCAACGTCCCGACGAGTTCGTGTCGGCGGTGTCTTCGGCGAGCAATTTGCGAATTTCGCGTGCGCGTTTGTTCTTGTCCTTCAGTTCGTCCAAGATCAAATTGATTTCGAGCCGAGCAAGTCGGTACAGCCTCAATTCCAAGATCGCATCGGTTTGTTCTTCGTCCAGCCCGCCGCCTTTCGCGTCCGCTGGAAACTTCTTCATGATCTTGGTGGCCGCGTCGGCTTTTCCGTCGCTCTTGCGAATGATGCGGATGATTTCATCGAGCGCATCAAAGATCAACGCAAAACCGTTGAGAATATGAATTCGCTTTTCAAGCCAGCAAAGCTCGTTTTCCAGACGCTTGGTGACAACGTCTAGACGGAAGTGCAAGAAATGCCACAGAATTTCTCGCAAACTCAACCGATTCGGCGCACCGACTTCGGGGTTTTCTGTCGGCACCAGGCACGTCAAGTTGACGTTGAAATTATTTTGCAACTGAGTGTGCTTGTACAAGTACGCCAGCACTTTGTTCTCGTCGGCGTCTTTCTTCAGCACCAAGTCGACACGGATGTCTTCGGTCGACAAGTCACGGACTTCGGTTACCAGTGGCAACTTGCCGCTGTAAATGATCTCCGCGATCCGTTCGACCATCAACGCCTTGTTGACGCCAAACGGAATCGAGTCAATTTGCAGGACTCGGTTTCCATCGATTTTGACAAGTTTGCAGGTGCCACGCAGTTTGACGGTACCAGACCCCGTCGTATAGATATCTCGCAGTTCGTCTTTGGTATTCGTGATCTGGCCACCGGTCGGAAAATCCGGCCCTTGGACGGCATCCTTCGCGACCAGTTGATAGTCTTTGACTTCGGGGTCACGCAGCAATTTCAGCAGCGCATTACAGACTTCGCGCAGATTGTGCGGCGGAATATTGGTGGCCATCCCCACCGCGATGCCTGTCGAGCCGTTGACCAATAAATTCGGCATCCTGCTAGGCAAGACGACCGGTTCCTCGCGACTGCCGTCGTAGTTCGGTTTGAACGCGACGGTACGGGTCACCAAGTCGGCAAGCACTTCGGCGGCGATGGGCGTCATGCGGCATTCGGTATACCGCATTGCTGCCGCATTGTCGCCATCGACGCTGCCAAAGTTGCCACTGCCGTCGACCAGTGGCATTCGCAAACTGAACGGCTGAGCCATCCGAACCATGGCTTCGTAGATCGAGCTGTCACCGTGCGGGTGAAATCGCCCCATCACGTCGCCGACGACCTTGGCACACTTCACGTGTTTGCTGGTCGCGGTCAAATTCTGACCACTCATCGTGTACAGAATCCGCCGCTGAACCGGTTTTAATCCGTCACGGACGTCCGGCAAGGCTCGGCTGGTGATCACCGAAAGCGAATAATTGAGATACTTCTCCTGGGCCGCTTGGCGCAGCGGAACCCCAACCAGATTTTCACCCACGGCATCAAATAGCGAATCATCGGCTGATCCGCTGCGATTTGTCTTTGCCTTACGACGCTTTGCCACGTCCTAGTCTTCCTTGTCAGTGAATGAAGCCGTTTTTTCGATAACCGAGCGTTCTTCGGCGGCCTTCTCGAAACCTAAGCCGAGAAGTTAGGCAGTTTATGCGGATCACGCCAGACGAGTCGACTAGGCCAAACTTGATCGTTTGCACGGAACCGAACGATTCTTCCCGAGCCACCGGTCGAAACGAACCCAACGATGGGGGAAAGCTTGGGGCGGGCCAAGCCAAAGGTCATCCCGGCGCCCGGCTTTAGCCGAAATCAACGAAGGCTCGGGTCACCAATGATTGGCACCCCAAGTCGAGGGTCACCCGACCCACAAGCCTTATTTGATCTTCGGCACTCACTGATTTTCAGTGCGGCCCACTGAAAACCAATCCAGCCCAACCGACCCGGCCCGATGGCGCGGCCGAAGCGGAATGCGGTTCACGGAGGAACCCCAGCCATGAAACTACTATCCATCCGAAGAATGGTTCCCGCCTTGGCGGTTGCGATCAGCCTGTCGGCCGTTACGGCCGCCCTTGAAGCGCAAGAGTACATCGTCAATGAACAGGTCATCAGCGACGTGAAGGTTGAAGGCGGCTTCCACAATGAATCGTACGCTGGTGACTCGTATGCCGGTGATTCGTACGAAGGCGGATCCTGCGCCGACGGTAACTGCGGCGGCAGCGGCGGCGAGGTCTATGTCGGTGACGGTGCGGTCGCTGGTGGCGTTGTAAATCGGTCGTACGGAAATCCCGACCTATTTTACAACTACTACACCCAGGGCAATGCCAACGGCGTCAACGCCAAGATGTATTTGTCGCCAATGCCGGTACCACCGAACGTGGGCCACACCCATTTGACGTACCAACCATTTTATCCCGAAGAAATGCTGTATTGGCACAAAAACAAGTTCCATAACTACTATGACAATGGTCGTGGTATGAATCGCACCCGTGCGATGTACTACAGCCCACCGGTTCGTCAAACGGCCAGCAACATCTACTGGAACTTTTTGCGAATCCCTCGCTAATTGAACTTTGATCGTCAAACCGGGACGCATCCTGGCTCTGCCTCGGACGCGTCACCACCAGTACTGGCTTGGCGAACTTGACATTCCTTTAACCACTGAGAACTGAACTCATGATCTCCCGAATCATTCTTGCCGCCGGCTTGGTTGCCTCGGCGATCACGATGAGCGGTTCCACCGCGTCGGCTAGCGACCCATTAGCCGTAGCCCAAGTTTGGAATCACAACTACGCGATGAACCGTCCTTGGCACGGCAACTACTACAACCAGAACTACGGCCAACCTTTGGCACTGGTCGTTCCGCCGACCGCGCACATGCGTCAAACGTATTCCTGGGGCGTCAGCCAAAACAAAACGTATCCGATCTATCATCAGTTCGGACGCAGCGCAGGTTCGCCAGCAAATGGTGGACGTGGTCAGTTCCAACCAACACCGCTATGGCCTAGCCACACCGACCAGTTCGGCACGTACTACGTACGAGGCCCTTGGTAGTTTGAACACATGATCTCGCTGCACAGATATCGTACTGTGCCGTGAATCACAAATACGCGACAGATCAAAGCCGAGTCATCTTCAAGATCGAAGATGACCCGGCTTTTTTTGTGGAGTGACTCTTCCCTCGACAGCCAGTGCGAACCTATCAGGTTTGCGAAAACTCTGACGCTATTTCCGCCTACGCACGTTTTAGGTTCTATCTTTGCGTGGGTCTTCCTACTTTGGATGCTTGAATGCCACTTGTGGCGAGGAAACGCAGCATCCCAAGCGGTATGACCCGAAAAATCGCTCCGCCGCCATCATGTCGGTTTGGCAGCGAGCGAACCAATGCACGGGATTTAACGGTTATCACAACCAAGGGAAAAACTGCGATGCGAACTGGCACCCCACAAGCAAAACCTGACGCCGGCCGTCAACAACAATTCGAAGACATCAAGCGTCGCATCCACGGCAAGTTGGTTGACAAACTTGACCTGTCACGTGTCGGCGATTTGAAAGGCGATACGCTCAAACGCGAAATCCGCATGGTGGTCGAACACCTTTGCGACGCCGAAGACACTTTGCTTAACCGTCAAGAACGCGAACGAATCGTTGACGAAGTCATCGACGAAGTGCTGGGACTTGGCCCGCTCGAGTTGATTCTGAAAGACCCCTTGGTCAGCGATATTCTGATCAACGGTCCAAAGAACATCTACGTCGAAAAAGGCGGCCAGATGCAGAAGTCGGAAGTCGAATTCCGCGACAACAAACACTTGCTGCAAATCATCGACCGTATCGTCAGTAAAGTCGGCCGTCGTGTCGACGAAACCTCGCCGATGGTCGACGCGCGGTTGGAAGACGGTTCACGGGTCAACGCGATTATCCCGCCACTGGCTCTCGACGGGGCAGCCGTTTCGATTCGTCGATTCGGTTCGAACCCGCTGAAGCTAGAAGACCTGCTCAACTACAAAGCATTCACACCCGAAATGGTGATGTTGCTAGAAGGCTGTATTAAGGCACGATTGAACTGCATCATCGCTGGTGGTACGGGTTCGGGTAAAACGACCCTGCTGAACACCTTGTCTTCGTTCATCAATCACCATGACCGGATCGTAACGATCGAAGACGCGGCTGAATTGCAATTGCAACAAGATCACGTCGTTCGCTTGGAAACTCGGCCACCGAATATCGAAGGCAGTGGTGCCGTCACCGCAACGGACTTGGTCAAGAACGCCCTGCGAATGCGTCCCGAACGAATCATCATCGGCGAATGCCGTGGTGGTGAAACGTTGGACATGTTGCAGGCGATGAACACCGGTCACGACGGTTCGATGACAACGGTTCACGCCAATACGCCTCGTGACGCGATCGCTCGATTGGAAACGCTGGTCATGATGTCGGGTTTCGATCTTCCGGTGAAGGCGATTCGCCAACAAGTTTCTGGTGCAGTCGATGTGCTAATTCAAGCCAACCGTTTGCAAGGTGGTCCTCGCCGTGTGACCGCAATCACCGAAGTCGTCGGTATGGAACAAGACACCGTCATCCTGCAAGACATCTATCGCTATGTCCAAAAGGGCATCAACGAAGAAGGCAAGGCGTTCGGCCACTTTGAGTGCACCGGCGTCCGCCCGAGCTTCATGGAAAAACTAGAAGCTGCAGGCGTGCGTTTGCCCGCCAGCGCCTTCCGCGAACGAGTCATGATGCAAGCTTAGAGGCGTAAATCGCAGGTGTCAGGGATCAGGTTTCAGGTGTCCACCGAAACCAACCATGACACCTTCAAACTTGCCCCTTCGACTTACCTGAAACCTGTAACCTGCAAACTGAAACCTACCTGCCATGTCCGGATTAGTCATTGCCCTAGTGATCGGCATCGTTGTCGCTTCACTTGTCGCGTTCGCCGTGAACGTCTTGATGCCAGCGGATGATTCCACCGCCACCGAAGACCGTCTTGCTGCGATGGCGTCGCGCCGTCGAGGTGGCAAAACCGAGGAAGTCGCGCAAGCATCGTTGATGCGACTCGACGGCGACGATGGAACCAGCCTCATGTCGCGTTTGACGGCGGGAATGCCGGCGATTTCGGACTACTTGGAACAGGCGGACCTACCGCTAACACCGGCCAAGTTCGGATTCATTTGCGTTGGATTCTTTGGCGCTGGGGTGATGGCATGTGTGCTGTCTCCCATTCCCGTTCTACTCGCTCCCATCCTGGGCGCTCTGCTAATGGGATTGCCGATTGGTTGGCTGATGATGAAACGCAAGCGTCGCCTAAGCGCCTTCGGCAACCAAATGCCACAAGCATTGGAATTGCTAAGCCGTTCGCTCCGCGCCGGACACTCACTCAACGCTGGTTTCGGTTTGGTCGCATCTGAAATGGACGCGCCGCTGGCCACTGAGTTCCGTCGCTGCTTCGAAGAACAAAACTTGGGTATTCCCTTGGACGAAGCGATCGACGACATGGCCTTACGAATCCCAAATATGGACCTGCGATTCTTTGCCACCGCCGTCATTTTGCAACGACAAACCGGTGGTGACTTATCCGAAATCCTCGAAAAGATCGGTCACCTTGTTCGCGAACGCCTGATGATTTTGGGAACCATCCAAGCATTGACTGGCGAAGGTCGAATGAGTGGTGCCGTGTTGCTGGCGTTACCGCCTGTGTTGTTCGTGGTGATGCTGAAATTGAACTACGAGTACGTGATGATGTTGTTCACCGACGAAATTGGTCGCTACATGCTTGGCATCGCTTTAGTCACACAATTAATCGGTGCGTTGGTGATCAAGAAGATCATTACCATCAAAGTTTAACGCTCTGTTTGAACCTGTTTCATTTCGACGACTCCCCAACAATCATCACGCGAAACGCCCGTCACGCATTTGTCGACTAAAGACACTTGCAAGGAATAAACTTTATGATCACTTCGCTAACTCTTGTCGCCGCACTTGGCCCCGCCACCATCGCATCCATCGCTGTGTTTGTCGCCGTCACTGCAGGTGCGTGGTTCGCAATTTCACGTGTCAGCGGTGACGACAAACCGACCGCTGAAAGTCGACTCGATGCACTTCGCAGCGGCCGAACTTCAGGTGGAAACAATGAAGAATCAGAGAAAAACCGCAAAAAGGGCGAAGCCTTAGCCGCAGCTCTCGAAAAGGCCACCTCGCCGCTTGAAAAAACCGTTTCGGGTAACGAAAAGGAAATGAGCGACCTGCGTGAAAAGCTAGTGAACGCTGGCTTTCGACGCGAAACGGCACCCGTTGTCTTCAAAGGCATCCAGTTCATCCTAGCCGGTACGGGCTTATTCCTAGGCGGGGCAGTTGGCTTGATTTCGGACGGCTTCACCCAAGGAATGCTGATGAAACTTGCTGGCGGCGTTGTCGTCGGTTTTGGTTTGCCCACAGTCATTTTGGGGCACTTGGCAAAACGTCGACGCGAGAAAATCTTCTTGGGTCTTCCCGATGCGCTCGACTTGATGGTTGTCTGCGTGGAAGCCGGTCTGGGGATGGACCAAGCCCTGCGTAAAGTGGCCGAAGAAATGATGAAGAGCCACAAAGACATCGGTGAAGAATTTGGTATCGCCAACCAACAACTACAATTCGGACGAACTCGCAGCGAAGTGTTGCAAGCACTCGGTTTTCGCAGCGGTGTGGATGACTTGAAACAACTGGCATCGATTCTGATCCAAGCCGACAAGTTCGGATCGAGTGTTGCCAACGCACTTCGCGTGCAAAGTGATTCAATGCGAGTCAAACGACGTCAGATTGCCGAAGAAAAGGCGGCCAAGACAGCCGTCAAGATGATCTTTCCGCTTGTGTTGTTCATTTTCCCAGGCATCTTCGTGGTTCTGGTTGGACCTGCGGGCATCAATATGTATCGCAACATGCTGTCGAAGTAGTCACTCACCGGCCACTTGTCCCCAGACGATCATCTGGGAACAGACGGCTATTCGGGTCGGCCACCACCGGGAAGCGAAAACGCGGTCGTCATCCGACCGCTGCTGTCGGCCATGCCACAGTTCATTCCGGGTGTGTTGTGCTGCATCACAACTTGGCCGTCACGCGAAACCGCAATCAAGCCCCCGTCGTTGGGCTTCAGTCGCGCGGTCATGATTTCCGTCACGGCTTCGGTGAGCGATCGCCCCGCATACCGCATTTGAGCGACCACATCGTAGGCGACCGCCGCACGAATGTACTCTTCGCCAAGTCCGGTACATGAAACCGCACAGGCATCGTTGGCCGCAAACGTTCCGGCTCCGATGATGGGTGAATCACCCACGCGGCCCGGCAATTTCTTTGAGGTTCCACCCGTGCTGGTCCCAGCAGCAAGGTTTCCATGCGAATCTCGCACGACACATCCGACCGTTCCAAAGTGCGGAGGAGCGTTGTCGTCGGCCGACTGCTTTGTCAGAAAGTACTCCGGTGAAACCAGCTGCACCTTCTGTTGCTCGGCGAACAAGTCCGCACCTGGGCCGACCAACAAAACATGCGGCGTCTGGGTCATCACTAGTCGAGCTAGCGAAATAGGGTTTTTGACTTTGGTGACTCCCGCGATCGCCCCACAACCTAGCGTCTTTCCGTCCATGATCGACGCATCCAGTTCGGCGGTACCATTTTCGGTCAGCACAGCGCCGCGTCCCGCGTTGAAGTTGGCATCGTCTTCAAAAACAACGACCACGGCTTCAACGACATCAATCGCGTCGGCACCGTGTTTGAGCAATTCGATACCGGTTTGCAGGGCACGCTCGAGACCGTTTTTTCGCGCAGCCGCCTTACCCGCTTCCCATCGCTCGGGTCCGCCACCGGCACCGCCGTGAATCGCAATGGACCACTCGATCTTCGTTTCAATCATCAGATTCTCTTTGGTCAATGGACGGGAAATCAATCAAACTTTCCAGCAACCTGGTCGCTTGGTGTGCATCAACAGCTTCGGCAATCTCAGCCACACATTTCGCTTGTCGATTGTTGATCGCGACCGGCTGATCCACCGGTGGCATCACCCCAATCAACGACGCCGAAATCCGTCGCATCAGTTCGCCAACACCTTCGCCGGTTGTGGCGACCGTGCAAAGCACCTTGGTCGCCGATCGCTCAGTCTCACTTAAACGATCGGCCTTGTTCAGCACATCAATCAAAGCGGTCGCGGCAAATTTGTCGCTCGTAGGCACCCCAGGTTCAGAAACGCGAATCACCAGGTCTGCTTGACCAGCCGCATCATGGGCACGAGAGATACCTTCGCGTTCAATCGGTTCGTTGCTAACACGAATGCCCGCCGTGTCGCTGATTCGAATCGGCAACCCATCGATCACCGTTTCCGCATGCAACACATCTCGAGTCGTTCCTGCAATGTCCATGGTGATGCTGCGGTTATAGCCGACAATGGCATTGAGCAAGCTACTTTTCCCAACATTTGGTGGCCCCACCAAGACAACACGAAAAGGTTGATCCAAACGTGTTGTAACGTCAGCAAAACGATGAATCGCCGCTGCCTGTTGCTTGACTTCGTCGAGCTGGCAAGTGTTTTCACTTGCCAAATCTTTGCTTACAGAGTGTGCGTGTAGCCGCACGATCGCATCGCTGGCCCAATTGCAGAGCACGCCGCGCACTTGCGCCATGGCGATTGCCGCGGTCCGCGCGGTCACGCATCGCGTTAGAACTTCGGTGGCTTCCGCGACGATTCGAGACGACGAAGCCTGATCGCAATACTGCGACGAACTGATTTCGACGGCACCAGCCGCGGTCAGGTCGGCAAGAACTCGCATTGTCGCCGCACGTCCGCCATGACAATGGACTTCGAAGTCCAGCGAACCAATCGGGGTGACGACCACCGACTCACCGGCCGCGCCTGCGGTTCCGTTACCACGGGTCACCCCATGCCAAACGCCATAGCGAATCTGCCCCGGACAAAAGTCGCCGTTTGTCGCAGGACCAAAACACCGCTGGATGATCTCCGCGGCACGCGGGCCGCAAAGTGAAACAACTGCCACCGCGCTGCGTCCCACGCCTGTGATGACTGCGGCGACCGTAGCCTGCGGCGATCGTGTGCGTCCATCCGATAAAAATGCATTGTCCAAGAGCGTTTCCGAACCAGTAAATGATCGAGCGAATCAGCAGAACAGATTAACGACAAAGCACCCCGATCGAATACCGGCCAACGGATTCAGAAACATGGGCGAAATCGCTTGACGTCACCCACAGACCGAGTGTACTATCTAACTAGTGAACCAAGCGACCTAGTCTCTTGCCCGAGTGTGCCATGTTTTTATCGATCGATTTTCATTCCGACGTCGCGATCTATTTACAGATCGTACGACAAGTCAAAGCGGCGATTGCGGCCGGTTCGATGCGACCGGGGCAACTACTGCCAAGCGCCCGCGTCCTGTCGGGCCAATTAGCGATCAATCCCAACACAGTCGCTCGCGCGTTCACGGAACTGCAAAGCGCCGGTGTGATCGAATCGCTTCGTGGCCGTGGCATGGTGATCAGCACCGGGGCGGCGGCCCTTTGCCGACGGCACCGCGACGATGTGCTGGCCGAGCGGATCGGCGAGGTCCTGGGCGAAGCTTGGCACGCCGGTCTGGATCAATCCAAGATCCAAGCCATCGTCGACAGCGAACTTAAAAAATTGACCAAGACGACCCCCGCCGTTCACGTCGAATCCTCTGAAGATAACTCGTCTGCATCCACGAAAGGCTAGTGTCATGTCACCCGTGATTACCGCAAAAAACCTGACCATGCACTTCCGCCGCTGTGATGCGCTTCGGGGAGTCGACCTAGAGATCCAGCCCGGTACCGTGTTCGCTCTGTTGGGCGAAAACGGAGCAGGCAAGACCACACTGATCCGAATCCTCACAGGTTTTCAAAAACCATCGTCCGGAACGTGCCTCGTTTCAGGTATCGACCCGGGCAAAGATCCGTTGGCCGTGCGTCGTGGAATCGGTTACGTGTCGGATTCGCCTTCACTCTACGACTGGATGACCGTTGCTCAGATCGGCGGCTTTGCGGCATCATTTTATGATCGCGAATTTCTGACGCGATACGAAGAATCGATCCGACGTTATGAAATCACACCGGACCAAAAGATCCGTCATCTCAGCAAAGGGCAACGCGCCAAAGTGGCGCTTTCGCTAGCGTTGGCACACGACCCGGCGCTGCTGATCCTGGATGAACCGACGTCCGGTTTGGACCCTAAGGTTCGCCGCAGTTTTTTGGAAAGCATGATCGATCGAGCGGCGACCGGCCGGACGGTGTTTCTGTCGAGTCACCAGATCAACGAAGTCGAGCGGGTCGCCGACACGATCGCGATTTTGCACCGCGGCAAAATCGTTTTGCATGGGGCACTGGCCGAGATTCGGCAATCGATCTGGCAGGTCGTCTACGATGTTGATGATCCGCTGCGTGCGGTCGCGATGCTGCCTCGGCCGGCCGAAATCTTGAGCGAAGAAACATCAGGTTCGCAGCGACAGGTCTTTGTTCGCCATCTCGATTCATCGATGATCGATGACCTGCGACAAACGGCGGGCGTCGTCAACGTTCGGTATCGAATTGCGACACTCGAAGAAACCTTCGTGGCCTGCACCTCGGGCGAAGCGATCTTGCAAGAATCGCCGAGTGGTGAATCGAAAACGGAGGTGGTCCAATGAACGTGATCGATTCGTTCATCAGCCGCAATCGTTGGCTGTGGTGGAAAGAGTTTCGAATGCTGATGCCGCTGGTTGGACTGCTAGTCGGTGTTACGATCTTGTTGTTTTTCATCAGTTCGTTTGTTGACCGTTCGCTCTACACGATCACCTACAGCGACGATCTAAGGCGACTCGTTCCACTCGCGTTCCCATTGCTGTTTGCGGTCGGTTCGGGCGCGGTGTTGGTTGGACAAGAACGCGAGATGCGGACGATTGAATGGATGTCATCGCTACCGCTTACGCCTCGCCAGTGGGTCACGACAAAAACGGTTGTCGCCACGGTCGGGCTGGCCATCATGTGGGGCTTTGCGGCCTTATGTTTGTCGATGACAGACGGGGGCGGTGGGGTTGGATCACGATGGCGAATTTCGGGGGCTGCGGGCGTTTCGAGTTCGCCAATCGGCTATCCGCTGTGGTTTCTGTTCAGCATCTACTTAATGCTTTGCGGTTTTTACACGGCCTGGCGAGTCAAAGACCAATTTCACGCAATCGTGCTGCTGATTGCACTCGCGTGTGGACCGATCTTATTGACCGAAGCTTTCCGGTGGACATTCAACGTAGTGAACGATCGCAATCACGGCGCCGACGATTTACAAGGAGTGACGTTTATGTTCACGGCCATCTTGACGGGCCTGATCGGATGGCGGTCACAACGTGCTGCGATGACGACTTTGCTACCCAAAGTCGCGGACGATCGAGAAACGCTGGCTAACGAAACCACTGGCCACCCCGCTTCGTTTTGGTCATCGGCGCCGATGCTAGGCACTTCGTGGTCGTCGATGATCTGGCAATCCGCTCGCTCGGCACCCATTGCATTTGCAATCACGGCAACGATGGTGCTGGTCGGCTTAATCGTTCCGCTTACTTTGCCGCAAGGTGAAGCCAACAACATTGCGGCAACCTTTGCACCTCTGTTGATTTTGCTGGGGCCTTTAGCGATCGCTTGGCTAGGCGTCCTGGTATTTCAAAACGACGGATCGGCTGCGCGACTGCGATTCCTTGCTGATCGCGGAGTCTCGCCAACGAAAGTGTACTTGGCCCGCCATGCAGTGCCGCTTTCAACGTTCGCATTTTGCTTGATCGTCTACACGATCGTTTCAATCTGGCGAGCCGAGTCGGTCGAGACACAACATAGACCGTTTCTTGTGCCATCACTGTTGACGATCGCCATGATGGGCTGGGTGATGTATTCGGTATCACAGTGGACCAGCCAACTGTTTCGCACATTAGTGCTGTCCGTCATCGTCAGTCCAATTTTGGCCGCCATGGTATTGGGATGGCTCATTTGGTCATCCTTTGCGCTGCAAACTCCGGCTTGGATCCTGGCGACGGTGTCATTGGTTCCGATGCTTACCACGTGGTGTCTGATGCCGCGTTTCATGGACCAACGCGACCGCCCAATATCGTTCATCTGGGCAACCGCGGTCGCCGGGATCATCTTTGGCGCGCCGATCCTCCACGCGGCTTGGCAAATTGCCCAAGTGCCGGGCATGGCGACAGAAACAAGAAACCAATTACTGAGTGAAGGGCAGCGACTGCGCAAATCCGTCGCCGTACCGTATGTCTTGTCACTCAGCCCAAGAGACACCGACATTTTCACGTCAGCTCGCCTTGATTCACGCGTCCCGGTCGATCAGGTTATCCGATGGCTCGATAATGAGCCGCAAACACCAGTCGCGTTCATTCCTACTTTGGCAGAACTGCGCAACCGTAGAAATGTTCCGGCGACGGCGGACCAGTTCAACGTCGAGACAATCTTCAATCGTTTGATGCTCGAGCGAATGAACTTCCAATCAAGCGGAAACTGGGAAACGTTTTCCCCGTGGCTAGTCGCTGCATCGGAGATTTCACGTTCGCTGCGACTGAGCGTTTCCTGGCGTGACCAGGACGTTGCCGATGTGGTCGAGATCTGGATTGCTGACACCTTGCAATTGCCTACTGTCGCGGAACAGTCATCCAGCGAGGCGTATCAATTGACGCTGAAGAACTTGCCGAACAAAACGGCACGGGCAAAGTCACGACGAGGCGCCGTGCTTGGAAGCTGGGCGGCCCAGGAATTCAGCCGCCGTGTTACCAAGGCGAACGTGATCGACAGCGGACTGGACTTGCAACCACCGTACCTGGTCGACTGGATCCGAAAGCCGCGAGCCGAAGCGATCGTGGCAACGGCACTGCAGGCACTCGGCGGCGAATCGAAGTTTGGCACCATCAAAGGCGACTGGCTCGTCGAGATGCACCGGTTGCAAATGGCGTCGTCGACGCCATTTGAATATGGCCCCTACGCACCTCGCCTTCGCGACCGACCAGCGATTGAACTGATCCGGTCTAGCGCCGGTGCAGCCGCTCGATTCTGGGGTATGAAGTGGGAAGACGACATTGATCAAATGAAAACCGAATCCGGCAAACCAGCCTCGGAGACTCAGCAATGACCCAGCATCAACGAACCACCGCCGACGTCATGTACATGACCATCGTCGCGTTGCCGCTGCTCGCCCTTGGCGGCATGTTCACGGCCTCGGCGATCAAGTGGCGCAGCGAAAAAACGAAACTTCAAGACACCATTGAAGCCGTTTTGGGCAACCGCAACGCGATCGACTACACCACGTTGCCGCGGCGGTACGACGAACAGACGTCCGACAAATCGACGGCCACATGGAAAGCCGTTTTGTCAGCATCTGAAGCTCACAACTCGCGATTCGGTGGCCCGTTCGCTTGGTCGCATGAGGATGAAACATACGGCGACTTGGTTCCACCGGACCAACCGTGGCCGGTCGCGGACGTGATGGCTCGGTACGCGAAGGATGCCCAACCGATCCTGGACCAAATGCAGAAACTGTTAGGATCCGACGACACCATTTGGGTTCCGATCATCTTCCAATCGACGTGGACCAACCTCAACGAGATTCAACAAACTCGCAGCGTTTCACGTCTGGTCCATTACTCATTCCTGGATGCGATTCACCAGGGCGACAATGAACGCGCCATCCGAATGCTGCGTTTGTCGAACCGATTGTTCGGCAGCCATCACGACTCGGTCTACTTGGTTGACGAGCTGGTCCATATCGCCTGTCGTTCGATTTTTCTTGACGACCTGCGGCACTCGATTGCCGCTGACGTTTGGACGGATGCCGAACGAAAAGAAATCGAACCGTTCGTCTTCAATGCCACAAACTGGGACACCGAGTGGAGACAAATGATTGAATCCGAGATGCTCTCGATCCTGCCCGGGATGCTGCAAGACGATTTGAACTCGATGGGAATGCAAGATCGGTCGGGAGTCTCGAACATGCCGTTTCGATTCGCGCCCAGCATGATGCTGAAAGCCTTTGAGCGACAGCACGGCGTGGCTACGATCCGCGATGCGGGAACGACTCGCCACCGCGACCGAGTTGAGAAGACTGACCGATCGAAAATCGACAAAGACAAACAGATCGAAATCGACTGCTGGCTTCAGTTTCCATTCCTCGACAGCCAATGGGCCGAAGACATGTTCACACCGGCTTATGTCGCCGTCGCCGAAGCGATTCGCCGGATGGCGAATGAAGAACGCTTCACCCGAACCGTCTTCTCGCTTCGCGAGTACCATTCAAAGCTTGGCGAGTGGCCCGAAAGCCTTGACAAGCTTGCCGACATTGGGCTGCCGATCTCGGCAATCAAAGCTTTTGACGGAGGACCATTTCATTACGAGATCAAGGGCAAGGATGCGGTCATTTACGCCCAAGCCAACAAGGACGTTCGTTACGTCAACAACGGCGAAGCGGCCGAACCAATTGTGATGATCGGCAAATAGGTCCGCCGGAAGCAATAGCGGCCGGGCAGGGCCTCATACATAATCCTCTCCGGCCGCTACGGCGTCCGACTCTCCCAGAGGGAGAGCGATAACTCGAACTTATTTCCGCACGATCCCTTACTGGATTTCCAGCAGTTCGACTTCGAATACCAAGACTTCGTGTGGTCCGATCGCACCCGGGCTCCCACGTTCGCCGTAGGCCAAGTCCGACGGGATATAGAGCATCCACTTGTCGCCGACTTTCATTTCTTGAAGCGCCATTTGCCATCCCTTGATGACTTGGTTGACGCGGAATGTTGCCGGTTCGCCTCGCTTGACCGAACTGTCAAAAACAGATCCATCGATCAGCGTGCCGGTGTAATGAACCTTGACGGTGTCGGTTGCGGCTGGCGATTCTCCATCGCCCGCGTTCAGAACTTTGTATTGCAGTCCGCCTTCGAGTTCCTTCACGCCTTCTTTCTTGGCGTTGGCGGCCAGGTAATTGATTCCCTTGCCTCGTAGGCGGGTTTCAAGCAGCGTTTGAATTCGGGTCTGAGTCTCGCGTAATTCGTCATCACTCATCGAAGCTTCGGCTTTGTTGATGCCGTCTTTGAATCCGGCCAGCATGGCTTCGATATCGATATCACCAAGCTCGAATCCGTTTTGGCTCATTTGTTGGCCGACGGAAACGCCTAGAAAGTATCCGATGGATTGTGATTCGGTTCGTTCCACTTTAGCAGCATCTTTTTCTTGGGCATTTACGCAGGCGGGCACAATGAATAGTGATAACAGCATCACCACTGGGCCGATCAGGCATCGTTGGCACATCAGTTGATTCCTTTGGGAATTGGGGTTCGTCCGCCGGTACCGTTTCTCAATTGGAAGCAGGGGGCACCGGTGATCCGAGGGAAGCAGAATAGCAGCCAGCACGATTCCGTTCACGGCCCCCGAAAAATCGAGACTGGAATTCGAGACTGTCCCGAAATTGCAGGCGAAGCTTGTTTTACTTACTTAGTGCCGAAGCGATGGCAATTCCCGCCAAGATCAAGGCACCTAAAATGGCCAAACGCGACCAACTGACCGTTCGCTCGGGGGGGCCGTCAGACCGATTGCGAATCTGCTCGACCAGAATTTGTCTGCCTCGCGAAGCCACACCGTCGGCAGCCACATCACTGCCCGCCACATCACTGCCTGCCTGGGCCGCCAAGTCGTGGGTGTGATAAGTCTCGTCGAGCTGTAGCATCACGGCCTGCACTTTCCGAGCATTGAACGGCCGATCCTCAGGACGTTTCGCCAGCAATTCGTTGATGACTTCGTCTAGCTCGACAGGGCAGTCCGGCACCGATTCACGGGCGTGTGGCGGCGGCGTCCGCAGGTGCTGTTCGAACAACTGGGCGAAGTTCTCGCCATTGAACATTTTTCGCCCGACTAGCATCTCGTACAGACAACACCCCAGCGCGTACAAATCGGCTTTGCCCGATATCGACGCGTCGCCAGTGATCTGCTCGGGCGCCATGTAGGCGTGTGTGCCGACGGTCATTCCCGTCGAAGTCAGATCGGCATTTCGCAAGTCGCGAGCGATCCCAAAGTCACCCAGCTTTACTTCGCCTTCGCGAGTCAGAAACAGGTTGCCGGGCTTGAGATCGCGGTGGATGACGCCGTGATTGTGGGCGTACTGCAGCGCCGAGCAAATCTGCCTCGCCAACTCGACCACGACCGGCCAAGCGAACGCACCGCGACTTTCCAGCAGGTCCTTGACCGTGCCGCCACGAACCAACTCCATCGCGTAGAACAGTGTTCCATTATCATCGCCGCCGCCGTAATAGGCGATGATGTTGGGATGCCGAAGCCGAGACAGAATCAGCATTTCGCGTTCAAACCGAGCCCGAATCGTCGGGTCCTGGCTGACAGCGGGGTGCAATTTTTTGAGGGCCACTTGCTCGCCCGTAGCAATTTCGGTGGCGATATAGATCGTGCCGACCGTGCCAACGCCTAGCACATCGCCAAGCTCAAAGTCAGAAAGAGCATCAACGGACATGGCAAGCGAACCTCTAATTGTCCGCAGGCTAGCGGAGCAAAACATTGGGAAGACCGTTCTCTGGCCCATCCCGATCGCATGTCGCGCCAGCATGCCGCATGGTGCCGAGATTCCATCGGCAAGACGCGGTTGAACTAAACCACGTCACCGATTTGGCTAGCCCTCGCAAGGGCTGAATTTTGCTGAGCGGTTGTCACAAAACAACAGCCGCCCGTCGCTTACTCGCCGACTAAACGCCAGCGATCTTTTCGATCCGCACGCGAGTGTGCATTTGGCGGTGGCCAGTGCGTGACTTGCTGTGTTTGCGGCGACGGAACTTTTGGATGTAAATCTTCTTATCCATCTGCGTGCCGACGACCGAAGCCGTGACCGAAACGCCAGCGACCGTAGGAGCACCGAGCTTCAGACCGTCATCGCCGCTGACGGCCAAAACTTTCTCGAACGTCAGGTTTTCACCCTGAGCGATTTCGCGGTAATCAACATCCAATTCCATTCCTGGTTGGACGCGATACTGGCGACCACCGTCAACGATGATGGCGTACATAGGACCCTCTGGTTTATCGAATTTGTCAGACTGACTTGGTATCAAAATTGCTCGGCAGCTGGTACCGAGCCGCGTAGTCTAGCGATGGGGCCCGGTGGCGTACAGGGCTTCCCTCGCGATTTCCGGGCACAATTCAGCGGTATTTGACGGCGCGGAGCATCCCAGTGGGACGGCAAAATACGCGAGAACGCAATTGATGGCTTGGGCGTCCGAACTCGCACTTCCATCAACCTGAAAACGCACAGCCCCCCTATTTGCCGGAATCTAGCAACGATTCCAGCAAGAATCGATCTGTCATGACGGACATGTGCCAGACCTGAGACGGGCTTGAAACGGAATGGGCGGCGCCGGGGTAGATCATCAACCGAAAGTCTTTGCCTGCTTTTTGCAGGGCCTTCGCCATTCGCATCGAGTTTGCGGGGTGAACGTTATCATCGACTTCGCCGTGGATCATCAGCAGGCTGCCGCTCAAATCGGCGGCTTTTGCCAGTGGTGAGGCGGCCGTGTACCCCGCTTCATTTGACGCCGGCAGTCCCATGTAGCGTTCGGTATAGATCGAGTCATATTCGCGCCAATCGGTGACCGATCCGCCAGCGATTCCGGCCGCGAACGAGTCACTGTGCGTCATCGCGTAGAGAGTAAGGAATCCACCAAAGCTCCAACCACGAATGGCGAGCCGGTCCGTGTCGGCCCAGCTCTGGCCCCCCAACCAAGTGACCACGGTGCCGAGGTCCTTCATCTCGACTTCGCCGAACTGTCCACGAATCGACCAGGACTCTGCGATGCCTCGGCCGGCACTGGACCGATTGTCCACTACCAATGTCGCGATGCCTCGGCGAGCCAGCAGTTCACGGTATAACGTTTTGGTTCCGCCCCACTTGGCAGAAACGACCGGCGAACGTGGACCGCCGTAGACTTCAATGATGACCGGAAAACGGCCCGAGTCGCTTGGTTGACCGGCTGCCCCAACACCACCCGGCAAGTTTGGCTTGACCAGCATCGCAGGCAACGGAACTCCGTCATCAGTCACGATCGTGAACAGTTCGGGACCGACGATCGGCGTGGCCCACCGCGGCGTGGAATCCGCAAGAGCTTCGTCGACTGATCCATCGGCTGACCTTACGCCAAGTCGAGCCGGTCGATCGGGGGTGCTGAAACGATCAGTAAACTGCTGCCCATCCGGGCTGATGTCGACATCGTGCCATCCGGAACCACGCGTCACCTGCACCATCCCATCTAAAGTCATGGCACCAGCTGGGACGACGACATTGGACACCACACTTCTCGCAAACGCATCCGAAACGATCGCACCCGTTGCCGTGGAACCAGGCGTCACCGCATGCGGCGTCATCGCGACGGGCGCCGTCGAACTTGGTCCGGCTTCGGCGATGCCGGCCAAAGGAATTCGATAGACCTGCTGCTCGACCGTTCCCCGCAGGCGATCACCACAGATCAGAACATGCTTTTCATCTCGCGAAACCTTGAAGGCCGTGACGTCAAACGAATCGGGCGTTACGGGACGAACGATGCTGCCGTCGAGAGAAACCTGATACAGCCGACTGCGTCCGCTGGGCACTTCGCTTTGCCACAAGAAACTGCCGTCGTGCATCCATCCCGGCGCCGCTGGCGGTTCGACCCAGGCCGGACTTTGCTCGCGCAGCAACAGATCGCTGTCGTTCTTTCTTCCTTCTAAGAAATCTGTATCAATCGAACGAACTTCCCGCCATGTCTGCAATCGGTCACTGACCGAATACAGCATCCGAGATCGATTCGGATGCCACCAAACACCAGTGATCAAACGCTGGGCACTCGGTCGCTCGTCATCCGAGTCCGACGATTCGATCAACCGTGCCGCCGGAACTCGCCCGGCAGCCGATTGCCGCAGGTCCCAAACAAACAGCTTGGCTTGCGGAATGGCGTCACCCGCCTTGGAATAACGCCGGACAAGCCCGGCGCCTCGATCACTGGTCGAGTCCGGCAGTGTGTAGGGTTCGATACGGCTGATGTCGATCCTTAGCATCGCAAGCCAGTCGCCATCGGGGCTGAACCAGAACCCGCGATAATTTCCGCGTCCAAAGATTTCTTCTTGATAGGTCCAGTCCAAAATTCCATCCAACAAAGTATCGTCGGCGTCGTCAGTCAATCGCATGGTCAGCCCCGACGTAGTGTCGACCACAAACAAGTCGCCATCGACGGTGTAGGCCACTCGCCGCGCGGTCGAATCGATCGTTGCGTTTTTCCAAGTCGCACCGTCCCGTGTCAGCCATCGTGCTGGCTGATCGGGTGACGCGATCGCGAGTGCTTTCCCAATCTTGACCAGCACCGCATCGGTGGCTCGCGTCATTTTCGGAATCGATCGACTGGCGATCGCGGCGGCTTGCTCGGGACTGATCCCGTCAAGTTTTTGGATCTGAGACGCCAACCGATCCACGATCGGCCATGGCTTCTCGGTCGGCGAATGGTCGGCGTCTGGATTCGACGCATCGGGTATCTCGACCTGCGTCCAAGCCTTGTCCCGTTTGATCAACAAAGTCGATGGCCCACCAACCGCGTCCATCCAATGCGTTGCCGGAAGCTGGCCGTCAAAGTCCTGCTTGTCGTCGGGATGAAACAAAGTTCGCAGTGAAATCTGTGGCGATGGATTCTCGTCGGCCAATTTCTCTTCAGCCAATACCGCAGACATCGCAACCGGCGATACCACAAACTCCATCACCAATGCGACAACCGCGACGCTCGCCCAATCCGACACCGATCGCTTACAATTGCCGAACCAAGAACATCGCAACTCTAGAACTCGCATCGGCGGACCTTTAACCTTGAATAAAACACACAAAGCCGGATTCTACCCTCGATTCGTCTTCATGTTGGCGATGTCAACGGTTTGGATGGCGGGACTGCATTCAGTCGCCGAGGCCCAAAATCCGCCAGCGCCGACTCGGCCAAATGTCATTTGGATCATGTCCGAAGACAATTCGGCCGAGTACCTAAAACACTTCGACGCGGACGGTGCTCCTGCCCCCCACATCGAAGCACTCGCAAAACACGGCATCACCTTTGACCGTGCATTTTCCAACGCACCGGTTTGCTCGGTCGCCCGAACGACGTTGATTACATCCTGCTACGGACCGCGGATCGGTACCCAGTACCATCGCCGATCTCGCTTAGCCGCGATGCCCGAAGGAGTGCGGATGTTTCCTGCGTACCTTCGCGATGCTGGCTATTACACGACGAATCACTCCAAGGAAGACTACAACGCAACCGATCGTGACACCGCTACCGTCTGGAACGATTCGTCCAACCGTGCGTCATGGAAAAACCGGCCAAGCAAATCCACTCCGTTCTTTCATGTCGAAACAACGGCCGTATCGCATGAGAGCCGCTTGCATTTCCCCGAGTCCGATGTGGACAACAATTCGACAACGACAGACCCTGACTCGATCAAGCTTCAACCCTATTTTCCTGACACGCCGCTGCTTCGCTACACACGGGCTCGGTACCACGACAGGATGATGGACATCGACGAACACGTAGGCAAGGTCGTTGCTGATTTAACTCAAGCTGGTGAACTGGAAAACACTTTCATTTTTTACTTCGGCGACCACGGCGGCGTCCTGCCGCGATCCAAGGGCTACGTTTACGAGTCGGGGCTGCGCGTCCCGTTGGTGGTGAGAGTCCCCGAAAAATTCAAAACTGCAACCAGTCGCTCGCTGGGCGACCGGACGACCGGTTTTGTCGAGTTCGTTGACTTCGGCCCCACAGTTCTGGCACTTGCCGGAATCCAAACACCAGCAAACGTAGACGGCAAACCATTCATGGGGCTGGACGTTGACGCGAAAGAGGTCGACGGCCGCGACGAAACGTTTGGCTATGCAGATCGGTTTGACGAAAAATACGATTTAGTGCGGACGCTTCGAAAGGGCGACTGGAAATACATCCGCAACTTCGAATCGTTTCTGCCCGATGCGATGCAGAACAATTATCGCTACGAAATGGCGGCTTATCGCCAGTGGCGGGCACTGCACCACGAAGGCAAACTGAATGAAGTCCAGAACCAGTTCTTCTTACCTAAATCGTCCGAAGCCTTATACGATCTGAGCGTCGATCCCCACGAGATCCAAAACTTAGCGGGCGACCCGACGCATGCTGAAAAATTAAGTGAATTGCGGGCCAGATTGATCGAACGGCTAAAATCGATGCCCGATCTTAGCTTCATGCCCGAAGCCGTTTTGGTCGACGAAGCGATGAAGAACCCCGCTGCCTTTGGCCAAGCCCATCGTGCCGAAATTGCCAATCTGATCGACGTCGCCAACTTGTCATTGTTGCCTTGGGATCAAGCCAAGCCAAAACTGACCGCGGCCCTGAACAGCGATGACCCATGGACGTGCTATTGGGGGCTGATTGCGGCCTCCAGTTTCGGAAAAGCTGCCGCGAGTCTACTGCCCGATGCAACCAAGCAACTGCAGCACACCGAGCCTCTGGTCGCGGCACGTGCGGTCGAGTTTGTCGCAATCGCTGGCGACCAAGACCCGCGTCCGTTTCTTTATCGTTCGCTGCAGCGGGCCACTAGCGAAATTGAAGTACTGCCGATCTTGGGGACGGCGGTTTACTTGAATGACCACACCGACGGACGGTTTCCAATCGATCCGAACTTGATCCAGTTGTCGTTCAAAGCGAAACCAAAAGGCGAAGTCCAGCGACGACTGGACTACCTAAAATGATGCCGGACCGGACGCCAATTGAAGTCGCCAAGGCGTGATGGACTGGATCGCCCTCAGTGTCGTTTCGGCATTATTCTTAGGCCTCTACGACATTGCCAAAAAGTCGTCGGTCAAAGACAACGCGGTACCCGTGGTGCTGCTACTCAATGTGTTGACCGCAGCGATGATTTGGTTGCCAATGTTGGCTATTTCGGTCACGGATGATTGGCGAGGCGGGGACGGCAATACGTACGTAACGATCGCTGGCTTGACGGACTTGACGCTTCATCACCACCTCTTGTTGGCGATCAAATCGACACTTGTCGGTGCGTCTTGGACATTGGCTTTCTTTGCACTTAAAGAACTGCCAATTTCAATCGCATCGCCAATCCGCGCGACCAGCCCACTGTGGACGGTCGCGATTGCTGTTGTCGCAATGCACGAACGACCATCGCCACTGCAATGGGCGGGTATGGCAATCATTTTCGTCGCCTTCTTTGTGTTCTCGCGAATTGGAAAGCGCGAAGGCATTCACTTTCACCGCAGTCGCCCCGTCGCGATGATGGTGACGGCGACGTTGCTGGGTGCATTGAGCGCGATCTATGACAAGTACTTGCTGCAGTCGGTCGCCATTCCACCCGCCACGGTCCAGGCCTGGTTCTCGATCTACTTAGTACCTGTGATGCTGCCACTGGCGATTCGGTGGTACTTCGTTGACCGCAAGGCAAAACCGTTTGTTTGGCGCTGGTCGATACCGTTGATCGCGGTTTTCCTGCTAGCGGCCGACTTTGTCTATTTCACCGCCATGTCGAATCCCGAGGCTCTGATATCGGTCATTTCACCCGTCCGGCGAACATCGGTTGTCGTTTCGTTCCTTTTCGGAATTCTTCACTTAGGCGAACTGAACTGGAAAGCCAAATTGACCTGCATCGCAGGAATTCTGTGCGGTGTGCTGCTGATTAGTCTTGATTGACAACCGATCGCAAAAGCAAGCACTCATTAGCAAAACGCACGACGGCCAATCAATGTTGCCCTAAGGCCACTTTGGGGTTCGCTGTTCCAGGAAGGACTGGATGCCTTCGATGGCCGACTCAGTCGTGCACGCGGTGGCGCTGTCGGCGGCGCCCGCGGCGAGCTGGGTCATTAGGGTTTCGCCAATACTCTCGTTGAGCAGTCGCTTGGTTGCCTGAACTGCCTCGCGCGGGCCATGCGAGCACTTCTCGGCGACTTCCTTGGCGGTGACCCAGATTTGATCCGGCAAAACCGGTGACAGAGCCAGCCCCAATCGCCACGCCTCGTCGGCGTCGATCGCTTCACCGGTCAACGTCATACGAGCTGCCGTTGCGCCGCCGGCTCGGAAAGCCAGCAATGCAGCCGTTGCACCACCGACCAACCCGCGTCGAACAGCGTTTGCACCGAAACTGGCCCGCGTCGACGGCACGATAATGTCACAAGCCAAAGCCAGGCCAAGCCCCGCACCAATCGCAGCACCGTCAACGGCGGCAACAATGGGCTTTGGGAAACGCAGCATCGATTCGAAAAGTTCGGTCAAGTGCCCCCATGCAGCATGCCACTGGGCAAAGGACTCCTCCTCGGGCAACGCGACAATCTCACCAAAGACTCGCAGGTCCGTGCCGGCGCAAAAGTGGTCGCCACTTCCCGATAAAACCACTGCTCGCACGCGTTTCTCTTGATGGACATCCGAGAAAGCGGTTTGCAGATCTTCGATCAGCGTCGGGTGAAGCGAATTTCGCACAGACGCTCGATCCATCAAAATTGTGGCGACGTTGCCGTGGATTTTCACATCGACGTGTTGCATGGCGAGGCTTTCCGAAGGTGCGAGGTCGTAATTTTGCAGGCGATCAGAATAACAAACGAACGGAGCCAGCGTGATTTTAACACCGATGCACTCGCAGCGAACTATCCAGATTTGACAGTTTGCGTTCGGTGCAAAAGTAGATTCTGCGCATAAAAAAAGCCCCGGAGACTTTCGTTTCCGAGGCTTTCAAATTTTCAAGTTACCCTGCTATGGACAGAGCTTCTAACGAAATTACTGACAGTTGACGCAACCAGCACCGGTTGCCATCGGAGCAGCTTCCATGACGGGAGCCGATTGGATGACTTCACCACCGTAGCTGCCACCGTCCATGATGACTTCGCTGCTGCCGCCGCAATTGATGCAACCGCTGCCGGCTTCCATCATGACGCCGGTGCTCATCGCTGGAGCCGAGTTGTACACAGGAACGGTAACGGTCGCTGGGACCGAAACTTGCTTGCGAACTTGAACTGCCTTCATCGTGGTAACCGGGACGCAAACCGAGTAGGTTTCCGGAACTTGTTCGGTGACGTTTTCGTAAACGGTCACGTTGTAGTTACGGGTACGGGTTTGTGGCACGTTGACGGTGTAAGCAACTTCGCGGGTACGCTGTTGCGTTTCCATACGTTGCTTAGTGACCGTGTTGGTGCGGGTTTCCGTGGTGTAGGTCGTCTTAGGAACCATGCGAGTGCGGGTTTCCAAGCGAGTCTTAGTCACAGGAACGCTACGAGTACGGGTTTCGCTAACCATGGTGGTGTAAGGAACCGTACGGGTACGTTCTTCGCTGCGGTACTTAGTGATGTCGCGAGTACGTTCCTCTTGACGAGTACGTTGTTGCGAAACCATACGGGTACGAGTTTCAGTCGACATCTCGGTGTAGTTAACCGTACGGGTACGATCTTCCAAACGAGTCTTGGTCACAGGAACCATACGAGTACGAGTTTGAGTCGTCATCGTGGTCACAGGAACTTCGCGGGTGCGAGTTTCCATGCGAGTCTTCTGAACCGAAACCGTACGAGTACGATTTTCGGTGGTCATTGTGGTTACAGGAACTTCGCGGGTACGAGTTTCCAAGCGAGTGCGAGTCACAGGAACTTCGCGAGTCTTGGTTTCGCTGCGGTAGTTCGTGACAACGTAGTCACGAGTACGTTGCTCTTGACGGCACTTTTGCACTTGAACGCTTCGGCTGCGTTGCTCGGTGCGGTACTTGGTCACGTTGACCATGCGTTGACGAGTTTCGGTACGGCAACGTTGAACAGGAACCATGCGGGTTTGAGTCTGCGTGGTGTAGCTGGTCGTCGTGTAGCTGTAAGGAACTTGTTGTGACTGACGTTGGTAGCTAGTCGTTGGGACTTGCTCGGTGACCAAGTTAGGCACGTAAACTTGACGGTACGAAACCGCAGGTGCACAAGCGTTGCCAGCCGATCCGTAGGAAGCCGAAGCAACCGATCCGCCACCACAGCTGTCGCAGCCAGTGCTGCAGCCGCTGTTGCAAGCAGGAGCGGCACAACCGCAACCGCCGCCACAAGCCGATCCGCCACCGACAACACCACTGCCGTAAGATGCGCTACCGCCGGCAGCAACAGCTTGGCACTGATAGCTGCCCATGTCCTTGGTGACCGTTCGCATCGAAGTCACAGGAACGCACTTGGTTTCAGTACGGTAAGCAGTCTTGGTTTCTTGAACAGGAACACGCACCGTGTAGTTTTGTGCAACTTGTTCGGTGTAAGGAACCTGAACTGTGTAGCTTTGTGCAACTTGCTCGGTGTAAGGAACCGTTACGCTGTACGGTTGTTCGACCGTTTCAGTGTAAGGAACGTTGACCATGTAAGTCTGGGTCTTTGTTTCTTGGTAAGGAACTTGAACCGTGTAGGTTTGCGTGGTGGTTTCGGTGTAAGGAACCGAAACTTGATAGCTTTCCGTACGAGTCGAGGTCACAGGAACTTGAACCGTGTAGGTTTGCTCGAGTTGCTCGGTGTAAGGAACGCAAACTTGGTACGATTCGGTGCGAGTCGAAGTAACAGGAACCGAAACTTGGTACGACTGTTCAACTTGCTCGGTGTAAGGAACGCTAACTTGGTAGGTTTCTTCACGAGTCTTTTGAACTGGCACCGAAACTTGGTACGACTGTTCGACTTGCTCGGTGTAAGGAACCGAAACGGTGTACGCTTCTTGTTCAGTGTAAGGAACCGAGACCGTGTAAGTTTCCGTACGCTCTTCGGTCTTAGGAACCGAAACTTGATACGATTGCTCGATCGTTTCGGTGTAAGGAACCGACACTTGGTACGATTCTTCAACCTGAGTCGTCACAGGCACCGAAACGGTGTAAGGGACTTCTTCGGTGTAAGGAACGCAAACTTGAACGTCGTACGTTTCGGTACGTGTTTGAGTTTGTGGAACGTTGACGGTGTAGGTTTGCTGACGGGTTTGAACCTTAGCAACGCTACGTGTCACGTTACGCATGCGAGTTTGCGTTTGACGCTGATACGAGGTGGTCGGGACCATTTGGGTCTCGGTCACGTATTGCGACTGCATAACAGTTCGCGTTTCGTACGAAACGCTTGGGCCGCACGCGCCGCCCATCGATGCAGCGGCATCGCCACTGCTGTAGACGACGCTACCGCCGCCACTACCCATGGCGACTCCGCCACTTGTGACACAACCGGAGCCGCTCTCGCAGCCTCCACATTCGCCACATCCTGCTTGGGCGTTAACGGCGAACAACATCGCCGCAACGAGCCCGAAAACGGTCTTTAACACTTGTGCTCTCATCATGGGGAACCCTCCGGAAACGTCTCACAGCGCGTGAGGCCACAGAAGTAGGTACGAGGAAGTTTTTAACGGCTGCGTAAAATGGGCGACTCGCCCAGTGACCGCCAATCCTAAAGGCTGTACACCTAAAGTCAACGCGTCGCTCTCATCAAACTAGCGAAAAAGGGCAAATTGCCAGGCTGACAACTTTGCCCATGAGCCGGTTTGTCACACAAGGCCGTGACATTTTGGGGGTGATCTTGCCGAGGACGTGCAACTCAGCTTTCGCTGCCTTTTCTGTTTGATTCTTAGCACTCCAGACACGCCAGGGAAGCCCGCATGATCCAATTGTTGCCGTGGATGACGCCGTTCTCAACAGACGCCGGAAGTGTCAGGGGGATGTCGTATCCAGTAGCCAGATAGTGAACGCTCGAGCCAGTGAACACCAAGCGAAACGACAACCCACACCACTTGGGGGGACCCAGCTTTCCGCAGCCGCTGAATTTCGCAGACATCCGCATTATTTCGTTGTTCACCACTTTCCAACCAACTTCGGCCTACCGTTTCAAGAACAAACCCGGCAGCAAGACAGGAAGACTGGGCAGCTTGCGGGCCCGCCGTCTCGACGATCGCCTTCAAGATGTCACGACCTGGTGCGCCTCCGTAGCACGCCCCGCCTCTGCTCCCACGAACGTTCCCAACGGCAAGATTTGATTTTCGAATTTCGAGTTTTGTCAGCTGGCCACTTAGGTGAAGTGATTTATCGCGATCCGATTCGAAATCCTTCGGCGGACTCGCAAGCGATTGGCGGTCGTTCTGCCGCCATGCCCGGGTCTGGGGTGCCGACTCGAATAGTTTCTTGATTCGCCGCGGAATGTTGACCAGTTCGCTGTGACAGAATCACAACTGCCGCGTATGATACGACGTTAGTACAAATGGACAGAGCAGATGCAGTCGGCTTGGTGCGTTTGCAAAATCAAGTGACAGCGGCGTGATGACTAGATTGCTCGAAATTCGAGTTGCCGCGGTCGCTGGCTCGGTAGATGTTCGATGGTTTCAATCCTGCGTAGCAATAAGTAAGAATAAAGCGAAGAGCGTTGCACCAAGGGTCTGTTCCTTTCACTCACGTTGAAGGAGATTGGCACGCGGGACAAGTAAGTTGTGGGATGGCGTCCAAATCGCCGAGCAAGATTGGCAGGCGAAGGAATTGACGGGACAATAGCGTGGTGGTGGGAGAAGAGCGATGAATCGATCGCCTCAGGCGACACAGACTACCAGCAGTCCACGCAAACTCATCTGCGTTGGAGATCCACAGACGTTGCCCAGCGAAATCGACCGCGACCTTGTGATCGTCGTGGATACGTCGGTTGCCGTGCTCGACGAATTACAGGAACCCGAAATTGACGGCGTCTGGATCGCTCGGGACCAACTGCCCCAATTGAGCGAACTTCGTGGTCTGACGCAGAGCGGTTTGATGCTGCGTGATATGCCCGAAGGCGTCGCGCTGCTTGATTCCGACATCCGCTTGCTGTGGGGAAACCGCCGACTGGCACAGTGGTCGGGTAAGCCCGAAGGCTCGGTTGCCGGTATGAACTTCTATGAACTGCTGTCGAACCCTGAAATCATGGGGCCGGACTTCTGCCCGTTCCACACGGCACTTGCCACCGGTGAAGAGAGCAACAGCACACTGCACACCGAGCAGAATCGGTACTTCCAAGTTCACGCCGCGCCGCTGGTCCTGCCTCACCATTCACGCCAATTGATCGTCACGGTCAGCGACATCACCGAAGAGATCCTGCAACAACAAAAACTCGAAGCGATCCATAAAGCAGGCCGCGAGCTTGCCGATCTTCGCCCGACCGAAATCTTCATGATGGAAGTCGACGAGCGAATTGACCTGTTGAAAGAGAACATTCGCCATTACCTGAGTGACCTATTGAATTTCGAAGTCATCGAGATTCGCCTGCTCGAACACGCGACCGGCAATTTGGTGCCACTGCTTAGCGTTGGCATCGACCAAGACGCCGCCGACCGCCAACTGTTTGCTCACCCGCAAGGCAACGGAGTCACTGGCTATGTCGCCGCCAGCGGCACGCCCTACGTTTGCCAGGACGTTGAAAACGATCCTCTATTCATTCCCGGCGTCGCGACGTCGCGAAGCTCGATCACCGCGCCGCTGATTCTGCACGATCAAGTACTCGGCACAATCAATGTCGAAAGCCCTGAATCGAACGCGTTCAGCGACAGTGATCTGCAGTTCCTAGAAATCTTTGCTCGCGACGTAGCCTTCGCACTCAACACGCTTGAATTGCTGGTTGCTCAAAAAGCCAACACGGCACAACAGAGCTGTGACGCAATCCACAGCGCGGTGGCTATGCCGGTCGATGAAATTCTGAACGACGCCGTCAATGTGATGGAGGGCTACATCGGCCACAGTCCCGAAGTCGTTGAACGATTGCAGCGTATCCTGCATAACGCTCGCGACATCAAGCAAACGATCCAGCAGGTCGGTCAAAAGATGACGCCGCTCGAAGCGGTACCGGTCGGCATCGAATCGTCACAGCATGTCGCACTTCGCGGCAAACGCATCCTGGTCGTCGATGCGGACGGCCCGGTTCGCGAAGACGCCCACCGATTGCTAGAACGCTACGGCTGCATTGTCGAAACCGCGCACAAAGGCGACGAAGCTGTCTGGATGGTTCGTAGCAGCGGCGGCGCGAAGAGCTATGACGTCATCATCAGCGACATTCGGCTGCCCGATTACAGCGGATACCAGTTGATGCTGCGATTAGGCGAGATTATGGAACGAGTTCCAATGGTCTTGATGACGGGTTTTGGATACGACCCGGGACACTCGATCGTCAAAGCACGCCAAAACGGCCTGCATCCCAAGTGCGTGCTATCGAAGCCATTTCGGCTCGACCAATTGGTGGACGTTGTGAAAACGACGCTCGAGATCAACGCTGAAAACCCGATCAAGCCAAAAGAAGACGACGTTGATCGGCCCGCCGGCGATTCCCAGCCTGGCGACGCTTAACTCTTGCTGGCAGCGGCAGATGGAGTCTTCACTGCCAGAACCGAGCCGCCACGCTGCGGCAACCGACTATCGCCGCTCTTCCATTTCTTGGATATACTGACGCAGCCGCTCTAGCTCGTCTTCGGTGCCCTTCAATTTCAGCATGATCTCGACACGCTTTAGCAGCTCGATCTTGTTGACGGGCTTGCTTAAAAAGTCGTCGGTGCCTGCCGCAACCGCTCGTTCGTGATCACCCAGTTCATTCAACGCCGTCACCATCAGGATCATGACACGGCTTGTTTCGGGCGAATCCTTCAATCGCTTGCAGACTTCAAAGCCACTTAGCTTTGGCATCATCACGTCAAGCAACACCAAGTCAGGCTTAAACGACGCGACTTTGTCGAGCGTGTCCTGCCCATCCTCGGCGGTTTCCAGTTCACACTCGACGCCAACCAAATAGGCCTCCAGCAGTTCGCGGTTCGCGTCGTTGTCGTCGGCAATTAGGATTCGGTGCATTTCAGAACAATCGTTGAACGCCCAGCCGCAGGCGCCGGCTCGTTTTAAATGAACGGAGATTCAAGCCTAGCCGGCGCCTGCGGCTAGGCGTTCAACGAGAACGCAATTGCTGCGATCAGTTAGCCGGCATCAGCGCCGAGTTACGACCCGCCGGAACAGGAAACTGCTCGCACATGTCTTTGATTTCACCACGAATGCCTTCTAGCATCGCCGCATCATCAGGACTACGCAGCGCCGACGCAATCCATCCGCCGACGCGTTTCATTTCTTCGATGCCCATTCCGCGAGTCGTCAAAGCGGGCGTTCCGATTCGGATGCCCGACGGATCGGCTGGTCTTCGCTGATCGAATGGGATCATGTTCATGTTGACTGTGATGCCGCAGCGATCCAGTGCTTCTTCGGCTTTCTTGCCACCCAAATCCACTGCCGTAACGTCCACCAACATCAAGTGATTGTCGGTTCCGCCACTGACCAAACGCAAGCCAGCCGATAACAGAGTTTCGGCCAGAGTCTTGGCGTTATCAACAACTGCTTGACCGTACATTTTGTATTCAGGCTGCATCGCTTCGTCAAAGCAAATTGCTTTGGCAGCCACCATGTGCATCAGCGGCCCACCTTGGGTGCCCGGAAAAACATTGCGATTGACCAACTTTAAGTGCTCTTCCTTGCACATGATCAATCCGCTGCGAGGGCCGCGAAGGGTCTTGTGAGTCGTTGTGGTGACGTAATCCGCGAATGGAATCGGGCTATTGTGGACTCCGGCGGCAACCAGACCGGCATAGTGAGCCATATCGACCATCAACTTGGCGCCGACTTCATTGGCAATTTCGGCGAATCGGTCGTGAGGAATTTCACGGGGATAGGCACTCGCACCAGCGACGATCAATTTTGGCTTGTGCTCGCGAGCCAGTTTCGCGATCTGGTCAAAGTCCAGACGGTGGTTTTCTTTGTCGACGCCGTAGCTAATGAAGTTGTAAAGTCGGCCGCTGATATTCAGCTTCATTCCGTGAGTCAGGTGACCACCTTGAGCGAGGTCCAATCCCAGCACCGTGTCGCCCACTTCCAAACACGACAAGTAGACGGCCGTGTTGGCTTGGGATCCGGCATGCGGCTGGACGTTAGCGGCTTCGGCACCGAACAGTTTCTTGGCTCGATCGATCGCGATCGTTTCAACGACGTCGACGTGTTCGCAACCGCCGTAATAACGCTTGCCGGGATAGCCCTCAGCGTACTTGTTGGTCAGAACACTGCCGGCTGCCTGCATGATTGGCAGACTGGTGTAATTCTCGCTAGCGATCATCTCGAGCCCCTCCTGCTGGCGGCGGCCTTCGGCTTCGATCGCGTCCCAGATGGCAGGGTCTTGTTGGGCCAACGGGTTCATCAGGCGAGTCTCTTGGATCATGAAACTTGGTCGAGAAAGAGGAGAGGGATAGGATCGCGGCGGTCCGTCACCTGAACGTGATTGTCCATCTATCACCGAAAACCGTCAATGTCGTCGCATTCGTCATCTGCCAGAATCGTTTTTTTCGCCCTCGGGGAAGCTACTCGCCGCCGCTTGCCGGGCTGATGTAAGATTAGGCGGTTCAGATTTGGCAAACTTTATCGGATAAACCGGCGAAGGTCGGCCAACCGTAACCCGCTTGGGCGCGTTCCAATAGACGCCACCGTCTGGCACCTGCGGATACCGACAGTCCAGCCATCAAATTCTCACCCTGAAAAACCGAGTGTTCGGAATGAAATATATGCCCCGCCTCGCTTCGGCCGTTCTGGCTCTAGCATCACTCGGCCAAGCTTCGCTGGCCAGCGCCGCCGACTTGCCGGCCTTCGACAAAGTGTCCGAGGGCTACGAGAAGGTTGAAATATCAGACCAACAAGCGACCAAAAGCCTGTTCAACGTTTGGAAACGCGACAAAGATTCCCAACTGATCGGCGAATTACCCAAGAATTTCGCCGGCAAAAATTACTTCATCGCGCTGACGGTTAGCAGTGGCGATCTGTATGCCGGTTTACAGTCGGGTGACTGGGTCGTGCAGTGGCGTCGTTACGACGACCGTTTGGCATTGATCGCGCCGAACTTGTCGACTCGTGCCACGGGCGACGCGGAAAGCAAAGCGTCCGTCAAACGACTATTCACCGATACCGTGCTGCTTGACGTGCCAATCATGGCGATCGGCCCCAGCGGCGGACCAGTGATTGACTTGGATGCCTTGCTAGTCGGGCACGCCAGCAAGTTTTTCGGATCGTCGGTACGGGTCAGCAATTCGCGCATCAACGAACTGAAGTCGGCGAAAGTCTTCCCTGAAAACGTCGAAATCGCGTTTGACATCGTCAATGGCGGACGCAGCACCGATGGCAGCGGCAAACTGCAAACGATCCACTATTCGTTCAGCGAAGTGCCAAGCACATCGAGCGGCTATAAGCCTCGCAAAGCGGATGAACGCGTGGGGTACTTCACGACCAGCTTTACGGACTTGTCAAAGTACAAAGATGATGAGACCGATATTCGCTTCATCAACCGATGGAAGCTTGAAAAGCGAGACTCAAAACTTTCGCTTAGTCCGCCCAAAGAGCCGATCCGTTTCTACGTCGAACACACCGCACCAGTCCGCTATCGCCGCTGGATCAAAGCGGGCGTCGATTACTGGAACAAAGCATTTGAAAAAGTCGGCATCGTTGATGCGATCGTGATCGAATATCAAGACGCCGAAAGCGGCGCGCACATGGAGAAAGATCCCGAAGACGTTCGATACAACTTCATCCGTTGGCTCAACAACAACATTGGCACCGCGATCGGCCCTAGCCGAGTCCACCCTGAAACGGGCGAGATCTTGGACGCCGACATTGTGCTGACCGATGGCTGGATTCGTCACTTCAACTACAACTACGAAGACCTGATGCCAAAACTGGCAATGGAAGGCTTCTCGGCCGAAACGTTGGCGTGGCTGGGAACGCACCCGAGCTGGGATCCTCGCGTTCGCATGGCGCCGGCTGAAAAAGCAAACTCATTGCGAGCCAAGTTTGCTCGCCAGGCCCAGAAACCAATGGCCGGTTTCGCGATGGCCGCCGCAGACCCCACATTGATGGGCGACGATGAATATGACGGACTGTTCGGAAGCATCAGCCAAAAGAACGGCTTGTGCATGGCCGCGTCCGGTCGCAGCATCGACCTGGCATTCGCTCGCATGGACTGGGGATTGACCCTGCTGGCCGACGAAGTCGTCGCGAAGAAGAAAAAAGAAGAAGAGGACAAGGCAACCGCCGAAGCCAAGGACAACGCTAAAGAATCCGGGACAAAAGCCGACGACGCCAAAAATGACGAAGAAGCGGACGACGAAAAGGACGATGACAAAAAAGACGACGACAAAGACAAAGTCGCTGACACCGATAAGAAGGATGACGACGCCAAAGACAAAGACGACGAGCACTTGCTCGACGGCATGCCCGAATGGTTCGTCGGTCCGCTGCTAGCGGATCTTGTGTCTCACGAAGTCGGGCACACGCTCGGCCTGCGCCACAACTTCAAAGCTTCGTCGCTTCGCACACTCGCCGAAATCAATAGCGAAGACGTGAAAGGCAAGAAAACCTTCTCGTCGTCAGTGATGGACTACACCCCCATCAACTATCGATACGATGCCGGCAGCGTCCAAGGCGATTACGCGATGATCGACATCGGCCCTTACGATTTCTGGGCGATCGAATATGGCTACACCCTGACGGACAAGGACCTTCCCGGCATCCTGAAACGCTGTACCGAACCGGAATTGCAATACGCAACTGACGAAGACACGACAGGTCCGGACCCACTGGCCCGTCGCTATGACTTCTCGAAAGACCCGCTGGACTTTGCCACCGAACAAATGAAGCTGGTCAAGCTTTACCGCGAACGCATCTTGGACAAGTTCGTCAAAGATGGTGACTCGTGGGCCAAGGCTCGCCGAGGCTACGAACTGACGCTCGGACTACAAACCCGATCAGCCAACATGATGGCCAACTGGATTGGCGGTGCGTTTGTGTATCGCGACAAGAAAGGTGACCCGGGCGATCGCCCACCAGTGGAAGTTGTGCCTGCCGCCCAACAGCGCGCTGCACTGAAGTTCGTGATCGACACATCTTTTTATGACGATGCCTATGGACTGACACCGAAGTTGCTCGAACGCATGAGCGTCGACAAGTGGCTTGGCGGCGGTTCGCATGGATCAATGTCGGCCGAAGGCACTTGGCCGATTCACGATCGGATCCTTGGCGTCCAAGCATCAGCGATGACGTGGTTGATGAACCCGACCACCTTGCGCCGCGTGTACGACAACGAACTGCGTCTACCCGAAGACGAAGACGCAATCACTCTGCCGGAATTGCTGGCGACGATCAACACGGCCGTCTGGAGCGAACTGAAGAAAGAATGCCCCGAAGGCCGAAACGATCGCAAGCCGATGATCTCGAGCCTGCGTCGGAACCTGCAACGCGAACATATGCAGCGTTTGCTGGACCTGGTTTTGGAATCGTCCGATGACACGGCCGCTTACAAGCCGATCAGCAACTTGGCCCGCATGGAACTTCGCACGTTGTCCGCGGACATCGAATCCTCACTTAAAAAGTGTGGTGACAAGATGGACGCCTACACGACCGCTCACCTATCGGAAACGAAAGAGCGAATCGACCGCGCCCTCGAAGCCGGCTACACCTACAACGCCGCTGCTGCCGGGCAACCGACGATGATGTTCATGCTGGGCAAAGAGCCTCAGCAACAGTAGACCTGATGATCCCCGGGTGCTCCCGAACTGAATGATCAGTTCGGGAGCCGATGGGCCTCTGGTCACTTCTACTCATTGCCACGACTCATCGCCATATCCAGGCGTTGTGCACTGCCCGAACCGACGCTGCATAAAAACCGAGCCTCTCGCGGGACTCGGTGCCGCCACGCTTTTTCGTCACCTCGCTAATCGCCAGCATTGTGCCGAACCAATGCATCGAGCCTGAGTTGAACAAGGTGACGCAATTCCTTACTCTACCGCCGGGATTTCGCATTCCTATGGTATCGTCGGTCGACCAAGATGGCTCGCTTACCATTGTGATTGTCACTTGAACTTCAATCGTGAACTGCTCAGTCCGAACCATGGTATGCGTGGATTTGAACGAGATATCGTTGATTCGCCTGCGGTAACCTAGTCCGCTGCTGACGAACCGCCCCTCAACAACTCAGCAACCAAGCCGGTTTGCTGGGACGTTACAATAGCGGAAACGACCCTGACGAAATTCCATACTATGCGAGCCGTTGATTGACACGCTTCGCCAAAGGGTCATTAAAACCTAGAACGCGGCCATCACGCTCGCCCCGACCAGTCTCTCTCGTTAGAAAAGGCCTCACTCATGTCCATCGCATCGAACGTTCAATTGCTTCCCGAAGTCGAAGCTTTCCTCAATCGCAATTCCTTGGCTTCTTATGTGGGCGGCAAGGCATTTCCAGCCGCCAGCGGCGCGACCATTGCCACGATTGATCCAGGTTCGGGAAACAAGCTCGCGGAAATCCATGATCTTGATGCCTCCGAAGTCGATCGTGCGGTCGATATCGCAAACGATGCCTTCCCCGCCTGGGCAGCGCTGCCAGTCGATCAACGCAGCAAGATCCTGTTGCAATTGGCCGACGCAGTCGAAAAGCACAAAGCCATCATTGGTCAAATCGAAGCCCTCGACGCTGGCAAGATCGAAGCTCAAGCGCAGGGCGACGTCCAGAATTTTGTCGACACACTGCGTTACTTTGTGGGGCTGTCCCAACAAGTCAACCCTCGCACCAAACTGGACGTTCCCGGCCACGACGCGTGGACCTACAAACAGCCTTGGGGCGCGTGCGCGTTCATCTTTCCGTGGAACTTCCCTTTCCTGTTGATCGGTTGGGGAATCTCACCGGCATTGGCGGCCGGCAACACCGTCGTGATCAAACCGGCCGAAGACACCTCGCTGTCGGCTATCTATCTCGCCGAACTTGCAACCCAAGTCGGCGTCCCCGACGGAGTCATCAACGTGGTCACCGGCCGCGGCGCCACTGCCGGTGCGGCATTGTCGAACAACAAAAAAATCAAACGCATGTCGTTCACCGGATCCCCCGAAGTTGGCCAGATGGTCGGTGAATCGTGTGGACGCAACCTTGTTCCCGTCAAATTGGAACTCGGCGGCAAAGGGGCCGCTGTCGTATTCGATGACGTGGACGTCAAGGCAACCGCCGAAGCCCTCGTCGGCGCGATCACGTTCCACGCTGGCCAAGTTTGCTGCGACGCAACTCGCTGGTTGATCCACGAGAACATTTATGACGAGTTCGAAGGCTATTGCGTTGATCTGATGAAAGACATTCGCATCGGCCATCCGCTTGATCCGAACAGCCAAATGGGACCAGTCGTAAACCCGAAGCAACGCGAACGAGTGCTCGGCTACTTGGAAAAAGGGCAAGCCCAAGGTGCAAAATGCCTCGTCGGCGGCGGAGCTGCCACCGTCGATGGCTTCCAAGGCAACTACATCCAACCGGCGCTACTAAGCGGTTCGCTGGACAACACCGCGGCGCGAGAAGAGATCTTCGGACCAGTCGCCTACCTGACCAAGTTCTCCGGCGAAGCCGAGGCGATCGGAATGGTCAACGATACCGAATATGGTCTTGCCAACAGCGTTTGGACCAAGGACAAAGACCGCGCCAACCGCGTTGCCGAATCGATGACCGCTGGTAACAGCTGGATCAACGCCCACAACGTATTCGCACAAGGCGTGCCGTACGGTGGTGTCAACAAGAGCGGCATGGGCGGCGGTGTCTTGTCGGTCGAAACATTGATGGACTATTACCGCAGCACATCAGTCGTCCGGCCGCTGGGCTAAACTGTCCTCCGTTTTCCGCTGAATGACTCGCTCGGCTTGGCGAGCGAGTCATTTCGAAGACCGCCTGCGAAACACACACGACCAAACTACCCCATCAAGTTATCCATGAATCCCCTTCGCAATCTTGTCCACCCTCGCGACGAAATCATGCAAACGATGGATCGAATCTATCGCTATCGCATGACGACCACGTCCGGCGGCAACCTTTCGATCCGCGATGACGAAGGCAACATTTGGATCTCGCCAGCGCGAGTCGACAAAGGCGCTCTGACACGCCAAGACATCGTTTGCGTACGAGCCGATGGAACCGTTGACGGCCTGCATCCCCCGTCGTCTGAATTCCCATTCCACAAAGCGATCTACCAAGCTCGCCCAGACATCCGTTCGATCGTCCACGCGCACCCGGTCGCACTGGTTGCCTTCAGCATTTGCCGGCAAACGCCCAACACACGGCTGTTCCATCAAGCTCATTCGGTTTGCGGCAAGCTTGGATTTGCACCCTACGCTTGTCCAGGCAGCGAACAATTAGGCAGCAACATCGCGGCGACTTTCGCCGAAGGCTGCGATAGCGTGATTCTCGAAAACCACGGCGTTGTCGTCGGCGGCGAGTCGCTCGCTAGCGCGTTCAAGCGATTCGAAGCTTTTGAATTTGCTGGCAAGACACTCGTCAAAGCCAGCCAACTCGGCAACGTCCGATTCCTTGAAGACAAGAAACTGCAACAAGCCGCCAACCGAGGCGTCGATTTCGATTCCTATGACCCGATGGCCGCCACACCGACCGAACAAGAACTTCGCCGCCAATTGTGCCAATTCGTGCGTCGCGGTTGCCGACAACGACTGCTGATCAGCACCGAAGGCAGCTTTTCGGCTCGCGTCGACGCCGAATCATTCTTGATCACGCCAACTCAGAAAGATCGCGAGCTAATCGAAATCGACGACATCGTGTTGGTCAGCGGCAATAACCGCGAGTACGGCAAACTGGCTAGCCGAGCCGCCCGCGCCCACCAAGCGATCTACCGAAAACATCCTTCGGTCCAAGCAATTGTCTTTGCCCATCCGGTCAACGCGACTGCGTTCAGCGTAACGGATTCTACTTTTGACGTTCGAACGATCCCTGAAAGCTATGTCTTCCTTCGAGATGTCAAACGAGTCCCGTATGGCACTCAGTATCGCGACGAAAACGAATTGGCGAGCTACGTTTCCGAATCGTCGCCAGCAGCAATCCTCGAAAACGACGGCGTCATCGTGACCGGGCGAAGTGTGCTGGATACCTTTGATCGACTCGAAGTCCTAGAATCAACGGCCGAGGCTGTGATCAACGCCAAATCAATCGGCGAAGTGGCTACCATGCCAGATGCTGTGATTGACGAACTAAAATCTGCTTTTAACCTAAACTGATATGTCTATCGAAACCACCGACGTCATCTTGGTCGGCAGCGGCATCATGTCCGCGAATCTCGGCGCGATGCTGAAATGCTTGCAGCCGGATTTGAAGATTCAACTTTTCGAAGTGTCCAAAGAACTGACTCGCGAAAGTTCCAACGCATGGAACAATGCGGGCACCGGACACGCTGGAATCTGCGAACTCAGCTACACGCCGAACCAGAACGCTGACGGAACCGTCGACGCGTCGAACGCAATTTCGATCTTTGAACAATTCGAACAGTCGCGTCAGTTTTGGGCCTACGCCGTTTCGTCAGGGATGATCGACACCCCACGCGACTTCATCAACCCGGTCCCGCACATCAGTTTTGTGCACGGCCAAAAGCAAGTCGATTTCTTGAAGGCTCGCCACGCTGCGATGTCCAAGCATCACTTCTTTGAAGAGATGCAGTACTCGACCGACCCTGAACAGATTCGCCAGTGGGCGCCGCTGTTGGTTGAAGAACGCGGCGAAGGCCCGATCAGTGCAACCCACATGACGGGCGGCACCGATGTGAACTTCGGCTCGCTGTCCCGCAAACTGATCGGCTGGATGGCACAGCAAGATGGTTGCGGTGTCGCAACCGGTCACCGTGTCGTTGGCCTAAAACGAACGTCGCAGGGCTGGGACGTTACCGCGAAAGACATTGCAACTGGAAAGCAAACCACGACGTCGGCCAAGTTCGTCTTTATCGGCGCCGGTGGTGGCAGCTTGACCCTGTTGCAAAAGTCAGGCATCGACGAAAGCAAGGGCTTCGGTGGATTTCCGATCGGTGGCCAATGGATGGTTTGCGATGACCCAACCATCGTCGCCAAACACCAAGCAAAGGTGTACGGCCAAGCACAAGAAGAAGCGCCAACGATGGCGGTGCCACACTTGGACACTCGCGTGATCGACGGTAAGAAGGCATTGTTGTTTGGTCCGTTCGCAGCGTGGACGACGAGGTTCTTAAAAGAAGAAGGCAGCCTGACCGATTTGCCATTCTCGATTCGCCCCGACAACATCGCATCGCTACTGAAAGTGGGTGCGTACAACTTGCCGCTGGTGAAGTACCTGATTCAACAAGGTACGCAAAGCATGGCCAGTCGCATCAAGTTGCTGCGAACGTTCTATCCGGCCGCCGATGCAAAGGATTGGCGACTGATGGACGCCGGCATCCGCGTCCAAGCGATCAAACGCGAAGACGGCGAAGCAGGCATCGTCCACTACGGCACCGAAATCGTCACCGACAAGGACAAGAGCATCGCGGCACTGTTGGGCGCATCGCCGGGTGCGTCGGTATCGGTGGCGCTAATGCTAAAAGTCATTCAAGACTGTCTGCCCGACTTGATCGCGCCCGCAGACGCCGCCGCACGGATGAAAGAAATGATTCCTACCTACGACGTCCCGATTCAAGACTCAGCCACCGCCGACCAGTTCCGCGAAATTCACCGTCACTGTGACGAAGTCTTGCAGTTGCAAGTCTAGGGGCAATCAGTCGACCGAGTGCTCTGCTTGCGACGCTGCGAAAATGAGGAACGGCAAATACGTATCCGTCCCCGAAGAACAAGCTGAAGTACCTACGCGCAAACCGAGTGTTCTCGATGCAGTTTTTTCTTTGCTGAAAAAGTAAACGTCCTACGGTTGAACTGAACCGCCGATTGCAATCAGAGCAACTGGAACCAGAACTCTGCTCGCGGGTGGGTGCTGTCCGAACAAATCGATGAACACTACAGCGCCGAGTCTGCCATCGCCGAATTTCTGGACACAAATGGCAATCTGGCGAGTTTATCAGTGCACAGCAGTCGGTTGCCAACGCTCCATCGGCGTCGGCTCCAATTCATTCGCGCTGCGCGATCGACCTGTGAAACCATCAAAGCAAACACTACAAAGATGTTACGACCAGCATCCTTTTTGGCTGAAGTTGGTGACACCGATCCGATCAAATCCGACTACTGTGACGGAAGAAATGTCCCGGATAACGACGGCTACGTTCACGCCAACCGCGACGACGTCGCGCCGTCGAATGATCTTGCACTGAGCGGCACAGACCTCATTACACCGACGCCAACTTCTGATGACCAAGCCGAAGCGGCTAGAGGTCGTGTCGACAGCTCGCCCAAAGTGACTCGTTTCGGATAGGCCAAGGCGCCGAGATCGTCGCCGACGATGGAATGGTCCGATCCGTCGCAGAAAGAATCACCGCTGTTGGTCGTTTTTGGTCCAGACAAACTCGAAACATTGTCTTGTTACGACCCGATGCACCCTTGGACGAAGACGGCTACGACGCTGCAAATCCTTGGTCCGCTCGCCAGGTGCAAGAATCGGCTACCTGGCGAACCCGACAAGAATTAGATCAACAAATGACTCGTCACTCATCAGCTGGTCAACCGAGAGAGCAATCGCGTCAATTTCGCTATCGTCAGTAGTAGGTTCCTGCACAACCCACTCGGGCGTGATGACCGACGCAACAGTAGTTAGCTGCGTTTCACCGATCAACCGCACACGATTTTTTAGCGTGCCGTCAAAAGCTGATCTGTCGAGAGCTGAAAAACTGACAGACTCTATCGCAATTTTGGGTAGAGCGAACGCCTCGCCCGCAGCGGATTGTCCAGTTGAGTTTCGATTTCGAGCCAAATCATTGATCACCCGCAAGGCATCCAACGCCGTGACACTATCATCGCCATTGTGATCAAAATACACGCCGGGCCACGCACCGATCGACAACGGATCCCGCAGGAATTGCGTGTCTCGATCTGAATGTGCTCGCCGTCCCAATTCGTTGATGATTCGAAGTGCGTCGGATGCCGTAATCGAGCCGTCATTGTTGACGTCACCGGGCTGCAGAAAGTTCTGCCAAGGATGCGGCAATTCGGCTTCAATACGTTCGCTTCCCGCCGTAGGCTGATTCGCAGTCAGCAAGAACTTGCCAGCCCTGGTCACAGGTTCGGACATTCGCCAGCTCTCAACGCCAGCGACCGTAATTCTATCTTCCTGTCCCGCCAAAATGGTAAGCAAAAGCTCAGTAGGTGATTGACTCGCCACAAAATTCGCGTCGATCACGATTGTGTCGGCACCCGAACTCGAAAGATCCAAATGGGAAAAGCGACTCACGTTCAAACCGGGATCGGTAAGGTCGATTGTTCCACCATTCCCCTTGATGATTAGAGTGTTGACCCCAAGACCACCGCGAATCTGCAGACCACCGCCGGGAATACCAATTCCACTTCCAATATCAAGCGTCAAAGACTCGTCCGCCGAGGTCCCCTCAATGAGCAGCGAGCCCGCGTTGACCACCGGAACGCTCAGCAACTCCGTTGAATTGGATCGGAAAAGGATGTTTCCGGATGCAATACTGAGGTACGCCGAGTCGTCGACGATCAATGCCGAGACATCGGGCGAGGCTCCACCGTCAAGGATCGCGATTGCATAGTCTTCCACTTCACCGTCGGCAGCCTCTCCCGTCGGTGCTAATCCACCCAGGGAAGAAAGCCGGAACCGTGCCACGGATGTGCCGGGTGTCGCGCCAGCCGGAATTGTGAACCCGATTCGGTTCTGGCCCGCGTTTACATCAAGCGAGGTCAGGATTTGTTCGCCCGCATCGTTCCAGTCACCGTCAAGATTAAAATCGATCCAGCCATCGAGCTTACCTGGTCCAGAGGAAAAAATCGCGAAGCTGGACTTGGTCGCAACGTCGCTTGAAACCAAATTGGCAATGACAAGCATGGAATCATCGCCAAAGTCGGCTTCAGCGTCCAAGCTGGATTGCCCGTCCACTTCCGACGTCACGCCACTGCCGAGGAATAGCGAGCCCACTGAATGCCGGGCGCCATCGCGAGCAAGTGTCACAGGATAAGTTGCCGGAGCGTCACCAAAATCAAGCAGGGTTAGCGGCGGCGTGTTCATCGCCCAAGAAACGCTGGCATCCATGTTGAGCGGGTTTCCTCCGAAATCCTGAATTCCGGAACCTGCACTGGACAGCAATAATGTGTAGTTTCCCGGTGATGCAGTCACATCCAGTAGACTTAATGAATAGCTATTTGATGATTCGTTGGTCAAAGTGAGACTCGTCAAAGGAATTGCAATTCCATCAAGCCTTAGGTCGAAATCGTTAATGTCGACACCCACCACAGCTTCACTAAAGACGACTTGCACTTTGTCGACCGCGGTCTGTCGAGGGTTGGGGCTGATAGCGGAAATCCTGGCCGTTGGTGGTGTGGTATCACCATCGTTATTTGCACGAAAATTATCGATCCCCAAATCCCGGAAACCATTCCCCGAGATACGAACAGACGTTGTGTAAACATCCGCCACGGTTTCGGCAAAGCTTGGCGTGAAGGGCTCTTGGATCCAACCAGCCGCTTTGGCTTGCGAATCGGTCCAGTTCGGATCGAACGTGACCGAAACTGTCCGCCATTGTAGAAGCGGAAAATCGGAAGTTAAGGGGAACATCCAGCCATTGTGGCTGCTGTCCTTGTATCGTAGACGCAACCAAATGGCATCAAAAGAACCAGATTCAAATCGAACGTCCAAAGAAATTGTCGATACTCGAGCTCCGAGATTTCCTGTCAATTCCGATGACTGATAAAGGATGCTGCTATCAGACGAACCATATGACCTCAGGTATCCGCCTGGATTTCCGCCCGAATTTACAACTTCAATCTCCGCTCCAGCAAGGTTTTCTGTCCAGCCGGCGGTATCGTCAGGCGTTTCCCAATCCTCAAAATACTCAGCCGAAGCCGACTGATCATTTTGGCTGATTGTTAGTGTATGCACCTTGGTTGAGCCGAGCGTTGCCCCAGTAGGCGTGCCCATCGTCAAGACAACTGTCTCGTTACCTTCCGGATCAGTATCGTCAATTACGTTAACCGCAACCTCGGCGGTCGCGTCACCCGCTTTAATCGTGATTTGACTTGCAGGAATCGTAAAGTCGCTCGCACTCTCCGCTGTCCCACCGACAGTAAAGGGGACAATTACATCACTTGTTGATACAGCAGACAACTCTGCTGTGACCGTGACTACTCCAACGTTCTCCGAAGCAACTTGACCAGCGGTAGTCCATACCACAGTAGGTTCGATCACAGTCGAGTCGTCATTCTTGATGATCCCGATCGCAGTATCATTCGCAATGCTCACACCGCCTGATGCATTCGATAAGACAACAACAAAGAATTCGTCACTTTCTTCATTCAAATCACCCTGGATTTCTACCGCAAGCGTTTTGCTTGATTCATTTGCGAGAAATGAGATCGCTCCAACGGGGAAACCGCCTACGAAATCAATTGCAGTTGCTGGCGTAGTCCCCGTTCCCAAAACGATATACTCAACCGAGAAGGCGGCATTCGAGTCTCCCATTCGCGAAATGGTGAAGTCAAATAGTGTTGAGCCAGTGTCACCCTCGTCGATTGATTGGGAAGTACTGAAGATGCTGACGCTCGGCTGATCATTTTGGCTAATCGTGAGTGTGTGCACCTTGGTTGAGCCGAGCGTTGCCCCAGTAGGCGTTCCCATCGTCAACACAACCGTCTCGTTATCTTCCGAGTCAGTGTCGTCGATCACGTTAACCTCAATTTCGGCGGTCGTGTCACCCGCTTTAATCGTGATTTGGCTAGCAGAAATCGTGAAGTCGCTCGAACTTGCCGCCGAACCAGCGACTGTAAATGGGACAATTACATCGCTTGTTGAGACCGCAGACAACTCCGCTGTGACCGTGATTGCTCCTGCGCTCTCGGCAAAAACTTGACCAGCGGTTGTCCATACCACAGTTGGTTCTATCACGACCGTGTCGTCATTCAAAATGACGCCGGTCGCAGTATCATTCGCAATACTCGTACCGCCTGATGCATTCGATAAGACAACAACGAAGGATTCGTCACTCTCTTCGTTCAAATCACCCTGGATTTCTACCGCAAGAGTTTTGCTTGATTCATTTGCGAGAAAAGAGGTCGTTCCGGTGGGGAAACCGCCAACGAAGTCATTTGCGGTTGCCGGCGTTGTCCCTGTTCCCACAACAAGATAATCAACCGATAAGGCGGAACTCAAGTCTCCCATTCGCGAAATGGTGAAGTCAAATATTGTTGAGCCAGTGTCACCCTCGTCGATTGATTGCGGAGTACTGACGATGCTGACACTTGACGCTTCTAAAGAGTTACTGTCCTCGACGGTGATCGGTATCGACGCACTTTGAAAACCAGGAGCGAACGCCGTTATCGTTACCAACTTATCACCATCGACGACTCCGTCGGCGATCGCATCAATTGAAACTGGAGCAGTCAGCGAGCCAATTGGGATTTCAACGCTTCCCAGGACTCTAAGTTCAGTAACATCCGAGCTATGAAAATTGACGACTAACGGTGACGCAGTAGAACCGCTCCGACCTACTGTCACTGTCCCGGCATTTGACCCATCGCTTTCATTCACTGATTGCGTCAAAGTAGACAAGCTCAGCACATTGCTTGAATTCGGTGGTTCGATGGTCAGGGTGTAGTCTGCGTTGGCATTGCCGACGACCCTGGCGAAGTAGACTCCGGCGGGCTTACCCGACAGGGAAATGTCCTCAAAGTTTGAGGAGTTGTTGTATGAGAAAGCCAAGCGAACGTTGTCGTCGTTCCAAAGTTCGAGCTCAAGGTTGCCATTGCCGTGCACAAAGTCGATGCGGACTTCATGCGCCGTGGTGCCTGTGGCAGTAGTCTCGAACCGGAACCAGTCCTGCGAATCCTCCAGTCGCAAGTCGGTGATGATTCTCTTGCTGCCTAGAACACCGAGGTTTGGTGATGCAACAGGATCAGGCGACTGAAGCGAGACCTGGAGGTGCGAGTCATTCGGTTCGTACGGGTCATCAACACTGTTGCCCGGAGGATCGATCGTTAGCGTGTAGTCTGGATTGGCATTGCCGACGACCCTCGCGAAGTAGACACCGGCAGGCCTGCCTACCAGGGAAATGTTTTCAAAATTTGAGGAGTTGTTGTATGAGAAAGCTGATCGATTGTTGTTGTCGTCCCAGAGTTCTAATGAAAGATTTCCGTTGGCATGGGCAAAGTCGATGCGCAACCAATCGTGTGTCGTTCCCGTCTCCATCGTCTCGAACCGAAACCAATCCTGCGTATCGTCAAGGCTCAGGTGCTGGATGCGTCGTGTTTGTGTCAGGACGCCGAAATTCGGTGAGTTGGGGGCGCCGGGTGGCAACAGGGTGACATCAAAATAGTTGTCGTTATCCTCGAAAATATCACCGCTGTCAGTGTCCGTCGTTGGTGTGATGGTTCCTTCAACTGCGAAGTTGAAAATGTTCTCATCACTGTCGTTTGTTGCAAACGAAACCTCGCCAAAGTGTGTGCCTGGAACCGTTGAATCAAGCCTGATCGAGAAAGTATCGAACGAGCCCACGGGTATGCTTTCGCTGAGCGCACCGACGAGCGAAAACCCTTCAGGAATGCGTAGGTCACTTGTACGTAGTGGTGAACTACCACTGTTTGCAACGCGAATCGCCGTGACTGGTCCGGTCTGATTCAATCCTGCGCTACCAATGAAAAGTGTCTCCGTGCTGCCGTCAACAATAGCTCCACCGTCTGAGCTCACTTCCAATTCCGGTTGTGAAGTACCCGCGACTGTCGGTGGTTCGATGGTCAGGGTGTAGTCTGCGTTGGCATTGCCGACGACCCTGGCGAAGTAGACTCCGGCGGGCTTACCCGACAGGGAAATGTCCTCAAAGTTTGAGGAGTTGTTGTATGAGAAAGCCAAGCGAACGTTGTCGTCGTTCCAAAGTTCGAGCTCAAGGTTGCCATTGCCGTGCACAAAGTCGATGCGGACTTCATGCGCCGTGGTGCCTGTGGCAGTAGTCTCGAACCGGAACCAGTCCTGCGAATCCTCCAGTCGCAAGTCGGTGATGATTCTCTTGCTGCCTAGAACACCGAGGTTTGGTGATGCAACAGGATCAGGCGACTGAAGCGAGACCTGGAGGTGCGAGTCATTCGGTTCGTACGGGTCATCAACACTGTTGCCCGGAGGATCGATCGTTAGCGTGTAGTCTGGATTGGCATTGCCGACGACCCTCGCGAAGTAGACACCGGCAGGCCTGCCTACCAGGGAAATGTTTTCAAAATTTGAGGAGTTGTTGTATGAGAAAGCTGATCGATTGTTGTTGTCGTCCCAGAGTTCTAATGAAAGATTTCCGTTGGCATGGGCAAAGTCGATGCGCAACCAATCGTGTGTCGTTCCCGTCTCCATCGTCTCGAACCGAAACCAATCCTGCGTATCGTCAAGGCTCAGGTGCTGGATGCGTCGTGTTTGTGTCAGGACGCCGAAATTCGGTGAGTTGAGTGTGCCCGCGGTCGCCGCGCCAACTTGCGCGGCGTTATCGTTGGGTTCAAACGGATCAGACGCAAGGAGAAGACGCGGTTCGCAACGCTCAAACGTGGCAAGACGATTTCCCAAACGGCGGCGTCGATTGACTTTCGATCGCTTCTTGCTCGAGCCCGTGTGGCTATCTACTTCGTTTAACGAATCATTGAAATTCATTCACTGGGCTCATTGCTGGAAGGCATTGTGAAAATTGTTTCGCAAAATACGCAACTGCGGTACGTTGACGGAGACTAGACTTAGTGCTCACAAGTCGCTTACGGAGTGATCCGTGGTTGAGCAGTTTAGTTAAACCGAGAGTGACTTGCTGGAGGATGGTTTTTTGGCGCGAGTCTACATCGGCGCCGGGGCATGAGACTCCGTGGAGCGACATCCGAACCTTGCCATCTTTCGCCGACTAACAACTGGAGTACTGGACGATATTGGTGGACGCAGGCATTGATGCCTCGCTCGTAGGACGCGTGTTTCGTAGCGAGATTAACCGCTCTGTGAATCGAAACAGCGATTGGGCGACCGATCCGGACTCAAAATAAGGAAACAGATGAAATAGTCGTGAGTTTCAGTGCGTTCGATCGAAGTGACGACACACTTACGACTTATTGCCAAAGAAGGTCGTAAAGAAAAATCATTGGCTCAACTTGCGAACCCGAGGGACTCCAACATGAAACGGCTAGTTTGGTTTTATCGGGAGAAACGGCGATGGCGTTGTGGCCTGAGATTTCGGGCAAGCGCAGTAGCGCCGTCGGCTTGAGCGTGACGATATCGCGAAAAACGACTCGGCCATCACGATGATAAGTCGCGAAGGATTGATGATTGGGAAAGGCCACCATCGCGCGAACGCTCGATGGAAAGGGTTCCGCGGTCAGCCCGTTATTCGCTCCGCGATACGATGCAAGACGGGTGCCTCCGACCAATAAGATCGGCGTCCGCTGACCAGCGTCTGTGACGACGAGTAATCTCCCAATGGGATCTCGTGTGGCGATGGGACGCGTGACTTGCATCTTTGCGGCATCGACACTCCAAACTTGCTCGCGACCGACGCTATTGATAATTAAAGTTTCATCGTTGTAGCAGACAAGATCCGTACTGGTGTCGTACATATATCCGTGAATGTCATATTCCAAATTTGGCATCTGATAACGGATGACGAAACCATCCGACCCAGTGCTCACAAGCGTTTGACCATCGCCCGTGAACGCCATGCAGGTGACGTCGCCGTTGTGGCGGTGCTGCTGTGAAATTGACTTCTCATCCTTCGCGTCATAGCGAGTGAGATTGCCGCGTCCGTCTCCCGCAATGAACTGGTCGGGAGAGCCCGGTACCGTGACGAGGCAATTGACACGCAACTTCGAAGGTGTGAATTGACGTACTTGCTTGGCCGTCGCGACGTCCCAGAGTCGGATGGTCGCATCGGCAGAACCGCTCAAAAGACGACTGTCGTCTAAGAACAACAGTGTTAGGATGTGGTTTTGATGGCCTTGTAATTCTCTCGCATCCGTGTCGATTTCAAGTGGGAACGCTTCTTCGATTTTCGAATAGTCACCGACCGCGATCCCGTCGGACCATGCATCGCTGAGCAGATTGTCCGAACGCACGTTTCGATCGAACAGATTGGACAAGCCCGTCAGGTAGTTGGCAATTTGCCGGTGGGTGTCCATGTCTGCCGAAACAACGATCGCCTGATGACTGGGAATCTGTGTTGCGGCACAGGGTCCACCAAGATGTTCCCACAAGTGGGGCGAAACGTTATTCATCAATAACTGACAGAGCTGGGTGGGCGTCGACTGAACACGCAAGGATTCGAGTGAGTAGATGGCGCGAAACAGCGTTCGCTCCGAATTCTCAACCGACGTTACCAACCAATTCGTTCCCTCGGAGGAAGTTTGTGCAACCATCGTCAAGCCGTGCGGCTGAAGAGACTCAAACAGATCAGCCAGCGAAATCGCGACGAACGTTAGCTTGAGCGTTTTTGGGTTTACGCGAATCGCTTTTAACGCTGACTGATTGATGGTGACCGGAAGCCCGCTAAGGGTTGATATGCGAGTGGTCAGTTCGTCTAGCGAGATTCCATCAAAACGAATGGGGTCAGCAAACGGCTGGGAAAGTTCCGCCAATCGCTCCGCCATGATCGGCGATCCCAATTCAGGCGGAAACCGCGATTCGAGTTTAACGGTTGCGATCGTTGCCGATTTTCCAGCCTTGGGGATTCGGATTTCTTGCGAGACTTTGTTGAACAGCGGTTTCTCGATCGAGAGAATCGCATCTCCGCTGGGCAGTTCGGGCGAGCGAAAGGGTGTTCGTCCCTTGGCGATTCTCTCGCCGGTCGGCGAGCGAATCACGACTTCCGCACCCAGCGGGATGGAATCAACTTCAAGGCGACCCATCAACCGAACCAGTTGAACGTTGCTCGTGACAGTCGACGATGTGCCTCGTCGTAACGCAACCGTTTCCTGAAAAGGTTCGTATCCGTCAGCCTCAATCCGCAGCACCCTGTCGCCGGGGTCGCCGGACGATGTAGCCATTCCGTCGATCAATGAGAGCGGTTGTTGATCAAGGGTGACCGTGGCGATGGCGGGCGTGATTTGAAGGACAAGGTTGGCGGGTCGGGTCAGGTATAAGAACGTCGACAAAACGATGAACGAAGTCGTCAAAGCAATCGCTGCGGTGCGAATGCGGTTGCGGCGTGCCCAGCGGTAGGCTTTTCCGAATGCACTTGTTCGGCGCGAACGAATCGGCAGTCCATTGATCTCGCGATTGAGTTCGTCGGCGAACTCCTCCGCGGTGTTGAAACGATCTGCGGGATCCTTCTCTAACGCCTTGTGGCAAATGGTTTCGAGATCCTCCGAGACGTTGCGATTGACACTACGCAGCAGCGGAAGAGACTCGTTTTGAACGCGGTATAGCACTTCGGGAAAACTGCTCGATCCGAACGGAATTGTCCCCGTGAGTGCGGCATAGAGCGTTGCGCCCAATCCGTAGATATCCGCGCGGTGGTCCGCTCTACTCGAGCCGACGAGCTGTTCCGGCGCTGCGAAATTGGGCGTCCCGACAACGGCCCCACTCATCGTTAGATCGGAGGTATCGTCGAGGCGTTTTACCAAACCGAAATCAGTCAGCATCGCGAATTGGTCTGAACGCCTGATCAAAATATTCGAGGGTTTGATATCGCGATGCAAAAAGCCGCAATGATGCGCGTGTTCTACCGCCCGGGCGACCCTCTCAACAATACGAGTGCGGGAAAGCACCTCGCCACGATCGGGAACCGCTCTGGATGACTCTCGAATGCACTTCGACAAATCATCCGCGTCCACCAATTGCATCGCGTAAAACGGTGTATCGTCGAAAACGCCGACTTCATAGATCCTGACGACGGCGGGATGGTCCAACGCCGCGACGGCTCTGGCCTCGTTCAGGAACCGGCGTTTTGATTCAGGATTTTCCCGTTTAAGTGGGTGAATCAGCTTCAGTGCAACTTCTCGCTGGAGTTTGCTATCCAACGCGTGATAAACGACTCCCATTCCACCTTGCCCGAGTCGCGAAACGATTTCAAAGTGACTGAAATAGCGAGGGTCCGTACCAAGTAGTGTCGAATCGCTTGAGTGCAGCGAATTTGATGATCCACCGGCAGGGCTATCGACCGTGACAGTAAGTGTATTGGCGTTTAACTTCGCCGATCCATGATCGTCGGGATCAAGATCGGCGATAAAGTCAAAGCCTTCGGTCATGCTGCGGACGAGTGCGCGCAACTTCGCGTGATTCAGATCACTGTTGTCGGGAAAGAAATCAAACAGAATGCGTTCATACGAACTGGGGCCAGCACCGAGAATTGCGTCGAGACATTGCTCCAGTCGCGAAGGCTCGATCGGGGTACCATTGCTGCGATTCGAGCCGATGTCACTGGTCACTCGAAATCTCCCGTTCAGCCCATCGCAGCGACTTCGCGACGCGATAATCCACTTGATCGACGGTCATCCCAAGGGCCCTGGCAATTTCGAGATGCTGCAAACGGGATCGGTATTTCATGTCGAGGATCAAAGCGATTTCGGGATCTGCGTCGGTGAGGCGCGCGATCGTTTCTTCCGCAACGATTTTGGCTTGCAAGTCTTGGCCATGAGGATCGCGCACATCCGATCCCGAAAGAAACGTGATTCTTGCCTGACCGCCTCGCTTAATCGACCGTTTGCGTTTTTGATGATTGCTAATGCGCCATCCAATGCTTTGCGCGGCGCAGTTCAGAATGTGCGTGCGATCGTTCCAAGACTCAGGGTCTTGTTCAAGCAATTTCAAGAATACGCGATAGGGGATAAAGTCGCCCTCGAGCGAGTCGCCGGCACCAAGCTGTTTGCGTTTTGCGTCCGTTTTGCGAAGTAGTCTTTTGCGAAGCATCATGTACAGGCGGTTGGCCAGTTCGCTGTCGGCACCCGCAGAACGCATCATTTCCGTGATCGGATGCATAGCGAGTGAATCATCATCTTCTTGGAATTCGTTTGTCATCGGGGCCGTTAGGATGTGATTACCTGATTCGCGATCGATTCAACCAATGATCAACCAATGATCAACCAATGATCAACCAATGATCAACCAATGATCAACCAATGATCAAGCAATGGTCAAGCAATGGTCAAGCAATGGTCAAGCAATGGTCAAGCAATGGTTGGCCTAAAAGATTGCGACTCTTCTAGATAGCCAAGAACATTGCCGCGAGATCTACTCGGTTCGGCCAATATAATCGTCGCAACCGCCATGGTGGGGATCTTGCGAAACTTGGTGGAGCAGCGTCCAGGGGCGAGTGACAGATTCGTCCTCCAGGAGAGAAAGAAATCGAACGGGAGGTTACACAGCCACACCGCAGATGCAGTTAGCATCACCGATTCATGAGCGGGACAGGCACCGACTTGCCCATCAAATCAGGCCCCTGACAATCTATGCAGTGACCGCCGGCGACAATCATTTCGCCGTCACCGTTTACATCACCAATGCGTCAAAAACCTGGCAGCCAAGGGACTGTGACAGAAGCTCGTGCCCGCCTTGGCGGTGACAGATTCACTTTGAATCTCCAGCAGACTAAACCCTGACCAACTCGAACACTGTCCGCTTACCTGCCCAATACAAAGACGACAACGTCGTTGCGAACGGAGACACCACGCTGCAGCAAATCATCGAGAAGAGTGAAAGTGGCGAACTTAATGAAACGCCTGCATCAGCAGTACGATGAACAACCGCGGAGCGGTTGGTGATTAATTGACGGCAAGAATCTTTTCATGACTCGGTGCCTCGTCACCTACAAACAGTTTCAAGACAAAAGACGTAATGTCTTAGGACCGACTCAATGACGGCACCGCAACAGTCGCGATTCGCGACTGTTGCGTAATGCTCCAATACTATGCCGATTTATTCGGCAGTGATCGCCATCACGACTGGCGACACGACGCCCGGCCCGGTGACGAAATCGATCTTGGTGATCGATTCTTGTCGTTTTGGGTGAATGGCGAGGTAGCGGATTTGTTGGCCTCGCAAATCAAATGCAAATTGCGAATCCGGAACGTCGACGCGGCGGATGTAGTCGGCGAACTCTTTTCCGTTGCGTAGGTCGTGATCTTCGCGCTCGCCATCGGCATAGTGCAATCGAACGGTCAACGCGACCACGTCTTTCGCTCCATACGGAAACGCCCAACCGCCGACTCCGCTGAGCAAATGGATCGCCTTGGCTGGTCCGTTAAAGGCAACCGATACCGATTTCGGCAACGCCCGACTGATTTCACCATTCGGACTAAACAAGACGATCACGTTGGGAACCGATCCATCACGAGGATCGATCAATTGAAACGGCACACCGGCAACGGTCTTGGGCGACCAGTCGGCAAACACCAAACGTTCCGCGCGATTGTTTCGGTCGGCAAACAGACTCCGATCACTCGGCAGTGTTGCCGACTTGCTCAAGTCGATCGGAACGAACTTGCCACGTTTGACGAGAAACTCCAACAAGTCCGTCAGCTCGTCGGGCGTCATCGTCTTTTCAAATCCCTCGGGCATGATCGACTTGGTCGACATTCGAAATTCATCAATGTCGTCCCGCAAGACGCTTACCTTCTTGCCTTCGGTATCAAACAGTTCAATCGAAGTCTTTGACTCGGATGCCAACATCCCATTGATGATGACGCCGTCCAAAGTCAGCACGCTGTAGGCACGAAAGTTGCCTTCAACGTTGCGGTTGGGGTCAAGGATATGAGTCAACAACTCCTCCTTGGGGTGAACCGCCATGCCAGTCAAATCAGGCCCGACCGTCGCTCCCTCGCCGGAATGCATGTGGCATTTCGAACAATGCTTCGTAAAGGCAAGTTTTCCTTTGACCGTATCGCCTTTGGTATTGGCAACGAACGATAATTCTTCCAAAACTTGCATGCGGTCCGCACTCGGCAGCGAACCACCCTGTTTGAGCAACTTGGTCGCCAGATCACGAATCGTTCGATCCGAGTGCGATGCGAGAGCCTGTTTTTGGTCCAGCGCAAGATCGGCGAACGTGGCCGTGCCCGTTTCGATCCCACGCAACAATGCGAGTGTCGAGGCGGGACGCTTCAGCAACAGCACGATCGCTGACTTTTTCAGCGTCGGCGTCATACCCGAGAACCGATCGACGATTTCGTCGCCAAGCGAGTCCGAACGACTAGCCCCCATCGATTCAATGATCCCCATCGCAACCGCCGGTGGCGTGCGGGGATTCACTTCATCTAACAGCGAAACCATGACGCCGGCATCGCCGGGCATAAACTCAACCAGTTGCCGTGCCGCGTTGATCCGATCTTGATCTGCGGCCGATTCGTCACGAACCACGGCGAGCATTGAATCAGCAATCTCTTGGCCGTATTTTGCAAATCGCTTGCTGCCCCAACGGGTCGCCAGCTTGACCATCATTCCACGCGTTCCCGATTCAACTCTCGGCAAAGCTTCTTCCAAACGAGTTTCGACAGCGTCGGTCAACTGAACCTGTCCGGAATCATTTCCGGCCGAGCCAAAACCGACCGCGAAACCCTGGACGACTGCATCTAGCAAACGCGGATCAGCTTCGGCGGCACTGGCCAACAAGCCAGCCGCGTCCTGGACATCATCACCACGAGCATAGTGGTCCGCCGCCCGGCCGACGATTTCAATCGCACGCGGCGACGGGTCAACGACACTGGCCAATGACGTCAATAGACTGCCGCTGTTGCGAGCCGCTGCACTGGTTGCCGCGTCTGGGATCCAGCGATCTGCCATCGCACTTGGATCGCTAATCACGTCAAGCACGAGCTTGGCACCACGATCACTCGCAGGCAAATCAGCGATCGCCAAAACCGCAGCCAAACGAACCTGAGTGTTGGCGTCGCGCTGGACGTTTGCAGCACTGATCGCTTCGATCGATGCCCCGATCGGCGGCAGCACCTGCAACGCATTGCGACGAACACCGGCCGACGGGTGCCGTAGAGCAGCGAACACCACTTCGTTCACATCATCGCGAGATCCATCGACCAATCCCAAACCATGCAACGTCCACAGCGCATGAATAGCGCCCACGTTCAGTCCGATTTCGTCAACTGATTTGGATTGAATCAGAGCAAACAAAGACTCAGCCACGTCGGCTTCGCCACGTTCAACCAGTAATCGCTGGGCATGCTTGCGAACGATCATGGTCGGATCGGCAAGTCCACTGACCAGTTCCTCGGGCGTTGCCTTGGATAAGTCTGGTGTCCGACCTTGCTTAGAATCATTGGCGACTAAACGATAGATTCGTCCGTGTTTCTTATCTCGCAGCTCCGTTTCATAAGCCGCTCCCTTGCCCGTTTTGAACCCTTTAGGCGTCGGATTGTGCTGGACGATGTAGTTGTACCAATCGATCACCCAAACCTGTCCGTCAGGCCCGACTTCGGCCATGATTGGCGCGGTCCATTCGTCGTCACTGGCGAACAAGTTGAACGGACTTGTCGAGCTGAAGTCACTACCTTTGGCGTCCAACACAAACGAGCCAACCAAGTGACCAGTCGGTCCGCAAACAAATCCGACTCGGTTCCAATACTCCTGGGGATATTCACGGGCGGTATAGAGCGAATGCCCAGCCGCCGCGGTGTAGCCACCGTGGTGATCCACTTGGCGCACTTTGTCAGTGATCGGATGGAAGTCGTTCGTGTCGGCAATCGACGACAAAGTCAGCGATGTCGCCCAACCGCGAACCTGTTCGTAATAGCGGTTGGCGATCGGCATATAGATACTGGGGTTGCCGTTAGCGGTCGACCCAAAGATCAGCCCCTCTTCACTTATCCCAAGGCCCCAGGTGTTATTGTTGGTCGACCGAATGAATTCGACTTCACTGCCATCCGGCTTCATGCGAAAAAAGCCCATGCGAAAATTCTGTTGCTGCTTTCCATCCGCGATTGGCTGCGACTGGTTGTAGCCCTGCATCGCCCAGATCCAATTATCCAACCCGTACTGGAAATTGCTGACACCACCGTGAGTGTCGCCGAGTTGCCAGTTCGAAATCAAAACTCGGCGTTCGTCTGCCTTGTCATCGCCATCGGTGTCTTTCAGGTACAGCGTCTCGGTAGCGTTCTGAACAATCACGCCGCCTCGGGAAAAAGCAATACTGGTTGGAATGCTCAGCTCTTCTGCGAAGACAGTAAACTTGTCAGCCTTGCCGTCGCCGGTCGTGTCTTCACAAATCCGGATCCGGTCACGTGCGGTTTCGCGAGGCTGCAATTCATTGGGGTAGTCGACCGTTTCGGCGACCCATAATCGCCCTCGTTCGTCCCACGCCATGCAGATCGGCTTGCCACCTAAATCAGGCTCGGACGCAAACAGTTCCACATGCAAGCCTTCGGGAACAACGATGTGCTTGAGCGACTCGGTCGGTTCAACCGGTTTCTGCATCGTGCTGAGCGGTTCGCCTTGGACGCCCCAGTCTTTCGATGGCGTGTAATTGGGAATTTGCCCGCCAACATCAACGTACTCAAAAGGCTTTAAGTCCTTGGGCATCTCGGTTGTGTTCGGTACGTCGAACGGACGGTCCGAAAGATAGTCACCGGCGGCTTGTGGATCGTTGCCCGTGGCCCAACGGATGCCGCGTTCTACCAAGTTTTGAAAACCAGGATTTGTCCACGTCCGGCCGTCGTGTCCCCATGCGGTATAGAAGACGCGGCCATCGCCTTCAGTGCGAACCCAGGTCCACGGTTCACGCCCTTCGGCGTCGACTCGGTACTCCAGCACGGTTCGATCTTTTTCGTTGTGCAAGTGATGCACATAAGTCTCATCCCAACTCTTAAAGCCACCAAACCCCGACATCAATTCGTGACCTGACTTTGAATCTTCAGCGCGAAAGACTCCTGTCCCGTGACGCTGAAACTGGGCTCCCATCAAGGCCACCAACTCAGGCTGATTACGGAAACAGAACGTTGCACAGTGCAGTGGAACAAAACCGCCACCACCAGCAACGTAGTCAAGCAACGCATCGGCGCTGCCCTTATCGATCTCGTCGATATTTGCGTAGAGCGCAAATGCATCAAACTGTTTCAGCTTTGCCAAGTTCACGTCCGCGACCTGGTCGGTGTACGTCATCTTAATGCCGCGAGCGTTGAGAATCGGCTGCAATTCGTCGAAACGAACTTTCGGCTGGTGCGAACCGCTGTCACCCAAGAACAAAACACGAATGTCTTCGCAATGACCGACCGATGGCGAAAGAGCCATCAGCAAACCAGACAATGCGAACACGATGGCAACAAGAAACTTCATGGTGAGCTGACTTTTCATAGAGAATCAAACAAATGAACGGGCGCACTAACTTCGCGTCAACCAGAAAACTGGCTGAACAACGAGGCCAATCAAATACAGAGGACGAGCCCGTTAATTAAACCCGCACACTCGGCTTCAACGTAAACTCAGGCAGTCGCACGATTTGACCACCGTTTATCGCGGACTCGTGCGCACAGATACCGACGCAGGTCCAATTGGCAGACGTAACCGCATCGGGTCGGGGTGCTCGATCATCCAGCACCGCACGAACAAACTCGTTGACCAAGTGAGGATGCGACCCTCCGTGTCCGCCGCCTTGCACGAACGAAAGATGATCGGCATCGTGGATCTCTTGCGCCTGCGTGAAGCGGCGAATCGACTCAGGCAATCGGTCAGCAAAGTCAGGCACTTCGATCGGCTGAGCAATCTCAGATTCGGGCTCTTTGGCAGTGTGCAAGACGTGAGGCTGGTTTTCGATCAGCGTCCACTCGAAACTCTTTTTCGTTCCGTATACGTCAAAACTTTCACGATACTGACGCGCGACGTCATACAGCGCTCGCCAAACATGCGCCGTCAAATCCGTGTCTTGAATCTTGATATGACAGGTTTCGACTGCGAACTGACAACCTGATTTTTCTGCAATGTCATCTCGAACAGCCCCCGAACCAAAACAACTGACATATTCGGCGAGACCATCGACCAAACCAAGGCAGGGACTGACGACATGGGTCGCGTAGTGCATCGGCACCATCTTTTGCCAGTAGTCGGGCCATCCATCCATATCTTGCGGATGTGAGGCCGCCAAGTGCTGGATCTTGCCAAGCTCGCCTCGATCGTACATGTCCTTGATGAACAGAAATTCGCGACTGTAGACGACCGTTTCGGCCATCATGTACTTCAGCCCTGTGTCTTCAACCTTCTCGACAATCTGGCGGCATTCTTCAACCGTCGTTGCCATCGGCACTGTACACATCACGTGCTTACCCGCATCGAGCGCACGCAGTGACATCCAAGCGTGGTCACCGATCGGACTGTTGATATGCACGGCGTCGATATCAGGATCAGCCAACAACGCTTCAAAGTCCGTGTACCGACGTTCGATACCGAACTGATCCGCCGTCTTATTCATTTCGGCTTCGTTGCGACGGCACACCGCAATCACCTCTGCGTCTGGGTGAGCGTGATAGATAGGAATAAATTCAGATCCAAACCCCAAACCCACCATCGCCATTCTGACTTTTCGATCGTTCATTCTTCTTGCGTTCCACTTCTGAAAAGACTGCGGGTCTGTAATTTCGTGCATTTCGCACGAAGCAATTGTGACTTGTATTGTTACCGGAGTATAGATTTGCCGACCAGGAAAAAAATGCGAAAACGCGAATGCTTTATGTGAAATTTTACACAGTCGATGAGCTTAACTCAGGTAAACTCCGAAATCATGACAAAGCAGAAATCCGTCGCGTTACTCATTGAAACATCGAACGCCTACGCGCGAGGCTTGCTCAGCGGTATCGCATCGTACATCCACGAGCACGAACTCTGGTCGATCCACTTGATCGAACAAGAACGCGGCGCCCCGCCGCCTTCGTGGTTAAAAAACTGGGACGGAGACGGCCTGATCGCACGCATCGAGAATGACGAGATTGCGAGTGTGGTTAGCAAACTAAAGATTCCATTGGTTGACGTCAGTGCGGCCCGCAAGGTTCCCAACATTCCCTGGGTCGAAACCGACGACACCGCGGTGGCGAAAATGGCATTCGAGCATTTTCGCGAACGAGGGTTCGAACAGTTTGCCTTCTGCGGTGAGTTGGAATTTCAGTGGTCAACCCAACGACAACAGGCATTCGAAAACTGCGTCAAAACGGCAGGCTATTCGTGCAGCATTTTTACGCCGAAGACCAGCCCAACAAGATTACTCTCACTCAAACGCGAGCGTAATCGAATGGCGAATTGGCTGCTTTCGCTGCCACGCCCCACCGGGATCCTCGCTTGCTATGACATCAAGGCGCAGCAAGTCTTGGACGTTTGCCGTGAATTCGGCATCAAGGTTCCAATGGAACTCGCGCTGCTTGGTGTCGACAATGATGAACTTCTTTGTGATCTGTGCACACCGCCACTCTCAAGCGTGATTCCGGCGGCTTACCAAACAGGCCGTGAAGCCGCTGCGATGTTGGACATTCTGATGAAAGGCGGAACGGTAAAACCGTTAGCGAAACTCCTGGAACCGCTTGGCGTCGCCACGCGTCAATCGACAGATGTTTTAGCGATTGAAGATCCTCATATCGCGAGCGCGGTTCGATTCATCCGCGACCATTGCTGCGAAGGAATCAATGTTCAAGATGTATTGAAGTCGATCCCGCTCTCTCGCCGCGTTTTCGAAAATCGTTTTCAGGCAATCGTTGGCCGCACACCCCACCAAGAAATCGTTCGCCGACGAATCGACCGTGTGCGACAGTTGTTGATCGAAACGGAACTAACCTTGCTGCAGATCGCCGAGCGATGCGGATTCCAAAACCACGAATACATGAGCGTTGCGTTTCGACGCGAAATGGACGTGCCGCCGGCGACCTACCGCCGAAACGCCCGCAAGCACTACGAGAACTGAGCGGCACACGCTCTTCGTTGCAGCTCGTCTTGTCCCATCGCCGAGAAGAAATGTGGCTAGAAAAGTGGCTGGTGGCCTGGGTCTATTTCACAAACGACTCGACACTGCACTTCCGCGACTTCCGCTGGCAAAATCATCTCCGGTCCATTGCCGTGTATCGCATGCAACGTCGCCCCTTGCCAGCGGCCAGCCATCGATGACCAGCCGCCAACAACACACCTCGTATCTGCGAACCACGAATTCGTGGCACAACCGACAACGTGGGTAGTCTCGGCAATCTCGTCCGGCAACCAACCAAAACCGCTCTCAAAGGTATCGGCGAAAATCTCAATTTTCTCGAAAAATCCGTTTTTCTCAGCCGCATCTCTTGCATTTCGGTTGTTTCTGAAAAACTGAACCCCCATAGTGAGAGGGCTATGTCGACCGGCGTGTCGACCTTTTCAGCGATTTTCACTGCACTTTTCTCGAGGAATTTTCATGAGATCCTTTTGCATGCTGACTCTATTTTTGGTTGGCTTCGCCTGCTCGACCGGATGCGAAACCTCGAACGAGCCGGTACCGGTTACGACCAGCGAAGACGACATCGCTGCGTACGAAGCTTCGCTGGAAGAGACCGATGGCGGGAACGAAGAACAGTAGCCATCGGCTACGGAGTGAAAATTTCCGGACGAAGATTACTTCGTCCGACTCTGTTCGTACTTTTCTTAGGAGACAGATCATGGCTAGACGACGTTCAGGTTTCACGCTGGTGGAACTATTGGTGGTCATTGCAATCATTGGCGTTTTAGTGGGACTACTTTTACCCGCGGTCCAAGCGGCACGCGAAGCGGCTCGCCGAATGAGCTGCAGCAACAACTTCAAGCAAGTGGGATTGGCAATTCACAATTACCACTCGGCCTACAAGCAGATGCCGATGCAGGGCACCGGTGGGACGAACGAGACAGCAGATGCGTGGGCAGATGCAGACAATCCCGGACCGACAGCAGGCCCTCCGCAGGGATACTCGCGTCACATGCTCAGCTACTTGGTTGGCATTTTGCCATTCATGGAACAGCAAGCCGTTTGGGAAAACATCTCGAATCCATCTGTCGACGAAGAAGGCGAATCGTGGCCAGCGAGCGGACCAGCTCCCTACGCAATCCGCTACAAACCCTGGGCCAGCGACATCCCGATGTACCGTTGCCCAAGCGATCCAGGTAGCGGACTGCCGACCGTCGGCCGAACCAACTACGCTGCCTGCACCGGCGATGCCACCAGCCGCAGCCAACTTGGCGTTTCACGTTTCAACGGCGGCCAAGGTCGCTGGCGCTACCAAGACGAGGCCTGGTTGGTGAGGCAATGCCGAGCTTCACTGCGTGGCGCATTCGTGCCAAGAAAGTCGTCGAAGTTTCGCGACATTCTTGATGGGCTGTCCAACACGATCGCGGCGGGCGAGATCTGCACCGACTTGGGCGACCGAGACATCCGAACTGCGGCTGCCCAGAACCAAGGCGGCTTGAATAACGCGGCGGGTTGGGGCCAGGGCACAATGTTGAACCCCAAGACCTGCGAAGACGCTGGTCTGATCGATCCGCTTCGTCCTCGGTTTTGGGCTACCGGTACAACCGTTACCGCAAACGCCGTGACTCGTGGCGGTCGCTGGGCGGACTACCGTCCGCTCTACACTCAGTTCAACACAATCCTGACGCCAAACAGCGAGGTGTGCTTGGGGGGAAACCACGGAACTCAGGGAATCATTCCCGCAAGTAGTCGTCACCAAGGTGGTGCGCACATCTTGATGTGTGACGGTGCGGTGACTTTCATCACGGACTCAATTGACGCGGGCAATTCACGTGCAGAAACGGTGTGGTACCAAAACAACACCACCGAAAGCTCCAATCCGCCAGGCAGCGCAAGCCCGTACGGATTGTGGGGAGCACTGGGATCGAAAGATTCAAGCGAAACGATCGACGAATCCTTCTAGAGATTGACCGCAACGGCAAATTCGCTTGCCAACTGTTTCACAATCGAAAAGCCTCGCATGAAAATTTTATGCGAGGCTTTTTACTAAACGGCCATCACGCTTGCCTTTGACGGTGCCTGCAATAATCACAGATCCAAACAAGTGCTCTATCGGATCACCGAATCCGTAAGAAAACACAAACCATTTCGGGTACCAAAACCGTCGATGCAGAAGGCACTGTGATTGCAAACGTTTGCTATGGAGCGATCACCCGCGCACCGCCATTCGGTCGATATTGCGTGATTCGATTGAGATTCACTATGAACAACAAGCGACTTAGCGCCAGATCCAAAACTGGAAAGTTCTGGAACGGCAATTCGATCCCAGGAGATGTGACGCGATGCACCGCCCCGACAAGACACACCCCAAGAATGATGCGGATCACTCTACCGCAGCGAAAACTGAAACCGTCCATCCAAGCCAAGGAACGCTCACTCGCGTTAAATCATGGCTAAGTGACGGAAACGTTTTGGCCGCGCTGGTAACCGGTATTCTTGGGCTGGCGGGCTCCGCGTTTACGATGCTTGTATCTGATCGCGAGCCGAAGACCGTGAACGTCGTGCTTTCACGCGCAGCAGGAAACACAGTAGCTTCGGACGGACCTTCTCTCGAGCCCCCGACAATTCAAGATCAAACGACGGCCCACCAGCCCAACCTAGTCTTGAATTTTTCCGAATTTCAACACCAAGTGACGGATGCTACGTTGCAGGCAGACGACCGGTCTCGCCTAGTCAGTAAGCTAATAGGGCGACAGGTGATCTGGAAAGGTTATGTCGATGAAGTGGTCAACTCAAAAGAACCGACTGACGAGTTTGCAGTGACCGTGTCTCTCGTGGAGAACCAAGCCAAGACAGCTCAGTCAATGTTCAAGACGCCGGCACTATTCCGATTCAACCGCGACAGCTCTGGATCAGTCCAACATCTTCGTAGCGGTGATCCTGTCACGTTGTCGGGAACGTTCGTCGAACATTCGCTCGTCGCAACGGTTGTTGAAGATGGGCATCTGTTGCGATAGCCAAAAACCGATGCCATCGTTATTGCGTCTCGCCAGCAAACTCAACGCATGAAACGAGGGGCACAGAGCACGAATCGTGCACACAAAAACAAATTGGCGAATGAGGCTGGCAATAAGGCATCACAACCGCAGACACATCGTGAAAGCTACTTTGCTTGGCTGATGATGATTGCTTGTTCAAATCAACGAGAAGACGTCCACCACGACAGCAACTCGGATAGCCAGAATCATTCGGGAACGGCATCACCGAATGCGTCGCACTGCGTGACACAACCAACGGCATCGCCGGAGTTGCCAGCACTTTTCCCGACAATTGTTTACGAACAAAGCAGGCGGTGGAAATCAAACAGAGGACTTGGGGGCTTAACGGCTTCGGCAGTGCCCAAACAAAGACACGGATGGACTCGTCGACTTCAGCAACTTCGACCACCTCTTCGACTTCTACGCGACTTCAGGGATCAGGATGGCTCCGCCACACTAGGGGCACTTCCCGCGTCTGCCTGCCACTTCCTTGGCAACGCGAAGCGCGGCGTCACAGTCGCAAGCGATTTGCATCATCGCCAAAGCTCTCAATTCAGTCTGCATCCACATCAAAGCAAGACTGAACCGTAATGGATCGGCAGTTGCGAGTGGGTTTTGGTCCGGCCATATCGGTGCACCTCAATCGCACGCAATTCGCAAACCTAACGATTCAGGACATTTCTTTTACATTGTTTTGAAATCATTCGCACCTTTGAAACCACTTATCATCGTCCAATGGACGAGTCAAACCTCTCTCGTCCGTTTTAAAGGAACCCAGCGATGAAAACTTTTCGTTTAACCAGCCACCTAAGCCTGATCGCATTGACGTGCGTGATCGTCTCTCAAACTGCCAATGCCCAGATCTTCCCTGCCCTAAACGCTCGTGAAGGAAAAGGCAACCAAGACAGCAGCAGTGAACAGGTCAAGGAAGCCAACTCTGTCGACGTTCAAGTTCGGTTGTCAAACCCGACCATGTTGTCAGGCAAAAACGAAATTAACTATGTCCGCATCACTCTGACAGGCAGCGAACCAGCCGAAGCGCCCGCCGCACCTCCGGTCAATGTCGCCATCGTGATCGACACCAGTGGATCAATGCAGGGCAGCAAGATTGTGCAAGCCAGAAATGCCGCTATCGCCGCGATCGATCGATTGCGAAACCAAGACATTGTGTCCGTCGTGCTTTACGACTCGGTCGTTACCGTACTAGTTCCCGCCACCAAGGCGTCCGATCGGGAACTGATCAAATCGAAGATTCGTTCCATCAAGGCCGACGGCAGCACCGCGCTGTTTGCAGGCGTCGCGAAAGGGGCCGCCGAAGTTCGAAAATTCCTTTCCAACGGCAGCGTCAATCGAGTGATCCTGCTTTCCGATGGGCAAGCCAACATCGGACCAAGCAGCCCACGTGAATTGGAGCGTCTCGGCGCATCGTTAGTCAAAGAAGGCATCAGTGTTACGACGCTCGGACTGGGACTCGGCTACAACGAAGACTTGATGAGTGGCTTGGCGGCAACGGGCAGCGGAAACCACATTTTCGTCGAAGAAGCACAAGACCTAGTCGCTGTATTCAACAATGAATTCAACGACTTGATGAGCGTCGTTGCAAGTGACTTCAAAATTAAGGTTACGACGAACGACGGCGTGCGCCCAGTTCGTGTATTGGGCACCAAAGCTGACATCGTCGGTCATGACGTTTACCTTCCGCTTGCCCAACTGTATTCCAACCAAGAACGTTACTTTGTGCTGGAAGTCGAAGTGGATTCGGCTGAGAATGCCAAGCAAGCAAATCTATTATCAGTCAACGTCGACTACCAGGATATGATCAACGGATCGTCCGCAAGCTACAAGACCGACGTGGGCGTCAAATACACTCGCGATATCGCGGAAGTCAAAGCCCATCGCGACCATGAAACGTACGCTTATTGCAGCGTACAAATCGCCAATGAAAAAAACGTTCGTGCCACGGCGCTACGGGATGCAGGACAGATCGAGGAGGCGCAACAACTGCTGACCAGCAATGCCGCGACGCTAGAAGAAGTGATGAGAGAGTGCCAAGAAAACGATGCGTTAGGCGTATTACCCGAGCTTGAAATGAACATGAATTACAATCGCGACAGTGCAGAACTGGTCAAGAACAAGGACTGGAATCGCAGTCGAAAAGTCATGCGAGGAAAGCAAAATGAAATCCAATCCCAACAAAGCAGTGGCATGATGGACTACATCTTCGGTGGCAGCAAAACTCGTTCGAAGTCTGACACGAGTTCGGGTTCGAGTTCATCCAAGTAACGCTGCTGCTAGTCACCGATGCCCAAACTCCTATTCCTCGCACTGACCCTGCTCGTTGCCGCACCGCTGGTGCTGTTGGGATGGCTGTCCGCATCACAGTACCGTTCACAAGCGACGCTGGCACGCCAACGAATTGACGAATTGATGCAATCGCAGCTGGCGGATCTTGATTCGTCCGTTGCGGTTGTATTTGACGGTTACGAAGCAGCGTTGAAAGACACACCGACATTGATCAATGCGATCAGCCAGTTCGATCGTAGTATGCCGATGGTCCGCACGAGCATGGTCGTCGATCGACGAGGCAACTTGTTGTACCCGCCACCACCGATCATGAATTCGGGTGACGAAGTGATGCGGTACCGAGCATTGCCCGCGATCATCGAAAGTCGTCCACCGATGGGCGATGATGACAGCGCCAACACAAAAGCAACCGCCAACTACGCGACTTCTGCCGCGGTCAATTCGGCGTGGCAAGTTTGGTTCTTGGATGAAGGCATGCAACTGATCTACTGGCGACGTTCTGCCAATGGCAAGTCGGACATCGGCACGCTGCTGGAACGATCTCGCTGGATCGCCGACTTGACCGCAGCACTTCCAGATCGTGCGAAACAACCCGCGAGCACGTCTTCGCTTCGCAGATCGACTTTCCCCAACGGTGTGATCACTAAAATTCCATCATCGAAAGCAACCAACGCCCAAGGCTTTGTTGGTTTGGTCGATGAACGCCAGCGGATGATTTATCGCTGGGGCGATCGCTCGGATCGACGTCCGCGTCCGATCGCGTCGCGAAATTTGCCGCCGCCGCTGTCCGCGTGGCGATTCGAACTTCACGACGATGACCCGATACCTGCGGCCGGCTTGGTATCGACACTCGCGCCGCTGGCCGGTGCCGGAGTCGTGTTGTTGGCGCTGGGCGGTTACGTCCTGAGCAGTGTTCGTCGCCGAATGAAACAGGCCCAGGACCGCGTCAGCTTTGCGTCCCAGGTGTCGCACGAACTGCGCACGCCGCTAACCAACATCCGGCTGTACGCAGAACTCGCTGAAGCCGACTTAGAAAAATTGCCAGCGGGTGAGGTTCGCGAGAGTCTGGGCAAACGCCTGGGAGTGATCGATAGCGAAAGCCATCGATTGGGTAGGTTGGTATCCGGCGTCTTAGAAGTCATTCGTGATAGCAAAAAGCTAAGACCGCCACGACTTGTGACTGCCAATCCTGACGAGATCATCCATCAGACATTGACTCAATTTTCGCCGAGCTTCGTCGGCTCGGAAATCGAAATCGATTCGCAACTGCAATCCGATCGGGATGTCCTGATCGATTCAGACTTGGTTGAGATGATCTTGGTGAATCTGTTTTCGAACGTCGAAAAGTATGCAGCTGCGGGGCGTTACTTGGGCGTTCGCTCTCGGTTCGACGAAGATGACTTGATCATTGATGTCATCGATCATGGCCCGGGGATCGCACCGCGTCACCGGAGAATAATTTTTGACGCGTTCACCAGACTGAATGATTCAACAACGGCACCAAGTGGCACAGGCATCGGATTAACGATCGCACGCCGGTTGGCTCATCGTCACGGTGGCACGTTGAACTATTTGAATCATGACCAGGGTGCTGCCTTCCGTCTCCGTATTCCGACTAGTGGAACATCACAATGAAACTCACCATTTTGGTCGCCGAAGATGATCCACACACCCGAGCCGCCCTTTGCGAAGTGCTTCGTAGGGAAGGGCACAGCGTCATCGAAGCTGCTGACGGTAAAGAAGCACAGTTTCGATTCGACAAGAAGGCGCCAGACTTGGCGTGCCTCGATGTGATGATGCCCGGTGTTAGTGGTTTCGACCTGTGCCGCCACTTTCGCAAGACCCATCCAAAACTACCGATCCTATTCATCACCGCCAAGAGCGAAGAGATCGACAAGGTGGTCGGACTGGAACTAGGTGCGGATGACTACATCGTCAAACCATTTGGCACTAAAGAAGTGATCGCGAGAATTCGCGCTGTCGGGCGGCGCTGCATCAATGGCTTCGCCAACGAAACCGATGAAATTAAATTCTCACAAAATGATTTCGAGATGGCCGGCTTGATCGTGATGCCGCGCCGCATGCAAGCGTCACGCGATGAAACGACGATCAATTTGACGACCAAAGAGCTACGAATATTGCAGGCCTTGCACAGTCGTCCCGGCGAGGTGATTGACCGCGAAACAATCTTTCGGATCGGATGGCAAGAAGGACCGCCACCAAGCACTCGAACTCTTGACCAAACGATCAGCAACCTCCGCAAACGCATCGAACTTGATCCAAAGCACCCCGACATTATCGAGACCGTTTACGGAGTGGGCTACCGATACGAGCCTTAGTCGCGAGCACACTGCACCAGCAGAATTCGCAAAATAACGACCAATCACTTCAGCAACAGCACCGCAGGGATAGCCGTCAGAACGCTTAACGATTTCCGGTTTCGGTTACTTCGCACGAAGCTGCCTGCGTCCGCTACGAAACCTCCGCTACCTGCTCATGTCGGCTTTACGGCCCGATTTGCGAGCTTCCGTCAATAAGCACCCGCGACATCTCGGGACTCGACCCCGTACCTGTCAATCGGAAAGTATTCGGGAGGAGGCCCGTATGCAACCGGTTTCAAATGTCGCAAGCGCCAGCCACGGCCCCTGTTTTATCGCTGGCCGCGCGTCCCTGATCCAAATCTACTAAAAAACCTGTGTTCCGGGCTATTTCGGCAGCCGCCAGGGGCGCACGAAAACGCGTTAAAGGGCTTGTATCTGCAGGCCAGTCACGAAAAACCAATCACCGCAGCATCGTGAAGCTAGCAAATAAGTGCCGATTATCTCCCGTTAACAGCTTTTTTTGGTTGACACCTGAGCCAAATGTCTTGAACATGACCGAACTGCAACCGGTTTCATTTACAGATCTTCGATTGGCGGAATTACCCCGCAACGAAGTCGATCGCTAAAAATCGTTGCACTGCGGATCTCAAGATTATTCAACGAGTCCTTGTTGAGTCTTGCGGTCGCATGGTTTTCATTCGGTGAATTTAGAAATTCGTTATGAAGAAAAAAATGTTGATGACTTTCGCGGTCATCGTGTCTGTGGCTTTCCTTGGTGACTCCATCAATGCCGCAACTGTCAACGGCTTTGCCAACGGCGGATTCGAAACCCCCGGCGTCGGCACTCCAGCCGAATCATGGCCATCTGCCGCCGCGGGTTACACGCTGTCGTCTGATTCCCATACCGGTTCGTTCGCCGCTCAATTGGCATCGCCTGAGCTCAATGCCGCAGTGATCTTGCAAAACTCGATCGAACAAGGGGGGCTGCCGCCGCTAACCCCAGGCGACCACCCTATTTTGACGTTCCAGTCAAAAGGTTTTGCTGGCACAACAGGCAACGCGTTGTTTGCGCTGCGATATTTGGATCAAAGCGGTGCGATCCTGGCCAGCAGCGGAAACCAGTTCTTTCAGAATTTGATTAACCCCAACACGTGGACAGAGATCAGCTTCGACCTCGGCGTCGTGCCCGCCGGCGCGGACGCTGCATTCATCGAGTTCAGTCAAGGCATTGGTCCGATCGATCCCGGAAATGGCCTGCTCGCGGGACTCGTGCTGATCGACAACGTGAACCTGAGCGTTGTTAGCGCGGTCCCCGAACCAACCTCGGTCGCCATGCTGGGCTTGTGTGGCTTTGGAATGATTGTGCGTCGTCGCCGTCGCTAGACCGTGACCATGTCAAAGTGAGAGAAGATAGAATCCGGACGCAATCAAGTGCTCGAAACTATCAAGGACCAATGCTCCGACGAAGCCAACCCCTGCGATGTCGGAGCCTAGAGATTTTAAGTACAGCACAGTAAATACAGCACAGAGCGACGACGTCTGACGCCGCGCATTCCGAAGCGAGCCAAGTCGGCGATTGAGACTGGCATTCCGAATACGCTCTGCTGTACCAGAACAATTATTTGAGTTTTCGCCAGCACTAACTTCAGCGAAGAAGAGCTTAATCAACGAGCGGGGCATCGAGCGATGCGCATAATCCTTGAGCCACTTCGAGCGGTGCAACCGTCGTAGCGGAAGGCTTCGCTGAAATCTTTGCGGCGGCGGGCTGGCGATAGCCAAAGAAACCACGTTTTTAAATCAGCTCGGCAACTTCCGACGGCAGATGATCGATCCAGTTCGAGTTGCCACTTTCGATTTGCCGAAGCACTTCGCGAGAGAATGTCGAAAAGTGCGACGGATCGTGCGTGTCAAGTTGCTCGATGCCCCCTTGTCGACCAAGTACGGGCACAAGATGCGAATCTCATCGCCGACCTGCAAAACCGCATCGAGCTGAGACGCTGAACATGGATGCCTAGGACGACGTTTCAAAGAACACGCACGGTGCGGGGAACGTTCCGCCGCATTGCTTGGCCAATTTCGCAAGCAAAAAAGTGCAACCGAGCTGCCGGAGTGGTACGATTGCAAGCGGAGCACTGGACATGGTCGACGCTAAAATCGAGCTGCTAAGACGAATGCCGGCATTCGGCGGATTGAAGCCGCCGGTGATCGACTGGATCTACTGTCAATCAAGCGTCATCGCGGCAACGGCGGGCGAGTACTTTTTTCGAGAAGGCGAACCCGGTGAATCCCTGTTCGTCTTGCAGTCCGGTACGGTGCTAGTAACTCGCCAATGCTTGAGCGAATCGATCGAGCTTGGCAGACTACGTGAAGGCGACTGTTTTGGAGAAATGGCATTGATCGACTTCCGGCCAAGGTCGGCGACCATCATTGCAGAAACCGATTGCCAAGCCATCAAGGTGCCACGTCAATCGCTCGCATCACTCTACCAACAAGATGTTGAACAGTACGCGATCATCATGATGAACCTTGGCCGCGAAGTCAGCCGCCGCTTACGAATGGCGGACGACTGCTTGTTTCATCTTCAACATCGCGGCTTGATTCCAACGGTATGAAAGCTAGCCGATCAGTGCGCCGCTACCACGGCGATCTCTAACCAACGACCGGTGCATCAAGCGATGCCAACAAACCTTGAGCCACCTCGAGTGGCGGAACCGTCGTAGCGACTGGCTTGGCAGCAATCTTTGCGACCGCTGGTTTGCGATAACCAAAGAAACCACGTTGTTGAATCAGCTCGGCGACTTCCGACGGAACATGATCGATCCAGTTCGAGTCACCGCTTTCAATTTGTCGAAGCACTTCGCGAGAGAACGTCGATAAGTGCGATGGATCATGCGTGTCAAGTTGCTCGATGCATCCCTTGTCAACCAAGTATTGGTACAAGGTGCGGATTTCTTCGGCGACTTGTAAAGTATCGACAGTTGTCAGTTTGCCCGATTCGCGATCCAGCAGCGGGTAGATATACAGTTTCAAATCGTTCTTGAATAAGCGGCCAAACGATTCAAGGATCCCACCATCAAGCGTCGTGTAGTATTTTTCATCGAACAGTTCGACCAGGCTGGCCGCCCCCATGGTGATGCCAATCTTTCGCCTCGAATAGCGAGACAGGTACGCTGCCAAGCGATAGTATTCAAAGTAATCCGAAATCAACACCGTCATTCCGCAAGCTGCCAGCATGTCGACACGAGCCAAGAAGTCTCGCAGGTCGATGTCGCCGTTCGCTTTGAGATTACGCATCGTGATCTCAGCCAAGGAGACCACTTGATCGGCGTCAACGCCTTCCTCTTTGACGAACTTCGCCTTCGCTGCTTCCAACATGTCGACGTTGACGTTCGTGACAGGACGGAAACTGCCGCGTTCAACCAAAATCGGCTTCTTGTACAAAACTTCCGATGGCTGCAACACCTCGCCATCGGCCGAGAACATCGCGGCGCTGCTGAGTCCGAGTTGGACCAACCGCAAACTCATCACACGATTGTCGACATGACGGAACGCGATTCCCGAAAACTCGATCATGTCGATTTCGATACGGCGCGTACTCAGGTTATCCAATAGCGACTCGATCAATTGATCGGGTTCGTGATTCAAGAAGAACGCACCGTACAACAAGTTCACGCCAACGATGCCAAGCGCCTCTTGTTGCAAGGCATTTTCAGTGTCCAGCATTCGGACGTGGATGATGATTTGGCTGTCTTGATCGCGTGGATGGGCTTGAAAGCGAATCCCCATCCAACCGTGGCACTCGTTGGTGCCGTGAAAATTTCGAGCCGAAACGGTATCAGCAAACGCGAAGAACGCAGTCGTGTCGCCACGGCTTTCCTTCAAGCGTTCAAGATTCAGCGCATGTTCGCGATCGAGCATGTCTTGCAACCGTTGGCGACATACATACCGATCGCAATGACCGTAAATCGCATCGCTAACCGACATATCGTACGCCGACATGCTCTTGGCGATGGTCCCAGCCGCCGCTCCAACGCGAAAGAACCAACGAACAACCTCTTGTCCGGCGCCAATTTCTGCAAACGAACCATAGCGACGAGCGTCCAAATTGACAGCCAGCGCCTTGCGTTCAGTGTTTGGTCGTTCCGTGGTCATATCGCTATCCCCGTTAATGCTCTTTGAGTGAATCCAACGTGAATGAATGGACTACGCAAAGAGCCGGAGTTAGGAAAAACCAACGGTTCGCACCGAAAAAAACAGATGTGATCCCGCAGAATCGGCACACTCGGTTCTCCCCCGCCTAACCGCGCCGTCTAGATGGCGTTTCTAGACGACGCGGCTACCGCGAAATTTATCGGCGAAGGACCACTACCCAGTCTTCTTTCAAGTCGCTTGGTGGCAAACCGAGACTGGCACTGGCCCCACCTTCAACGGTGGCAACCGAACCAGTTTGCATGTCGCCACCGCTTCTTGGATTGAACCACTCGACTTTGAAAATTCCGGTTGCTTCGGAAAGATCAATGGCTGCCGAACCGCCCGATGACAGGTACACCACATAGACATCGTTCTGCTTTGCGAGGCAAAACTTTGAATTGTCGTGCTTGGCGTTTCCTACCAAGACATCTTGGTTGGTCATTTCCCAAAACGGAATCTTGTTGTTGCTGAAGAAGTTGATCGCGATCCGGCAGTAGTCCCAACTTTGGTCGCGACTGCGCCAGTCTTCGCACAACAGATCGTTCTCTTCGTATTGATATCCAAAGTAATACTCGACACCGGCACCACCGCCCATCAAGGTGCCCCAGAGCGTTTGCTTGCGAACTTCGTGCTGGGTGTACGTCATCTTGCCAGTTTTGTCGTGACCGTCAAAACCACGGTACCCAAGGTCTGGCGACTGGCCATGTCCAGCAGTCCCCGATTCGTCAAACGCGACAACCCACGGCTTGCCGGCCGCCGCGGATGCTTCGGTCCATTTCACAACTTGCCAGTGCGTGTCGGCGATCGCACTATTCTGTAAAGACACACCGGTCAGTGACGACTTTTCGCCGAGCAGCGGGACGTACTGTTTGTCTTGCTCGTTCGGGAATGTGTGCGTTACTCGGTTATGTTGATACGCATCGAGCCCGGCGATGTAATCAAGCATGGCGCGGATCTGTGCAGTCGACTGGGTGTTTTCTTCGCTGATGTTCCAGTTGAGCGCCAAGTTGTGCGCGTATCGAGCAATCAGTTCACGGCAATAAAGCTTTCGTTGAACGCCGAGATCGCCACCGTCGAGCGATTCTGGAATCTTGTCGTCATTTTCGGTTTCTTGCATTTTGAAGTGCAAGTACATGCCTTTGGCGGTACCGTGATCAAACACCACGCCCCATTGGTCAAGCTTGCTGCAGTCATAATGCAACTTGTCATCACGATGAATGAAGGGCCAAACATTGTCCCCGTCACCGCCTGCGTTGTAGGTCAAGAAAGAAAACGCGTTGCACCCCTTTCCGGATAGATAGTTGATTGCACCAATCAGCCCTTTACCCTTGTCACCTTGCCAAGTTGGATCGCCCGCCTGCCAATCCTTGACGTGCGGTGCCCATGTTTTCAGCGGCACTTTCTTCTTAATCTTGCTGGCGATCGTGTTGTCAAAATCGGCATAGCCGAGCAACGTCTCGGGCGCGTCCGCACCAGCTTTCAAAAAGTACTCGCCGCTTCCGGCGAACTTCAAATAATGTTTGCCGATGTAATCCAAACGGCCATGCGCGCGAAGGTCACGTCCCGACTTGTCCGACTCGGTGATCGTCAGCGTCCCCGACTTTGAGTCGAACGGCGCAAATGATTTACCACCGCCATTGAGCGCCGCCAACTTCCCGCTGCGGAACGAAACCGTGTAATTCCAAGTCCCAGTACGATCTGGCGCAAAGTGAGCTCGCCAAGCGGTACCGAATTCGGCGGATGTATTCACCGCGTCACCATCAGCGGCAAAATAACCGGGAACGGTGTACTCGGTTCCGTCGGAGTGCTTGAACGTTACCGACATTGAATGATCGGTGAAAGGATTCGGCGCGTTGTCTTGCTCGTGCGCATATGGGCCGTTCATCGTCAGCGTGACCTTGTGCCACTGTTTGGTTTCGCCGCTAACGGTTACCGAACCGTCACCGTCGCTTGACCGTGGCAGCATCAAAGGCAAATCGCTGACCGACTTTGTCGGACTCGATTTCCTTTCCGCCGACACATTGGGTGCATTTGGCTTATTGTTCGCCCGAGCGAGCGCCAACAGCGAGGCAGCAACCTTCCGAGTCGCATCATCAGCCGGCTTGAAATCGACCGCGGCCCATCGAGCACGACTGTACTCTTTGCCGTCATCCGAGGCGATCGTCGAAGTGACCGACAGAACCGTACCGTCAGTGACTTCAATGTTCTTCCACGTCGATTGAAAGCTTGAACCCTCTTCATAGGTTTGTGTGCTAAGCGGACAAGTGAAATCGCCCAAGACCTGATCATCCAGTTTCAACGTGTAGGTCGACTTGCCGTCGCTTTCCCCCACCGCGCGTAGCGTAACGTCATATCGGCCAGTGGGATAAGGAAGCGTCATCGATGCAGTACCGCTTTGACGCTTGTCCGGATTGATCGCCATCCATTTGCCTTGGTCCAGGTAGTAACCGGTGCCTTCGATGTTGAAATCCGCCGCTGCCAGAGTCAGTGTGCCGCCGATGTTTTTGGCTGGGTTCTGGGTGGCAGCAGTGTCTCGAACAGGCTTGGCAACAAGCGTTCCCGGTGCGGGCAACGTTCCCGAATGAAGCTTGGTTGCTGGACCGGCATCGTCAGGTCGCGCAAAGTCGCGATCCATGGTCATCAACCACTTATCAAATTCGAAACCGTCTTCTCGCATCGAAAATGAAATCGTATGTTCGCCTGCCGTGGCAACGTTCAAAAACAACTTGTAGGGTTCGCCACAGTGATCCTTTTCGGTCCGCTGCTTGCTTTCCCATCGCCAGCTATTCTTTCCCTCGCACCACTGCATGCGTTGCCCACTTTCGGGCCAATCACCGTCAATGCCAACGTGCAGTCCGTTATCTTCGCTGCCCGTGGAATAGGCGCGCACCCAAACGTAGTACTTACCGGGCGTTGCGAAATTCACCTTGTAATTCAGGACGGCCAACTTACCCGGCATCGGTGCGAAGTTCGTTCCGCGGATCAGTTTGTCCCCGTGTGTTCGCCGGGTATCGGGCAACACCTCTAAGTACGCACCACCGCTAGCGCCGGCAGCGTGCGATGGGTCTCCGTCTGGTTCGATTCCCGAATCTTCGGTTTCGCTAAATAGATAAAACGCGCGTGTATCGACTTGCGTTTGATCGGCGTAATGTTCCGCCTCAACAGCAACGATCCCACCGGTCTCTTGAAAAACCACATCGTCGGCGTGTGCCGATGTAGCCAGAACGAACATCGATAAAAATAGTCGCAAGCGTTTCATGCGTGAGTATCTCGGAGTTTGAAGTTGCAAAAATCAGAAGGCCATGGACGACGCCCGGTTGTTCGACACCGCGACGCCGTTGATCGCGATCAATGGTCAGAAGTCCAACGCGATCACTCAGCAAATTCCTTGATGAATAGATTGCGGAACTTGTAAGTCTGTCCCTTCTCGCCGTGGTGCTGGATGGCGATGTAGCCTTCCGCATCGGTTGCGTCATGCAAGTCGGTGACCTTAACGTCGTTCAACTTGATCACGATGTGATCGCCGCGGCAGATAACTTCGTAACGATTCCAATCGTTGCGTTTTAGGGCTCCGGCAATTTCAGGCTTCTTGAAGTAATCTTGCGACTCTTGCTCGTATTTCAAGAACTCGTCCTTCGATCGCCCTTTACGACTTGGCCAAATCCAACCACGTCGTCCTTCGTCAAATAGTCCTGCCGACCAGCATCGGTCCGAACCATCACATTCGGCTTGATAGCCGAACACCTTGTTCGGTTTGACATGACACCGAAACATTACACCCGAATTCGCCGGGCCTTCGGGAAGCTTGATTTCCACGACCACGTGAAAATCTTTGTAGGTCTTTTCGGTGACCAAGAAAAACTTTTTGCTGGCCAGCAAATTGATTTCACCGTCAACGACTTTCGCCTCGCCATAGTCGAAGGGATTTCGCCATCCGTCCAAATTTTCGCCATTAAACAGAGGCGTAAAGCCGTCGGCTATCATCTTTGTGCCGGCTTCGTCAACGGTCGCGGCCGACGCGTCATCGGCCACGACCGCGGCGGCAGATAGGACAAGAAAAGTCAGGACCGCGGCAGCATTGAGAACAATTTTCATTCGTCGATTCTTGGAGAGAGGCAAGGTTCCAAACGGAGGGAAGCGAACAAGTATATCTAATGAAGCGTTTCCGGTCGCAAACAAGCCAAACTCAATCTACTTTTCTCAATCTTGCTGAGAATCACCTTGGCTGCAGCCCTTGCCTTCATCCAGAATTTTCCGGATGCCTTCCATCCGCACCTTCAGCTCGGCTTCGAAGCCTCGATCGACCGGCTTGTAGTAACGTCGATCAACGCCCAGATAATCCAGCGCCACGACACCGCCTTCGACTTTATGAGCAGACCGATAGCCATCGCCGTTCCCGAGTTCCGATGCGCCTGCATAATGGGCATCCCGCAAGTGCTTTGGCACGGGCACGATTTTGTTTTCACGGACATCAGTCCGAGCATCGGCGATCGCTTTGGTCGCTGCGTTGCTTTTCGGAGCTAGCGCTAGATAGGCAACCGTTTGGCTGAGCGTAAGCTGCGCTTCCGGCAATCCGATGAACTCGCACGCTTGCATCGCCGCGACTGCGATCGACAATGCTTGCGGATCGGCGTTACCGATATCCTCGCTCGCCAGGATCACCAACCGGCGACAAAGAAAACGGATGTCTTCGCCACCTTCAAGCATTCGGGCCAACCAATAAATCCCAGCGTCGGCATCGCTGCCGCGGATGGATTTGATCATCGCACTGATCAAGTCATAGTGGTCGTCACCGGTGGCGTCGTATCCGCCCAAGCGACTGCCGAGCGATTCTTTCACGATGTCTCGCGTGACCGATCCTTTACCGCAACTGCGAACCGCAATTTCCAGCGCTGATAGTGCGCGACGTGCATCGCCTTCGCTTGCGTGCGACAGATACTCGATCGCGTCTTCGTCAACTTTCACGCCGATGTCCCCAAGTCCATATTCCGCATTGGTGATAGCACGGCGAATCAGACCTTCGATGTCGTCCGGCGATAGGGCTTCCAATTGGAACAACTGACTTCGGCTAAGCAGCGCTGCGTTGACTGCGAAGTAGGGGTTGCTAGTCGTTGCGCCGATTAACGAAACCACACCGGCTTCGACGTCGGGCAACAACGCGTCCTGCTGGCTCTTACTAAAACGATGAATCTCGTCGATGAACAACAAAGGCCTCGGACCGCCTGAAGCGATCAAGTCGCCGGCCCAAGCCAAGACATCTCGCACATCCTTCACTCCGCTGGACACCGCACTGAGGGTTCGCAACTGGCTCTTCGTTTCGATGGCCAACAGGTGCGCGAGCGTTGTTTTGCCAGTGCCCGGCGGTCCCGAAAAGATGACGCTGCCTAATCGCCCCGCGTCGATCATCCGCCGCAGCAGCTTGCCTTCACCCAGGATGTGCTGCTGGCCGACGTAGTCCGCTAACCGAGTCGGACGCATGCGTGCAGCTAACGGCTGTGCTTGCTTGAGGTTATCTTCTTCGGCGTCCGCAAACAGGGATCGGTTTGTGTTCATCGCCAGGCTTTGTGATGGACAGAGTTCGGTTAAACAACAAACCCGAAGCCTAGCTCAAGGACAATCAGTCGGCGACCGGATGAGTCGCGGGAAAAGCATCCGGTCCTTGTACGGTGACGGTGTGCTTGTCGCCGATTTCTATGGACGAGTGCTGCGATGCCTGGCGCTGTCGTAGATTTCGGATCAACCATGGCAACGGATCAGCCGTGATCGCATCGACTTTGAATTCCGATGGAACATCGGAAAAAGCGTCCGTTTCTGTTTGTTCTGGCGTCGTCATCAGTGTCTCCTGAATTTTAGAGATTGCGGCCACTCCGCTAACCAAAGGAACGACGTTCCCCCCAAATTTAAGACGCGTCAAATCGACGACATCCCCGCAGTCAGATTGGGGAGAAGTTGCTATGTTTGGCATGATGAAAACTTCATCCATCTATCGAATCAGCCCGCTTTCAATCGTCGATACGACCGGCGCCGACTCGGCGGCGATCGTGCACAACATCACCACGAATGAAGTTAAAAAACTTGTCGTCGGCGAAGGACGCGAAACCTTCGTGACAGATGTTCGCGGCAAAACCATCGGGCACGGCTTTTTGTATCGTCTCGAAGACCGGTTCCGCTTGATCGGAGCTGGCGGACAATCTGATCGAATCGTCGCTCACATTGATCGGTACACCATTCGAGAAGACGCCGTTCCGACGATTCGCGACGCGGATTTCGTTGCCTTGGTCCTTCGTCCCGGCGTTGCAGACGAATTAGGTATCAAACTTGACTCTTGTGACACCAATGCCATCACCACCGACGCTGCTGTGATCGGCGATGTCACGATTGGCAACATAAGGGTACAGCGATACCGAACTCGATGGCTTGGCGAAGGCACAGATGTCATTTTGGTTGCACCGGATGACATCGACCAACTGGAACAATGGCTAGCAAGCAAGGCAATTGACATTGGCGACGAAGCCGCCCTTCACGCTGCCCGAACGGCGGCAGGATTCCCTTGGTACGGTATTGACTTGACGGATGCCAACCTGCCTCAAGAGGCGGACCGTGACGATCTAGCGATTTCTTTCACCAAGGGCTGCTATCTGGGTCAGGAAACCGTGGCCCGGCTGGATGCACTCGGCCAAGTGCAAAAAAAATTGGTGCGTTGGTCCATTTGCGGTGCGACGCCCGAAAAAGATGCGACGCTGGTCGCTAACGAAAAAACGGTCGGCCGATTGACCAGCATTGCCGTGCTGACGACGAACCGCGACTCCGGCTCTAATTCCGCCCCGCCCATGGATGCAATTGCGATCGGATTTGCCCGCCGCAGCCATTTTGATGCCGCTGCGACGGCCAAAGGCACCACGGCGGAAGGCAAGGACTTTAACGCCACCGTACTGGACGCCAACGTACTGCGCGAATAAATCACTATCATGGTGAACATGGAACACTCACCCGAAGCCTTCGCCGAACTGTTGGAAAAAGTTCGCGACGGAGACGAACAGGCAACAACTCAGTTATGGGAAAGCTATTTCCAACAACTCGTTCGGGTCGCCGCCAAACGATTGCCCTTGAATCTGCGTCGCAGCGGGGACGAGGAAGACATCGCAATCTCCGCTTTTCATAGCTTCATCGCTGGAATCCGACGCGACCAGTTTCCTGATCTTTCCGGCCCCGAGAATTTGTGGGGACTGCTGATCACGTTGACCAGTCGCAAATCCCAAGCGCACCTGCGCCGCCAAACTCGTCAAAAAAGAGGCGGCGGAAAAGTCAGAGGCGAATCGGTGTTTCTGAACCATGCCGGCGAGCTTACGTCGGGTGGCATTGGTGGTATCACCGGCGGATCGGATGCAGCCGACATACACGCAGAATTAGCCGAGGCATGTGACGGGTTGCTCGACCAACTTGAAGACGAACAGCTAAAGCAAATCGCGATCATGCGAATGGACGGCTACTTGGTGGACGAGATTGCCACACGACTAGAGCTGTCCAAGCGCGCGGTTGAACGTCGACTGCAATTGATCCGGCGAACCTGGACAGAACAAGCTGACGAGAATAACAGTGACGACGAAATCGAGTCAAAAGCATGAGCCTGGAAGATCTGCCAGCAATCGAACTTGCACGCATTGATGGGGTCTGCTTGCAATACGAATCCGACCTGCGACGTGGTGAGTCACCGTCGATTGATTCGCTTGTTGACCAACATGGCGGCGAAAGCGCATTGGAACTCCGCCGTGAGTTGGAATTGGTTCGCGATGAATTGACCGAGAACCAAGGTTCGACTTTGCCGCCGACATCGATTCCCTTCGGATCAATGCCTACCCTGTCGAAAGGAACACCCGGCGATCAATCGATGGTGCTTCCAACGCCGGGCACAGTGATCGGTCCCTATGTGATCGAAGGCACACTCGGCCATGGTGGCATGGGCGTCGTTTTCAAAGCGATTGACCAACGGCTCGGTCGATCCGTTGCGATCAAAATGCTAGCCGGAAAAATCGCTCGTCGCCGCGACTTGAACGAACGATTCCAACGCGAAGCGCGAGCCGTTGCCAGTATCAGTCACCCTAACATCGTCGAACTCTTTGACGTCGGTTCGTACCAAGGACTTCCGTATGCAGTGATGGAACACTTGGATGGCGAGTCATTCGATTCGCGATTGGAACGACAACCGCTTTCAATCGACGAAGTCCGACGCTTCGGTGCTCAAATTGCCAGTGCGCTGGCAACGGCTCACGCAGCTGGCGTTGTTCACCGAGACTTGAAACCGCACAACATCATGCTGGTTCGGCGTTCTAACGCTACCGAAGACGCATGTGCCACGATCGTCAAACTGTTCGACTTTGGTCTATCGCGAGTGCCTCCCTCGGCCCTCGATGCCGATTCGGAACAAACACACGAAGGCATGATTCTTGGCACGCCGGGGTACATGGCGCCCGAACAGGCACGCGGCGAGCCCGTCACACCGATGGCCGATATCTTCTCGCTCGGTTGCATTTTGTACGAGTCCTTCTATCGAAAGTATGCGTTCGAAGGGACCACCAAAGCATCTCGAATCACAGCGACGTTGAATGATGATCCGCCAGTCGACCCGAGTCGCCGGCGCGACGATATCGACTTATCCAATCTGATCAGCCAATGTTTGCGGAAAGATCCTACCCAACGCCCCGCCTCGGCTGCCATCATCGCCGATCAACTGCGAGCCAATTTGGATTCTGATTCCATCCCCGGCGATCCATCAAAGCGCGTTGCCAGCCGACCATCAACCAACGCCATTCATTTCATCAGAATTGCTGCCGCAGCGTGTCTAGTCTTGTTCGGCATGGGAACGGCAATTTGGTACATGCAACAACCACGCACGGAACTTGGCGAAATCGAATCGCTTGCGGTCCTGACGTTTACCGATGCATCAGCGGCAAGCAGCGACGAGACCGACGCAAGCGAAAACGGCGAGCCGATGGGTGACAAGCCAATGCACCGGGGCGAAGAACTGTCGGCTTTGTTGGTACACGAATTGTCACGAATGCCAAGCGTGCGAGTCCCTCGATTCCGGCCGCTGACCGCGGACACGCCCGAGCAATTGCGCAGTATCGGACGCGAACTTGAAGTCGACGCATTGTTGAGCGGCAATGTTCAAAGCGTCAAGATTGGCGAAAAGCCTTTCGTCGAACTCGACTTGCAAATGATTTCATCGAGAACGGGTTCGCAGATTTGGGGCCGAAAAATCCAACTTCAGGCCGGCGACAACTTGCTGGAACAAAGTCGATTGGCAACCGAGATCGCCGCTGTCATCAACCAAAGCCTAACCTCAACGGCCGCCGACGTGACTCCACCCACTACGGAATCATTTCGATGCCTGGTCGATGGCGAAACACGATCTGACCCCGACAGCGTTTGTGGCCTGGCGATGGCACTTAAATGCTTTCAACGAGCACACAAAGCGGACCCTCGATTCGTTGATCCGCTAGCCGGCATCGCGTTAACATCAATCACGCTTGCTGGACAATCGCCAACCACTGAGACCGCGGAATTGGTACGCCAATCGCGTGCCCGTGCCGACGACGCTCTCAAACGAGACCCGACGTCAATCGATGCTCGACTAGCGATTGCAATGATGGATTGGCAAACACTCGGGCGATACAAACAAGCCGAGCAAGCGTTCCGTGAATTAGCAACCGTTGCACCCAATCGATGGCAAGTCCAACACCAGTATGGATTGCTGCTACTGGCTCTGGGACATCAACGGGAAGCCACCGTCGCGCTGCGCGAAGCGTCGCTTCTAAACCCTCTATCCATGACCGTAAAAGTTGACCGAGCCAGATCGGCGTGGTTCGCGGGTAACACCAAACGGGCGATTGCGGATGCGATGTACTTGATCGACCGTTACGACAACCATCCACTTGCCCGCGGGCTTTTAGTCGACATTTATGAATCACAAGATCGATTCGTCGAAGCCGCCGCGCTGCACGATTCATTTGCGACGAATTCGGTAAACAGCGGCACCCCGTTGTCAGCGGCCGACTATTTCAATGAACGAAAAAAACACCTTGCTTCGCTGCCGTATGGTCCGTTCGGCGAACAAGCCAATCAGGCGATTTGGCAAACTCGGAACACGCCCGGGATCGATGACACCGCACTCGCCGAATTGATCGACCCGATGCCTCCGATGATCCCGCTACTGTTGGCAGTTCACCCCAGCTTCTCGGCTGTCCGATTGCTTGACCGAGCGGCTGAGATTCTGCCGCCGCGGATCTAAAGATCCAGAATCTAAGTTGCCAAAATGGGTTCGGTGATCGCCGCGTAGACTCGCTCGCCCGCACGACTGAGCCAAAGTGTGACCGGACGTTCGCCGGTCGATCGATACCGACGCGTTAACGCGAGGGGATCGTGCTCGCTACCGCGCACTTTGATCGTCTCGGGATACACGTTGCGACTGCGAAGCTCGCGGCGCAACTTTCGATCGTCGGCCGCCCCACTCCAAATAACACGGCCCACCAACCCCATTCCCGAATTCAGAATCAAGGAAGCGACCGACTCGTCGCCGGTTAGAAACCCGGATGGCTTGCCTACCAACCGCAATCGGTTTTGATTGGCGAACGCAATCGTTAGACCGGCTGCACGAATTGCGCCATCAGGGTCAATCAAGCACTCGCCGATCGCCTGCGCGCCGTTTGATTTGCCTCGGTAGTGCGAAACTTCGTCAATCTGATCGTGCGAAACTACAAACCGAGACCAGACACCGTCCTGTCCGGCACGGTATGCCGCACGATGTCCAGATTGCAAACCTGATTGCCCGATCACCTCGCCCAACAGTAACGACTGTTCGCGAACCGATCCGGACAATGAAATCCAAAGCCGTGCGGTGTCCATCGTCGACGGTATTTCAGGCATTGCGGCGGGTGCCAGCTTGATGATCGCTGCCGGAACATGATCGATCATACGCAACACTTCCGACCAATCCGGTTCGTATTGATCCGGGTCGGATGTTCGTCGTCCTCCCGCTCGGCGATCGGGGTCGACATGAATCGCGGCGTCCGCCGGTACGTCAACTTGCGTCACATCATCACAGCGAGCTGACGCGTTTTTTACGTCACCAAGGCGACCCAGGTTCACCGCTGCCATCGCAGCCACCGTTTCATCGCGATCGACCGCAACGACTGGACCGCGGCGAGCCAACTGAAACGCATCGCCACCGATGCCGCAGCACAAATCGTAAACCGTCCGATCGCCAAACCATTGCGATTTCAACTGTGCAACCTGCCACGGAGTTGACTGTTGCAACGATTTTTCGCTGACCCACCATGGCCCGGGCCCCAGCTTCGATTCAGCTTTCGATTGCAGCGCGGCCGACGTGGTCATCAATTGAGCCAGATCGTCGCCCCATTCGCGCCGCAGTCGCGTGATCGTTTTCGCATCCGGCGCGGCGCCAGCCAGACCCTGCATCGCCTGTTCGCATTGAACCAATCGGTCGTACAAAGTCATGGTCGAGATATTCGGGGTTAGAACGATTGGCAGTTGGCCGCGGATTGTAAGCGATGATCCGGTACTTCGGGCGCGGTAGACGCCGGCAGCTTCAATCAAGACTAGCGCCGTGAATGTGCCGATAAAACAACGACAGTCGTTTCTCGCTCGTTTCTGCTTTCGAAACCAAGCCATCATCATGTTTTCACGAATCCAAACTGCCGCGCTGCTAGCCGCTGCTGCGGGCGGCCCCTACGTCGCTTCGGAAACGGATTGGGGACGCAGCGCGATGGGCATCCTAGGCGACACGACCAATGTCTCATATCACGGCGGAACCACCGCCCCGGCGTATAACGGTGCATCGCACGCTCACCACGAAGTCGAAACTTTGCGCGGGTCTGACGCCAGCCGTTATCGATTGGACGAAGACCTCGCCAGAAAACTTGGAGCGATCCCAGTCAATCCGGCCGCCGCACCGACGCTAGCGGGAACTCGCGTCAATGATCTACGTGAAGTAATACGGTTTGACATTTCACCGGACTGGGTCATCCAACGTTTCTCCCGCGTCAGCACAGTGCTAGCCGATCTGAAATTGGAAGGCCTGCGAGTCCCGATCGTCACTGGCATCCGGGCTGACGATATCGCCGGCACGTTGACCTACTACTTTGACCATCAAGGCAAGTTACAGCGTTGCTCCTTCCATGGCTTCACCGGCGATCCCAACAAGCTAGTTCAGACCATGACAGCAAACTATGGACTGGCCGCCGAGCCAGCGCTCGAGGCAGGCGTTTTCACCAAACGGTGGAACGGAATCCCCGTCCACTTCCTGCGATTGACGCACGCACCGGTCGTCTATTCCAACGCCGTCCATCAGAAATACACCGTCTTTATGGAACTGAATCAGCCCAGCTTGGTCTACGGCATCAGCGCCGAGGCCCGGCGAATCGTCGATGCCGACCGCCATAGCGGACGCTGGTAGGGGGGCATGATTGCCCAAAAACGCCCCCAAACGAGCCATCAGAACATTTAAATCGGTCTCAATTCGTATCCGTGCTGCACAATTGCCTTCCAATTACGACCCGAATCACTGTAAAGTGAGTGGTGAGGTTTGTCGGATTTCTGGGAGAATTGACGATGAGTGCGGGATGGTATTACATGGCTAGCGGCTGGCTCCGCAAAGGTCGAAGACTAGGTCCAATTACCGAACACGATTTGCTATTACGCATCGATAGTGGCAAAATCATGCCTCAGACGCTTCTACAAAGCGCTAAGACTAAGGGTAAATGGGTGCCGATGAAGTCGATCGGCCCCGCGATGGAGCGGTGGCGAAAGCTGCACCCCGAAATAAACGAGTAGGCAACGATCGAAACGTCTCAGTCACCTGCTTCATTGTCGGCATCCGCCAAACCATTACCCGCCAAGACAACGTCAGACTACGCGGCGATCGCCGTTGCACCGATTCTGATCTTCGTGATGATCAGCAGCTTGGCAAATTTCTTGATGCTTGTGCTGTATCACGGCGGCCATCCGGGCCGCGTATCGTGGACGCTATTGATGTTCACCATGGGCGCCGTTGGTATCGCCCGAGTCGCGATCGAAAAAGATCGCATGTACTCCCTTGGCTATGCTGGCATCTTAGGCTTGGTTACGTTCGCATCGATGCTGAAGTTCGTGGACTCGCCAATTTTTTCAGCCGCCATCTTAGTCGTGATCGCTTACCTAGCGGATCGAATCGTTCGCGACTGCACGTTGATCGATGACGACGTCGACGCCAGCGGCCAAGGCTTGATCGATTCAGGACGACTGTTCGTTCGCAAGAAAGTCCAGACGCCAGAGGTCGCAGTCGTCGGCTTTGAGAACTCCGATGCATCAAGTCGCAAGCTGGTTCATCAGCCCGGGCGAACGGTGATGTACTTGGCGATGGGCGCCTTGCCCTTGTTTGGTTTGGGCCAATTTTTTCTTCGCGAAGATCCTGCGACGTGGGATCGCGCCCAAAAACTGTTGGCGTTCTATCTGTTCGCTAGCCTGTCACTGCTCGTAACGACCAGTTTTTTGGGACTTCGCCGCTACCTTCGTCAACGCAAAGTTGAAATGCCCGCTGACGTCTCAGTAGCCTGGTTGGCAGGCGGACTCGCGCTCGTCGCATTGATCCTGTTCATCGCATTCATGGCCCCCGTGCCGGGCGAACTGTTAGCGTCGTTCGAATTGCCCAAGTTCTTGGACTCGCCCGGCGACACCGTCGCCAGCAAGAGCGGGAGCGGTGAAGACGCCGCCGATAAGACGAGTGAAGGAGCTGCGACGACGTCCGAGGACAAGAATAGCGCCGACAAAGAAGTCGAAGACATCACCGCTGGCGAAAATGCACCACCCGGAGACGTTGGCGACGGCAAACGCGACGACGGACCGACCGGCAAGCAGAAAGGCGATAAACCGTCACAGTCTGGCGACCCCGAATCGGGCGAACCCAAGAGCCGCCCATCGGAACAAAAGTCCGATCAATCCAAGCCGGAGGGTTCGAAACCGGATGATTCAAAGCCACCGGGCAATTCACCGAAGTCGGATTCCAACAGCGAATCGCAACCGAACGAAAGCGACAAACCCAGCTCAGACAAACCCAACCCAGACGAGTCCAATTCAAAAGACGATCCGAAATCAAAAGCGGAACCGCCAACCGATCAGTCTGAGCAAAAAAACGAAGAAATTGAATCGAAACAGGATTCGCAACCACCCAAGAACAAATCCAACAACTCGAATCCAGCAACAGGCAAGCCAAAGTCGTCTGGATCGCCGCCGCCCAATCCAGCCGAATCGATCGCCAATTCTCTGCCCGCGCTTTCCGATCTGTTGAAGTTCGTCATATTCATCTCGCTGGCGGTGATCGTTGGCTTTTTCGTCTGGGCCCACCGACACGCCATCTCGCTTTGGTGGAGCCAACTTTTTGAACGAGACGCGCCCGCAAACGAAACCACGTTTGATGAATTTCTAGCTGCAGAAACCCGAGTGCCGCCGCGGTCGTTTTCGTCGTTCACCAATCCGATCGGCCGCGAAAACGATCCACGACGAGTTATCGTGATCACGTTTGCCGCTTGGGAAGCATGGTGCCGTGAACAGGGCATTAGCCGATCACGCGAAGAAACGCCCAGCGAGTTCTTAGCCCGAACGGCCAAAGCATCCGGCGTGACGTCCGCACCGACTCGCCGATTGGTCGACGCCTATAACCGAATCGTTTATGGCCGAGGAAATGCATCGCAAGACGATGTCGCAGCCGCCAGCGAAGTTTGGGGCACCATGCGATAGCGCATCGCCGAGATCGTTATCGCCAGCACAGCCAAGCAAAGTCCTTGCTTAGTTCTTCTTTTTCTCGCGTTTCTTGTTCCCTCGTTTCATGTGTTCAAGGGCTGCCATTTCCGTGGCTTGACCTTCATCACCGCAGCGGTCCATCCAGTCGTCAAGTTTGCGTTTTAGGTTTTCCTTGATCTCGTCATACTGAGGATCACCGGCGATGTTGTGCAGTTCCAGTGGATCACTCACAACATCATAAAGTTCGACCTCGGGCCGATACTGATACCGTCGCACTTTTGCCGCGGCATCCTGGTCCCCTGCCTTGGCTTGTACGATCCAACTTTTAAACTCGGGCGATTCAGTACAGGCATTCTTAAACTGTTCGTTCGGCGTCAAATTCCAAATGTATTTGAACTTATCCGATCGGACTGACCGAATCCCAAAGTGATCCGACCCACTGTTGATCCCACGTGTCGTCATGATACCGAACACGTGCTGTTTGTGACTCTGCTTGCCCGCAAGCACGGCCAACAAGCTTTGGCCTTGCAGTGACTCATCCGGCGTTCCGCCCGCGGCTTCGATAAAGGTCGGCAACAAATCGATGTACTCGACCATCGCCGGGTTCACCGCGCCGGCTTCGATGTGACCGGGCCAACGAGCAATCATGCCCGACTGCAAACCATTGTCATAACAAGTCCATTTCGCAAATGGGAACGAGCTTCCCTGTTCGCTTACCACGACCAGCAGCGTGTCATCTGCCAGACCGTGTTTGTCGATCAAACCAACAGCTTGCCCAACTTGATCGTCGTAATAGGTGATCTCGGCCAAGTACTTCGACATGCTCGCCCGTGTCTGGTCGGTGTCGACGAAGTACGGCGGCAACTTGATATCGCTAGGCGGATATCGCGAGGCGTCACCTTTATTCCAAGGCGTGTGCGGTTCGTTTGAACACAGCAACAAACAGAACGGTTGCTTGGCCTGTGCACAGTCGCCAATAAACATGTCGACCTTATCGAATTCGGGATTGCCTGAACCAGGAATCTCCTCCCAATCAAACACTGCGGTCGGCGAGACGTGGCTCTTGCCGCTGTGGGCAACTCGGTACCCGAGTTCTTTCATGTACTGTGACACACACCGAGTTTCATTTTCGACAAAGGTGTGGTTCGGATAGGCTCCGCTAGTGACTGGAAACAGACCCGTGTAGATATTGTGACGCGTGGGCGAACACATCGGCGCGGACTGAAAGCACCGGGTGAACCGCATACCTTGATCGGCTAACGCATCGATATTGGGTGTGTGAGCTTGTCCGCCGTAACACCCCAAATCTCGAAAAGTGCAATCGTCAGCGATCATGAAAACGATGTTCGGCTTCGCAGAATCTGCGACAACCGCATTCCAATTTGCCTCACTGAAAAGGCAACTCGCAAGGAACAGAACGGGAAAAATAAAGCGACTCATGGAACTGTCTTTTTCAGAAAGGAACGTCACGCAAGGAAGTCACGCGAGGAAATGGTCATTGGCGATAAACAGCACGTCGGGCGGAGCATTCTACGCGACAAAGCGATCGCCAACAAAACGAAAGTGGATCCAATCGCATCTGAGCGGATGTTACCTGCGTTCGACCAACACGCAGCGGAAAGAGAGGAAGACGCGAATCGGAAAGAGACTCGCCTACATGCTTCAGAAAACCCCACCGGTCAAAATAAGATCGGCCCTTGTCATTGTTTCCAGAAAATAACGTTAAGGGCTCATGTGGTGCTTTTCGCATGGTCTGGTGGAAACAGAATTCGCCCCCACCGAACCGATGCAATTCAATGAAATCTTTCTACCTTTTCGCCGCTCTGATCTTTACTTCTGTTCTGGCAAGCGGCGTTGATGCGATCGGACAATCACCAGGATTTTATGGAGACTTGGTATCGCGAAATCCCAAGCCGGTCACTGCGGTCGTGATTGGCCCAAGCAATCCCGTCAACGCAGAGTTGATCGGGCGTTGGGAACTTGCAACTGTCGCTCAAGATAAGAAGCTAATCGGTGTCGAAATCACCGCTTCAGGTTTAACCAAAATCCTCATCCAGAACGAGGAAAAGCGAAAAAACAACGAAGTGACGCCGAATCAACTCTCAGACAAATCCTCTCAAATTGTTCCTTCGTTTCGGAACCCACAGTGGACTTACGATGAAGAGTTTAGCGAGTTTCGATCTCCTCGCGCCATGGCAGCAGGGTTGCATTCGTATCAGCCGATCATCCGTTTCGAATTGATTGGCGACCAACTGATCCTGTGCCCAGGAACCCTTTCAGTGACCAGAAAATCGTACCGTAACGACGGCGCACCCGCGTATGTACATCGAAGGTTCGGCGATGAGAAACTAACCCTTCGCCGCGTTAGCAAGTAGCAGCCGAAATCAACGCCAGCTTGATTCAGTTTAGAAACGGTCGTGACGCGAGATCCGATCCCAGATAGCCACGCTACTGGTCCACCATGCGACTTGCCAGGCAGGTTGTCGTATGTACAGTCACGCCATGGATCAAAACAGGTTGAGCTAACCAGAACGTCCGGATCGAGACTATTTGTGCAAGACGAACGCCGCATTGAAGTCCAGTGAATGCTGCAGCCGGGTACACTCACTTTCAGGGCAAACGTCTACAGCCAACCAGGTCGAGCAAGGATTCAATTTCGTGTCGGACGATAGCGAGACTACAAAACACGCCGACTTCACATCTGATGCTGCAGCGTCGGCCAAAGAAATCCCAATGCCGGACATGATTGGTCGCTACCGGGTTTCCGGAGTCATAGGTAGGGGCGGATTCGGAACCGTATTTCGCGCGACCGATGATTCGCTCGCGCGTGAAGTCGCGATCAAAGTTCCCCGTCGATTCACTAAGGAACAAGCACAAGCGTCTCATTGGAATGCCGAGGCAAAGATGGTTGCGATGTTAGACCACCCCAACATCGTGCCGGTATACGACGTCGGATCAACCGATGAGTTTCCGTTCTTTGTCGTATCAAAGTTCATCGAGGGCATCGATCTTCGCGAGCGACTGCAACGACGCAAACCGTCAATCGAACAGAGCATCGCCTGGATGCTTGACATGGCCGAAGCGTTGCAACACGCGCACGAAAAAGGCCTCGTGCATCGCGACGTCAAACCAAGCAACATTCTGATCGAAAAGAACGATCGGCCGTGGTTAACGGACTTTGGCTTAGCAATCCGCGACGACGACATCGCGCGACAAACCAATCGAAAGCTTTTGGTCGGCACGTTTTCCTACATGAGCCCCGAGCAGGCTCGAGGTGAAGGCCATTTGGTCGACGGCCGCTCGGATGTTTTTGCGTTGGGTATCGTACTTTATGAATTGTTGCTCGGCAAAAGGCCTTTCACTGGTGGATCGAGCCAACAACTGCTGCAAAATATTGTCCGTGCCGAACCGCGACCGCTACGACAATTGGATCCGACGATCGATGGGGAGCTAGAACGGATCTGCATGAAAGCGCTCGCGCAGCGATTGTCGGATCGTTACAACAGCGGACGCGATATGGCCGACGATCTTCGCCGGTTCGCAAACTGCGGTAGCACCGTCGACCATAGCGCTGACTTTTCGCTTTCGCTGCCAATGGAATCGGCGGCGTCGCCATCGCCTGGCAAAGTTGTGGTCGATACACGCGTAATCCCAAAGGGTCTACGCGCGTTTGACGAACACGACCAGGACTTCTTTCTGAAGCTGGTTCCTGGCACACGCGATGCCAACGGAATTCCCGAAGTCATCCGCAGACTAAAAATCCGAATCGAGTCACGCAACCTCGAAGAATCTTTTCGGGTCGGACTAATTTATGGTTCATCGGGTTCGGGTAAATCATCATTGATTCGCGCCGGATTGGCGCCATTATTAAACGATTCGATTCATGTGGCCTACCTAGAAGCCAACGCTAAGCACACGGAATCACGAATGCGAAGTGTGGCATTGCCGTTGCTGTCCGACCAGCAGCAGGATCTTTCATTGGTCCAGTGCATGGCTGCTATTCGAAAAGGCGCGGTCGCGGACGGGAAAAAGGTCGTCATATTCATTGATCAGTTCGAGCAGTGGCTTCACTCGCATCCCATCATGGAAGACACCGAACTTGTCAATGCAATTCGTCAATGCGATGGTATCCACCTGCAATGCATCGTGCTGATTCGCGATGATTTTTGGATGCCGGCAACGCGTTTCTTTCACGAACTTGATATCCGCTTAGTTCAAGACGTCAACAGCACCGCGGTCGATCGGTTCGAGCTCCGTCATGCACGATACGTGCTTACTGAGTTTGGCCGTGCCTACGGGTGCTTACCGGATGATCCGAGCGAACTTTCCAGCGAACAACAACAGTTTATCCATACGTTGGTCGATTCGGTTCAAGAAGACGGCAAAGTGATTTCCATTCACTTGGTGGTCTTGTCTCAAATGCTAAAAGGACGTGAGTGGAATCTTAAAACGCTCGCAGAACTGGGTGGCGCCGAGGGCGTCGACATAAACTTTTTGGATGCCACTTTCAATAACTCGATAGCATCGCCCCATCACCGATCCATGCAAAAACCGGCTCGCGCAGTTTTGACTGAGCTGTTGCCTGAGGTCGGTACCAACATCAAAGGCCAAATGAAGGATGCTGCGAGGCTGCGTGAAGTCTCGGGATTGAACCAGCGAGAGTTTGAAGAATTGCTCGCGGCGCTCGATGGAGAGCTACGAATGATTACCCCCACGGCAGCCGACGGAGACGCAGAAACATCGGCGAGATCGTACCAACTGACGCATGATTTTTTGGTTCCGCCGCTGCGAGAATGGCTGACCCGAAGCAATCGCCAAACCCCTCAGGGGCGAGCAAAGCTACGGCTCAGTGAACTGACACAGTACTGGCGTCGCAAAAAGGAAAAACGCTTTTTGCCAAGCGGCTTGGAATACTTAAGAATCCTGGCTTTCACCAGTGCGTCGAATCGCACTGCGGACGAGTCGAGCCTTGTGGCGGCGGCGACTCGATATTACGGATCGCGGTGGGCGATCGCCGCAATGATCGCGATGCTGATCGGATGGGGCGGCACGCAGATCAACGAGAACATTCGCGCGAACCTTGCCGAACAAGAAGTGAAGCTACAAGTGCAAAGGCTGTTGGCCGCCGATACCGATCATGTTCTCGATGAAATTTCAAGGCTGCAACCGATACAAAGTCAAGCGGAACCGCTATTGCAGTCGGTGATCAAAGACACAGATCGCCCCGACGACGAAATCCTTGCCGCACGCCTTGCATTGATTGGTAGCGACCCCACTCAAACCGAGCCGTTGATCGATGCTTTAATGATCGCCGAAGTCAATCAAATCTCGCTGATCAGTGATCGACTGGAACTACGTCAAAAGCCGGCGGTAAAGAAGCTCTGGGAAATTGTCCAATCAGGATCCGTCGACGAGATGCATTGGATTAAAGCGGCTTTCGCGACGGCACAGCTCGATCCTGATAATCAGCAATGGGAACATCTTGCGGAACGCTTGGCTGGAGTGATCGTCAACCAAAGCACGCCGCTTGTCGTCGAAATGGCCCCCGGCTTCGCAAAATTGTCAGCCTACCTGTCTAAGCCGACGCAAGCATTCTTTCGCGTTCCAGAACAAGGCGACGTGCGTCTCAATTCTGCAATCCTACTTTCAAAGTGCCTGAAGCCGACCGACACAGAACTGAAGGACTTGCTGAGCACTGCATCACCGGACCAATTCGAATTGCTTTTGCCGGTTGCAGCGCTTGACTCCCATGCGGTCGTTGCGGCACTCGAACAGGAATTGACAAAAGCCGCCATGCCGAAATGGCCCAAACTTCGCAACCGCGCCGCGAATGAAACGAACGTCGATGCGGCGACTCTTAAATCCATCAAAAACTTTGAAGGAATTGCGTCGGATGCCTTCATTTTCTGCCAACGATTGCCTCTAGATCAGTTCGAAGACTTTGCCGATCATCTTGACAGGTTCGGCTACCGCCCCAGTTGTGTTCGCGCTTACCGATTCGAGGATGCGGACTTCGTCACCGCAATCTGGATACGAGACGGATTGAAATGGAAATTCACTCGGCATCAGGGACACCAGAACGTGCCTGATGTTCAAGAACAAATGCACAAAGCAGGTCTCTTTCCAGCGGACTTCACTGCGATTCCTGCGTCGGACACCAACCTTGACGAAATCGGATTTGGAATCCTTTGGACTCAGGCGGTCGAGTCGATGATTGATTCAAGAATCTATGTCGGATTGAAGGAAGAAGACCATCAAAGCAAGGGTTGGGAACCACTCAACGATGGCGGATACGTGCCAAAGTCCAACCTAAAGCTTCGTTATCCAGATGGAACGGATCGGTACAGTTCCGTCCGCTGGCGAACGGTATCGAAACCGCGCTGCAACGACGCCTGGAACGATTCGGCCTACGCCTACGAATCGAGATTGCTCGATGGATGGCACCAAACGGATGTACGAATCAACCCTGCCGGCGAATTTGACGAGCAAGAAATCAGCTTCGCCGCGGTTTGGTGGAACGGCGGCACGATGCAATCGCAATCGTTAAACCGTGTCGATCACCAGGAACATCTACAACTATCGCAGAAACTTATCGAAAGAGATTTCCGGCCCGTCAGTATCTCTGTGGTCTTTGATGACAACACTGACAAATTGATCGTCGCATCCGTCTGGCATCGTCCAATCGTCTCCGATGAAATCAAGGATGAACTGGCAAGTCGGCAAGCCAATGCCGTGGTTGCGTTGCTGCGACTCGGCTCATCGGAAAGTCTCTGGCCGCTTTTGCAAAGCCGACCCGATTCTCGACTACGTTCTTACCTTATTGATCGAATGGCGTCACTTGGTGTCGACCCAGAAGTTCTCGTTCGACGTCTAATGATTGAACCCGATGAGTCGAGACGCGTCGCCATCATTGCCGCACTCGCCCAATATCGCCCGGAACAACTGCCATCCGACATTGCAATCCAACTGCGTGACGCAATCGGCCAGTGGGGATCCAATGATCCATCGGCTGCGATTCAATCAATTTGCAAACACCTTTGCGTACGATGGAAATGGCCGGAGATTCAAAATGAAATCGATCTCGCGCGGTCCCCCTCAGTCAAATCCAAATCATCGATTCCAACTTGGTACCGTAACACTGAGAACCAAACCATGGTTGTCGTCGCTGGCCCGGTTGAGTTCCGCATGGGTTCACCAGGCGATGAAGCTTTTCGCGATCATCACTTGGAAGTATCGATCAACTCACGCATTCCTCGAAGTTTCGCGATCGGTTCGACGGAAGTTACCGTAGCGGAATTTCAGCGTTACAACCCAACCGCTTTGTACGCAACGGAGTACACCCACAGCAAAGACTGTCCAATCACGGCCGTCAGCTGGTACGACGCGATGTTCTACTGCCGCTGGCTAAGCGAACAGGAAGGGATTCCCGAAGACCAAATGTGTTATCCGCCGATCGATCAAATGATCACTGGACTAGAAGCGTCCGATGGATTTCAGTTGCCGAACGACTTTCTAAAACGGATCGGATATCGGTTACCAACCGAAGCGGAATGGGAATATGCCAGTCGGGCGAAGACCACAACTCCGCGACACTACGGCAACGACGCCAAACTGTTACCCAAATACGCCTGGACGACCGAAAGCTCGGCTACAAACTCGCAGGTCCGCTTCCATCCGGTCGGGCAGTTATTGCCAAACGGATTTGGACTCTTCGACACCCTTGGTAACGTCATGGAATGGTGCGAAGCGTCACCGCCAAGGGACTTTAATTTGTCTGTGGTCATGGATGACTATGTGAATCCAAGTCGTTCACGCGCAGACATCAACATTCAACGCGGCAGCGCCGTCTTTTATGTTCCAACGACGATGCGAAACGCCAAACGCGAATTGTCACGAACAACATCGCATCATCCCTATTCAGGATTTCGTGTAGCGCGAACGATGCCCAATCAATAAAACGCGACAAATGCAAAGGGCATCGATCTACGGTGCCAGCGACCAGTGATTGCTCTGATCAAGAGTAAAAACGTCCCCAACGGATGTCGTTGCACAGATCTTACCCGCGGTGATGCGAACATCGACCGGTTCGGCATCCTTTTTCGGCAGCTTCACCAAATCCCAGCGTCCGGCACGCTGATCATACTGGAACATTTCCTGCCCATCCGTAAGAACCAGCAATTCAGTCGAGTGGTCCCCTGCCATCATGGTGACTTTTTTATTCGCCATGATGCCACCATCAAGGTGAGTCCAGCTATTCCCATACGCTTCATCGTTCAATCGATAAACCGTCTGATCGCGGCCAAGGGCATAAAGATTGTTACGGTTGCATGTGATGTCATCAAAAACCCATTGGTCAGGCGAAACGACTCTGCGTCCTTCGTAAATTTTTCGATCAGTACCGAGCCGAAATGTTCGCCCCGAGTAGTAGCTTGAACGCCCAAAACGCGATCGCCTACCTCCGCTCGATTCCATCGAAACGTAAATCGGAGCATAATTTTTTACACCAACGACGTGAGCTTCCGCACACCAACTTTGATCATCGATCTGGTCAAAGTTTTCATAGGACACCCAACAAAAACCACAGTCTTTCCACTGAGTCCCCCACGAATTCATAATCAAAAAAGCCTTTCTCGCATCATCGAAACCGACTGCGGCGATGGCGTGATAACCGGTTAATTTGTTTTGTTCGTCTCGCCAGTTGTACGGTGCATTGATTTTTGCATCGGACTGAAAGTCGCCTCCCATTTGAACGATCAACACGACGGGATAACCTTCATAAATATAACTCTTGATATCGCCAATTGAGGCAGCACGTTCGTGTCGCTGTGCCTTGAAGTTGTTCGCTTCGACACGATCTTTTCCGCCGACCTCACTTTTTGACAACGACATCGATGCCATGGTCGCGCATCCGGTGTTCTGCACAAAATTGATCACCTGCATTGCGTGAAGCCCGTTCGGATTTCCCCCAAGCTGTTCAAAAATGAAAGCCGGGCTGAACAGGTCACAGTCACTCGTCGGCCGCTTCCGACGCTCTTGTCCAATTTGACAAGAGTACGCCGAATGCGCGATCGCCCAGGCAACACAGTCATTGCGTGTCTGCTCGCCCGGCGTTGGTAAGTAATCGACTAAGTCAAACTGAGCCGGCAACTTGATTTCAGAGTCAGGTCCCCATCGCGGATCAATTTCAGGCGGTATGCTCTGCAGCAGGGGAGCTTCATCCACATTAAACTGAATTTCCGCATTATCTTGCAATTCACTGGGCGTTTGAGTTGAGGCCGTCTCTTCCGCCACCGGACTGGCGATTTCCAAGTTGAGTGGTTCAGATTCCGGTGACACCTCGCGTGCGGCTCGAGTAGGAATCGTTTGATAGAGCTGTGGGGGCGTTAGTTTTGCGCCTTGTCCTGCCACCTCATGCGCTGAGTATCCCGATAGAAATGCAATCGTCAGAATCATGTAGCTGAGATAGTTCATCAGTCTCTTCCCGGTTTATTGCTCAATCTTTGTTCTGGCAGCTCGCCTTTGATGATACACACGGTTAACTAGCGTGTTGGACTGAATAAACATGCTGTTTTATGAAAGAGACGCGAATGAAAACTTGCGTTTGGATTCGCGGAGACCTAGGTTGGTGTCGGGGCAAGAGGAAGATCCATTTGCAACCGACTCGATAGGCCAAAGACATGAGTAAGACTGAACAGCAACTTCGTTCGATGTATTTGTCAGGGACGGTTTCAATCCCGCCTCGCTTCCCTGACGTCGCAGAGATTTCGTTCAGCCAAATCAATCAAATCAATGGCCAGATCTTCATCACGGCGACTCAAAGACTTTCACCCAAGCTAGTGATCAAACGATCATTCTTTGCCGATGATGTGACGTCTCTTTTTATCCCCGAGTGCCCCAAACAGGTCGATCTTGATAAGGGAACCTGGTTGGAAGGAAAGGCGCTTGCCGACAAGGTGTTCCATTCGATGGACAAGGACGTTGTCCAGGGAATCATCTACGTTCGCGAACACGCCCAATCGATGCTTGAACTGGAAGCTGGTTTGACGGCAGCTGAAAGCGCCCAATACTATCCGCCGCTTCCAGAGGACCGCAGTGTCGATCACTACAGCATGAATCCGACAGGAAAATTGGCTGGCTGTTACTAGGTCGCTTCAGATCGGGAACGTTGCCATGCCACATGACGCACCGACGATCGACGTCGTAATTCTAACGCGGGAAGAGACGCAATTGCCGGCAGCGGTCGTTGACTCGCTTCGCGCTCAGGTGGGTGTTCACATCCAATTGCATCGCGTGGTGGGCACACCATCAACCGACGATGAAAATCGAATCGCCACGATCACGCGGGCGAGAAATGAGGCGATCGAAGTTACGACCAGCCCGTGGTTGATGTTCTTGGATGATGATGTCACGCTCGCACCCGATTGCATCACCCGATTGCATCATGCGCTAGCTTCACGTCCTGAATACGCCGCTTTTGCTGCCGATTATTTAGGGGAAGCCGCACGTCACGGATCGTCGCCGCATGTTTCGATGGGTGCAACTCTGTTTCGTCGACGGGCGCTCCGCCGCGTTCCCTTTCGTTGGGAGCCAGGCAAGTGCGAATGCCTCTGTCGTTGCGAGGACACACGCCGATCGGGATCTCGAATCGAGTACTTGCCCGGTGCGAAAGCATTTCATCTTGCAGGGGAGAATTCCGCGGACGCGTGCAACGACCATCTGCCGGCAACTGACTCGGCTGCAAATCCATTAGCAACAGACGATGCAAAAGTATTGGTCGCATTCAATCGTCGTGATGTGAACCGGTTTCGCGATGTCTTTCTACGAATGATGCGTGCGTCTGGCAACGAACAGGAAGTGATTGCCGTGGGCTACGGACTGTATCCAAGTGAAAGCCGTTTGCTGGCTGCCTGTCGTGGCGTGCGTGTAATTCACAAAGTCGCCAACGGCCAAATGCCGCCGGTTCGCCGATTGGCCGATTTTGCGGAAATCACGGCATCGCTCGATCCGCAGGTCCCGGTGGCCTATTGGGATGCCAGTGACGTGATTATCCAAGCGAAACTGGATCCGCTTTGGCGATTAGTACAGAGACATCCGAAAAAAATCTTTGGTGTTCGCGAACCTCTGGGCTATCCCCACAATGTGGCGATCGTCGGTTGGACTCGCACGATTCAACATCCAGCGATGCGACGTCGAGCATTTGAACTGTTTTCGACTCGTCCGTTTCTCAACAGCGGGTTTAGCGCTGGAACGGCCGGATCGATGCACAGTTACTTCAAAGAGGCCGCCCGTCTTCGTGACTCTTCAGAACTAAAGGGCACGACAGACTGGGGTGACCAATCGGCGTTTAACCTTTACTGCCACAGCGATCCCGAGCGGTGGAAAGAGATTCCCGAGAGCTGGAATTACTGTGTCCACGACCGGCCGGTCGGCGAAGTTCAAGTGATGCCGGACGGACGTATCACCTGTCGCAGCGGTACTCCGATCCATATCGCGCATGGCAATGCGCGTTCGCTGGCAAAATTGGCGATCGTTCATTAGCGATCTTGAATTGCAAATCCCAAGCAACCTTTTGCCCTCCATCCCATGTCGAGCACGGCTAGATCGGATGACCAATAATGAAGAACATCGACGCGAATACTCGGACCTTCGTGATCAGCACGCTGGACGATCGGGCGAGAGAAAGAATCAGACGCATCAGCAAGCACCTTGCACGTGCCGGATTTCAAAACGTCGATATCGTCCAGGCTCGAACACCCGAAACCGAAGACTTCGAGAATCAAGGGCTGCCGCCGGTGCTACAAGGAAGATGGCACACTGATTTGAGAGACTGGTGGGGAACCGCTGCTTGCGCCCTTTCGCACCTCGATTTCATGAAGTTAGATCCATCCGAATTTCCGATCATGGTGTTCGAAGACGACGCGATCATCGATTTCAACTTCTTCCGTTACTTAGCCGAGATCGATTTTCCCGAAGGCGTCGCATGGGACATCTGTCACCTTTCGTACTTCAACGAAAACCTCAGCAGTGCCAAATATCCGCAAGGAGTCGTTCATGAGAATCTCTTGCGCTGCGCTCCCAACGAAATCACATGTACTTATAGCTACGTTCTCAACCGACCGGTGTTCGATCGCCTTGTCCCACTTAACGAAGAGATCGATTGTCAACTGGCGCGCATGACCGACACCATCCAAAGCTTTGTCATCGAGCACCAACCACCACTAACCGCACCCGACTTTGCATTGCAAAGTGTGCGAATGGAACTGGACGACATCAGCTTGGCTGAATGAAATTAAATGAGTTGCCGGCCAAACAAGCAGTCCGATTCTACGTAGATACGTTAGTTGACCGATTGGCTGAGCTTCAATTCTCAGCTTTTCAATACGCCTGGGTTGTGCAAGTGAGAAATGAAAACGTTGCATCGAGAGGCAGACGTATAGCCGCGAACAAATTCACAACCAAAGCTACCGATGAATGTCCTCCCCTCGATCATCGCCTGCGGTATAATCGGGAGGTAGTTTCTCCCTCCGCCATTCCTACCGACAGGACATTCCATGAACCGACTATTCTTTAGCACACTTTTCGCATCAATTTTAGTTTTCAGCGTGACCGGTTGCGGCAAAGAATCGAACACTAGCATTGTTGAAAATGCGGACCAGACTGCAATCGAGAAGTACCAAGCTGCCGAAGCCGCCGAACAGGCTGCACTTGCTGGCACGATGGAAGATGGAAGCAAGTAATCCTTGCTTCGAAACTCGCGAACTTCAAAAGAAAGAAGCTCGCTTTCCAGCGGGAAGCGAGCTTCTTTGCATTTTAGGACGAGCGGCCGTTCCATCGAGCGGCCACTCGGATTTCCATGATCAGAATTCTTCGCTGATCACTTCCTTGCTGGCCTTTGTTCCAAGCGCACCCCAAAGCCCATAAGGACTGGCCGAGCCTGGCGGCGTCACGGTGTTGTTTTGCCAAACATTCGCTGCCCGTTGATTTCCGGCTTCGATGGAGCTGGTAATGAACTTGATTGCTCCGTCGCCCATCAAGATGTGGGCGCCACCTTGGTGACGACTTGATGGTGGAAACATACCGGTTTGTCCTGCGTTGTTACCACCACCAATTGCTGCGTTTGGCGGCGCAATCGTGTGAATGGCGGACCAGTTAGGACGGAAGTCGGCCCACTTGTAACCGCGGCCGTTGTTAGCACCCTCAGTGTTTTGCCCCGGCGCCCAGTACTGCGGACGAAGCGGGTCGACTTGGTTATTGTCAAGACAATACGAAGGGTTATCGCGGATCTCGTTTGGTGGGTTACCGTTGATTGACTGAGTTCCCCGCGTATCGCGGTCACCAAGGTCGGTGATCAATTCGCCCATCGCAATGGTGTTCGAAAGTCCGTCTAAAATGTCACGGAACTTTGCGTCGCCGTGAGGCACAAAAATGCCGCGGTCAGCGGCGCGTGAACGCTGGGACCATCCGCTGTGGTATTGCCATTTCCAGGCTGGCAATGCACCACCACCGGTTCGAGTTGGGTTATTTCGCGGACCGCGAACGGACCAATCGATCGAGTCCCCCATGCACAGACCGTAATTTGTACGTCCTTGTGCAGGCAGACCTTGACCGGGATCGCTAGGGCAACGCAGCATAGGCAGGTTTGTTACCCAAGGTTGGTACTGAAGAAACTGGACTGTCGGCCCCATCGCAGGCCACGGAGTCGTCAGTGGAGTGCTTGGGTCAAGCGCGTTAACAACGCTGGGATTGCTAATCTGTTCCCATAACGCTTGCTGTTCCATGAATGGAGTCAAACCAACCAGGGCACTCAAACGCCAGGCGTTGTTGCTGCCGTAGTTAGTCCACCAGTTAGTTGACGCACCCGCGTTGCCAAACGGTACAGGAGCGCCAGGTCCATCAGTGCCACCACCGTGAATCGGCAATTGCTTGTAGGCACTGTGGTAGTTGTGCATTGCCAAGCCAAGCTGCTTGAAATTATTACTGCAGCTCATTCGTCGAGCCGCCTCGCGCGCTGCTTGAACTGCGGGCAGCAGCAAGCCCACCAGGACGCCAATGATGGCGATGACAACCAACAATTCCACCAGGGTGAAACCGCGGGATGCGTTTGAACGCTGTCTCATACTTTGAAACCTCAAAAACAAGGAAAAACAACCCTTTTCATGATTTGCGAAAAGGCCGCAGACCATTGTTGCCGAATACGAGCTTCGATTACCACCTTAAAATCATTTCCAATCTCATTTACAGCAGTTTTTTGATCGCGAAAAGTTGCCAACGGAAATTTGCGCAAGCATGCTGACGCTCGCTCGAGAAGGATTCTCAATTCCACCGGCGATTTCTCAACGATTCGCAGTTGGCATCAGCTCAAACACTGGGTGGCATCGTGGCAAAAGTCGTCAAGACTTTCGGCGAATCGCCAACCAGGTCGAAACTCTTGACGAGCTTCGCTACCTCCGAAAACCAAGTTGATGCAGGACAGCCAGTGCGATTAATGCGGCTAGGGAAGTTGGAACGCGGTTTCGTCCATTTCGGTTACCGAATAGGACGCGTCAACGGCCAAACCAGGGTGCACTTGGCGTGATCCATCGGGCCACTGGATTGTCACGTCGCAAACCGGGCCGCTTTCCGGTTCGGCCAGCCCCAAACCGACGTGCAGGCCTCGTTGGTTGCTGCACATGTACCCATCGCCAGCCGATTGGAAGGTCGTTCGAGTTTGGCCACCGAACGCGACCGTGACAGTCGCGCCGATGGCGTCGCGGCCACACGTCCGTCCGCTCAATCGAATGTCGATCCAATGGCCGGCCGGTTCGCAGCGATTGATTAGCAACGAAACCGGCTCGGTTTGATGAGTCACGGCCAAATCCATACGCCCGTCGCGATCAGCATCGATCGTCCAGAGGGCTCGCCCAACGTGCGAATTTCGAAGGTAATTGCCGGCCACACTTGTTTCGGTTGCCGCAAAAAGTCCCGACTCGAGCCGCTGAAAAATTTGCATCGGTTGAGCGTACAACGCACGATCTTCTCCACGCGAAAACAGGTCAACGTGTCCATTCGATACGACCAGTTCCAAATTGCCGTCGTTATCAAGATTAATGGCTTCGGTTCCAAAACCGACCAACGGCATGGTCGGTTTGACCAAACCGCGACTGGACGTCTGGTCTTGCCACATCCCGTTGCTTCGTTGCTCGTGCAGAATGTTGTACTCGTTGTCGAAGTTGGTGACGTAAAAGTCCGCATCGCCATCGAGATCAAAGTCACCGGTTGCGATCCCCATGGACCCTTGGGCCAATGATCGATCGTCAGCGCCGACGCCACGCACCATCGCCGACTCGATCATCAACAACTCGGTCATCGCTTCCGACGATTTATCCGAATTCGTTTTACTGCATGACCAGTAATGGTTGTTGGTCATGTCGTTGGTGATCAGCACGTCGATGCCCGTGGTCGAATCAAGTTGCCCAACGACCACGCCCAAGCCTCGTCCGACAACGTCGGGTGCCATCGACCAAGCTTCGGTTTGATTGACGAACGTGCCGTCGCCGCGGGTTTTCAAAATCCAGTCGACATGACCAGGAAACTTTACCGGCGAACACGAACGAAAACTCTCGGAGTCAGCCATCGGACAAGTCTCGATTGATGGTTCCAATCCAGCGCAATAATTGACCACCACGACGTCCGACAACCCGTCACCATCGACGTCGGCGATCGCGCCGCTGGTGGACCAAGTGATCTGTGTATCAGCATCAAAGTTTAAATTCCACCGATCGGTTCGATCGCTGAACGAACCATCACCGTTGTTGATCAACAAGGCGTTGGGACCGTAGTTGAGCAACAGCAAATCGGGGAACCCATCTTCGTTGATATCGCCGACCGCGACGCCTTGCCCGAACCCGCGATGTCCGGTTTGCGACTGGCGCGTGACCTCGCCAAATTGTCCGGAATAATTACGAATTAATGCGTTGGCGGCGGAGTCCAATTGGCCCGGTTTTCCACCGGCTGCCATCAAATAAAGATCGCTCCATCCATCCAGATCAAAGTCGATTGTTCCACCACCACAGCCGAGCGTTTCGTGCAACATGATGCCGGCCTGGTCCAAATGGTCGCTCGTACGGCCAAAGAAATCCAAACCTCGCGCCGACGCCTCGTCTTCCAGTCGCCACGCTCGATTGATCAGGTCACCATCCCCAGATGCTTGCGAACCGGGCATTTGCGAAGACGATCCGTTCGATTTCGCCACATCGGCATTCCGATCTGAATTGATTCTGGCGATGCTCGGCAACCTAAAACGAGTCAGGTCGAGCTGCAATTCGGGGCGGTTGGTCGCGATCTGCCACGGTGTTTCATTGGTCAATTGGCGGATGACCGAACCTCGCAGTTCTGCCAGTGGTATGTCATCGTTTTCGGGTAATGACATGGCCACCGATGCCCAAGCTTCGGCTTCCCAAAGTCGTCCTAGATCGACCAAGATGCGAATGATGTCGGCAGCAATTTCTCGCGAAATGTTACCGGTCCGTTCGAAACGATTCTTCAGTTGGTTGAACTTGCTAAGCAGCGTATTGCGACGCTGAATCGCATCGAAGACATCATCCGAAATGGATGATGCGGCGGTCGAATCTTCGTCTCGCAATTGAGCGATCGACGTGCTCAGTTTCGACCACGATTCCATTGCATCGGGATCACGACGGGCTGCTTCCCAGTAGGCACGCATGGCCGGCTGGATCATTCCTTTGCCACGAGCCCAGTCGCCTAGAGCGATCCAATAACCAGGTGCAGCCTCGGTGCCAGGCGGCTGTGAGGCCGCCCACCTTTCGAGTTCAGCGAACCGATTGGATGCCGCATAGGATCGCCCCAACAATGACTGGGCAGGAACATAGTCGGGATGCCTTTCCGTGATCTTCTTCAGCTCGTCAATGGCGGCTTGATAGTCGCCTTCGTCAAACTTGGTTTTCGCGCTGCCGACCAATGGCCGAAGATCGTCGGCGTTTCGCGACGTCATCGTTTCCAGGGGAGCAGCTTCTAAAGTCCGCCTTTCAGTATTGCTAAGCGTCGTCAGAAGTTCCAAATCAAACTGTCGCTGTCGCACCAAGACACGCCCGTGATTGAGACCTCGCAGCCGTTCTTCGGTTCCCATCGTCAAATCGAACAGCAGCCGGCGGGTTCCCTGTTGATCGGGATTTCGCTGGACGGCTGTTTCCAACAACTGCATCGCGTCATGCAGCCGGCCGACACCAACGAACGCGATCATGGCTTGTTGGACACGCGAGGGATTCGCATAAGCTTCGGCCTCGCACGCCTGAGCTAACAGCTTGGCGGTCTGGTCCGGTTTCTTAATCTCGTACGCCAACTGCGCGATGCTAGCGATCACGTCGGCATCGTCGCCGTGAAGTTTCAAAACTTCTGGCGAAAGCTGCCAAGCTTGTTCGTAGAGGCCGCGTTTTAACAACGACTTCATCTTTCTCAGCGGCCGCTCTGGCAACTTTTGCGTTTCGCTTTGACTACCGCAGCCAACGATGCAGATCGCAACGACGGTGACCATCACGACCGACAACGAAGAGGCTAAACGAACCACGAGGTAATTCTCTTTCCAATTGATGGGAAGCTCGAACGATATGACGCAACCAAATATCAAGTTGGCACGCAATCCACTGCGGCGCTAAACATGTGACGGCCAGAGCATCCGGCCGTACCAGAATACTAACGTGAATCGCGGCGACGTGACGAACCGGTAAACAAGGATTCGTAATGGGTTGCTGCCAATTGCCGCGCCGCGAAATTTCGCCTGAAAACGGCAAAACCGAGTCGCAGCCACAGTTGTCTTCCGGCGACAGTCGCCACGTCGAACGTCGAACTGGCAAATCGAGCAATTCCGAATAAAAAAGCGACTCCCGCGGACAAAGTGGCTGGCCGAGCGTCACTGCTTAACTCGGTCGTTGCTCGCGTTTTCGGGTGTTCTGGGGGCCGAAAACGCAACTCGCAATCCGAACCCCGATTGATCTTTTTCGATCATCAACGATAGTCGAAGGACAGAATTCGACTCCAAAGCCAACCAGGCCCCGCGATGACCACTCCCCCCCCCACTGCGACGACCGATGACCTACGTATTCGGGCTATGAAACCGCTGATGCCTCCGATGGAGCTGATGGCCGAGATTCCGGTTGAAGCGGAAGTCGCCGAAACCGTCGCCAAGGCTCGCGGTGGAATCCAGAAAGTCCTTGGCGAAGAAGACGATCGCTTGGTCGTCGTTGTCGGCCCCTGCTCGATCCACGACCCCGAAGCGGCGATGGAATACGCTGGTTTGCTGGCTGCGGAACAGAAAAAGCATCAGGGTGAACTGCTGATCGTCATGCGGGTTTACTTCGAAAAGCCTCGAACCACGGTCGGCTGGAAGGGATTGATCAACGACCCTGGCCTCGACGACAGCTTCGAAATCAATCGCGGACTTCGCACCGCGCGAGGCCTGCTGAGGGATATCAATCGGATGGGTTTGCCGACCGGAACCGAGTTTTTGGACCTGATCAGCCCCCAATACATCGCTGACTTGGTCGGATGGGGCGCGATCGGTGCTCGCACGACCGAGAGCCAAGGGCACCGGGAACTGGCGTCGGGACTGTCTTGTCCCGTCGGATTCAAGAATGGAACCAGCGGTAACGTTCAAATCGCCGTCGACGCGATCTGTTCAGCTCAGCGTCCGCACCATTTCTTGTCGGTCACCAAAGAAGGCACGTCGGCCATTTTTGCGACCACCGGAAACAGTGATTGCCACGTCATCATGCGAGGCGGCACGCACACCAATTACGACGCCGCCAGCATTGATGCAGCATCCCAAATGCTGGAAAAAGCGAATCTTAAGCCGCGAATCATGATCGACACGTCACACGCCAACAGTTGCAAGAAACACACTCGCCAGCATTACGTGTGCCGCGATGTTTGCAGCCAAGTTGCAGATGGCGATTACCGCATCATGGGTGTGATGGTGGAAAGCAATTTGGTCGAAGGCAACCAGTCACTTAGCGACGCAGAACTCGTTCGCGGCAAGAGTGTCACCGACGCCTGCATCGGATGGGACGAAACAGTCGTCATCCTGCAAGACCTCAGTGACGCGGTCGTCGCTCGCCGGACCAAATGATTGCTAACGCAGCAACGATTCGAGTCCCTGCATTTCATGACGAAAGTCAAACTGCAGGTCGGGATGAACTTTGTCGATCGCTTTCTCGATCTTCTTCATCTGCGCCGCATACATGTTGGCGCTGACGCGGCAATTGCCGAATCGAATCCCACGGTCGACGAATTCACGACAGAAATGGATTCGCACATGCAACTCGGTTTCTTTGTCGCCCGAATAACGCAAACACTTTTCCATCGAGCGCACGATCTTGCGCATCGTTTTTTTGTGAATGGATCTAGCTGGCGGAATCTGTTCGTCGATGTCATCACAGACTTCGCGGGCGTACGCTTGCTCGTCAGCCGACTTCATCAGCAGGTACGTCAACAGTTCTTTATTGTCGACTTTGAACTTGGCCAAACGCAAACAAGCGTCTAACAGATCGTCATGATCCAGACGAACCAAAGCTTTCTTTAACTCGCTGACGGTGGCCGCTTTCATGATGTGTCTTTGCCAATTCGCTTTGGGTTTCGAAGGGGCCAATCGTAAGCCGATGGATCCCGACCAGCCAACCGGCCACCTTTTAAAGACTTGCAGCGTTTGAACGTTCGCGCACAGAGCCTCGCGTTAGGGCTTCGGCACGTATCGGTACTGACCTTGGTTCTGTTTGGCGATTCGCTGCATCCGACTTTCACCCACTTCGCTGTAATAGGCAATCGTGTGAACGATACTGATCGGGTTGCTTTCGCCGAAAAGATTGGTGACTTTGTTTTCTTCCTTTAGCAAGTCTTCGATGCCTTGCGGGAATTCGCCATCCGACAGCAAGAAGATCACGTCGGGGCGAAGCTTCAGCGCAAAACGCAGCGGGTCGTAGGGAGCCTTGCCGCGATCCTCGGTGATTCGCATCGCCCAACGTCTCAGCGCAGCCTTGTTTTCGGCCGTCGCAAAGACGCTGCGAGGCTCGTCTTGATTGGCGTTACTTAGCCGCATGTAATCCGGGTTGGCATCGAAGAACACGACGTAAAACCGCTGCTCGGGCGTCAACAGGTCAATCGATGCGAGCAGTGCCGCTCGGGCCGATTCAAAACCGTCGCCCATGCTGCCCGAACTGTCGACCAGGTAAACAAAGTGATTGCCGCCACCTTCGACGCCACAAAACTCCATCTTCTTGTTCGACACCGACTTCATCGACATCGCCGACGCAGCACTGGTGGAACTGCTAGACATGACGGCCGCCATCGCAGTCGGTGGTGCGGCCGGCGCATTGGGCGAGAACTTGGTGGCCGCTAGTTCGCCGATCGGGCTCAGTTCATATTCGGTTTCGCTTGGCACCGGTTCGGTGACTTCCACCTCTGGCATCGACTCACTGGTTTTGATTTCGAATGTCTCGACACTCTCTTCATTGGCCGACGCGGCTGATGCAGATAACGCGACTTGGTCTTTGGGAACGTGAGTCGAAAATCCGATACCAGCTAGCAGAATCAATACGACGACATGAACCACGGCACTGACCAGAAACGCGGCCGGCCGACGACGCTGTGTCTCGTCCTCCCGAGCGTCGTCATCGTCTTCTTCGATTAAGACGGGGGACGCGTCGAGCGATGCACCGAGTGCTGGCCGCGACTCGGCATCGACCACGAATGGCAACTCGGCGGGCTGATCATCGACGTTGGTTTCAACCTCGTCTTGATCGCTGGCCAAGAACCGCGGCCGGCGGACGCTGGCCGAACCCGCATCGTATCGAACGATTGGCGAGCTCGATTCAGGCTGTCGGTTAGGTTCGCGTTTGTCTCTGGGCGGCGATGGCAGAACCGGCGGAGTGACAACATCGCTAGCCGCGGGGACGATTGGTGAATCCGACTGCAGCGACCCCGCAGAGTGCGACATTGCCGATGCGATCGACTGGCCACGTGCCGCGCGGACGGCGTTCCAGCTCTCAAACCGCCGAGGCGTGGAAACTTGCAAATCGGGTGAATCAATCCGGCGAATTGACGCCGGTGCTGCGGCCGGAACCGACGCGTCGCCGGTAGGTTGATTCTGGCGTAAACGCTGAATCATCAACTCAATTTCGGCAGCTCTGGCCTCCAAACGTGCGGCAGAGGCTTCGCCGCGAATTTTGGCGAGCTGCAATTCGAGCATCCGCCGTATTTCATCGTTTGACATCGAACCCTCATCACGGCCACGGGCGTCGAACGGTTCGGGGCTCAGATCGTCAAACATTCAAACACAACGGCTCATTTCGAATACGGGCGAAATGCGATTATAGAGGCGCGCAGTTCAGCTTGCAGGAAATAACGATCAAGTTTTGATCCCGGCCTCAATCGAAACTCGCCGATCGTCATTTTCCGGCTTAAAACCGCTGGGATCCAGACGCAGATAAACCCAGCACAAACCGGCCAGCACCGCTTCGACAGCGATAAACATCAGTCGGGCGGCGATCGCTGCGAGCAGCCCGTGAGCCGTTCCGATCGCAATTCCCAGCACCGACGTCAGCACCAGCTCTCGCACGCCCGCGCCGCCCGGCAATAGCGAGGCGAAACCGATCACCATCGCCAAACAGATCGCTGCGGTTGCGATCGGATACAGCGTCGCGATCGGCGGCAACGGATCGGCCGACGGAACGGCGGTGATCAACACGGTGAACGAAGCGCCAATGAAAAGCCAAGACAACAACGACCACGCCCAACCGGCAAAGAACAACCGCCAATCGATGTCGGCCGCCAACGTCGCGGGATCCGCCCTGGTCACTTTCGCGGCCACAAATCGCAAGATCGGCGGCAACGTCGGCCCACCTGCGGCCACGCCCATCGCGACGGCAGCAACTGTAATCCAAGTCGGCACCGGCAAACCAGCGGTCGCGATCGCGGCGACCACCGCGCCGACGGCCATCATCAAGAACGTTTCTAAGAAGACACTGATCGCGGAAGTCATCGGCTTGACGCCGTCGCGTGCTAACACGCCACCGCGCAGCACCAACACCATCGCCTTGCCCGGCACATACTTACCGACATGACCGATCGTTTGGGCCGCGATGGCGGTGGACCACCGGGGACAACCGCCGAACGAAACGACCGCTCGCCGCAGCAGCATTGCCGAAGGCAACAAACCGATCGCATACAAAACGGCAGCAATCGCCATTCGCGACCAATGTAAATTTTCAGGGTAGGGCAGTGCGGACCGCAGTACCGCTTGCTCGTTCAAGATCGCTTCGCGGTGGTCACCGGAGGTCGCTTCGCCTTTTTCACCGGCGGCTGCCAATTCGTTGCCGAGAGCCTCGATTTGCGTTTCGATCTTTCCCGTTTCAGCCTGCCACTGTTTGATCGCTGACTTTCCGGCTAGGCAAAGCCCCACGACCACGACGATTGAAATGACCAGCTTGGCCAAGCGAATCCCAATCGACGCACCGGAGCGGCGAGGGACGGAATCGTCAGAAAGTAGATCTGGATCGGCAGTCAATTCTGATTCCTCGACAAGAAATTCGGTTGGCCGTCAGCAGGACGACAAAGGCTGGTCAAATACGGGCCGATCCGCCACAATCCCTGCGAATCCATCCTACTTCCTCGGCCCCGTTTCTTCCGTCCAGAGTTCGCCCCGATGACCAACCGACGACGCAAGAAATCGCCCGAAGCAAGTCCCCCCGAAGCAACGGCACCTCAAACCGCACCGTCGCCACCCCCAACGCTGGGTTCGAACACGACCACCGAATCGGACAGCGTCCCGAACTCGTTGAAGCTGATTGACCAGCTTCCGTCGCTGTCGCGAATTCTGTCGGTCGTGATGCTGATCCTGGGGATCATAGCGGTCGGTGCGTTGTTCTACAAAGTGATGGCAGGATTCTTTGTCCCTCTGTTCCTAGCTGCACTGCTGGTCGTGATCTTTCGTCCGGTTCACCAGTGGATCCTGATAAAGACAGGGCGTCGTCCTCGCGTTTCGGCTTTGGCGACGACGACTTTGGTGCTGGCCGTCGTGTTGATGCCGCTGATTTTGATCATCTCGGTCGCCACCAGCCAATTCACCGCCATGGTGAGCCAAGTGAATTTCCAAGACTTGAAGAAGGCCTTGGATCGTGGCCGCGACCAGTTGGGGATCTCGCTGCCACATGCCGAGCAATTCAGGCGTCTGGATGAACTGAGCGATTCGCTGGACACGGCCGACGAATCGGAAGCGGTGCTTCTGAACATTCAGGAAGCGTTCACGTTGGTCGATTTTCTGCAGACAGAAGTCGAAGGACCAGTTACCGCAGACGCGTTCGCCGACAGCGCAAAAGAGAGACTCGAAGAACTAAAGGCATCGGTCAAGAGGCAACTTAGCCCGGCCGAGGAGGGCGTGGTTGATCAATTGGACGCCGAGGAAACATTCCACCAACAGAGCCTGAATGCGTCGGCAGCGATTCGCAGTTGGATGCGAGCCAAACTGGGCGGCACTTTCACTAGCCAAATGCGATTGCTGGCCAACCCGAGTGCCGAAGACTTGAAGAACCTCTCATCGCGAATTCGCGAAACTCTGCAGCCTCGCTTTGTCAGCTTGACCAGCGCGACGGGCAGTTACCTGATTCAGATCCTGGTTGGATTAGCCGTGCTGGTGATCGCGGTTTACTTCTTTCTGATCGACGGGCCGGCGATGATCCAAACCTTGATGCGGCTAAGCCCACTGGACGATGCCTACGAAGAACGACTATTGATGGAATTCGATCGGACCAGTCGTGCAGTCGTATTGGCGAGCGTGTTGAGCGCGTTGGTTCAGGGCGTCTTATCAGCGATCGCATTTTGGTTTTGCGGATTCGAATCGATCATCTTGTTGTTTCTGATCACTTCTTTGATGGCACTGGTTCCGTTTCTAGGTGCCGCTTCGGTGTGGGTTCCGTGTGCCATCTACTTGGGCGCTGTTGACCAACGCTGGACCGCCGCGATTATTTTGGCAATCTACGGCGCGGCGATCGTGTCATCGATCGACAATGTGATCAAGATGTACGTGCTGCACGGCCGCTCGACGCTCCACCCGCTTTTTGCACTGCTGAGTGTCTTGGGTGGCGTAACGGTATTCGGCCCGATTGGGATCTTGGTTGGCCCAATGGTGGTGGTGTTTCTGCAAACGCTGCTAGAGATTCTGAACCACGAATTGGCTGGCCGAGACTCGAAGGTGGCACTCGAGTCAGCGCCGGAGTCGGACCAAGCGGACATTGCCATCTAAGTTGGCACGATAATGCTAATCACCGGCCCTTTCGTTAAGGTGTGAGGGCAGCCATCGGCCTACTATTGGGTCACTAGGCGGCATTACCGCCCATTCCTCAATTCTTGATAGGTGGTATCTATGAAATTGTCCCGAGACAGATCTGCGTTCACACTGGTCGAGTTGCTGGTCGTGATCGCGATCATCGGCGTTCTGGTTGGGCTCTTGTTGCCCGCCGTTCAAGCGGCTCGCGAAGCGGCTCGTCGGATGAGCTGCAGCAACAACTTCAAGCAAATCGGCTTGGCCGTCCACAACTATCACTCGGCGTACAAGCGTTTGCCGACCCAAGGCACGGGAACACCTAACCGCGGTGGTAATCCTGACGGGCCAACGGTTGCTGCCGCTCCAGGTGCAAGTAGCCGATTGGAATTGAGCTGGTTGGTTGGCCTGACCCCGTTCATCGAGCAACAAGCCATTTGGGAACAGATCAGCAATCCTTTCCAAGACCCGGCATCGGGCGCGATCTTCCCGCCGATGGGACCTGGTCCACGACGTTGGTTGGCGCATCACGCAGTCACGCGCTACGACCCCTGGTTGACGGAAATCCCTGGCTTCCGCTGCCCCAGCGATCCCGGTGTCGGCTTGCCCGGCCAAGGCCGAACGAATTACGTCGCTTGCCAAGGTGATTCAGCCGAACAAATCAACGGCAGCATCGGTGACAGCGGAAACACGGCAAGTACGCAGGCCGCAATCAATCGCCAAGCTTCTTGCCGAGGCGTATTTGTCCCCCGCGAGAAATCAGCTTTTCGTGACATCACGGACGGTTTGTCGAACACCATCATGGCCGGCGAGATCGCAAGTGACCTAGGCGACAACGACACCCGAACCCGCGGTGCTCACTCGCAAGGAAACGTCCGCCAAGCGAACGGCAACCTGCTATGCGACGATGAAGTGGATCCGCTGCGTCCGCAATTTTGGAGGCCCGGCTTCACCGTTGTGCCACTTCAAGGTGGTGGAACCGATGCCGAGCAACGGCGTGGTTTGAAGTGGGCGATGAGCCGCTCGATCTGGGGCGTTTTCAATACGATTTTGCCGCCCAACGGCCTGATCTGCATGGACACCAACAACTTCAACACCGGGCTGCTGCCGCCCAGCAGTCGCCACCAAGGTGGCGTTCACGTTTTGATGGGTGACGGCGCGGTCAAGTTCGTGACCGATTCGATCGAAGCAGGAAACCGCAGCAGCGCCCACGTTGGCACTCCAGCCGCGTTGGTGCCACCTGGCTCGAAGAGTCCTTTCGGGCTTTGGGGTGCTCTGGGCACTCGAGCTTCGAGTGAAACCGACGTCACGATCGAGTAGTTCGGTAACCTGCTTTCTGTGAGATTCGAGCAACGATGCACGGCCGGTAGCTTTCCGCTACTGGCCGTGCCGTGCTTTCCTGATCCCGGCCATTTCCCCGCTATACCTTTACTGAAATAACCCTATGAAACATTTTGCTTTCCTCGCATTGTTCCTGTTGTCACTTTCCACTCTCGTCGGCTGCGGCGGAACGCCAGAACCTGCGCCCGCAGCCCAACAAGACGAGCTAAGCCAATGGGTCGACGATAACCCCGCGCCCGAAGCGACCGAACTGGAAGAGTAGGGCGGTTACACCGTTTCTTACCGCGCCGTCTGACCGGCGGCGCGGAATCGGTCAACCAGAATTCCTCTTTCGGGACCGATCATCATCGCGACCAACATCTGCAAGGTCGCCGTGATCACAATCGCGCCCGCCGTCGTCACGCTTTCGACCTGCGGCAGCCCTAGGGCTTGAGTAATCGGCCCCGGCAGAGTGATCGCAGCCAAGTGTCCCAGCACACAGGCCGACACTCCGGCCCCCATGGAAACCAAAATCATGGGGCGAAGGCGGCGACTGATAAAGAAAGCCGTCGATGGAGGAATCACCAGCATGCCGATCGCCAAAATGCTGCCCACCACTTCGAACGCGGTCACGATGGTTGCCGTCGTGACGGTCATCAATCCATAGTGCATCCACTTGGGACGCAGCCCCAAGGTTCCTGCCAATTGCGGATCAAAGGTTGTCAGCAATAACTCTTTGAACAACACGGTCACCAAGACAATGTTGATCACCAAGATCACTGCACACGTGAGCGCTTCGGGCGGAACCCCGCGGGCCAGCCCAATCGTGTCAAGCTGTCCATAGAGCACGCATTCCAGATCGACGTCGCTCTTATCCGCAAACTGTCGCAGCAAGATCAGCCCGATCGCAAACAAAGTCGTGAAGACCACGCCCATCGCCGCATCGCCACGAATCCATCCCGACGCGGCAACCCACTCGATCAGATACGCCGTCAACAGTCCCGCCACCATGGCACCGCCAAACATCATCGACTGGCGGAACGCCCAACCGCTGTCGCCGGCAAAGACGCCGAACGCCTGCAAATAACCCGCCAAGATGAATGCAATCACGACGCCTGGCAAAGCCGCGTGGGTCAGCGCATCGGCGATCATGCTTTGCTTTCGCAAAAACAAAAAGCAACCAGGAATCGCGCTGGCTGCCGCGACCAGGGACGACGTCAAAATGATCCAAGTGTCAATCGACGACCAAACCGGCATCTCACCCATCAACACAAGACTGGACGGCGCATCGATCATTTCAAGGCCTGCCCATAATTGGCCACGAACAAAAACAGATGAACGGCCAACAGCCCCATCGCAGTGAAACGATAGACCGAAAACATGCCAAAAATTGACAACCCACATCCCAGCGCGGCGATCGCCGCGCCGCCGGCTGGAAACCATCCCCATGCTGCGGCGGCAAAACCAACGACCATCGCTGACGCCGCGGTCGCTCCCATCGCCGTGTAGCGCAGCGAGCCGACATCCATCACCGGTTCGATCACCGTCGGCGACGCCGTCAGATCGCCCGAAATGGGATCCGCGGCGACCGGATCGACGGCGAAAGGTGAACCGATGCGAATGGATTCGCCAGATTCAGAAGAGGTCATGCGAGAACGGTTGTGGGGCTAGGGCAAAGGATCAATAAAGTTCGTTGTCAATCGGATTGAAAGCCGACTATCCTAGGAGGGTCTTAGGAACCATGGCGATGCGATTGATCTTAACTCACTCGGACGTGCTTCGGTGGCGCCTTCACCCATCACGCGGTGTCACCGATACTATCGCTCGGTGTCACTATCGCCCGGTGTCCCTGTGCGGTGCGTCCCTGCACCGCGCCACTGATACTCGCAGCCATCTGAATGAACCAATAGGATCGATTGAATGCCGAAATCCACGTTCGGACACCACCTAATTCGTCTCGCGAGCTTGCATGCTGCAGTTTCGCTCGGAGCCTGTTTCGCTGCAGATTTCAAACAGCCCGCGCCGCTCGACCCCGACGTGGCCAGTGCTTCGGCCGAAGCCACTGAGTCGATGGCTGGCATTCGAATCCCCGAAGGCTGGACGATCGAACTTTACGCAGCCGAGCCTGATGTCGCAAATGTCGTCGCGTTTGATATCGACAATCGCGGCCGCATGTTTGTATGCGAAACTTTCCGCCAAGACCGCGGCGTGACCGACAACCGCGGCCACGACGATGCCTGGTTGTTGGCTGATTTAGCGGCTGAAACCGTCCAGGACCGGATCGACTATCACAAACGATTGCTCGGCGAGGCGGCTGTGACGTACGCCCAACATGACGACCGAATCCGCCGGCTCGAAGACACCGACGGCGACGGGCGAGTCGATAAAGTCTCGATCTTGGCCAACGGTTTCAACGGCATCGAAGAAGGCACCGGAGCGGGCGTTTTGGCTCGCGGCGACGCCATTTACTACACCTGCATTCCCAAACTGTGGAAACTGGTGGACCAAGACGATGATGGCATTGCCGACCAGCGAATCGCCCTTTCCGATGGCTATGGCGTCCACGTTGCGTTCCGTGGCCACGACCTGCACGGCATGATCGTCGGTCCAGACGGACGCCTTTACTTCAGCATTGGTGACCGTGGGTATCATGTCACGACCGCCGGTGGCGATGTCCTTGCCGATCCTCAATCGGGTGCCGTTTTTCGATGCGAAATGGATGGTTCGGGACTAGAAGTCTTTGCAACCGGCCTGCGGAACCCCCAAGAACTCGCATTTAACGATTACGGCGACCTGTTTTCGGTCGACAACAACAGCGACAGTGGTGACAAGGCTCGCGTCGTCAATATTCTCGAAGGCGGCGATTCGGGTTGGCGGATGCATTACCAGTACTTGCCCGACCGCGGCCCCTTCAATCGCGAGCGAATCTGGGAGCCGTTTCACAACGAGCAACCCGCCTACATCGTTCCCCCGATCACCAACTTTACCGACGGCCCCAGTGGCTTGGCGTTCTATCCGGGAACAGGCTTCGGCGACCAGTTGAAAGACAAATTTCTGATCAGCGACTTCCGTGGCGGACCAGCCAACAGCGGCATTCGCTCGTTCAATCTCGAAGCCGACGGAGCGTTCTACAAGTTCGGCGAAGACTCGGACCCAATCTGGACCGTCCTTGCCACCGACATAGCCTTTGGTCCCGACGGAAAACTGTACGTCAGCGACTGGGTCGACGGCTGGGTCGGTCTGGGCAAAGGCCGCGTCTATCAAATCAGCGACGCGAAAGAGCAGGGCAATCCGATTGTTGCCGAAGTCCAGTCGTTGTTGGCGAGTAATTGGAGCGAGCACGATTCAGCGAAACTGGGTCAATTGCTTAGCCATGTTGACCGCCGAGTTCGATTCGAATCTCAGTGGGAATTGGCCAAACGGGGCGACGCGGAAACGTTGCTGTCGATCGCCGGCGAAACGGAGTCCAAAACGACCACTCGCTTGCACGCGATCTGGGGCGCCGGCCAAATTGCCCGGCAAAACCCGGACATCGCCGATGCGATCGTCCAGTCCGTGCTAAACCTAGCTGGCGATGCCGATGCGATCGTGCGATCAAGCGTTGCCAAAGTGCTCGGCGATCGCGGCGCAACTGCGACCGCCGGACAACTTCGCGACATGCTGACCGATGAATCGGACCGAGTCCGTTATGCGGCGATGATTGCCTTGGGCAAGCTGAAAGACGGCGAAGCAATCGGTGAGGTAGTCGGAATCCTGGCCTCCAACGACAACGCCGATCCGGCGCTGCGTCATGCTGGCGTCAGCTACCTGGCCAGCGCGATCTCAAGCAAATCGATCGGCGAATTGACAACGCATCCAAACGAATCGGTTCGCCGCGCAGCTGTCGTCGCACTTCGCCGGCAAAAGAGCGGTGTTTTGTCGAAATTTCTAGCCGACGCCAGCCCGCTAGTTGTGCTGGAAGCAGCCCGCGCAATCCACGATCAACCCGTGCCGATGGCCCTGCAATCACTCGCTTCACTGATCGAAAAGGAATCGGCCGATCCCCAACTGACACGGCGAGTCTTGAACGCAAACTACCGACTAGGCAACGCCGCCAACGCAATCGCGTTGGCCCAATATGCCGGCCGCGTTTCGGCACCGGCCGACATGCGAATCGAGGCCCTCGACATGCTGGCCAACTGGGAACAACCCGACCCGCGCGACCGAGTCACCTGTGCCTACCGAGCAAGCAACGCTCGGCCTCGCGCTGACGCGGCGGCGGCGCTGACTCCACAAATTGACATCCTGATGACGTCGCAAGATACCGTGCGAGAAAAGGCGATTGAAGTGGCGTCCGGCTTGGGCATCAGCAAGATCGCACCGATGTTGACCCAGCGAATCGCTGACAACAAACAACGCTCTGCCAACCGAGCGACTGCACTTAAAGCGTTGGCCAGACTCGCCCCTGCAACTGCGGTGAAACTGGCAAGCGAGGTGCCGATGAACCCGCCGAATGAATTGGTCCAAGCGGCGTTGGGCGTACTTGCCAAACTTGACGCGACCAACTCGATCACGAAGTTCGTCGATGCCACCAACAGCCGCAGTGTCGAAGTCCGCCAATTGGGATGGGACATCTTGGGCAATAACGCAGCGCCCGAAGCTGCTGCCGCAATCAAAGCAGGCGTGAACGGCTACTTAGATGGCTCGATTCCTGCCGATGTGCAACTGAACGTTTTGGAAGCGGCACAGGCAAACAAAGGCGCCCTAGACGATGATCTCGGCAAGCGATTGGCCGATCACCAGAGTTCGCTGGCCGAGAACGATCCACTTGCCCAGTGGCTGACGTCGCTGGAAGGTGGCGACGTGGCTCGCGGCGGCAAACTGTTTTTCGAAAAGACCGAACTGTCGTGTTTGCGTTGTCACAAGGTTGACCGAGCCGGTGGCGAGGTTGGCCCGAACTTGACCGTGATCGGAAAGACGCGAGATCGCCGCTACCTCCTGGAAGCGATCTGTACCCCCGACGCGAAAATCGCCGAAGGCTTTGAAACCGCCGTGGTCGCCAACGATTCGGGACAGGTCTTTTCGGGCATCGTCAAGTCAGAGGACGATGACTTCATTGAACTGATTCAAAATGACGGCAGTCAAATCCAAATTCCGACCGAGGAAATTGAGGCTCGGCGAAAGGGCAAGAGCTCGATGCCAGACGACTTGACCAAGCATATGACAGCCCGCGATTTGCGGGATTTGGTCGCTTATCTGGCCAGCCTGAAAGTCGACCCGCGAGCCGCCACAGACGTCGAATAGCCCCCCAGCCCGTGCGGCAGGCTTTGGATGCTTGCGAATTTCGCGAACGATTCTTGGCAAAACACGGAACTGCGACCTAGAGTTTTGGAAAGAGACCTTTTCTTATCCGATGCCTAGGACGCCATCCGTCCTCCGGCCACACTTGAAACGAGTGAGCCGGGGAAAGCTGTAATCGCTGCCAATGACTTGTCACGAACTAGCCGAACGACTTCTCGCGTTGCAACCCACGTTGTCGCCGACAGACGTTGCGCGGCTGTCGCTGATGATCCTGACACAGACGAGCAATCCAGACGAACTGCACGATTGCGCGACACTGACCGCAGCCTGGAAGAACGCCAGCTTTCGATTGGAAGCCGCGTCGGACCAACACGCTGCCGTGGCGGAAGAACTGGACGCCCTGTGCGGCGATGGCCCGGTGCAATTCTCACCCGACCAGCTCTGGATCTTGCTGCGTGCTGTCAAAGTGCAGAGCCAAATCCTGGAACTCTACACCGACCAACCAGCACTGGCCTAAGGTCAAACCAGTGACAACGGTCGTCATGCTGGCTCTGCCGGCTGGCCCATGCACTTTCGCGGGCGACGTCCCAGTCGATCGAATGGCTGATACCGGCTGCCGCGTAGGCCTCGACGTCCGGCGGGATTATCATTGAGACTCGATTTCAAACCGAGCCTCTCCCATCGATCGATCCTCCCATGGTCAAGTCCGACATTGTTTGGCACCAACACACCGTCACCCGCGAGTCTCGCGAATCTCGCCTCGACCAAAAGGGAGTCGTTGTTTGGTTCACCGGTCTGAGCGGATGCGGCAAAAGCACGATCGCCAATGAACTAGACCGTCAACTCAGCGAACTTGGTCGCGCCACAATGCTGCTAGACGGCGACAACATCCGGCACGGCCTTTGCGCCCCGCCCGAGCGGCTTGCCGAAGAACACTCAGCCGAATTCGCCGACCGGTTTGGGCTCGGGTTTGGTGAGACCGACCGAGAAGAAAACATTCGCCGGATCGGTTCGTTGGCAGCCCTGATGGCGTCGGCGGGGCTGATTACCCTAACCGCGTTCGTCAGTCCCTACCTGCGAGACCGCGACCGAGTTCGCCGCATCATCGAGGCGGGCAGGGAAGGGGACTTCATTGAGGTGTTTGTCGATACACCACTCGAAATATGCGAAGCCCGCGACCCCAAAGGCCTCTACAAAAAGGCGCGAGCAGGCGAAATCAAGAACTTCACCGGCATCAGCGATCCCTACGAAGCCCCAAAATCCCCGGAAATCCACCTCGACGGCGGCAACGGCCAAACCCCGGCCCAGCAAGCTGCCGAAGTACTCGAAATCCTCAAAAACCGGGGTATTTTCGCTTCTTAAATCGTGTCGCCTGATGCCCCAACGACGAAACCCTGTCCCTTTCGGCCGCCTTATTTCCGCGTACTTGCGGGACTTTGATATTTGCGGTTGCCAAAACTTCCCCCGTCGGTAAACTACGCCCCATTCATGTGTGAGTAAGAACGACGTAACAGACAAAAAAACGAATGACGATCTCGAAAGAGCGAAAAACCGAGGCTATCAGCGAACACCGCAAATCGGATGCTGATACCGGCTCGCCTGAGGTGCAAATTGCCATCTTGACCGAGCGGATTAACGGGCTAACCGAACATATGCGGACTCACCGCAAAGACTTTGCCTCACGGCGTGGTCTTTTGGGGCTAGTCAGCCGTCGTCGGCGTTTGCTCGACTACGTACGTGGCGAGGATCCTCAGCGATACCTCGACATCATCGGAAAACTAGGCATCCGTAAATAGCCTGTCCGAGCCGCGACCAAGCGAAGATGGCATCAGCCGACTCGCCTGTAACGGGCGGCTCGGGTGCTTTCCCACTCTCGCTATTAGCGGCCCGGTTGGTTGCGGTGCTGGCAATTCGTTGCCGGCGCGCCTCTTCTGACGTACCTGGTCGGACGCTACGTTTTCGCCGAATCAATTCACGCGATCGCTTCGCGTGCAAATATCGGCGGAACGTCTCTTCTTGCGTGGTTGCCTGCTGTGACTGGCCACCACTCGCATGCCATTTGTCCACGGCTCTGCGCCCTCGTTGCCCAGCCCGTGGATGCTATCCAATGTAGTTTTTGTAGGTTGTAAGGAAAATAAAAAAGTGACTGAAAAGAAAATTCGAGTCGAAAAGCAAATCGGACAACACACGCTGTCGTTCGAAACCGGCCAATTGGCCAAACAAGCCGCCGGTGCGGTCTTGGTCCAGTACGGCGAAACTGTCGTCCTGGTCGCCACCGCAAGCAGCGATCCTCGCCCAGGCCTGGACTTCTTTCCTCTGACTTGCGATTACCGCGAACGACTGGCTGCGGCCGGCAAGTTCCCCGGTGGTTTCCTAAAAAGAGAAGGCCGCCCAAGCACCAAAGAAATCCTGAGCTCGCGTTTGATGGATCGCCCGATCCGCCCGCTATGGCCCACCGGTTTCAAAGATGAAGTTCAAGTCCAAGCCTGCGTCATCGCAAGCGACTTGCAAAATGACGGCGACGTCCTTGCCATGAATGGTGCCAGCGCTGCCCTGCATTGCAGCGCACTGCCATTCCAAGGCCCGATCGCTTCGGTCCGCGTCGGCAAAGTCGACGGAAAATTGGTCGCGTTCCCGACGCACGATGATCTGGAACAAAGCGAACTGGACATGATCGTCAGCGGATCGCGAGATCAAGTGGCGATGATCGAAGGCTTTGCCAACGAAATGCCCGAAGACGAAATGATGGAAGCCATCAAGTTCGCTCATGGCACGATCCGCGAAGTCATCGACCTGATGGAAGAGCTTTACCAAAAGGTAAACCCCGTCAAGAAAGAATGGATCGCACCAGCCGACGATGGACTCTTCAAGCGACTCAACGACGGCTACTACGATCGCTTCCGCTCTGCGATGCAGACTTCGGGCAAAGCCGCTCGAAACGCGGCTTGCAGCGAAGTTCGCGACCAAGCCATTGCCGACGTGATTCCGGACCCAAAAGCCGACGACGCGGTCTGCATCAAACGCCTGAAATCGGTTTGGCACGACCTCGAAGAAAAGGTCGTTCGCGATCTTATCTCCGCCGGCACCCGCCCGGACGGTCGCGACAACCAATCGCTGCGAGCCATCTACTGCGAAACCGACTTGCTGCCACGCGTCCACGGCTCGGCGTTGTTCCAACGTGGCGAAACTCAGGCGCTCGTAACGATCGCCTTGGGCACCTCGCGTGACGAGCAACGCGTCGACGGATTGGCCCAAGAGTACAGCAAGAAGTTCATGCTGGACTATAACTTCCCATCCTTCTCGGTCGGCGAATGCCGTCCGATTCGTGGCCCTGGCCGTCGCGAAATCGGTCACGGTTGCTTGGCGGAACGAAGCGTTGCACCAGTGCTGCCGTCGGCAGAAGACTTCCCGTACACGATCCGTGTGATCAGCGACATCCTTGAATCGAACGGTTCATCGTCGATGGCATCGGTTTGCGGTGCGACTCTTGCCTTGATGGCATCGGGGGTTCCGATCAGCAACCCAGTTGCCGGCATCTCGATCGGCCTGGTTCGCCAAAGCGAATCCGATTGGTGCCTGCTGACTGACATCCTTGGAACCGAAGATCACTTCGGCGATATGGACTTCAAGATCGCCGGTACTCAAAACGGTATCACCGGCATCCAACTGGACTTGAAGGTCACCGGAATCAGCGAAGACATCATCCGTGCGACGCTGAAGCAATCACGTGAAGCTCGTATCGAAATCCTTCGCAAGATGCTGACCACGATCTCGCGTCCTCGCCGCGAAATCGCTGCAACCGCACCGCGATTGCTCCGCACCAAGATTGCTTCCGACAAGATCGGTGCCCTGATCGGCCCCGGCGGCAAGAACATCCGCGGCATCCAAGAACGCACCGGTGCGATCATCGAAGTCGATGATGACGGCACCGTCTTGATCGCTAGCAGCAACAAGGAAACAGCCGAAGAAGCTCTGCGAGCCGTCGAAGCCTGCACCGCAACCGTTCAGATCGGCAAGATCTATGACGGTATCGTCAGCAGCATCAAAGAGTTCGGCGCATTTGTTGAAATCATGCCCGGCCGCGACGGACTTTGCCACATCAGCGAAATCAGCAGCGGCTATGTCAGCAGCATGGACAAGCTGGTCAACGTTGGCGATGCGATGAAGGTTTTGGTCATCGACGTGGACGAGCACGACCGAGTCAAGCTGAGCCGTCGCCGAGCCCTAGAAGAGCTAGGCCTCGAAGACGAATTGGCTGCACTCGTCGAAGCCAACGCGGGAAGCGATGGCGATGGCGGCGGCGAAGGATCCGACGAAGATCGCCCTCGACGACGACGCGGCGGAAGCGGCGGCGGTGGTGGTGGCGGCGGACGTGGACGCAGCGGTGGCGGAGGCGGCGGTGGCCGTAGTCGCGACGGCGGTGGCGGCAATCGAAACGATCGCTAAACCCGAAATGCCAAAACTCGATCGCTAAATATGGCGATCGCAAGTGAACCTAAAATAAAAGCCCGCTGAACAGTAAGTTCAGCGGGCTTTTTTATGGTCGCTAATTCGACATCGCCACTGGCAGAAATGTGCAGCAAGGGCATAGCAATCAACAACGCTCGCAACCGGAGACTGCGGTGCGACCGTAAGCCAATCCGTTTTGACGGCACCCCGGCAAGCGGCACCCAAACGTCAGCGCAGTGATGCACCTGCCGCCCAAGCCAAACCTCACTCGCAGGCGATGATCTCAACAGGCTCGTTGACGAGATACTGTTTCGCCACCTCCGAAACTTGTTCGACCGTGACGCCTCGCAGCAAGTCAAGCTGATCATCAAGACTGTGATACTTGCCCATCGTCAACCAACGACTGCCCAGCCCAAACAACCGATTGCTAGGCCGTTCACTTTGCATGATCATGCCAGCGACCGATTTGTTGATTGCTTGAGTCAGCTCGTCTTGCTCGATCCCTTTTTCAACCACGCCGCTGATCACACCGTCGAACAACTTGCGATTGGAATCCAAGTCCTCCGGCGCACACGATAGATACGTGAACCAAGCACCGGCGTCCAAGAACTCTTGCGGCCAAACCGTCGCCACCTCGGCGCGGCCCGTATCGATCAATTCCCAGAACAACCGACTGCCGCCCTCGTCACCAACCACCGACGCCAGCATCCGCATCGGGTAGCGATTTTGGTCCGCCATACTTGGGCCTGACGAGATCCGAATCAAATACGCCTGACTCGCATCGGGAATCGGCAACCGACGATCCAACTCGATTCCTTCGGGAACCGTGGCCAAATCGTCCGCGGCGGGATCCGTTCCGATCGGCCGCGCCGCCCAGTGCTCAGTCAGCGATTCGACCTGGGCCACCAACCCGTCAAAGTCAACGTTGCCGGTCGCGGCTAAAACCATATTTTCTGGCCGATAGCGACGATTAAAATAGTCTCGCATTGCACCAGCGGTGACCGCCTTGATCGACTCGGCCGTCCCCAACACCCGCCGCCCCAATCCTCGCGGACCAAAGTAAACTTCCATCGCCCGCTCGAACGCGCCGAACGGGGGCTGGTCTTCATACTTGGCAATCTCTTCCAAGATCACCTGTCGCTCGGTATCAAAATCATCTTCGGCTAGCGACGGGCTCAGCATGTCAGTCAGCAGGTCGACCAACCGATCCTGGAACTTTGGCAGCACCGTAGCATAGTAGACCGTCTGCTCTTCACTGGTATACGCGTTGCTATTACCACCCAACTCGTCAAGTTCGCGATTGACATCCGCTGCCGACCGCCGAGCCGTTCCCTTGAACATCATGTGCTCTAGGAAGTGACTGAGACCAGATTCGAAATCGACTTCGTCGCGCGACCCCGACCGAACGAAGTAGCCCATCGCTGCGGAGTAACCACGGGAATCAGTTTCAGCAACGATTCGCAGACCGTTGGACAAAGTCGCTTGTTTGAATTCAGGCATGTTGTTTTCGTAGCCTCGCGCCAGGCCCTGGCCGAGGTGCTGTCTTATTTCAATGTCCGCCAGGGCCTGACGGATGGACGACTATTTGCCAGACGACTAGTTAACGACGAGCGGATCCGGTCCGAGGGTCACGATTCGATAATCCGCTGGTGGATGATTCAACCAGTAGTTGCGGACATCTTCTAAGGTCAACGATTCAATGTCCGACTCGATTTCTTCCGTCGTCATCACGCGTCCAAGCTGGTACCAGTCCGACGCCAGCGACGATGCTCGCGACGCACTGGATTCTTGTTCCATGATCAAACCGCTTTGAATCCGCACCTTCCATCGATCTAGCTCGGCGACTTCTAAATCATCGACCAAATGCTCGATTTCTCGCAACGTCACATCTAATGTCTCTTGCGCTCGCTCGGGCGTGGTGCCCGCATAGCCGAACAATCCGCCACAGTGCTTTAGCGAATGACAACTTGCCGAAACGGTGTAACACAGCCCACGCTGTTCGCGAACGCGGTCAAACAAACGACTGCTCATTCCGTCACTCAAGATGCCGACACCGGCGCGCATCTTAAAGTAATCGGGATGACCGTAAGGAATGCTTTCGAAAGCGAATCCGATATGCGTTTGGCTAGACGGTGAGGTGATGTGTTCGTATGTCGCCTTACCTGTCGGCTCTGGAAGTGGGGCGGCAGTTCCAGTCTTCCAATCGCCAAAGTTTGCTTTTGCCCACTCGACCACGTCCACCACATCCACGTTTCCGGCGACGGCTAGAATCGCGCCGCCCGCGTGATAGTGATCAACATAGTGGTTTCGAACGTCGTCTTGAGTGATCGATTCGAGCCCTTCGATCGTGCCAAAAATCGATCGCCCCAATCGGTCACCGTAATGCAGTTCGCGAAGTCGCCGCATCACGCGGTGAGTGGGCTCGTCTTCCATCGAACGCAGCTCTTGCACCGACATCATCCGTGCATCGTCCAATTGGTCGGCCGGCAAGTGCGGACGCCGAACAATGTCAGCGTAAAGATCGATCGCCGGTTCAAGCGAATCCGCTGGCATCGCGCAAGTGAACGAGACCATCGCCGTCGATACCCCCGAGTTACGATCGATGCCCAAGTTATCCTGGATCGCAACCAAGTCACGGCTGCTTTGCGAACCAGCACCGCGTTGGACGATCTCGCAAACCAATCCGCTCAGCCCACCACGATCATCGGGCTCGGCCTGCACCCCGCTGCGCAGCGACAACGAAAAAGCCGCTGTCCGCTGCCACGGCATCGATTGAACCAAGACGGTCATACCGTTCGGGAATGTCTCGCGGTGAATCGGAATGGTTTCAGAAAGGGTGTCCAGGGAATCTTCCTTATCAGTCAAAGTGGAAAACTTAGCGTGTCGGCGAACGTGCCGAATCCGTCAGATCAGTGCAACCAGGTCGGCTCCCCAACAGTCTAAGCGGGCTAACGCAGCCTGAGAGGGCGACAAGTTACTAAAGCATTAGAGGTCAAACGAGCGAGCCGATCGAGACGACTTCGACTGTTTTGACTCGACCCACCAGCGTGTGGCTGCTGGCGTCGTCGATATGAATCGACATGAACTGGCCCGCCTGTCGGCGGTTGCCGTCGAAGACCACGATGCGGTCACAATGAGTGCGCCCGATCATCTGAATGATGTGATCACCTTCATCATTCTTGACACCCTTTTTGCTGGGCCCTTCGACCAAGACTTCGACGGTCGTTCCCACCAATTTCAGGTTGTCTTCTTTGGCGATCGCATCTTGAACGGCTAACAGCTCGACATTGCGACGTGACTTCACAACTCGCGGAACGTCGTCTTCCAAACGTTCCGAAGCCTTCGTGCCGGGGCGAACACTGTACTGGAAAATGAAGCTGTTTTTGTATCGACAACGTTTGACTAGCTCGACCGTCTTTTGGAAGTCTTCTTCCGTTTCGCCACAGAAACCCACAATGAAATCGCTGCTAATTGCGGCTTCGGGCAAAATACGTTCGATCCGTTCCATCATTGCCATGTAATCAGCAACGGTGTAACCGCGTTTCATTCGCTTCAGTACTTCGTCGGATCCACTTTGAGCGGGAACGTGCAAATAGGGAGATACCTTTGGCAGATCGCGAATCGTTTCGAGCAAACGTTCGGTCATGTCCTTGGGGTAATTCGTGACGAACTTGATCCGCTGGATCCCATCGATGTCATGCAACTGTTCCAACAGAGACGCCATGTCGGTGACAGTGCCGTCTTCGTGCTTGAATCGGTAACTGTTGACAGTTTGCCCCAGCAAGGTGATTTCTTTCGCTCCCTGTTCGGCCAAGATTTTAGCTTCGGCGTAAATCTGCTCCGGTGCACGGCCTTGTTCAGGACCACGAGTGTTGGGAACGACACAGTAAGTGCAGAACTTATCGCAACCTATTTGGATTCGTAGATACGCTTGGAACGGAGTCGGACGCATCGTTGGATCGCGCAGTGGATCGAACGTTTCGTGGCTGCGAGCAATCTCTAGTTGCGAGCCCGATTTTCGGCCGAGCGAGACGGCCATTTGGCGGCCTTCGCCGCCGCGTACTTTATCCAACAGCGTCGGGATCGTGTGCAACTGACCGGGGCCGACCACCAAGTCGACGTAGGGAGCTCGCTTGAAGACCAGCTCTTGATCCTTTTGCGCCATACAGCCCATCACGCCGATGACTTTGCTGGGATCCTTTTCCTTTTCTTGGCGAATGATGCCGAGAGCACTGTAGGTTTTCTCTTCCGCTTGCTCACGAATGCTGCAGGTGTTGTACAGCACACAATCCGCCTGGTCGGCCGAGTCGACGACGGTGTATCCGTGACGCTTTAGGTCAGCGATCACCATCTCGCTGTCCAACACATTCATTTGGCAGCCGACGGTCTTGATGTAGACGCGGTTTGACATCAGAGTTTCGTTTTTGAGAAGTCAGGGGTTCAGTATTGCAGATCGAGCAAGCTACGACGCATCGGGGGGGTCATCCGGAGGCAAATCCTTCTTCGGCACCGATTGGCTACGCTCGACGTAATCTTTCAAGGTACCCGTCAACTTGGCACGACGACGATTCGAAGCCCCCATCAGAATCGACGCGGCCATTGCAGCAACGACGAACCACAGTGCGGTCTTTGGCGTGAATAGCGTTTCGAGCATGTCCGCTGGCATGCCGTAAGGATACCCGCCGGCCAAAACGTAGGCCAGGACTTAACAAGCCCCAATAACAGAGAGGCTCAGCAGACGCTTTCGACCCGCGATCGATCGCCCAGTGAGCTATTTTCTGTGGCAAAATTTAGGGCAATCACTCTTCTTCATCGTCGATCAACTGTGGCATCGCTGGGTCTTCGGGAGCCCGTTTTCGCAGTTTTCGCTGCAAACTACGGCGGTGAATGCCCAACCGGCGAGCCGCTTCGCTGATATTGCCCCCGCAATCCGACAGCACCCGGTGGATATGCTCCCACTCGTTGCGGGCCAATGAGGGAGCCGGAAACGCCAGAGCACCTTCGGGGACCGATGGGTCATCGCCGCGGACAAAAGCCCCCAGAATGTCGTCCGCGTCGGCCGGCTTGCTAAGAAAGTTAACCGCGCCGGCCCGAACCGCATCGATCGAAGCCGGAATGCTGCCAAAGCCCGACAAAATGATCACTCTCGTCGTCGGCTTCATCTGCAATAGTTTTCGCAGCAATTCCAGGCCGCTCTTGCCCGGCATGCGCAAATCCAAGACGGCTAAATCCGTCGGGCGCATCCTGAAAATCTCAACCGCCTCGTCATAACTACCCGCCGTTTCGACGTGAAAACCTCGCTGCTGCATCGCCATCGACAACCGCTCGCGAAGCACAAACGTGTCATCGACCAACAAGATGCTCTCGGCCCCCACCATCGCCGTGTCGTAAACGGTGGCGTTCTCGGTGGGCTGATCAATCATGACAGAACCTTCAACTGAAAGGCGAATTTAGAAACGGGCAGCAACAAACCATCATTCTACTTGATTCGCCGGCCAAGCCGACCTTCAAACCGGTCGTTTTTGAACTCCGTTGACGGCTTCATCGCTAGTCGGCAAATCATAGTTTCGCGGCAAATCGTATTCGCGACGTGGGTTATCAAGCGGAATCCGCACGATCACTTGTGTCCCCGAACCCGGCTGGGAATGAAACTGCAATTCACCTCCCAACTGTGAAATAACGTTGCGGGTCAGAAACAGCCCCAACCCGATGCCGCGGCCAGGGTCCTTGGTGGTGAAAAATGGATCTGACGCTCGATCGAGCACTTCAACGGTCATCCCACTACCAGAATCGATCACCGACAACTGCAGAATCTCGCCCATCAACTTCGACTCTAACCGCACCCGGCCATCGGCTCCGCTGGCATCGAGCCCGTTGTGAATCAAATTCCGAACGGCCTGCGCAACGGCCTCTTGAGGCACCCACAGTGGCGTCTCTTCGACGGCATCGGTTCCGTCGGTCACGTCGACACGGTGCGGATCGCGAATTCCCTCCAGCACCGTATCGATCAATTCACCCACCGTCGTTCGATCCCAATGAGGTGTCATCGAATCGCCAGCCGCTGATCGCATCCGCTGCAAAATCTGCCGACACATTTCCAGTTGTTCGTCGATCAAACGCAAATCAGTGTCGACGGATTTCGGTTTTTCGCAGGCTTCCAAATGTCGCGACAATTCACGAACGATCACATCAATGGTCGACAAAGGCGTTGCCAGTTCATGCGCAGCGCCAGCCGCCAACGTCGTCAAACCTTCCAACCGATGGCTGGCGGCCTGATCCGCCTGGGCGCGCAGCAACTGTTGCTCGCGCTGCTTCAACTGACCTGCCGTGCGAGTCACAAAATAGATCACCACCGATGCACAGGCAGAAAACGCCAGCATCAAACCAATCGAATTCAAACCGACACCCACGGCGGTATCGCTGCCGACGCCGTCGATCCGCTTCGAAATGAACAGCAAGAACACGTATCCGACGATTGCCGTCGCCGTCAAACTCCAAGCCGCCGGCGGCCGAATCATGACCCCGCCAACCGCCAAGTTGACAAAGTAAAAGAAGCAAAACGGATTGCCCACGCCGCCGCTTAAATGCAACATCGCGGTCAATGTTAAAAGATCCAACAGCATCAACGCCAGCGCCACACTGTGACGAAGTCCAGAATCGTGCCCCGAATCATGACTCGGGTCCGACGAGATGGGCGAATTTGGCGAGTCAATTCGTACGAACGCATCTTCGTGCCCCTGACGACTTAGCCACCATGCGTAGACGACATTGGTAATCGCCGTCAAACCAACCAAAGCGATCAGCGCCGTGTAGGGCAGGGGTATGGCGGTCAAGAACTGAGTCGCCAAGATGGTCGCCAATTGCCCGGCGACCGCAAACGAACGCAAATGCAGTAACCACTTCGACGACCCTAAAGGTGCCGCCGCGATCAACGGAATCGAAAGAGAGTCACGAGACGATCGCATAAAGACCAAACTTGTTTCGGTGTCGCCGCGAATTCAATAGAAGTGCCCGAGCCGCTAATCATGCAACAACGACTCCGTCAAACCACCCCAACGTCTATGGATTCAGTTCGCGCTGCGTCAGCTCATCTCGCAGTCTTGCCGCCAACTCGTACTGTTCGCCAGCGACTGCGGCTTCCAGTTTTTCGTTCAGCGTTTGCCCAACCTCGTACTCGGTTCGCAAGGACTCGCGAAGCTCGACTAGTCGCACGACCAACTCGTCCGAATCAAAATGTTCTTCGGCGTCATACTTGGTAAAGAAATTGCGCATCGTTTCCAATCCGCGATTGATTGCTTGAACGGCTTCTTCGGCCGTATCGTCCTCTAGTTCACCAAGCGCATCAGCCTGAGTCCGATGGAACAAAACGAACGGTCGATACTGCTCGTGCGTTTGAGTCCACTCTTCCTCGGGACTCATTTGGTTCGTCACATCCATCAATCGCAGCGTGTGATCGGCGTCCATTACCGCACGAGCGTAGAACTCCAATCGCAACCAACAAATTCGACGGTGATAGAACTGCATGAACTCACGATCGACTTCATTACATTCGTCTTCGTTCAATATGTACGAAGGGTCATCCAATTGCTTTTGCAGCAACCATTCCAGTACCGTTTCGTGACCGTGGACTTCGCCGCCATCAGGGCGACCAGTGGTTTCAAACTGCAACACGCCCATATCGACCCGCATTTGGATCAAGTCGCGATCGTCTTTTCCTTTGACCATGCGAACATTCAGCGTCGCCGGATCAAACTTCCAAGTCGACAAAAGGTCATCGAGGTGTTTTTTTCGTTTCATCAATCCGTGTCACGGGAGAGAAAAGATGTCGGATAAGAATACGCGTGAAGTATAGCAGCCTGAGGGACTGAGCCTGTCCGGGGAACCGTCGATGCGCCATTTGGCTCATCCTGCCTGTCCCCGCAAGCACCCAATTTCTCGCTTCGCCAGTGTCTAGCCTAACTATCGTTCCCCCAAGATCCTCCACGCCCGCGTTTTTTTTGCGAGACACGTGTTTTTTGGTCCATTCGACGCCGTTGGCTCGCTCTGCTGGGGCGAGTTGCTTTTCGCGGAGTCGGGGCATCTTGGCATTCGAGCAATAAGTCGACCAGTTTTTGACGTGCATCGGCTAAATTTCGGACCTGATCCCGATACTTGTCGCTGTGCAGCACCAATTGGCCCTCACGATTGATGCGATTGGACTGGCGAGCGACAAAACGACGCCGCCAAGCAGGATCCAGCGATTCGCAAGCCGATGGCGACCAGTGCATCGTGACCTTCGAATTCACCTTATTGACGTTCTGACCGCCTGGACCGCTCGAACGAGCCGTTGTGATGCCGATCTCTTTTTCGGATATCGTCAAACGATGGTTGACATACAAATCGGGCATAATTCTGGTCTACTTTTCCGTTTCCGTGACATACTTGGTCGTTCAATCGAAGCTAGGCGAAAGCAAACGATGCCATCACCTTACCGCATAATGTTGATTTTGGGGCTCTGTTTTGTCTGGGCAGTTTGTGCGCATTCGCAGACTCCGCCCGAGAAAACCACCCACGACTGGCCTCGCTTGCTGGGCGAAAACTTCGACGGCCAAGCAGCCACCGACGCCGAACTGCAAAGCTCAATCGACTGGACTGTGCCGCCGACGTTCCAATGGTCCGCGAATGTGGGTTTAGGTTACGGACTTGGTGCGGTATCCCGTGGTCGGTACTTCCACTTTGATGCGGACGATTCCAATCGATCACAACCCACCGAACGCACAACCGCCCGTGACTTGCAAACCGGCGAATTGATTTGGACGGCCGCCCAACCGCTCGTCTATCGAGACCTGTTTGGGTACGAAGAAGGTTCGCGCAGTTCGCCCACGATCGATGGCGAACAGTTGTTTACATTAGGCGTGGCTGGCCGACTGGCTTGCCGAAACACTTCTGACGGCAAACTGAATTGGTCGGTCGATACGATCCAGAAATACGGAGTCGTGCAAAACTTCTTTGGTGTTGGATCGTCACCACTGGTGATTGATGACGCGGTGATCGTGATGATCGGCGGCAGCCCGGCCGCCGACCAAGACGTCGCGCCGATGCGATTGGACCGGGTCTCGCCCAATGGATCTGCGCTGGTGGCGTTTGACCGCAACGATGGTCAAGAGCTCTGGCGATGTGGCAATGACCTGGCAAGTTATAGCAGCCCGCGAACGATGCAAATCGACGGCCAGACCTACGTGCTGCTGTTCGCTCGTGGGGGTTTGATGTTGGTCGATCCGGAAACGGGCTCAGTGAAATGGCGATACGATCATCGCGCCGAAATCTTGGAGAGCGTCAATGCCATCGTACCGGTTGTCGACGGCGACGAAGTTTTCATTAGTGAGTGTTACCAGGTCGGCAGCGTGCTGTTAAAAGTCACCGCCGATTCTGCCGAACCGATTTGGATTGATCCCGCCGGTGACCGCAGACGCCAAGCGATGCGATCGCACTGGGCTACGCCCGTTCTGGCCGATGGTTTTCTTTACGGCTGCAGCGGCCGCAACGCACCCGACAGTGACCTGCGCTGCATCGACTGGAAAACTGGCGAGGTAAAATGGACCGACGACCGACGAACTCGATCGTCGACGACCCGAGTTGGCGACCATCTGATCGTACTGGAAGAACGCGGCGAAGCTCAGGTGATCCGCACGAACTCCGACCGCTTGGACGTGGTCGCGACCTGGCCGCTCAGCCGCTCCGACGGCGAACGACCGGCGCTGGCCTACCCATGCTGGTCAGCCCCCATCGTGGTGGACGACCTCGTCATGGTTCGGGGTGACGAGCACGTCGTTTGCCTAAAGCTGACGACATCAGAGTGATCCGGGCGGAAAGCAACCGCTCTGCGGCGACCACTAGCCGTCGCCGTAAAATCTTCGTGAATATGCCGAAGATGGCCTCGAGCAAGCATCCCGATGCAGAATCTAGGCACCTCGGCTAAGATACGACCGAAACAAAACGATAACCCGGAAACAAAACGTGCACGAATCTGCAACCGAAACGCCCTCCAACGGAAGCTCTGACCACCGTTTTTTTGCGGACCCGAATGAGCCCCGTAATGATTCGGTTGATTTAAAAGCGATCGAAGCCGCGGTACGGGTCATTTTGGGTGCGGTTGGCGAAGATCCCGACCGCGAAGGACTGCTTGAAACGCCGGCCAGAGTCGCACGTATGTACGCGGAGATGTTCGCGGGCCTGAAAAGCGATCCTGGCCGACACTTAGCCAAGGTCTTCACCGAAAATTACGACGAAATCGTCCTGGTTCGCGATATCAGCTTCTGCAGCATGTGCGAACACCACCTGTTGCCATTTACCGGTAAGGCACACATTGCTTATTTGCCAAGCGGCAAAGTGGTTGGACTCAGCAAGCTTGCACGAGTCGTCGAAGAAGTCGCCCGTCGCCCGCAAGTCCAAGAACGATTGACGCAAACAGTCGCCGACCTAATCGAAGACCGCTTGTCGGCTCGCGGTGTCGCCGTAGTCGTTGAATCGACGCACAGTTGTATGACGATGCGGGGAGTCCGCAAACCGGGCAGCCTCTGTTTGACCAGCGCGATGCGAGGCGCATTCCGTGACGACCCAATGTCCCGCGCCGAAGTCTTAGGGCTGATCAATCGAGTCGGTTGAATGACAACGACAGCGATGATGTGGCCTGTTTAGCGGTTGTCGCAATGGTCATCACCCGTGCTTATGATCGATCGATTCTTCGCTGTGTCGGCTTGACGGAATCCGCCCTGAGCGGTCGAACTACAATCCATGGACATTGATAGGCAACGGGTACAAGACGATTTGCGAGGCATTGTCGGTGGCGATGTCTTTTGCGATCCCTTGATGACGCAGCTCTATGCGTCGGACGCCAGCATCTATCAGATCAGTCCTTTCGGCGTCGTTCGGCCTCGCACTGTCGCCGATGTCATGGCAACGGCCCACTACGCAGCCGAACACGAAATCTCACTACACCCACGCGGTGCCGGTTCCGGTGTTGCCGGCGAATCGCTCGGCGGCGGTTTAGTCATCGACTTCTCGCGGTACATGCGGCGGATCTCAGTTTCACCCGATGGAACTCGCGTCGTCGTCCAAAGTGGCGCCATCCTAGCCGAAGTCAATCGCGCCCTCCGCCCCCAGGGACGTTGGTTCGGCCCCGACCCAGCCACTCGCAGCGTCACGACGATGGGCAGTGTTCTGGCCACCAATGCATCGGGCAGTCACTATCTGCGCAGCGGCTCGGCTCGCGATACGATCGAATCGATGCGAGTCGTCACAGTCCAAGGCGAACTGTTGGACTTGTCCGTTCATAGTACCGATGACGCGGGAACGCCCGGCCGATTGGCGCTTGGCATCGCCGAAATCCAAAGCCAATTCAAGTCGCTGCTCGAAGCATCCGGCGAATCCCCCAAGTCGCGTGGCGGTTATCGAATCGACGATGTTGTCGAGACCGGTCGCAACAACATTCACCCACGAGTCGACTTGGCCAAGTTCATGGTCGGCACGCAAGGCACACTCGGCATCATCGTCGACGCAACCGTCCGCACCGAAGCAATTGCGACCCACCGTGGCGTCGCACTTTGTTTCTATCATCGATTGGACATGGCCGCCCGCAGCGCCGTCGCGGCGCTAAGTCACGGACTAGTCGCCTGCGATCTGATGGACCGGCGGCTGCTGCAGATCGCGCGTGACACGGATCCTCGGTTCGCCGAACTGTTGCCCCGCGAAGCCGAAGCGATGGTGCTGGTCGAAATCCAAGGTGAATCGCTGCGCGACTTGCACGATCGACTGGCCATCATACGCGAATCCATGTCGACCGGTCACGATGCCGCGTTCGCAAGTCTGGGCACAGTCAACCAAGAAGAACGCGACTTCTACTGGCAACTTTCACGGCGCGTCATCCCGCGCCAGTATCGATTCAAGGGCACCGAGTCGCCAGTTCCGTTCATCGAAGACGTCTCGGTTCCCAGCCAGCGACTGCCCGACTTTGTCACCGCCGTCCAGGACACCCTGAAACGAAATCACGCGACGGCAACGTTCTTTTCGCATGTCGGTCATGGGCAACTGCACCTACGACCGTTTCTGGATCTATCAAAAGCCGAAGACCGAAAACGACTGCACTCGCTTTCCAAACAAATCGCCGAAGTCGTTTGGGCTCACGGTGGTCAAGTCAGCGTCGAACACGCCGCCGGGCTCAGCCGCTCGTACTTGCTGCCCAACCAGTTTGGTGACCTCTGGCAAGCGATGGGCCAGGTCAAACGGCTGTTCGATCCGAACCACCGCCTGAACCCCGGCAAACTGTTTGGCGCAGTGCTACAGAAACCTAACGAAAACCTACGCCCGGCCGACCAGACAATTGAAATCGCGGTCGACAATCGTGTCGTCGTCGAAGCCGACCAACCTCATATCGTTGCCGCGGCGGAAGAGCAGGGCAGGTCGGTGCCGCAACTGCAGGTCCTACAGAACTGGCCCGCCGGTCACATGATCACCTCCGTTGCACGCAGTTGTAACGGGTGCGGACGTTGCCGAACGACATCGCCGGGCGAACGACAATGCCCGGTCTTTCGCGCTACACCACGCGAAGAAGCTTCGCCCCGCGCCAAAGCAAACTTGCTGCGCGGCGTGATCAGCGGCCAATTGAGCGTCGATGACTTGGCCACCGAAAATGCAAAGGAGATTGCCGATCTGTGTTTCAATTGCCACCAATGCCGACTCGAATGTCCTGCATCGGTCGACATTCCCAAAATCGTTGGCGAATTAAAAGCACAGTACGTCGCGACCAATGGACTGCCCGTATCTGACTTGTTGATGGGTCGCATCGACACGGTCGCGGCGATGGCGTCGCGGATTCCCTGGCTGTCAAATATGATGATGCGTGGGCGTTTCCCGCGCTGGATCGCCGAAAAACTGTTCGGACTCTCAGCGGCTCGTGAGTTACCGCCGGTCGTTCGCGAAACCTTTTTGCGTCATGCCCATCGCCGACGATGGACCAAACCGTTGCCGCAAGGCGGCCTGAAAGTCCTGTACTTTGTCGACCATTACGCCAACTATCACGACCCGGATATTGGACGAGCACTCGGCGAAATTCTGCAGCAAAACGGCATTGGCATTTATGTCCCGCTCGCTCAACTTGGCTCGGGAATGGCTCGCATCACGTCCGGCGATCTTAAGGGTGCTCGCAAGATCGCGCGTCGAAACGTTCGACTGTTGGCCGATGCGGTTCGCCAAGGCTACACCGTGATAGCGACCGAACCCGCAGCGGTACTTTGTCTAAAACACGAATACCCGAACTTGCTGGACGATGAAGACGCCCACCTGGTCGCCGAACACTCACATGAAGCGTGCCAGTATCTGTGGAGCCTGCATCAAGGCGAACGATTGTCGCTGGAATTCCAAAACGTCGAAGCCAGTGTCGCGTATCACCAACCATGCCATCTGCGAGTGCTCGATCCCCATCAAATTGGTCCACAATTGCTGAGACTGGTTCCCGGCATTGAAATTCAACCGATCGAAGCCGGCTGTACCGGCATGGCTGGCACGTGGGGACTGCAACGAAAAAACTATCGGAACAGCCTGCGAATTGGCTGGCCGCTGATTTCGGCGATGAGGTCGGCACGTGTCTCGATTGCCACTACCGAATGCAGCGCCTGCAAAATGCAAATTGAACACGGCAGCGGCCAAAGTACGATCCACCCGCTCAAACTTCTCGCTTACGCATACGGCCGAATGCCAAAAATCGAAGAAGAAATCAGCCCATCACCATGATCAAACTGAAAATCCAAATGTTCGCCGGTGCCAAACAACTTGCCGGAAAAGACGTTGTCGAAATCGAAGTCCGCGAACCAATCCAAGCGAGAGCGATTTTCGACGCACTACAAATGGCCTCACCCGAGCTATCGCCGCTGATCCCATCGTGCCGACTTGCCGTCGATAACCGATACGTGATCGACCAAGCCATCATCGACGAAGACTCAACCATCGCCCTGATCCCGCCTGTCAGCGGCGGCTAAAACTAATCACAAACGCTCGCGACTCGAAAGTGCCCTCCCCACACCGCATTTATACCGAACTGGTCGACACGCCCATCGACATGCTATCGCTCGCCGAAAAAACTGGCGATCCCGACGTGGGCGCGCATGCATGGTTCATCGGTGTGACCCGGCGGACCACCGGCGAACAGATCACTCAAACGCTCGACTACGAAGCCCACCGCCCGATGGCGATCGAGCAAATCAAACAGATCGCTTTCCACGCGATCGAAAAATTCTCGCTCGCGCACGTTGTCATCGTCCATCGACTCGGCAGCGTTCCCATCGGCGAAGCCAGTATCGTGGTCGGCTGCAGCAGCGCGCACCGTGTCGACTCGTTCGCTGCACTTCCTTGGATGATGGACACGCTGAAGCAGGACGTGGCGATTTGGAAACGAGAAACGTATGCCAATGGCCAGCAACAGTGGGTTCATCCGGCGTCTGAACCACCCGAGGCTTAAACATCGAATGAGTCAGCGAAAACGCATCTACATGGACCACGCGGCGACTTCGTGGCCTAAACCTGACATTGTCCTCGACGCGATGGATTCCTTCGCTCGCCATTGCGGTGCAACGGCCGGACGAGGCGGATACGATTCGGCCGTTGCATCCAGCAACATCATCGCCTCGGCTCGGCACACCCTCGGCACCATCATCGGTGCGCCGTCGGATGACTGCGTTTCACTGCAACCCAGCGGCACCGCCGCGCTCAACGCCGCGATCCACGGCGTCTTGCGTCCGGGCGACCATGTCGTCACCACGGCCGCCGAACACAATTCGGTACTGCGCCCGCTGCACCATTGGCAACGAAATCACAACGTTCGATTGACAATTGTCCCGACTGACTCAGGTGGCCGTGTCGATGCCGACGAACTGATCGCGGCAGTGGCCGACCAAACGCGGCTCGTCACCCTGACGTCCGCCAGCAACGTGACAGGCGCGATCCAGCCCGTCGAAGCGGTCGGCAAACGACTAGCCAATCACTCGGCGATCTTCCTGTGTGATGCGGCCCAATCGTTCGGCACGATCGCCATCAATGCAGCCCATTGCTGTATCGATATGTTGGCCGCCCCCGGACACAAATCGTCCGGCGGTCCAGCCGGCACGGGCTTCCTGTATGTGGCACCTCGCATTCACGATCAGATCGTGCCAATGATCCAAGGCGGAACGGGCAGCCAAAGCGAGTCGCTAGAAATGCCAAGCTCGATGCCAACGATGCTAGAAGCCGGCAATCTGAACGTCCCCGCGATCGCAGGTTGGCTGGAAACATTAAAAGCCCTTTCACCAGACGAACTTGCCAACCGAACCCTCCACGCTGCCAAAACCGCAAGCCTGCTGCATCGCTCACTTCGCAAAATTAGCGGCATCACCTTGCATGCCAATTCATCCGATTTGCCGATCGCCAGCATCACATCGCCCGACTATTCTGCCAGTGACCTGTCGATGATTTTGGACTCGGAATTTGCCATCGAAACGAGGGCCGGGCTACACTGCGCGGCGCTGATCCACGACTGCATCGGTACCAGCCCCGAAGGTACACTGCGCATTAGTGCCGGACACACCACCACTACCCAAGAAATCGAGTCCGTCGTCGCCGCGATCCAACAGATCGTCCAGCCCGCGGCCCAGTGACTGCCTGCCCCCAACCGACCTAGCCATGAGCAAAAAGAACAAACGCCACGCCAAGTCCAAGGTCAATCAATTGCCGTGGTACGAAGACGGCCTGCAATTCGAATGCACCCAGTGCGGTGATTGCTGCAGCGGGGCGCCGGGATATGTCTGGGTCAACGACGAAGAAATCCAGGCGATGGCGGATGAAATGGATCTCGCCGTCGACGTTTTCTCGCACCGTTTTGTTCGCCAAGTCGGTGCCGCCCAAAGCTTGGTCGAGTATCCCGACGGCGACTGCATCTTGCTGGACCCGGACACTCGTAAATGTTCCGTCTATGCATCCCGCCCCGTCCAGTGCCGAACCTGGCCGTTCTGGGACTCGACACTCAAACGCCCCAAGGATTGGAAAGAAACCTGCGAAGTCTGCCCCGGCGCTGGCAAAGGCAAGCTGTACACGTTCGACCAAATTGAGTTCCAGCGAAAGAAAAAGTCAGTCTAACCCCGACCGCATCTCCCCCCCCTGCGTCTCCCCCGGATCCCGCCAGCGACTAAGATTCTGTTATGAAAAACATCCCACAAATACTTGCCCTTGCCGTCATCTGCCTGGCTGCCGCAACAACGACCGCCGCCGAACCAACGGTCGTCTTTCAGGACGACTTCGAAAGCGGTCTTGGCCGCTGGGAGATCCTCGATCCAGCAACCTGGCGACTCAATGAGCGGGATGGCAACAAGACACTCGAAATCACCGAACGCCAGAGCGAATACAAGCCGCCCGTCCGCAGTCCCGGCCACGTCGCCCTGGTCAAAGACCTGCAAGTCGGCAGTTGCGAGATCACTTTTCGGGTCCGCAGCACTAAAGACACTGGCAACCACCGCGACTGTTGCGTTTTCTTTGGCTACCAAGACGACCAACACTTCTACTACGTCCACGCCGGTGCCAAACCGGACCCGCATAGCGGCCAAATCATGATCGTCAACGAGGCCCCCAGATTGGCGCTGACCGAAAACACAAAATTGACGCCCTGGGACGACCTATGGCATACCGTACGGGTAACCCGCGACATTGAAACAGGAAAAATCTGCCTGTTTTTCGACGACATGACCACGCCCCACATGCAAATTTCCGACAAAACCTTCGGAGCCGGGCGAATCGGGATCGGATCGTTCGACGACCTCAACGAATTCGACGACATCCGGGTCACCACAACCGAAATCTAGACTCAATAGTTCCCCTTGCGACGTCCGCCCCCGTTAAGTAGATTCCTAGCTTCCAGCAGCAAATTGCCGCCGGAACCAATTCCCCTGTAGCTCAGTCGGTAGAGCAGGTGACTGTTAATCACCCTGTCGCAGGTTCGAGTCCTGCCGGGGGAGCCTTCGTGGACAGTAGCGAAATGCTGCTGCCCACCACTTAACGCCAAAGGCCGATGCACCCGCATCGGCCTTTTTGCGTTTAAAGCCGTGTTTTACGGCACTTTTTTGCCCGCCGACGTTAACGAGCTGGTTTCTGATTGCCGCACGCGAGCGTTCGGGAAAGTACCCTTTCCAAGTCGATCCCCCACCGGGATCGCCAGAACTCTCCCTCTCTCTCCGTTAACACCGACACGCCCGTTAACACAAATCGTCTCTCCGAGAGAGACATTGAGAGCCACCCGGCAAGCCGAGCCAGGTGTGCCAGATTGCCGACCTCGCTCGCGGGCCATTCGGCTAATATCCTCATTTGGCCTACGCCAATCAAAGCGGCGATTCGGACCAGACCGAGTTCGATTCGCCGGATGACCCGTCATCAAGCGAGCAAGAATGAACCAGCCACCCCAACCCAACAACCCGCTGCACGGCATCACATTGAAGGCGATCCTTGAATACTTGGTCGCCGAATATGGTTGGGAGCGTTTGGGCGAGCGAATCAGCATCGCCTCGTATCGCAACGAGCCGAGCATCAGCAGCAGTCTGAAATTCCTTCGCAAGACAGACTGGGCTCGAGCGAAAGTGGAGCGACTGTATCTGTACTCGGTCAGCTACGACGAGCGACATTTCAAGAACAACGCTGATCCCGATGAAGGAACGAGCGAGACAGGCAGTGTGTGGGATCGAGCGAGGCGAGACTAGCTGGACGGCGTCACCTATGAAGTTTCGGGCTCTACTCATCTGGGCGTGAAACCTCGAGTGACTTGATTCGGTCGGAGTCGATAACGATTGTAGCGAGCCGTTTTGTGTGGCTTCGCCGCCGATGCATTGCGGTGGAAGCAGTAGTTTTGTAGTGCCACTTCATCAGCAAATTGTTTCTCCCGGTCGCGTTAGCTCATCCCCATCGTTTCGATTACCAAATCCGTCGCGCGGCGAACCTGCTCCATCGTCAATAGTTCTCCGCTCAAGACATCTTCGCTTCGGATAATCTTTGTCAAGTTCGTGTGCAGAACAAGTGGCTGAGAATCGCCGCGCACAGATGTCGGTGAATGCAACGCCAGCCACGGAACGCGAAATGATCCGGTCTCAACTCCTCCTTTGCTTCGCGGAAGCAACCTTCGATGGGCCATCTTCCAAAAGCGACTCGCAGAATCCGTCGAAGCGTCCAGCCAACTCGTTGCGAGACTCGATTGGAAGGAAAGCATTTCACCTCGTCGGCCAGAACGTTTCTCGCGACGATCAGAGTACATTGCCCGCTGACTAGCTTTGATGTTTTGGTTTTCCACCAACACGCGTGCCCTTTGATTTCTCAGTCTTGCGGGCCGCGCGAGCCATCACGGGTCTTGTAAGATTGCGTCCGCTGCTGCGTGAAGCTGGGCGAGTATTTGGCAAGGTTGCGTACTTCGCTGGGGTCCTTCGCCGCGAGCGAAACAATCAGAGAAATTTACCGAGCAATTTCCCCAGCCATACTATATCCTCGATCGACATGAGACGGCCTTCTGTGATTCCGTTGTGAAACAAAATGAACAAGGAGGGTCGTATTTTTTTGCCTCGCTGTCAACGGAGATAAGTCGTGGCGAATACTCGACTAGATGCTCAATCGTCACCCGAACTTAACGCTGTCCAGCTAAGAGTACCATGCAACGTATCATCAACGTCTTACTCCTGTTGGTGATTGTCGTTGGTGTGGTGCAACTGGTGCGCAAGCAACGAAATTTAACAATCGTACAGGCCGAGCATTCACGATTGGCACAGCCGTACGGATTATTGGAGGTCAAAGACAAATCCAAATTTTTGATCAAGCGTGTGAAGACCGACGATCCGAAGCACTTTCTTTGGCATTGCTACTGCCCCACCAACGTGGAGCTAGAGGAACGGTCTGGGTTTGGCAGGCCAAAAAAGTGCGGCAGTTCGACCTTCGTCAACGATGACACCTACCTCATTCGCTGTCGATTTGATGTTCGCGACGGGGTGTTGAGAGCGCACATCATCGAGCGTATGGGGTACGGTCGACGTGATTTCGATCGCAAGCCAGTGCTGGAGTTTGTGAACCAGCATTGGAACGAACTTGAACTGGATGTTTTGGCCACCGCCGCCGACTTGACACTTGACACAACACAGGTGTTGAACTTTTTGACGATTCGTATTCCGGAATCATTGCGAGTTGATTTTACGCAGCAAGTTGGTGAAACCCTAGCGAAGCAATACACGGAGGAACCCTTCTTTCAAATGCTTTACGGAACACCGGAAGCGTTTGTGTCGTACGATCAGGAGCATACGCAAAGTGAATGATTCCAGACGAAAACGCCGCCGGCCGCAGGTTAGCCTTTTAGCCATCCTATTACTGATGGTCGCAATCGCGGTATGGCTGGCTTGCTATCGAACCGAACTGGCCACGCAGAAACTTGCCGTTCAGCTACCAGGGCTGCGGAGCCTCACTCGCGAATTGATCGTCGACGATCCGTCCAAGTTGACGACGATCGGAAGAAACCCCGAGTGGACCGATGATATGGACGGTGAAATATGGGTTCCCAATGGAAAGCACTATTCAGTTTGTATGGCCCTCGAGGGAATCTCTGAGGACGCGAATACCTTACCGGATGCCGAACTGCGAAAGCCAATCGGTTTTGGCAAGCACAAAATTCAGTTCCGTGTGGATCGTAGCGGCGATGAAAGCCGACACGAAGTCTGGCTCGATGATGAACTCTTCTTGCAGGCAACACGCCCCAAAGACTGGGGATTTGGGAGCTCCTACAGCGGATACGGCTTCTCAACGCTCAGACAGTACGGAGGTGCCCCGCCCTGGGAACTGTTTCGACGTCAATTCGAGTTGCCACGCAGCGAGAAGCCTTTCAAGGGTTTCTTAGAGAGGCCTGATGGCCCTGGCCCGGGCATGCAGGTTTGGATCGACGAGCAGCAAGAACCAACGCCGCTTTGAACAAGATGCGGTTCTGAGGGACTCGCGTGAGAGCTTCATTGACGTAGGTCGTTAGGCATCGCGTCGGCAACTTCAAAACCATGACGGAACAATAAGTTGAACTCGCAACGCGTCGGCCGACGGAGGGTGGCTTGGAGCTGTGAGGCGGCGCGTACCACGCTGTCGGTCAGGGCCGGCTTCACTTGAGTTGGGCTGCGCGAGTAGGCCGCTCCGCATTTGTACTTCGACAGCCCACTGAGTAAGTAGCACCGGCCTTTTACGACTTTCAGATTGGTTCGTGCACATTCGGTTTTCTCCAGTTGCTTTTGAGCTCGGTTGAACTGCTGAACAGGAACAATCGCCTCACAGACTTCCTCGCAAGTCTCCCCTCCCCATTCCATGGTTCCGGTACCGGGCGGGAACGCAGCGGATGCTGGCGTAGAGCTGCTGATTGCTGCAGCCGATCGTGACGATTCGCGGCCGATTTGGTACGGCAACGGGGGCCGCAACAGTGGTTCGACAAGTCATTTGCTGCGAGCATTCGATGAGGTGAAACAGAAACGTTCAGCCGTTCGAGTACGACGCGTTTGTTCGAAAGTTCCGCATCTGTACCTTGGACGGCCCAGGCCGCACGCGGCAGGGAACCGCGACAATACGGCGTCACGCTGCGATAATCTCCTGCCAAACGACTTTCGCGCGAGACTCGACTGGTGCGTGGCAAAAGACTTCGCCAAAGCGAATCATGCGCCGTTCGTAAACTGCCAGAACGACGATACAAAAGATGTGCTGCGACTCACTGCAACGCCCGGAGCCGAATTAACGCTGGACGCCGCCGGCACGAGCGATCCAGATGGCGACAAGCTGACGCGTGGCTGGTTTGTTTGTCCGGTACCAGACACATATCACGGCGAGGTCGCAGTGGAAGATAGCATGACATCGAAAGCGACGTTAGAAGTCCCGACGAACGCTCGCGGCAAGTTGCTGCATGTTATCCTGCAGGTTTCTGACGGCGGGACTCCTTCACTCGCTCGGTACCGTCGCATCGTCCTTGAGTGCCGTTGATTGGTATTCATAACAACAAAGTACGGAACCGGTAACAAATGACAAGACACCGCACCTCCATCCTGCTATTCGCTCTTCTCATGTCGAGTGCGTCGATCGCTCGCGCTGAACAATTCGAACTGTTCGACATCACATTTACGTTCACCAAAGACGACGCGGATAATTCGAAACCGAGCCAGTCGCACTACTACGTCAAAGGGGCAATGTTGAACGCCGAACGTCCGAAAGACTGGACGGTGCCCGTCGACTACCGCAACGGAACTGTGCATGTCCGTCTTGAAGTGTTGGAAAAACCGAAGGGCGGCGAACCAACGACATGGAGCGTTTGCGACATCCCGAACAAACGTTAGAACGGCGGCTACGGCTGCATCGGCACGGATGCCTATAAGGAAGCGGGCGTTTACGAAAAAGACATCGACATGACGAAGTTCTGGCAGAACGACGGCATCGTCTGGAGCGAAGGCATCAAGGAAATCCATCTCGTGATCAAAGACGATAGTGGTGGTCAGGGACACGCTCACAAACGCCCCGACCATGAAAATTTCTTCCCAACAAAGATCCGCTTGACACTGACTCAAGTCTCGAAGGGAGCTGAGTATGATCCGAAGCAGGTGCTAACGAAATGAGTTTAAACGTGCATATTGGTCTGATGTGTTCGGTGCTGCTATTCGCATCGCCGGCCCTCGCAGTCACGCACGAAGATGAAGTGCGTGACGGGGCGGCGCATCCGAATCCTGCCAGTGGCCGCGTTGAGATAGTCCTTGACTCCGACATGTTTAACGAAGTTGATGACCAGTTTGCGCTGGCGTATGCGCTGCAGTCTGCTGAGCGTATCAACCTCAAAGCCGTTTGCGCTGCACCCTTTCTTAATCATCGCTCGAAATCGGCAGGCGATGGAATGGAGCAGAGCTATCAGGAAACGCATCGAGTTCTCCAACTCCTGGAACACCCGGACAAGGACTTTGTCTTTCGCGGTGCGACACGCTTTCTTGTCGATCGTCACACGCCTGCCGATAGTCTGGCGGTGCGACGCATCATCGAATTGGCAAAGGCCGATCGCAAGGGACGGTTGTATGTCGTGGGCCTCGGTGCCGCGACCAACATTGCCTCAGCATTGTTGATCGAACCGTCGATTGCAGAGCGGATTATTGTCGTTTGGATTGGCGGCCATCCCTATCACTGGAATAACGCGCTGGACTTCAATTTGAAACAAGACATTGCCGCGGCTCAGGTGCTATTTGATAGCCGCGTGCCACTGGTCCATATTCCAGCCGGTGATGTCGCCGCGTCGTTGACGATCACGCTGCCGGAACTCGAAATCGGGTTGAAGGGTAAATCGCCAATTGCTACGAAGTTGTTCGACAACGTTGACCGCTACTACACCGAAACCGGCGCGAACAAGAAGCAACCTCGATCGGGCGAGAATCCATGGGAGAAAGTGATTTGGGACATCGCGACCATCGCGTGGCTGATCGCTCCCGAAGAGTTGGTCAAAAGTGAAGTCGTCGCTAGTCCCGTGTTGACCGACGAAGGAACGTGGCAACCATCCGCAGACCGCCATCCGGTTCGAGTTGCCGTAGGGCTCGATCGAGCGGCGATCTACAACGACTTGTTCGCCAAACTGGGAAAGCCGAATTTGCCCAGCCCGGTGATTGAGCGAGTTGAGTTTGACTGGAAGACTCACAAGCGACTTGCCGAAGGCAGCGACAATTGGCCGACAACATGGGCCGATGACGGAAGCATCTACACCGCATGGGGCGACGGTGGCGGATTCGGTGGCAGTAATTCCAACGGGCGTGTTACGCTGGGTGTTGCGCGGATCGAAGGTGACGCTGACAATTTTACAGCGAAGAACGTCTGGGGCGGGCATCAGCCGGAACACCCGGCGCGGTTCGGCGGGAAGAGCTACGGAATCATTTCGATCGGCAGCGATCTCTACATGTGGGTGGTGCCGCAACCTGGACCGCATCTTCGAGAATGTCGAATCGCGCGGTCGACGGATCACGGCGCAACATGGCAGCAGGCGGACTGGGCGTTTCGGTTTGCAGACGGTTTGACGATTCCTAGCTTTCTGAATTTCGGTCGCGACAATGCCGGTGCAGGAGACGACTACGTCTACAGCTACTTAATAGAACCATCATGGGGGCCGACGACGCCGACGGACAGTAAATTCGGATTCGAAGTGCATCAACCGGGACGCATTCATCTCGCTCGCGTGCCACAAGATGCTATTCTCCAACGCGACCGCTATGAGTTTTTCGCTGGAATCGATTCGCAACAGAAGCCAAAGTGGTCAACGGACGTCTCTGAGAAACGGGCTGTGTTTCGAGACGACAACGGCGTCGGCTGGAACGTGAGCGTCAGCTTCAACTCGGGACTCAATCGCTACCTGCTGGCCACCGAACACGCTGCCACGCACGCCGGGAAGTTTGGTCTGTTCGATGCAGCGGAACCGTGGGGGCCGTGGACGACGGTTGCGTATGAAGACAACTGGGGCAGCGGCCACATTGAGGTTTCCGCGTTCTACTGGAATTTTCCAACGAAGTGGCAAAGTGAAGACGGCCGGCATGGGACGATGGTCTTCACCGGAAAGAACAGCAATGATTCGTGGAACACGGTCAATGCAAGTTTTGTGCTGCGGTCGGAGGAATGAAATTGATGAACACTCTTGCGAGCAATCAACAGGCAAACCGTAAACGATGATGAATCCATTTGTATTTCCACTCGGTTCCTTCAGCCGAAGTTTGATGCGTGCTGGTTTCGCTGCAAGCGTGGCACTTTATCCGGCGTTGGCATCTGCGGCTGAAGAGCCGCAGGTGAAAGCACTTGTGCCGGGACTTACGATCCGGCAACTGCCGGTGAGCCTGACGAACGTGGACAGCGTCGACAACGGCCCAGACGGTCGACTCTATGCTGCCGGTTACAATGGCCGAGTTCATGTGTTGACGGACACGGACGGGGATGGTCTGGAAGACACGGCGGAGCTGTTCTGGGCAAAGCCGGGAGATTTGTTGACTCCCGTCGGAATCCTCGCGGCGAAGGAAGGGCTTTACGTTGCGGCTCGAGGCAAAATTGCTCTGTTGAAAGATACGAACGGCGATGGACTCGCAGACACCAGCGAAGCGGTTGTCTCGGGCTGGGCCAGTGAGACTCACAACAGCGACACTCGCAACGATGCAGCGGGCGTAGCGATTGATGGCGACGGCAACTTGTATTTCAGTCTTGGATGTATGTCCTATAACAAGGCGTGGTTGCTAGATAGCAAAGGGCAATCCAAATACGACATTACGAGCGAACGGGGTACGATCCTGAAAGTTTCCGCTGATCGAAAGCAACGAGAAATCGTCGCGACCGGATTGCGATTCGTCATCGGTCTGGACTTCAACAAACACGGCGACCTGTTTGCCACCGATCAGGAAGGGGATACGTGGTTCCCCGGCGGCAATCCTCGCGACGAACTGCTGCAAATCATTCGCGGTCGCCACTACGGTTTTCCGTTCCGACATCCGAAATATCTGCCCAGCGTAGTCGACGAGCCAGCGGTTGTTGACTTCTCACCACAGCACCAGTCGACATGCGGTTTCCGATTCAACGAATTGCGATCACATCGCAAGCCGGTTGGGCCACCGCACTGGGAAGGCAACGCCATCGTCACGGGCTTTTCGCGTGGCAAGCTGTGGCGAGTTCCGCTTGCCAAATCGCGTGCTGGCTACATCGGGAAGCAGGTTCAGTTCGCAGCCTTTGAATCGCTGCCGACCGATATCGCCATTTCGCCCAACGGCGACTTGCTGGTGACGTGCCACGGCGGCAAACCTGATTGGGGTTCGGGACCAGCCGCCAACGGACATCTCTACAAAATCAGTTTTGATGCAACTCAGCCACAACCGGTAGCTGCATGGTCGGCTAGCCCGTTGGAAGTGAAGGTCGCCTTTGATCGTCCGATTAATCCGCAGCAACTCAAGACACCGCAGATCGAGATGGGCGACTTCGTCTGGGAGGGCGATCGTCACGAATGGATCTGGCCCGGCTATGACGTTGTCAAGCAGGAAAAGGATGCGCTGCGACGTCCGTTGAACGTCGGTGCCGTTTCCGTCTCGGACGACGGTCGCACTGTGACGCTCACTACCACCGGACAACCGTGGCGAACTCGGTACGGTGTAGTGCTTCCCGGAGTCACGTCTAGCGATAAAAACCGCGACACTGACGCCAGCGATATTGAACTGTCTTTTGATCTTGGCGGTGTTCAGGGCGAATGGACGCGACAGGGCGATGCGCGACCAACCTGGACCGGTTGGCTTCCGCATGTTGATACGAATGTGATTGAAACAATGATGGCCGGTTCCGCAGAACATCAGCGGATCAGAAAGTTGTTGCAGCAACCGGGAACGCTGGTACTGCGGTCACGGCTTTTGCTGCCGGGAAATAGCGTGACGTTCCGTTGGGAAGCGAACAACACGTTTACAGTCAAGTGCAACGACGTCGCGACGAAGTCCGCCGCTGACGGGGCTGGCCATGTTGCCGAATTTACAATCGAAGCTAAACAACCGCGACGCGAAACTGATCCACGCGGTGGGCGCGAACAAGTTTTGCCCAGTGAAGAAGTCGAGCTGGAAGTGATTGTGCAAACCGGTGCAACTGGCGAAGCTTTGAAGCTCGACGTGTCGTATCACGCCGACTTTGATCCGCACGAGCGGCCCCTGCGGCTGGATCATCTGTTTGTACCGTGGGCACCCACGATCCGGTCTCCAGCGGACGAAACGCTCGACACCGTCTCCGCTCTGATCGCTGGCGATCCCGTGAAGGGACGTGAACTCTTTTTCGGCGATGAAGCAAAATGTGCTGTCTGTCATACGTTCGCAGGTCGCGGTGGAAAGGTGGCTGCGGATCTGACCGTTTCTGTGCGTCGATCACCCGAAGCTGTCCTGCGTGACATTGTCGAACCCAACGCTGCCATCAATCCGGACTACGTAAGCTACGTGGTGCTGACAGATTCAGGCCGAGCGTTGACAGGACTGTTGCAGTCGGCAAACCAACAGCACATCACGCTGGTTGATGCCGCCGCCAAACTGCATCGTGTCGATCGAAATGAAGTGGAAGACCTCCGTGCCAGTTCCGTTTCGTTGATGCCAACCGGCTTCGACAAGCTCGGCCCTGAAAAGCTTCAGGATCTCGTCGCGTTCCTCTGCACCGAAGACGAGGAAGCAATACGACAAGGACTTCCCACCGGTGTGATTTCTCGCGAGTTCTGGCTCGACCTTCCCGTCGGAGGACTCACTAGTTTAACTGCTCACGCCGACTATCCCGACGCGCCCGCGGGCACCGGTTTATTGACTCGGTTCGAGTCGCCCGTCAATTGGAAGGAGCACTTTGGCACTCGAATCCGCGGGTTCATTCACCCGCCACAAACGGGTGACTACGTTTTCTCGATGGCCGCAGACGACTTTGCGGAGTTGTGGTTGAGTCCATCCGAAGATCCTGCGGCCAAGTCTCGCATCATCAAGATGAATCGTTGGACACCGTCACGCATCTGGGAGAAGTACGCGGAACAAAAGTCGCAACCCATTCATCTGGAGGCAGGTAAGCGGTACTACATTGAAGCAATCCAAGTTGACGATACGTCTGACGACTGCCTGGCCGTCGGCTGGCAACTGCCGGACGGCTCAATGGAACTACCCATCTCCGGCACACGACTATCGTCAGCGAGCAAAGCTCAGTGAAGTTCAACCGCAACTCAACCAACGATTCTATGGACATGCGAATGATTCGATCCATACGACATGTGGCATTCTGCGTACTCATCTGCCTGATCGCGGGGCCGATTTGCGGAGAGGACTGGCCACACTGGCGCGGTGCCGAACGCAGTGACAGCGTTGCGGAGTCGTCGGGATGGAACGACACAAAATGGCCTCTTCACGAAAGTTGGCGCGTGCAAGTTCCCGAAGGCGCGTCGTCACCACTCGTCGTCAACGGACAGCTCTTCACGATGGGATGGCAACAAGATCAGGACCACGTCGTTTGTCTCGATGCGATGTCGGGCAAGGAAGTATGGCGAAAGAGTTATCCGTGCCCGAAATATGGCCGGCTTGCGACTGGCGACGAGGGCTTGTATTCCGGGCCTTCATCAACGCCCGAATTCGATACTGAAACCGGCCTTCTATACACGTTGAGTACGGACGGAGACTTGAACTGCTGGAATACACATTCCAAGGGACGACGCGTTTGGAACATTAACCTTTATGACACGTTTGACGTGCCACAACGTCCCAAGGTCGGACGAAGCGGATTGCGAGATTATGGCTACACGTCTTCGCCGCTGATTCATGGTGACTGGCTGATTGTCGAAGTGGGAGCAAAGCAGGGGAACTTGATCGCATTTGATAAACATACTGGCAAACAGGCATGGGCATCTCAATCGAATGCGTCCGCCGGTCACAACGCTGGTCCGGTGCAGATGACAGTCGAAGGTATGCCGTGCGTCGCGGTTCACAATCATGATGGATTGCTAGTGGCGCGAATGGATCGCGGTAGCGAGGGACATACCGTTGCGACTTATCCGTGGATCACATCATTCGCCAACAACATTGCGTCGGTCTCCGTTGACGATGATTGTGTCCTGTTAACTTCAGCCTACAACCAGAACAAGATCGCCAAACTGCGGATCACCCTACGGGGAGCCGAACTCCTGTGGGAGCAGAAAGCGGCTTCCAAGGTTTGCACTCCATTGATTCACAACGGTCATGTTTACTGGGCGTGGCAGAACCTTTTCTGCCTGGACTTCGAAACCGGACAAATCATTTGGCGGGGCGGAACGTGTGGTGACGCAGGGTCATGCATTGCTACTGCTGATGGACGCCTAGTTGTTTGGGCAGGCGATGGCGATCTATCACTTGTCGAACTGGCTGATCGCTCGCCAGAGAAATACACCGAGCTTGCTTCACTGAAACGCCTTGGCAATTCTGATGCATGGCCACATGTCGCGCTGAGCAACGGACGAATATATTGCAAAGATCGCGATGGCCAGATTATCTGCCTGAAGCTGCCGAAATGAAGTCATCGAACCGAGCAAAGTCGGCCTTCCCGAATCGAATGACCCAAGTTGCTGATACCTAACGCAAAAAAGCAGCAACGCCCCAGACACTTGCAACGGAGTCGCCACCTGTTAACCAAACAGCGGCTGGTCTTTTCAAAAAGACAAATCGACTCCCGGTGAACAGATCACTGTTATCCCGACCAGAAAAACTCCGCAGCCGACCGAGTCGCAAACAGCCTCGACCGAACCGGACGGATTTGCTGTAATCCGGATGCAGATACGGGCTTACGAAATTCCTACAACAGAGACTCTTTCCGGAGACGGTCGGGATCGGGGAGCTGATTTTGAAATCGCGAAAGCTCTCGCAAACCAGTTAACGCCCGTGGTCGCATGTCGGCCAGCGGGCGTTTTTCGTTTTGACCGCGTTTTTTGCGGTGAAACGACGCGGTGGGTGGAATTTGCCGCGGTCTCTGTTTCTGTCTAGAAGTCCGGGGTGGCGGGGCGAACCCTACCGATTGGCTTCGGACCCCGGACCCAACCGCGAAATGTCTCTGCTTTTCTGTTTGACACTTGGGTCTCGGTTAACACGATTGAGTTGACCGAATGCGGTGGATCGCAGAGACCTTTGCCAGACTTATGAGAGCGAGATCTGTGGCTTCTGGGCAGCGATGAGATGGTGCCGGCAGGGGCCGATCAGAGACTCAAAGATCTTTAAGTTGAATGCTTGGCGAACCACGATCTTTGCTTGGTCCAATTGGGTTCAGCCGCAATGGGGCGGACGTCGCGTTCGGCGAGAGGGGCTCGCCCTTCGGTGTAGGCCGGCAGGTGTAGAAGCTGTTCTTGGATGTCGGGGGCGAGGCAAGTGAGGTTGAGAATTTGAGTTAGGCGGGCGCGGGTGACTTGGCCGGCTCGGGCGAGGTCGGCTTGGGATTGGAATCGGCCGGTTAATAGGGCTCGGTCGAAGTGGATGGCCAGGGCCATGATTCGAGTCAGTCGCGGCAATCGGCCGGCGGTGGGCCGTGGTGGGGCGGCACCGGGTCGGATGCGGCGTTCCGCCGAGTAAAAGAGCACCAATTGTTTTCCTGGCGAGACAATCATTCGCCAATGATCGAAACTCCTGATCAAAAGCCGTCGTGTCCGAAAGAGACCGCGTGTCGGGCCTGCGGTGGAAGCTTGATTGATAGTCGCGGCAAGTTGCAATTCAACAAGTGCCATCGGATTTGTAAGACCTGCTGCGAAGGTGGTCACGGTTAACATGTTCATACGATTCTGAACGGCTCATTAAAGATTTGCTTTCGAATACGCTTTCGTCAGATGAGCCAATTTTTTCAAAAGAGCAACCAGGATCACTCGCATGAAATTTACTGAAAAGTCGTTTGATCTATTGAAGGGACTGAAGAAGGACAACAGTAAAACCTGGTTTGACGTGCATCGCGATGAAGTGAGGGAATCTTTGCAGGAGCCTTTCGCTGAAATGCTCGAAGCCGCGACATTGAAGCTAAAGCGATCGAAGTTTCCCGTTCAAGGCGGAAAGCAAACGATGTTTCGGATGAACCGAGATGTTCGCTTTTCGAAGAACAAGGCGCCCTACAACACCTACGTCAGTGGTTTGTTGACCGAATCGGGAATCAAGTCCGTGGCAGCCGCGGTCGTCTATGCCCAGTTGAGCGAAAGCGGCGGGTTCATCGCGGCAGGGTTTCATCAACTGGAAACCAAAGTCGTCAACCTCATCCGCAATCAAATATTCGAGCAGCCCAAACCGATTTTCCAAGATCGCCAAGAAGCTGGACAAAGTAGGTTACGAATTCATGTCGGAGGAAAGGTTACAGTCGATGCCGCGTGGGTACTCCGATCAACGTGAACACGCATTGGCCGAGTACATCAAGCTCAAAAGTTTCACACTGCACGAGCCTCAGCCCAAAGCGGCATGGCTAAGCGGCAGTATCGTCGACGAGATTGTCAAGCTCAGCAAGGCTGCGACGGATCTGATCATCTTCGGAACCGAAGCGATCGAAACTGGACGCAAATCACCGAATCGAAAATCCGTTTAGCGACCAACGCGAATGTACTAACGCGTTCCCCCCGGCATCCTAAGAACAATCCGAACCGTTTCTCGGCCGCTCGACACCACGGCAGCCCAGTCGTCGATCCCGCGGCGACCGGTCAGGTTCACACACGACCGCCCTCGCGATCGGGTGTGACGTTCGAACCAGAGAACTTTCAAGCGTGCCAAAGACAGAACCCGTTACACGCGATCGGCAAGAGGCCGAACGGGACGGGTAACATGCAAACACAAGCTATCTCTGAACTTTAACGAGAGAGTACTTTTCAAGTTTGTAATGAAGAGAGACCTGTACGGGGAGCGACTTATCTATCATTCGATCGTCTCTTTCCGAAGTTGGAACGACGCTTACAATGACATTCTTTTCCAATAGCTTCACAAACTCGACGAAAACGAACGCCGGCAATAGCTTCGGCACAGGCCAGTAGCGCGGCGGCGTCAGGTCACACTGCCCACAAAGCGGAAGTGGCTTCGAAGAGTGTCGCACAGCACAAAGTTTCGAGAACAGCGAAAAGTGAATTGCTTTGCATCATGTAGATGTCATTCAGTAGTAGTCGATATCTCTCAATCGCCTCAGATTGCCAAGCAGCGATTGAAACGCAAGCCGTACGAATAATCTGAATCGATGCTTTAACGTTTCGAGGCCGCATATGTCTTGTAGGCGTTTGCGATTCCGGCTGCCTCGGAATCACCTTCGTGGAAGATAATGCGATGGCGCAGGAAGACACTATCGCCAGTTTTCATCGTGAATGTGCCAGATTCAGCACTTTCGTGTAAGCTTTTCGGCCCAAATGCATTCGCCGTGAATAACCCGTAGTCGCGCACATGCCAGCGGGTCGGATGACGGAAGCTCGACGGATGGTTCAAAAACGCGACTCCAAGATGTTCGCCGTCGACGGGGCCGTGGTAATCGACCCAATCAGCCGCTTTTGACCACGTATCACCATCGCGATCTCCAGCACTATTGAGTATGTGGCCTTTGCCGTCGGTGAGCGACATCGATGTCGGAACACGAACATTCAACCCAGCGTCTTTCATGTCTTGCAGTTCGATGTCGCCGTACTCGCCAATCAGCGCAATGTCAAAATCGAGTACGAGTTGACCGTTGATCATTTGAAAGACCATCGCTCGCTCATCACCCAAGAGTTGCTTGCCAGCCGAATCCAAGTAGTCGTTTGTTGAGCGAATCACGGCGTGATCTTGGTTGGCCGAGATTTCCGTGAACGCGGTGTGAGTGATGGTGCCCAAGCTCGCCAAGAACTCTTGTTGCTTTTCGCCTTTGAGATTCTTTGATGCGGCCTCTAACCAAACATCTGTTCCTCCGACACCTTGGTGACCGAACCAAACGCCTCGATGGTGAGGATGGTCATGCTGCTCACCCTCGACATTCTCCATCGGAAACGCCCGCGTCATCGACTTGCCGGTTGGTCCGATCACTGGCCAAAAGTAAGGCTTCCTCGCCTCAGCGTCTCGGTAGTGATACTTAGTGACAAGCTTGCCGTCGTATTTAATCGCAACCTGCGACTCCTCACACGAAATTGAAAACCCATCCGCAAACGCCGAGCGATTCATGCCAATTAATATGGCGAAGGACATCAGTACAACGAAAATTCGAGCAGTCATGTTGGGTATCTTGGTTATTGGGCTAACTGAAAAACGCCACTATCGCGTCGCTACGCTCGCCAGAGCGTTGAAATCGCGGCACATCCACCGTCTAGCGACGGTGGCGACATCGAGTCGGCGAATCGCTGGAAATCTGTTTCAAAGTCGCGCCGTCTAGCTGACGTAACTTCGTGGGAATGTGGACTCTGAAACACACTTGAATCGCCAACCAAGATCATACTTGGTGCAAGGTCACTCTGTCACATCCACGATAGCTCGTTTGTATCGCGTAAGTATGAGTGACCACGGCTATCACGTCACGACCGCCGCGATCAGCAGTTCTGATCACGGCGAATCCTGTCCGTCGCCCACCGCATTTACACCGCACTTGGGCTTGCCTTGACGTACGACTGCAAGTACCGACCCTGTGGTCGGATAGTCGGGCTCGTGCAACAAGACGTTCTGCTGAACTTCGCCGCACGCGTTAACAATCGAGTGGATACGTTCCGGCGACGCCTAGTTCGGCTGGTGAATCGCGGTTTCTTATTTAATGGGCTCGAAAATGATTCTGCGGTAGCTAGTGAGACTTGGAACTCCGTCATCGGTGACTTCGCAGATCACGTGAAAGCTCTCTCCCGCTGAATTTTTCGGCACATTGATCAATGCAACACTCGAATCACTATTCTCGATCTTGATGTTTGAACCACACGTACCCGCTTGCGACAATACCCACCAATTGAAACTCAATTCGTTTCCATCGGGGTCAAACGATTGGGATGCGTCCAGCGTGACCGTCTTGCCTTGCCGTGGCTTCATGGTGAGAAATTCAACATCTAGATTCTCGTCGATAACAAGGGTCGGATTGCGATTGCCGCTTCCGTCTTTGGCCCAGTCCATGCGTGCGGCAAAGTTGTTGAATGTTGCTGGATAAAAATGAGTTTCGAGCAAGTAGCAAGTTTTGTTTGCTTCCCCCTTGAAATTCGTATAGCAGGACGTCTCGCCATCCTCACCAACACCCCAGACAAAGTAGCCGCCCCAACTACCTTGCCCGGCGACGCTGGGATCATTGAGACCGATCGGCAGCAAGTGCAAGAACGCGGGTGTGTCGCCTTCGACGCCGTACTTGTACTTCGGATAAACGCTGCCCAAGTGACCATGGTTCTGGATATGCGTTTTGTACTCCTGCCAATTCTTCTTGCCGGTTCCATTTTGATATTTCCACGCGCACTCGTCCCAGATGAAAAACAGATCCTTCGCGAACTCACGCCTGAGCCACTGGTGCGAGCTATCTGAGAACGGTATTTTTTGGTCGCGGTCTTGATCGGTGATCGTGTATACACGGAGCTTGTGTAAGAACGTCTTCAACTCCTCTTCACTTCGATCTTGCTTGACTCGCCAGACGGCCTGCGCGAGCGTATTGCCACCGCCCCACACCGTGATCCAAAGCGGGCGTTCGTCGTCTTCGTCAGCGAGCTTGATGATCAACTCACTTCCAGGCGAATCATTCCCGTCGCCCACATGCTCTGCGCCACGCTTCCGACTGCCAAAAACCGTAACATCGCGAAGCGACTTGGGGCTCGGCCAATAGCCGATTTCCTGTCGCGACTCGTCCGCCAGAAACTCCGTTTGCTCTGATCGCCTTTGAAGATTTGGCAAATCCTTTTCGTATGCGTCCACCGCGTCATGGATCAAGTCGATGAAGTCATCACGGACCTTGTCCAGGCTCCAGCCGGTTGTGAAAACGAGACCTTCGATCTCGAGCAAGTCCGCATGAGCCATCAATCGCACTAGCGACTCACTGTCATCCGTTTCCCAAGTCGACACATCGGTCAGAACCACCATACGTGGCTTTGGAGAAGCGGCTTGTGAACTCACGGCGATCGCGATAAACAGCAAGAACGAAGCCACTGACATAAATGGTTTGTGCATCAAAGACATGTCTAACCAGAAAAAGGAAACTCAAAAAAGTTGCTTGCGTTTACGGACTAACACACCAGTCCGCATGTTGCTGGAATTCGGCCTCGAAGTCCATCTTCCGCTGCGAGATGGTGGTTCCGCCGGGACGATCAATATAATGCCTAGACGATCATTGACGAACAACTTGTCCGCCGCAACTCGGTTGGGACAGATCTTCTGAGTTACTAATGCCTCGATTCGCGCTGACGAGATTGTCGTATTCATCGAGCAACGCGATGCCGAGCTTTGCCGTAAACGTTCTTGCCACGATGCCCGTTGACGACTTCATCGCCAACCACTTGGCAATGCCCCAGGGACAGAAACGATCGACCACGAATCTGCCGATGACACAGGCACGTTTTCGCGATGACCAACGCCGGTACGAGAAAAGCCGATGATAGGCCGACGGATTCACTGACTTGGCAAGCACGGACAACCGAATCACGCCCGAGACGGCTCGATCTCCGACGACGACGATGGCAGCTGCAAAGAAGAGGATCAAGCGTCTCGCATTTTGTGGCCGCGAGAGTGCACGTGACAGTTGATCCAGAAGTGGCTTAAAATCACGGAAATTGTCCACGAAAAGTTGACAGTGGATGGAGAGATGTCAGACTTTTCTGGAAGGAGATCCGATTCATGGACAAGCGTGGAACATTCAGCAGAGAATTCAAACTGGCTGCCGTCAAGAAGGTCATTGAACAAGGGCTGTGGTACGCAGCCGTCGCCAAAGACTTGAACATGCGTGAAACGATGCTCCGTAATAGAAGAAGTCCTTCGATGGTGAAGGGACCTTTCCGGACGCCTCGGCTGGCAGCCAGTCGGTCGAGGCCGAGTTGAAAAGGCTCCGTGAGGAGAACCGACAACTCAAGATGAAACGCGACATTTTAAAAAAAGCGACGGCGTTCTTTGCCGAAGAAAGCAAGTGAGGCTCAAGTTCATTGAAAAGCATCGCGACCGGTGGCCGATCGCGGTGCTCTGTCGAACGCTCACAGTGTCGAAGGAGCGAAGTCATGCTGTCGATGTCGCCAGCGGATGCGTGATTGCGATGCCCCTCCAGAGATTCGGCTCGCTCGGCCAGATGTAGCATGTTTTTTTCGCCCAAGCTGGTGCCGATTCGCGTTGCAGGTCAATTGCAATTGGATCAAGTACTATGATGGCGACTCAATCGAACTCTACGACCTGAAAAACGACATGGGCGAGTCGTGAAACATCGCAGAGAAAATGCCCGAGAATGCCAAGCAGCGTCGATCGGAATCGGAGCACGAGTTTCGTGACACCATTGTCAGCCAATCGAAGCATGCGGATTGATCGAAAAGAAAGGTGTTCGGAGATGTTGTACTGGAGATTTAATATAGTGTGGTTCTGTTATCGACTCGTCCTTGTGTTGTTCGTGTTCTGTTCTGTTTTGAGTTGCGTCGAGGCGCAGACATTGACACAGCAATTGAAAAAGGAAGCTCCCGAACAACTGGTTCTCGAGGCACGTGAGTCGGGGGACATTGTTCGCGGAGCCATTCTATTTCGCCGCGAGAACATCAATTGCGCCAAGTGTCATCAACCGGCGGCTGAGAAGGATCGCCTTGCCCCGATCCTCAGCGAATTAGGAAAGGAAGTCACTGACGCGTCGCTCGTTGAATCGATGTTGGATCCATCCAAGGCGATTTCAAAGGGCTATGAAACGCTAAGTGTGCTGACTATGGACGGCCGAGTTCTCAGGGGTCTTGTCGTTAGTCAGGATGACAGCACCGTCGTACTGCGAGATGGCCAGAATATCGACAAGTTGCATACGATCCCTCGCACGAACATTGCCGAAACGAATCCTGGCAAAGTTTCCATCATGCCTAGCGGGCTAGCGGACCAATTGAGCGGTCGGCAGCAATTCCTTGATCTATTGCGGTACGTCATCGACGTCAAAGAACGCGGGCCTGCCAAAGCAACATCTCAAGTTCAAGCGGCTCCGACGCGAGAACTCACATCTAAAATGAAAGGACTGGTACTAATCCGAGAACGCAACTGTGTGGCGTGTCACGAGTCGTCTTCAATTCATTCTTTGCCGGCCGTTCATCATGGCCCCAACCTCAAGTGGTCCGCACAACGACTGAGTCCACAATACTTGGCTCAGTTCATTGCGGATCCACATCAGACCAAACCTGGAACCAGCATGCCCTCGCTGATGGGGCAGATGGATCAAACGGAACGAATCGAGTCCGCCGAAGCGATCGTTCACTTCCTGTTATCGGTCTCTGGCGATCGGGTTCGTGACGAAGCAGGCGAGGTTGATCACGATTCGATCGAAAGCGGCCGCAACGTTTTCCATTCCGTCGGATGTGTTGCCTGTCATTCACCGCGTGACGAAACCGCTGTCGAGCAACCGCTAAATGATTCCGTTCCGATGGGAGAGATCCGAACGAAATACAGTTCGCAAGCGCTTATCGCATTCCTGGAAGATCCGCAGGCGGCGCGACCTTCGGGCCGGATGCCAAACATGCAGTTAACTCATCGCGAAGCGAGCGTTCTTGCCAGCTACTTGCTTCAGAATGACGAAATGTTGACATCCGTATTGGGGAAACCGTGGGTCGTTGACGCAAAGCTTGCCGACAAAGGAAAGCAACTCTTCGCGAAGCTTGATTGTGCCAAATGCCACGCGGATATTGTCGACTCAATTGGCTCATCGGCTCGTTTTGCGAAACTGTCGGACGTGAACGTCAGCAAAGGTTGTCTGGCGAGTGAACCAGGTAATTGGCCAGACTTTGGTCTGACGGAAGCTGAAACCAATAACATCAAGGCGGGACTTAGCAGCGGACTTAGCGCGTTGGATGCTCAGCAGACGATCGAGTTCACATTGGTGTCGTTACGCTGTACCGCATGCCATAGTCGTGACAACCTTGGCGGAGTCAGCGAACAACGCCGTGCACATTTCCAAACTACCAACTTGAATCTTGGCGAACAGGGGAGAATCCCGCCGCCGCTTTCTGGTGTCGGCGCCAAGTTGAATCCGAAATGGATGCGTGATGTTTTGGTGAATGGACGATCGATTCGCCCGTACATGAAAACCCGAATGCCGCAGTATGGCGAACAGAACGTCGCACATTTGGTTGAACTGTTTCAAGCATCGGACAAACTCTCCGAAACGAATTTTGCCACTGCAGGTGATCCGAATGAGAGCCGAAAACTTGGGCTGAAGTTGGTTGGCGATCAGGGGCTTAATTGCGCTGCCTGCCACACGTACCAGTACAAGTTGTCCGACACGATGCCTGCGGTCGATCTGACGGAGATGGCACAGCGGCTCAAGAAAGATTGGTTCTACCAATACATGCTGGCTCCCCAAAAGTTCAGTCCTAACACGGTCATGCCTTCGTACTGGCCCGGCGGGGTCGCGCTCCGGTCGGACATCGCCGGTGCCCCCGAAGATCAAATCGAAACCATCTGGCAATACTTGTTGGAAGGTCGACAGGCTAGGGCTCCAGCGGGTGTCATCAAAGAGCCGCTGGAAATTGTTGTCACCAACGAAGCGAGAATGTTGCGACGCCAGTATCCGGAGATCGGCAAACGCGGCATTGGCGTTGGCTATCCGGGCGGAGTGAATTTGGCTTACGACGCACAGCAAATGCGACTGGCCACGATTTGGAAAGGCAAGTTCGTCGATCCAGCTGCGGCGTGGTATGGACAAGGCAGCGGCAATGTTCGCGCGATGGGGCCGGCCATCCAATTGGCTAAGGGGCCCGAATTGTTTGATGGAACGAAACCGATAATTACCGATAACCGCCGGCCGTCGACCCATCAGTTCAATGGCTATTCCCTAGACAAGCAGCGCCGGCCAACGATGCGATACGAGTTCGGATCGATTTCCGTCGAAGATTACTTCAGTGAATTCAAAGACGACACATCGGGGCAGATGCAGTTGCGACGGCGAGTCACGTTGACGTCGTCAGAAGAACGCGACCAGCTTCGGTTTCGCTTGGCCAAAAGTGAGAACACCAACAGTGATAAGATCAAAGGCGAAACTGGCGCCAGTTATCAAGTCGGCAAAGGACTCACGATCAAAGTTGTCTCGGGGCAGGTGCCCGAAATCGCTGACGGTGGTTTTCTTTATCTGCCGTTGAAGCTTGCCCCGCGGCAGACCCAGGAAATCGTGATCGAATACCTCTGGGAATGACTGCGTAACGGCCTCGTAAACGCTTGCCTCCACGACAGATTGCCTACACCCAAGACGAACATGTTCACGATTTTAATAAAGACGATGGCCGCGATCACGTTTGCGTGTGCTCCTCAGACTCAGCCGCTCGGTGAGTACTGGGGAACCGGTGAAGAAGAGTCCGCATACTACGAACTGGTCGACGTTCCGCTGCCGAAGGAGCTTGCGATCGAAGCGGGCAGCTTTGAAGTCATGCCTGACAAGAAGTCGTTGGCAATCGCGACTCGGCGCGGTGACATCTTCGTCGCCGATGGTGTGTTTGACGAACACCCGGAACCGAAATTCCACAAGTTCGCCGAAGGTCTCGACGAAATTTTCGGGCTCGCCTATCGCGACGGTTCTTTCATCGTCACTCAGCAAGCCGAAGTGAGCCGAATCACAGATGTCGATGGCGACGAACGAGCCGACCAGTTCGACACGATCAGCGATGCCTGGGGATTTGGGAACTACCACGAGTTTGCTTTCGGTTCCAAGCCGGATGCCGATGGGAACGTATGGGTCGCACTTTGCTTGACGAAGTCTTATCACTCCGACGAACCGTTTCGCGGTTGGTGCTTGAAGATCACTCCCGAAGGCAAAGTGATTCCCATATGCAGCGGCATTCGCAGCCCCTGCGGCGTCGGCCCCAACGAACATGGCGTGATGTTCTATGCAGAGAGCCAGGGTCCGTGGAACGGATCGTGCAGTTTGAAAGTGTTAGAGCCAGGTGGGTTCATGGGCCATCCAATCAGTTTCAATTGGTACGAACTAGCACCTGAAATGGGACCAGTTCCGGTACAGCCAAACACGCCCTCACGGTTGGAGGTCGAACGCAAAAGAGTCGAACAGCTTGTGCCGTACGCAGTCGTCTTTCCTTATATCAGGATGGGCCGTTCGATTTCTGGTTTTCAAGTCGATCGTACCGGCGGAAAGTTTGGGCCGTTTTCCAATCAGATCTTCATCGGCGACTTTAGTTTAGGAGTCGTCATGCGGGCGACGACCGAAAAAGTCAACGGTGTCTGGCAAGGTGCGTGTTATCCATTTCGCGAAGGATTCGATACTGGACTGCTGGCCGTTCAGTTCACTCCGGACGGAAGTCTGATCGCCGGAGGAACCAATCGTGGCTGGCCGGTTCGAGGACCGAAAGCCTATGCCATCCAGCGACTCGACTGGACCGGGTTGATGCCGTTCGAGATCAAAGAGATCAAGGCAAAGCCGCAAGGTTTCGAGATGGCGTTTACAAAGCCTGTCGATCGCGACATCGCTGCGCAGCCGCAGACTTATCAACTAAAAACATTCACCCACATGTATCGGCAAGCCTACGGCAGTCCGGAAGTCGATCAGACCGAACCCAAAGTGTCGGCGGTCAGTGTGGCCGAGGATGCCATGAGTGTGGTGATCGAAGTGGATGGATTGGTTCAAGGTCATGTGCATGATTTCTTCTTGCCTGACATGCGGTCCAGCGATGACGACAAATTGCTGCACGCGAATGCGTACTACACGCTGAACGAAATCCCCAAGACTGATTCAGAACAGAAGCTTCCTTCTGAAGATTCAGGTCAGTCGAAACCGTGGTTGCATTTCAAGGGTGGCGATGGCCCTGGAAAAGGAAAGCATGTCGTTCTGATCGCTGCTGAACAGGAATACCGTAGCGAACAGTCGATGCCAATGTTGGCCAAGGTGCTTGCCAAGCGTCATGGATTCGATTGCACGGTTCTGTTTTCCGTCAACGAGAACGGCGAGGTTGACCCCACGCTGCCGGCCCCGTTCAAAGATAAGGAAAAGCGTCACTCGATTCCTGGTCTCGAAAAACTCTCAGACGCCGACTGTTTGATTTGGATGTCTCGGTTCATGCATTTGCCGGACGACCAAATGAAGCACTTTCATGACTACTTTGATTCGGGAAAACCGATCATAGCGCTGCGCACCGCCAATCACGGCTTTCAGCTTGGGAAAGATTACGTGGTCGACAATCGTACCGTCGGCTTACGAGAACTTCTTGGCGGTGCATTCTCGGGGCATCACGGCGGTTGGCATCGTGAGTCCACGCTGGGCATCCTGGTTGACGATCAGCAGACACATCCAATTCTGACGGGCGTCGACGAGATCTGGGGCACGTCCGACGTTTACCGCTGCCACACAGACAAGCATCCGTTTCCTGAAGACTGCACGGCACTGGTTCTTGGACAACCGCTGGTCAACCTGCAGCCGGGCGCACCGCCAAATACAAAGAAAGAACCACTGCCGATCGCTTGGACGAAAACCTGGAAGGGCAATCTGGATCGGTCCTCAAGAATCTTTCACTTCACAATGGGATCAGCTGAAGACTTCGCCAACGAAGGCGTTCGGCGGCTAACGGTGAACGCTGTGTACTGGGGACTCGGCAGGGAAGCGGACATCGATGCCAACCGATCGGTCGAATTCGTTGGCGAGTACAAGCCGCTTGCCGGTGGATTCAACTACGAGAAACTGGGCGTGCAGCCGCGGAAGCCGGCGTTCTACAAGTAGGCAGTTCGACCATTCACTTTTGGTGCAGTCACAATGAAACCGATCTTAAAGCACGTCATTTTCTTTGCAGCCTTTGCGCTGAACTGCGCCTGGTTCACCGAAGTTCGGGGCCAGGATCTGAACTGGCAGGACGAATCCGCCGAGAGGCTGCGCGCGATTTACGATCGCAACGAGTTTCGCGTTCCGAACGTTGAACCCGAGTGGCTTCCGGACAGCTCTGGGTACAAGCTTCGCGAAACTGATTCGAAGACACACAAGCCCGTTGTCGCTCTCTACGATGCCAACTCGGGAACTCGCAGCGTTGTCGAGGACACCGATACGACAAGCCTACTGTCACCCGACGGTAAGCATGTTGTGAAAATACGTAATCGCAAAGTCTTTGTGCACGATGTCGATGGTGACAAGAAAGTCCAATTGACCGAAGACGTCGGCGATCGCGATATCTCGTATCGCGACCTGCGTTGGAGTCCGAGTGGAAATTACGTATCGTTTGTGGAAGTTGATAACACCGACGTCAAACAACGATCGGTTCTAGTTCCGGGCGATCCGTCTTACCCCGGTGTCGCACAGCATCGGTTTGCCAGAGTCGGCGGAACGTTGGCATCACTTCGTGTTGGCGTGACCGCCGCTGGCGGAGGAATAGTCCGTTGGCTGCCAATCGATGTTCCTGACGAAGGCTTTTATCTGGGACAGGTCGATTGGATCAGCGATTCCGATGAATTGTTGGTAGAAACGATGAGTCGTTTCCGTGACAAACGCGAATTCTGGATCGCTTCGGTTAACGGAACACTCAATCGCATTTACAGCGAGGTCAATGATGCCTGGGCCGTTGGCAGCCACGGTATCAACTCGGGCGCCGAGTGGATTCGCGATGGCGAAGCCTTCGTCTTCATTAGCGAGAAGGACGGGTGGCGACACGCGTGGTTGCTCTCCCGCGATGGAAAGACCGAAACGAAGCTCACCCCAGGTGAATTCGATCTGATCGATCGAGCCCAAATCGATGAAGCTGGCGGTTGGTACTACTTCTATGCCTCTCCCGACAACGCGACACAAAAGTATCTCTACCGAGTTCCGTTGGATGGTAGCGGTACCCTGCAGCGTATCACGCCGGCGGACCAACCCGGCACGCACGAATACACAATTTCACCCGATGCGAAGTGGGCGACCCACACCTATTCGACTTTGAACGATCCTCCTGTGGTGGATCTTGTTGAGTTGCCTGATCACAAAGTGGTTCGCGTGCTGGACGATCACAGCGAGCTTCGTGAGAAATATCAGCAGATGGTCACTCACCCAACCGAGTTCGTACAGATCGACATCGGCGACGGGGTGATGATGGATGCATCTCTCACGAAACCACGTGACTTTGACGAGTCGAAGAAGTACCCCGTTTTCGTCTATGTTTACGGCGAACCCTACTTGCAAACGGTTCTCGATAAATGGGGTGCCGCGCAGATTGATTTTCTTCGTGTCGTCGCGGACAACGGATACATAACGGTGTCCATCGATAACCGTGGCACGGCGGCACCCAAAGGTGCGGCATGGCGACGTTCGATCTTCGGCAGCCTTGGCCCGTTGTCCACCGAAGAACAGGCTGCCGGTATCCAGAAGCTGGCGGAAATGAAACCGTACGTCGATCTGGACCGAGTTGGTATCTGGGGTTGGAGCGGTGGTGGTTCCAACACGCTCAATGCCATGTTCCGAAAACCGGAGGTCTACCACGTTGGCATCGCCGTGGTGCCCAAGCCACAACCCTGGCTCTACAACGCGTGGTTCCAGGAAATCTACATGCGAACTCGCGAAGTCAACGCAGATGGATACGAGCGGTCGGCGCCGATTAACTTTGCCGAGGGTCTCAAAGGTAAACTGTTGATCGTCACCGGTTCCGGCGAAACGAACACGCACATTCAAATCATCGAAGGGCTCGTGGATCGGTTGATCGAACTGGGCAAGCCGTTTGATTACATGGTGTACCCGAACCGTGACCATGGACTTCGAGAAGGGCCGGGAACGGTCGTTCACGTGCGAATGCTGATTCTGCGATATCTGATCGAGAATCTACCACCCGGACCACGGTAGCGAATCTTCCAATTGCCCGCTAAATCTATCAACGAGAGTACTGTGTTTGATCAAACGAGAGTTTCAAAACAAGTTTGGCTGACCGGTCAGCTTATGTGCTGGATCGTCGTTCTTTTGGCGATGAATGGCATCTGTCAGGCTGCGGACCATCCCAACATCATCATCGTTTATGCCGACGACTTGGGTTTTGGCGATCTGTCCTGTTACAACAGCGAAGCTCCCTACAAGACTCCGCGACTAGATCAAATGGCAGCCGAAGGCATTCGGTTTACGGATGCCCATAGTCCGTCAACGATTTGTTCACCGTCTCGTTACGGTTTGTTCTCGGGACAACAAATCTTTCGTTCCACCGGTCGCGGTGGTGGTGCGTTCGAGGGGCCCGGTGGACCAAGTTACCTAAAACCGGGAACGCTGACCGTTGCTCAAATGCTGCAGCAAGAGGGTTACCGAACCGGAGTTTTCGGCAAGTGGCACGTAGGACTTAGTTGGTTCGACAAGGACGGCAAACGTCTCGGCGGCGGCTTCGAAAATTCGCTGCTGATCGATTACGAAAAGAGCACTCCGTTGATTGATGGACCGAACACGCGCGGTTTCGATGAGTCTTTCGTAACCCCCAATTGCCCGAATACCGATCCACTTTACGTCTACATCGAAAACGGGATGGTTGCCACGCCTGCGAGCCAGCGGCACGATCCTAAGAGCCTGCCGAATCCCGGTGGCAAGTGGCGATGGGATAATGATGCCGGATGGATGTCACCGGGCTATGACTTCATGAACGCGGACCTATTGTTTTTCGAGAAAACGAAGGCTTTTATCACAGAACATCGTCAGGCGACACCTGACAAACCCTTCTTCGCCGTGCTCTCGACTCAAATCGCACACGCGCCGGTTTTGCCAGCCGAAGAGTTCAATGGAGCAACCGAAGCAGGGCCTCGTGCAGACTTTATTTGGGAGCTGGACGTGCTGGTTGGACGCGTGCTGGACTTGGTCAAAGAACTTGGGATCGATGAGCAGACTCTCGTGCTGTTTAACTCTGACAACGGCGCGGAAACCCTTCACGTCAATTGGATGCGACACGATCATCAGCACGATCCATCGGACGGATGGCGGGGAATGAAACGCGATGCGTGGGAAGGCGGGCACCGCGTTCCCTTCATTGCTCGATGGCCAGGACACATCCCGTCGCGGCAGGTGTCGGCACAAATGACAAACACGACCGACATCTTCGCAACGCTGGCTTCGGTCGTCGGCGTCTCGCTGCCGGATAGTGCTGCGACGGACAGCTTTGACATGTTGCCCGTGATGATGGGTCAGCAGAATGAATCGCAGTCCATTCGGCCGCACCTGCTGACGCAGAGCTTTCGCGGCGAGTTCCAGATTCGCCAGGGATCATGGAAGTACCTGGATCACCAAGGGTCCGGCGGGAACAACTATGACGTGAAAAACATGCAAGAGTGGGCCATCCCAGAGAAAGCTCCTGACGCAGCGGGCCAGCTTTACAACCTGGACGATGATCCCGGTGAAACGAACAACTTGTACTTTACGAAAGAAGCCAAACGGAAAGAGCTTCAAGCCTTGCTGGCGAAGCTGAAGGCGTCGGGCCGTAGTGCGCCCAAGAATCGAACTCCATTTCGCACGCTTGTTCCCAGTGCACGTTAGCACTTAGGGGCGGTCACGCTCAATCTCGGCCGGTAGGAACCGGCCCTACTTGACTGCGATTGCCTGACCGGCCAATCGTATCGTTGGCACGACCTCGACATTCGGGACGTTTCCTATTCAGCCGAACCGATGCAGTAGAGATGGGTGTTGGATCGTATGAATAGGTTGCCATCACTGATCGCTGGCGTGGCACCGAATCCGCTTTTGTCGAACGTCATGTCATTCGATGTAATCAGCTTGTACTCAGGTTTTGCTTCGACGACATGAATCATGCCAGCGTTGGTCGTGATATAGATCTTGCCGCTGGCAACGACTGGGGATGCATAGTCACCACCACCACCTCCACCGGGTCGACCGCCGCCACCATCCGGTCCGCCAAAGCCTCGGTCACCACGACCACCGCCTGATTCCCCGCCTCCGCGACGTTCTTCGTCACCGCCCGCGGGTGCGCCTGGCAGACGTTCCTGGAAAACCCTTTCGCCGGTCTTGGCATCAAGGCATTCGAAGACCGATCCACTCACCGAGTACAGGTGTCCGTCCAGTACGACGGGCGTGGCATAGCGAGGTCTTACACGACCTTCCCAGACCGTGTTTGATTCCGAAACATCGTCTTTCCCGCCAACGCGAACAGCAATGGCTTCTTCGCCTGTCGCGTAAACGATGCCGTCATCACCGGCGACCGCGCTGACCTGAGCGTTACGAGAATTGACTCCGTTGGCGTACCAAGCGAGCTTGCCGGTGGCGTTGTTCAATCCCCAAACTTCGCCGATCACGGAAACGATAACGTGATCGATGCCACCTTCGTTAACGACGATTGGCGTCGTCCAACATTCGCCTAGCCCATCGGCTGTGGCACGAAACTTCTCTTTTCCGGTCGCTTTGTCCAACCAAACGATCGCTAGCGATTCGTCAGCGGCGTTCACGATCACGCTGTCCTCGAACACGATCGGACTTGCCGCCGAACCGAATCCTTTGAAGCTAGGTTCTGCGCCGACGCTTTGATTCCAAACTTCGTTGCCGTCCATGTCATACGCGTAGACCCCCGACTTTCCAAAGAACGCATAGACGAGCGTGCCATCGCTCGTCGGGGTGTTACTTGCGTAACCGTGCGTTGTCACGCCTGGCGGACGATACTCGTCTTCCGGCATTTTGGCGTTCACGGTTTTGGTCCACAGCGTCTTTCCGGATATGCGGTCAACGCAAACGAGATGACGTTTTAGATCTTCTAGCGTTCCTTGACCGTCTCCCATGCCGTAGCCGGAATAGCAAGTGACAAAGACTTTGTCGCCAACCACGATCGGGCTGGAAATGCCGCGTCCAGGTAGCTCCAGTTTCCAACCAATATTCTTGTCAGCACCAAATTCGGTTGGAGCGTCCGATTCGCTGACACCGGATCCGTTCGGGCCTCGAAAACGAGTCCAGTCTGCATACGAGACCTGGGACGACGGTGTTAAGCTGGAGGCCAAGAACAGGAGCAAAGCCAAACGTCGAGACATAAACACAACCATTGAAAAAGAAAAGTCTAGAGAAGCACACAGCAATCGGTCTGTGCGGGAGCAAAGGCAGTTGCACGTGTTTGCTTTCGAGAGCTGAACCAGCGGGAACCGACCCACAATGAAACCGCGGCGAACACGATAAGTACCGCGCCGGGAAGGATTATCCCGGAAAGATTTCGATCTCGAGTGTATTGGAAGTCCAATGTGCCTTCGGCCAACGTGATTCCTGAGATACTTTTTAGCAATTCGTCGCGTGTGACGTTTGCGGAGGGGAAGTTTGGTGATTCCGACAACGCATAGACCGTGATGTGGTATTGCTTGGTACCAGGGCCCTTCGATTTCATCGGGTCGTAATCCGGTTGCCCTTTGTCGTTCGTGCCCGCCGTTCCAACACCATGAACATCTTGCGGCAAACTCGTGACATCTGCCGGGATGCCATGAAGTAGCCAATAGGATTTGACCTCACCCGATCCGGGGATATGCCAGAGATTGATTGCATAGCACTGTGTTCCAGGTGGCCCCTTCGTCCAAGCAATTGGCGGTGATTCGCCGGCACCATCGCCTGTGAATTCGATGGGCAATTCGTCGCCTGCCGCAAACGCCGGACTGGTGACACTCAGCCGAGGCACTGCTTTTACCGGTTTCCCGTCTGAATCAAGATTAACGCCCAATGCGTTGGATTGCGGCAAGAATGGTTTGCCCATTTTGCTGCGATAGGATTCGGTTCGCATTTTTCCGGACGGTTCCTGGAACGTAAAATCAATTCCGCCGTTGTCGTGCAGGAGATAAGTGACGGTTCCTTGACGGCCCAGCACGTCGTACTGCAGTTCGAATCGGTTGTCGATTCTGCTGAAGCCCGTGATCTTCGCATCGCGCAGTGGTCGCAAATCGGGGCGGACCGGCTCGGCACGCGGTTGCGGATCCACTTGACCACCGCGCTGGGTTACTTCGCCGTGGAAACCACCATTCAGATAGGGATAAGTTTTTTGCGCGTGATAGTGGTAGTTGCCTGACGCATCTTTGTGCCCACCGAGATTGTCGAGCAATGCGAAATCAGCCGCCTTCTCGTCTTGGTAACCCAAGATCGGATAGCCATCCAATGCGTAGGCAATCGGATTGCCCGATCCCGTTTTTTCTTCCAGATGAATGGGCGCGATATGGTAGTGGTAGTCATCGGCACGGCCGCAGTGACCACCGTATTCGTCCAATTCGCCGAACAGGTAAGCATCGTCGCCGCGATTGTTCAACGGATTGAAAATCGGCACACCATTGACCGCCAACGCGATGGCCCCGCGCAGAAAGTCGTTCTTGGTCGACATCGGATTCTTCGCTGGCACCGGGCGCAGCGGAATTCGCCAAGCGTTGGCGCCGAGGTACTTCTGTGGAATCGGAACCTGTTGCTGCCACGAGCGAATACCAACCATCATTGCGTGCTCCGGCAGCCCGTTGGATCCAACGTAAAAGTAGTCGTCGTCCCAGCGAAGCTGAAGCAGTTTCTCGAAGGGCTTGAAGTGTTGTCCCATCGTCGGCATTGAATTCGCGGTCATTGAGCTTTCCCCGGCGGACTGGGCCGATTGGTTCATCATGACAAGCTGCACGCCCTGTTGCCGATTCAGAACTTCCAGCTCTGCCATTCGATTTTTGACCCACGCTTGGTCGGAAGAAACCAGGCGATTGATCGCGATGCGTGCGAGTTCGCCGTTGTCCTTGCGAATCTGGACGTGGTCACCTGTCGCCGAGACAAACGACCCATGCACGTGTTCACTGTGCCCAACGATCGACCATGTTCGCGATGTCTTGGCCGAGCTGGAATCGTTAAGATGCCCACCTTCGTGCGCCGATAAATTCGATGCCGCTGTGACAAGCAAGAAATGCAAAACGACAGTGAAAAAGAAATGAGTGTTCATGAACTTGGGAGCCACTTCTTTAAAACAATGAATTCTCATTACCGTGGTTTCCTGGGCGGTGAATCGGGAACGATGTCATTGAGGTTCGAGAAATCGGGACGCGATTTTCCATCCGGCGGCGTGGTCACGAAATGTCGAAAGATGACCGTGTTGTCGAGTTCGATGTCATCGGTCCAAATGAATTCGGCACCTTGGAAATCATGCTCAAAGAACGGTTCCTTGGGGCCAACTTGTTGCTGTGTGTACACCTTGGCTTTGCCCCAAGAGCTGTCGTTAAAGTCGATCGCGTACCAGTCCTCAGGGATTGGAGAATTTTCAACTTGCGGGTTTTTCGTGTCGTGATCCATTGGCCCGCGAGAAAACGCTTTGGCTTTCCAGTTGGCGTTGGTGACCGTGCCGTCACCAAACTTCAAAATGAAACCAGCATCTCCGATATTCGTGTTGGCGTATTCCATCCCGGTCGTGGCATCCGCGTTGTCTTTCGCCATCACTGCAATCGTCATCGGATATGCCGGAAGGATTTCGACCGAGATGACGTTGTGCGGCATGAATTTGATCGAGTCGACCGCCGTCAACTCGCCATTGATGTACAAGACGAACCAATTGTCGGCGTACATGTTTGCTTTCACGGTGTCGCTGATTCGCGGTTTGCCGATTTTGGCTTGAGATGTCTGGCTGAACGCGGGCGCGAGCCATGCGTGCTGGGCCATTAACGCCGCGCAGATGAGAGCGATGACTCCGAAGGTCATAACCGCGGTTTGTTTCTTTTTCATTTACTCAAGTTCCACGATGCGATGGGGGTCATGATGGGATTGGTGACCAAAGTAGTCTGCTGCAAGAGCGTGCTCGTTGATCAGAGTCATTGTTAACGTGACATCTTCAGGCCCGTACGGCATCTCGACGAATCGCAATTGGCGAATCTGACCACTCGAGGCGGTATAAGTGATTTCGACTTCAGCGGGCCCCAGGTACCCATGCTTCTTCACGGCAATCATCCGCCGGGTCTGGCCGTCATTCGATCCGTCACCTGATTCGCTCACCTCCGCAGGCAGCAAATTCAAATCGTAAGTCGTGCGCAAAACCCCGAGTCCATCGTGAAGGTTATTGATCGGTAACGAGTATTCGTGTCCGGGCACGTCTCGGTTGAATCGCGTCAGATCATTGCTGAATCGAACGGGCCCGTCGGGTCGGACGGCCCAACTGGTGACGCCATTGCTGCCTGTGACGAAGAGTTCGCCTTGCCAGGTCTTCCGCTGAAGGACGAACTGATCCGATCCACGCACGTCTAGAATGGCTTGGTCGAGAGAAGGTTTGGGTGGACGTCCGGACTCTGGCGAATTTCGTCCTGGGCCTCGTTGAGGAATGCTTGTCGTCTGGACCGAGATTGCAAACGTACGATCAAGCGAACGGTCGTTCGCAGCCATGATTCGATTGAGTTCAAGGATGGCAGCAGACGCAGTCGAAGTTCCCAAGCTTTGCCAGAAAAGTAAAGTGGATAGCAACACGAGGCACGCCGTCGCCGCCCAGACGATGGTTGGTTTCATTTGCGACCGACGATCGATTGCTTTTGCTTGCGAAACCAAACACGGTTCACCGAGTTCTTGGCCCGTATGATTGTCGTTCGCAATGAACTGATTTCGCAACCGGTCATGCAGCATCAAGGCCGACGCAAACTGCCGAGCGTGCCTTGGGTCGGACTTGATCCAATGGCTTAGCTGCTGCAACTGTTTGTCGGACAGCGATTCATCGAAATATCCGTCGACCAGATCCTGAATATCGGGACTCATGAAACACCAGTCTTCAAGTGTTTTTGATCGACACACTTGCGCAACCGGTCTCGAACTCGCTGCAGCGCCTTGGCAACTGCGTTTGCCGTCATGTCAACGCGATCTGCGATCGCGGCCGGCTTCATGTCACTCTTGTATCGCAGTTTAAGCAGCAAACGCGCCCGGCCTTCGATTGAATGGATGCAGTCGTCTAGGTGTTCCATGCGATTCGATTCTTCGTGTGCTACTTCCGCAACGGCAATCGCGAGCGATGCCACGGTATCGTCATCGAACACCAACCGGTCTCGCCGTCGTTCCCGCAAATACAGCCTCACTTGATTGCGGGCAACGCCGATCGCCCAGGCAACAAAAGGAAAGTTGGGGTCGTAGGAGTCAAAGGATTCGATCACTGCCACGGCGACATCTTGCAGCACATCGTCGCGATCGCGAAAATCACGTACAACCGACGTGACGAACGCCGAAACCGCTGGCTGAGCCAGAGTCCATTGCCGAGTTGCCTGTCGGGTTGTTTCGTCCACGCGTTTTTCCATCGAAAGAGTGCTCTCTATCTGTACTTATCCGGGCGAGCTAATTTGTGACCAAGAATCTCGGAATTATCTGCGGAAATGGCCTGAGGAGGCTGCAGCCGAGCAGACGCCACCGCTATTGCCGCCTTACCCGCGCCGGGGATTCAGCCAGTCTTCTATCGGAAGCGTCCGCGATCAACCGCACCTCGCGATCGAGATTCCACTCGCCCGACCCGTTCTCGCCCGCCGGCTTCACAACTTGACCAACTTGACCAATTTGAACGGCCGTTCATTCTTTGGGAGCACGGTCGCGCAGAAGGCTTCGCGGAATAACGCGGTACTCTGCGTGATCAGGCAGATTTACTTGGTAGTCCGTCCAGCGGGGATCTGGAACCGGATAGTCGGTGCTGATGTATTGCGCACCGCTTTGGAAAGCTTTGTCACGCCGCGCCGTGTCACCGCTGCGTGCCTGACGTGTTTCCGAGTCCGCTCGAGTGCGTACGATCAAGCCGCCACGAACGGCTCGTTGAATTTCGCGGAATTGTCCGACCGGGTCGTTCAGTTTTCGAAACGCTGCCGCCGAATGTTCTGGTGACACTGAAACGAACATCGCCCGCCCCCGAAGTGATGGATGGTCTCGAAGGTACAGGTTACGGATGTCGCCTTCGTTGTCCAACGCAAACCAGACTTGCCCTCGAACGTCATCGAGCAGCGGCCATCCATTGGCAGCGACGGCATCACGAAGATGCTCGTGCATGTCGCGAATTTGGTCGGGTGAAATGAATTCGTCTTCACCAAAGACCGATCGTATTTCCCGGTCGACGGCATCTAAGTGTTCGCGGTCAAACGAGACCGGAGTGACCAGCACCGGTCCCACCGCGGACTGTTTGAGTTCGACCAAAACCAGGATGGGAATGTGCAACTGATGTGACCTTGACCATTGGCGGATCGACCGTAACGCCGCAACAAAGGTTGGTTCGGTGCTGCGATAGTCAAATCCCGGTGAGTGAAGCACCTTCATTCCAGGGGAGTCCATTGCCCCGTCAGCGTTGGGGTGCGGATGTGTTTGCTTCTGGTCCAGCGACAGAGTTGCGTAACCAATTGGATTAGCGAACAGGCCACCGTCGGGGTCCGCATACAGGTCGAGTTCGAGCTGCCGAATGTTCAGTGCATTCAACTGATCCACGATTGGCAGATGAGAATAATCAAGTGCTTCGGACTCTTTGGGTGATCCAATCGCAATCAATGTCAGCAGTTCGCGTGGCGGGGCGAGTCGATAGGAATTGTGGGTTCCGATCGCTTGAATATGGTTCATCCGCAAGCGGGGCTCTTGAGCATCAGCAATGCACGTCGTCGACAACAAAACAACCAACCATGCAATCCAGAATGATTTGGCCATCAATGTCCACTCGACTCTTCTCAAGATAATTGTGTTGTTTCGTTTGAAATCAAAGATCTGCCCATCGCTAGGCTGATCCGATGGAAATGAGAATCTACCATGCCCCGAAAACGCCAGCCATCTCGGGGGCGTGTCGCGATCGATCAATCGATGGCAGGCGGGGTAGACTTCGATGGATTCGGGGTTATTTTTCCAAGTGCCTGCTGGTCAACAATCCTGGCCAGCTTGCGCTCCCCTTCGGATTTGGTTCGACTATTATGATCGATCAAATCTTCTGCACGAAGCTTTCCCACCTCAAATTCCCGCCTACGTTACAAAGTACAAGCGATGCATCCGAATTCCGGCCTCAGGTTTTGTGTATCCGTCTTCACCATTCTGCTTGTTTCGAACGCGTCGCGGTTTGCGGCAGCGCAAGTCGCCGATCCGATCGCGAAGATGCAAGCCGACGCGGTTGCGGCTCGCCAAGCCGACTGGGGTCACTGGGGACCGAACCCGAAGACATACTCGAGTTGGAAAACGCACAGCAACCGTTTGATTCCCGTTTACACATATGGAATCGATCTCAAGCCAGTGATTGGTGTAAACAGTGTTTACCGAAATGAGTCGGCGGTCGAAAGTCTGTACGGCTACCTGCCTGAAAAGACGTTGAACCCAAAAGCGGAATACTTTGATCAGACCGACGTTTTTCGGCTACAGAAAATGGCGATCGCATCAGGCAAGAAGCGTGTGATCTTGTTTGTGTTCGACGGCATGGATTGGGATACCACTCGAGTTGCTGCGATTGCAAAATCTGGAAAGGTCTACCGCGAAGGTCGTGGTGAGGGATTGCAGTTTTTGGACTACCGAGGCACGACAACGGATTACGGCTTTTGCGTCACCAGTCCTCGTGCCGAAGGCACCAAGGTAAATGTCGACCAGCAGACTGTTGTGAATCCCGAAGGAAAGCTTCGCGGTGGTTATGACGCTGTGTTGGGTGGCGACTCGCCTTGGCGGCCTTTCACCGACGCGAATTATCTGATCGGAAAGAGCAAGGAAACAAAACATGCTTACGCCGAATCTTCTGCTACGGCGACGTCGATGACGTGTGGGATCAAGACTTATAACGATGCGATGAATGTCGACTTTATGGGGCGTGAAGTGCTGCCGATTGCCAGAACGTTACAGGACGATGGGTTTGCGATTGGGGTCGTGTCGAGCGTTCCGATCAGCCACGCGACACCAGGCTGTGCGTACGCGAACAATGTCCATCGAAACGACTACCAAGATCTGACCCGCGATTTGATCGGTCGTCCGTCGATTTATCACCCAGGTGGACTGCCAGGCGTTGATGTGCTGATCGGTGGCGGTTGGGGAATCGATAAAGACAAGGATGCCGCGCAAGGCAAAAACTATGTTCCCGGTAACAAGTACATCGCCGCCGACGATCTAGAAGCGATCGATGTCAAACGCGGCGGAAAATACGTCGTGGCTCAGCGAACGAGCGGAGTGGCGGGGCCCGATGTGTTGAGCATCGCTGTGCAGGAAGCGAAGAAGAATCACCAGCGTTTATTCGGATTTTTCGGAGCCGAGGGCGGCCACTTGCCGTTTCAAACGGCCGATGGAAATTACAATCCGGTGGCCAGTTTCGGGAACCCCAATCCAGCAAAGGCAGAGGTCTATAGCGAAGCTGACTTGCACGAAAACGTCAAATTGAAAGACATGGCTGTTGCCGCAATCGACGTTCTGGATTCACGGTCAGACCGATGGTGGTTGATGATTGAAAGTGGTGATGTTGACTGGGCAAATCATTCCAACAACATTGATAACTCGATTGGTGCCGTGCTGAGCGGTGACGATGCGTTTGCAGCGGTGGTGGCGTGGATCGAACAGCATGGTGGTTGGGATGAAACTGCATTGATTCTGACTGCTGATCACGGCCACTATTTTAACCTCGATCGCCCCGAAGCGTTTGTGCGAAGTTCGGCCGAGTAGCGGAAGTCACCGGACCATGCGTCCCAATCCTTATTCCATCGCGAGTTGCAGGTTAGATGAGTTCAGGTACGTCGACCCATTTGCGTTCCTTCCAGCTTTGCATTCCAAGCTCGGCCAGTTGAACACCCTTGGCGCCTTCCATCAGCGAATAGCTCCATGATTCGCCGAGGACAACGTGCCGGATAAACATCTCCCACTGAATCTTGAAGGCGTTGTCGTATTCGATGTTATTGGGTACGTCCTCCCAGCAGGCAAAGAGATCGATCGGCTGCGGAATGTCTGGGTTCCAGACTGGTTTCGGCGTGTTGGCTGCGGACTGAGTTTTGACTTCGCGTAGGCCAGCAACCGCCGATCCGTTGACCCCGTCAACTTGAACGGTCAGCAAGTCGTCGCGACGGACACGGGTGCACCAAGAACTGTTGAACTGGACCATGGTGCCGTCTTCAAGCACGAACATCGCGTAGGCGGAATCGTCTGCGGTGCATTTGTACGGAGTGCCATCTTCGGCGCGGCGCTCGTCCAGATCGATTGCACCGTAGGCCACCAAGCTCTTCACCGGTCCGAACACATGGTCGATGACGTAGCGCCAGTGGCAGAACATATCGATCATCATTCCGCCGCCGTCTTCGGCACGGTAATTCCACGAGGGACGTTGGGCCGGCTGGTCGTAGTCCATTCCACTGAAAACCCAGTAGCCAAAGTCGCCTTTGACGGAGAGAATTTTTCCGAAGAAACCGAGTTCTTTCAGCATCTTGATTTTGCGGAATCCAGGCAGCCACAGCTTGTCTTGGACAACGCCATTTTTTAGTCCAGCCGTTTCGACCAACTTGGCAAGACGAACCGCTTCCTTAGTTTCAACCGCGGTTGGTTTTTCACAGTAGATCGCCTTGCCGGCCTTCACCGCCATTTCGATGAAGCCTGCGCGATGGAGCGTGCCAGAGGCATCAAAGAAGATTTCGTAATCGCCAAACTTTCCGTCGAGTGCGCCCTGCAAGTCGGTGGTGTACTTGTACGATTCGCCCCGCGCCTCGTTGCCGTACTTTTCGGCGAGCATTTTCAATGCGTGGTCGCGTCGACCGGTCAATATCGGGTCGGGCATGATGGTCAGGTCGTTGCTGACCCGAATGCCGCCCTGATTGATGATAGCAGTGATCGAGCGCGCCAGATGCTGGTTCGTGCCCATGCGTCCGGTCACGCCGTTCATGATGATTCCAACTCGCTTGATTTCCACGTCTGTTTCCCTCGTTGGATGTTGATTCTAGATCGACGACACCAAAGAAATGATCATCGATCGAGTCCGTCCAGAAAGGATTGGTCCGACAACAGTTGGTCAACCGCTTCAAGTGCTTCGTCCGACTCCGCTGCATTTTCGGTTAGCGATACCACCGGAGAGGTGGTTGGCGTGTAAGGAATTACCACGGTACTGGTCCACGAAAGGTGCGGCGCCGTCGACTCGAATGGTTGAAGATCAAGCAAATTTTCCTGTTTAGGTTTCTGTGTTTCCCGATCCGGCCGCGTGAGCAACCGTGTCGCTTCGCCTTCACCCGATCCTTCGACACGCGTTTGCCGCGCCAAGTCGTTGATCACTCGAAGTGCATCGAGCGCCGTCGCACGGCCGTCTGAGTTTTGATCAAAGTAAGCGTTCGGCCACTCGGTCACAGTACCGGGCTTGTCGAGGTCTTGAGTGCCAGCGTCTGAGAACGAACGTCGGCCAAGTTCGTTGATGATCCGCAGCGCATCGAGCGCCGTCACATTGCCGTCGTTGTTGACGTCGCTAGCGCGAAGGAAGTTGTGCCAAGCCTGTGCGAGCCGTGCCTTGATCGTCTCGCCGCTGCCGTTGATGTTTGTCGCCGTCAAATAGAACTCGCCATTTTCATGGACTGGTTCCGATAAACGCCAATCGACGGCGTCGCTGATTTCGACGTTGTCACCTTTGCCTGCTTGAATTCGGATCCGTCGCGATTCCGGCGAAAGTGCGGCAACCGAAGCTGTACTGAGTCTGACTAAGTTCTTGTCGGCACTCGAGAGATCCAACAGCTCGAAGTTCTCGGCCGTGACCTTCGAGCCACTCAAATCAAGTTCGCCACCGTCGCCCATCACCACCAACGAATTGGCACCATCGCCGCCATTTAGATTCACGTTCGTTGCCTCGGCCAAACCGCTGGCCATGTCGATAGTTACCGATTCATTTGGTGTGCCACCGGACAAGGCGACCGTTGCAACGGTGTCGGTTGGTGCTCGAAATAGTTCCATTTCCCCAGCACGAACAACAACCTCGCCCGCCTCGACCATCATTCCGACCGACACGCCAGCCAAGTCGACGATTGCGTTGGCGCCGTCCGCAATGCTGCCGCCGAGTAACGACACGATGTAGTCTTCGACCTCGCCATCGGCTGCTTCACCGGCCGGGGCCAGATTGCCGCTGCTGCTAAGACGAAAGCGAGCTGCGGCTTCACCTGCTGTCGCGCCGGCCGGAACCGAGAAGCTGAGCAAGTTGACGCCCGCAACCACATCGACGCTGTCGAATATTTTTTCGGTCGACGCATCCCAACTTCCGTCGCGGCTAAAGTCGATCCATGCATCTAGTTTGCCAGGCTGCGACGCCGTAACGCGGAAGCTGGATTTCGTGGCCGTGTTGGCGTCGACCACAATGCTGGCAGCCGGGACAACGCCGTCGTCATCCGCATCGCCGGCTTGGTCGTCGCCCTCGGCATTGGCGTCCGGTTGTCCGTCCGCATCGACGTCGATCAGGCTGCCAAGAAACAGTGGTGCGGAAGAAACGGATCCGGCAAAGTGTCGTGCACCGTCTTGTGAGCGAGTGACTGGAAAAGTCGCTGGTGCGTCACCGAAATCGAAGCTGACGTTTACGGTCACCGTCGCCGTTTCAATCGTGGTATTACCAGCGTCATCGGTCGCTGTGAACGTTACGGTTGTCTCGCCCGGCGGAAAGACAGATGGCCCGTCATGTGTGATCACAACAGCGTCGTCGACGATGTCTGTCGACACTGCCGAGGTCAAAAACGCATCGATCGCTCCTTGACTCGCATCGGTCCCACCAATCACGTTCGCTTCGACCGTGATGTCTGCGGCCAGCGCCAAGTTGGGCGAAGTCGTGTCGACCACGGTCACGATGGTTGACCCGGTCGAGGCTTGGCCGGAGTCATCCGTCGCTGTGAATGTGACCACAGTTTCGCCGACGAGGAACATCGCCGGTGCATCGTGCGTGATGGTGGGGATCGCATCCACAGCGTCGGTCGCTGTTGCAGCCGACAGCAATGCCGCGATCACAAGGTTGGTCGCATCGGTTCCGCCCGTTCGGTCGCCTTCAATGGTGATGTCGGATGGTACCGAGATCACTGGCGCGGTCGTGTCTGTCACGGTGACGATCGCCGATGCGGTGCCTCGGTTGCCGGCGTCATCTGTCGCCGTGAAGGTCACGACTGTTTCGCCAACCGGCAGCACGGTCGGAGCATCATTGGTAATCGTCAACGAACCATCGACGATATCACTGGCCGTCGAGGTGGCCAGAAAAGCAACGAGCGCCGGATTCGTTTTCGCAACACCGCCAGTCGTATCGCCTTCGACTGTAAAGTCGCTCGGTGCGTTGACCGTCGGCTGAGTTGTGTCGGTGACGGTGATCGTTGCCGTCTCAGTCGCTATGTTTCCGGCTTCATCGGTTGCCGTGAAAGTCACCACAGTGTCGCCGACCGTCAGCATCGCTGGTGCATCATCGGTGAACGTCAAAGAGTCATCGACAATATCGCTGCCCGTCGCGGCAGCAAGAAAAGCGGCAATCGCCGGATTCGTTTTCGCAGCACCACCGACCGCATCGCCTTCGACCATGATATCGCCCGGTGCGGTAATCGTCGGATCGGTTGTGTCGGCGACCGTTATCGTCGCGGTCGCCGTCGCGCTGTTCCCGGCGTCGTCAGTCGCCGTGAAAGTCACCACGGTGTCGCCGACCGACAGAAACGCAGGAGCATCATCTGCAATCGTCAACGAATCATCGACAATGTCGCTGCCCGTCGCGGCGGCAAGAAAAACAGCAATCGCCAGATTCTTTTTCGCAGCACCACCAACCGTATCGCCTTCGACGGTGATGTTGGCTGGTGCAGTGATCACCGGATCGGTTGTATCGGTCACGGTTACCGTCGCTGTCGACGTCGCCATGTTTCCGGCATCGTCGGTCGCCGTGAAGGTCACGACGGTGTCACCGACCGCCAGCATCGCCGGCGCATCATCGGTAATCGTCAATGAATCATCGACAATGTCGCTGCCTGTCGCAGCGACCAGAAAAGCAGCAATCACGGGATTCGTTTTCGCAGCACCACCGATCGCATCGCCCTCGACAGTGATGTCGGCTGGCGCGATGATTGTCGGATCGTTTGTATCGGCAACGGTTATCGTCGCCGTCGCTGCCGCATTGTTTCCCGCATCGTCGGTTGCCGTGAATGTCACCACGGTATTGCCAACCGCCATAATCTCCGGTGCGTCATGGCTGAACGTTAACGAATCATCCGCAATATCACTGGCTGTCGCAGAGGCAAGAAAAGCGACAATCGCCGGATCCGTTTTCGTCACTCCGCCGATCGTGTTGCCTTCGAACGTGATGTTGGCCGGCGCCACGATGGTTGGAACCGTCGTGTCGACGACAGTAACCGTTGCGGTGGCAGTCGCAAGATTGTTGACATCGTCGGTCGCCGTGAAAGTCACAACGGTATCGCCGATCGAAAAAAACGCGGGCGCATCATTCGTAATCGTCACCGATTCATCGATACTGTCGGACGCGGACGCAGCAGCCAAGAACGACTGAATCACAGCATCAGCAGTCGCCGTTCCACCCAGCGTGCTGGCTTCGGCGGATAGGTTGTTCGGCACGATCAGGATCGGCGGAGTCGTGTCAACCACTACCACCGCGGACATCGCCGCCACATTGCCGTTGCCTGCCTGATCACTGGTAACATCGGCTGCAATGTCAACGGTGACAGTGCCATCGGAAGTCGCTTCGACAATGACGGTAAACACTCCACCACCATTTTCGGCGAAGCTAGTGACACTTCCACCCGTGACCGTAATGTCGGCCGCTGCAAACCCAACAATCGTTTCGCCAAAGTCGATTGAAACGTTGATCTGACCGGTTCCAGACGGACTTGGTGGGACCGTGATGGCAGGTGTTGGAGCGACCGTATCAACGCGAGTGGAATACGGGTTTGCTGCAAAATTTGCGTTGCCGGCTAAATCGGTCGCCGCATCACTGGCAACATTGACCGTCACGTCACCATTCGCCGTCGCATCGATCGTTGCTGTGAAATGTCCGTTGCCGTTATCAACCCATTGACTGACCGTTCCGCCGACAACCGCGATATCGTCGACATTGAATCCAACAATGGCTTCGCCAAATTCGATCGCGACATGAAACGGATCGTTGTTGGTTGGGGTGGTCGGGCCGGAGATCGTCGGCGTGGGCGCGGCCGTGTCGACGAAGGTCGAATATCGCGTCGATGCAACGTTAAGATTTCCGGCGTCATCAGCCCCAACGTTCGCGGCAATGTCGACGATCACTAACCCATCGGTGGCCGCATCGATCGTTGCAGTGAAATGTCCGTTGCCGTTGTCGACCAGATTGCTGGCCGTTCCACCACCCACGGCAATGTCACTGAGAGCAAATCCAGTTATTGTTTCCGCAAAATTGATCGCGATGGTGAACGGGTCCGAGTTGGTGTGGGATGCTGGCCCGGTAATCACCGCAGTCGGCGCCGTCGTGTCAACAAGCACGGTGAACGGAACCGCAATCCCGTTGTTGTTTCCCGCACGATCGACAGCAACATTGGCCGCGACGTCGAGTGTCACGTCACCGTCGTTGGTGGCGTCAATCGTTGCCGAGAACCGACCAACACCGTTGTCGACAAAGTTAGTCACCGTTCCGTTCACGATGGTGATGTCGCCTTGTTCGAACCCGATGACCGGTTCACCAAAGTTGATCGTCACATTAAAAGGATTCGAATTCGTGATTGTTACCGGCCCGGTTACCACTGGTACGGGGAAAGTCCTGTCGACGAAGATCGAATAGGGAGTGGCTGCAAAGTTGGGGTTGCTGGCGATGTCCTGCGCTACGTTCGCCGGAACTTCAACCGTGACCGTTCCAGCGGCCAGAGGGACGACCGTGACCGTAAATAATCCTGCGCCGTTATCGATTAAGTTGTTCGCGGTTGCGTTGTTGAGCTGCAAATCGCTGAGACTAAAACCCGTCACGGCTTCTCGAAAGTTGATCGTGACATCGAATTGTTCGACGTTGGTCGGGCCACCCGGACCGACAATGATCGGCACCAACGCGGTCGTATCAACATCTACCGAATAGCGATCGGCCGCAATATTTGCATTGCCGGCAGAATCATTGGCGACGTTCGCGGCAACATCAACAGTCACGGTTCCGTTGGATACCGCATCAATGGTCGCTGAATATCGGCCGCTGCCTTCGTTGACAAAGTTGGTGACGTTGCCGCCGCCGACCAAAATGTTGCCTGACGCGAAGCCCGATACAGTTTCGCCGAAATCGATTGTTACATCGAACGGATCCGAGTTCGTGGGACTTGCCGGACCTGTGATTGTCGGTGTCGGTGCAGTCGTATCAACGACGATCGAATACTGCGGCGCGGCAGCGTTATTGTTGCCAGCGATGTCCGTCGTAACATTCACGGCAATGGCAGTCGTGACTTCGCCGTCCGCCGACGCTTCGATCGTCAACGAGAACTGACCGTTTCCGTGATCGACTAGGTTACTTGCCGTACCGCCGCCCACCGTAACGTCATCGATCGTGAAGCCGTCGACCGTTTCGCCAAAATCGATCGTCACCGTAAACGGATTGCTGCCGGTCGGGTTGGCCGGTCCCGTGATCAATGGCGTTGGCGCCGTCGTGTCGACCACGATCGAAAACGGAGCTGCCGCGATATTGAAATTGCCGGCGTTGTCGGACGCGCGATAGGCGCCCAAGTCAACCGTCACCAATCCGTCTGCCGACGCGTTGATCGTGGCAGTGAACCGGCCGTTGCCATTGTCCAACAGATTGCCAGCCGTCCCACCACCAACGACAAGATCGCTCAGCACAAAACTGTTGACCGGTTCGCCAAAGTCAATCGTCACCGTAAACGAATCACTACCGATCGGACCGGCCGGCCCCGTAATCGTCGGCGCAGGCACCGCAGTGTCCACGGTGATCAAAAACTGGGACGCCGCGACGTTGGGATTTCCGGCATTGTCGATCGCTGAATCAGCACCCACATTTACGGTCACTAAACCATCGGTTGTTACATCAATCGTAGCGGTGAAACGACCGTTGCCGTTATCGACAAGGTTGCTGGCCGTTCCGCCACCAACGACTAAGTCACTCACGAAGAAACCGTTTACCGTCTCGCCAAAATCGATGGTCACCGTGAACGGATCGCTGCTGGTCGGAGCAGCCGGTCCGGTGATCGTTGGCGCGGGCGAGGACGTGTCCACCAAAACTGAAAACCGAGTGGCTGCGACATTGGCATTGCCCGCGTGGTCAGCCGCGACATTGGCGGCCACATCTACCGTTACCAATCCGTTCGCCTCCCCATCGATCGTGGCCGTGAAGCGACCGTCGCCGTTATCCAACAAGTTGCTGGCTGTGCCACCGCCAACGACCAGATCACCGATCTCGAAACCACTGACCGGTTCTGCAAAGTCAATCGTTACCATGAATGAATCGACGTTGGTTGGACCGTCCGGCCCGATAATCGTCGTCGTCGGTGCCACTGTGTCGACCACAATCGCAAACTGAGCGGCCGCGACGTTCGGGTTGCCAAGCTCGTCCGCCGTGACATTGGCTGCAATATCGACTGTCACCAAACCGTCTGAAATGGGGTTGATCGTCACGGTGAAACGACCGTTTCCGTTATCAACTAGGTTGCTGGCTGTTGCACCACCAACGTCGACGGCACCGATGATGAATCCTTTGACCGGTTCGTTAAAGTCGATCGTGACCGTGAACGGGGCGCTGTTCGTTGGGCTGGCCGGTCCGGTGATCGTTGGCGCAGGCGGCGTGGTGTCCACAAAAATCGCATACCGAGGCGCAGCGATGTTGGCATTGCCAGCTCGATCAAACGCAACACCCGCCGCAACGTCCACCGTCACCAAACCGTCCGCGACCACATCGATCGTTGCGGTGAAACGACCATCGCCATTGTCCAACAAGTTACTGGCCGTCCCGCTGCCGACGGTGATGTCACCAATGACGAATCCGTTCACCAGTTCGCCAAAGTCGATCGTTATTGAAAACTGTCCGCTGCTGGTGGGGCTCGCTGGTCCTGTAATCGATGGCACCGGCGATACGGTGTCGACAATCGTTGCGAACTGACCGGCTGCTGAGTTTAAATTGCCCGCCTCATCAGTCGCAGCGCCAGCCGCAACATCGATGGTCACCAGTCCATCTGCGATCGCGTCAATGGAAACCGTGAATCGTCCCGCACCCAAGTCGACCAGATTCGATGCCGCGCCACCGCCAACGACAATGTCACCCAACTCGAAGCCGGTGACCGGTTCGCGGAAATCAATCGTTGCCGTAAACGGATCCAAATTCGTCGGGCTTCCCGGTCCGGTAATTGTTGGCGTCAGCGCCGTAGTGTCGATGACAATTGAGAATTGGCTGGCGCCAACGTTACCGTTGCCCGCGATATCGGTCGCCACGTTGGCCGCCACGTCGACCGTAACCGTCCCTTCGGTTAGGGCATCAATCGAAGCCGTGTATTTTCCATTTCCGATGTCCACTAGGTTTGACACCGTACCGCCACCCACCGAAATGTCGCCAATCGCAAACCCGATGACGGGATCTGCGAAGTCAATCGTTACCGTGAATGGATCCGAGTTCGTTGGACTTCCCGGGCCCGTGATAACGGCGGTCGGAGCGATTGTATCGACGACGACCGAAAACAGAGTCGCCGCCGCGTTTTCGTTGCCCGCCACATCAGTCGCAACACTTGCCGGAACACCAACCGACACCGTTCCGTCCGCAGCGGCATCAATCGAAGCGGTAAATTGCCCGCCACCCAGATCGATCAAATTCGAAGCCGTTCCGCCACCAACCGAAACGTCACCAATCACAAAATCACTGACCGATCCACCAAAATCAATCGTCACCACAAACGGATCCGAATGGGTCGGGCTGGCCGGACCTGTGATGGTGGGAACCGAACCGGTGCGATCGCTAACGACGCTGAACTGATTCGCGTTCAGCGTCCTCTTACCACCGATATCGGCGGCCGCACCGGCGTCAAGGTTGATGGTGATCGTGCCATCACCGGTCGGAGTCACATCGAATGAAAACTGCCCGCCGCCGATCTCAACGAAACTGCTAACCGTTGCGCCTGCAACCTTCAAATCAGCCTGATCGAATCCAGTCACGGAGTCGCCAAAATCAACCGTTATAGGAATCAGCGTTTGACGCGTCGGGCTGGTTTCGGTTGACGCAATTACGGGAGTAACAAAATCATTGTCACTGATCTTTACTGTTTGCGAAGTTACCACGCCTAACGCTAGACCAGACGAAGGATTACTGATTGTCAGTGTTGCAGTTTCCGTGAACGCTTCGATCACCGCATCATCCTGAACGGTAAACGTAACACTGCCGCTGCTTTGTCCGTCAAGGATGACGATCTGAGTAGCCGAAAGGAGATAGTCTTCGGGACTGGTCGCCGTGCCGCTGGCAATCAGATCAACCGATTGGTTTCCTGTAACGTTGGATTCATTCGTTGCCGTCACGGTGACAATGGTCGCCCCGTTCTCGGCTACCTCCGACAGATTGACGGTCAAGTTGACGCCCATTGTCGGCGTCTGCACCTTCAATATCGCTGCCCCCTGCGTGAAGACATGGAAGGCATCGCCATCAATCCATTCGGCTGGCTGCTGAGTCCATCCAACGCCGAAATCCAACGTATCGCCTGGATCTTTTCGCACGACTAATGTGTTCGATGTGTTGCTGATGTTGAGAACTTCTAGCCGATCCAGAACCAGTGCGTTGTCACCAATTCCAGAGATGTCGATCTGTTCGATACCAACAATTCGGTTGTCGGGCAGAGTTGTCAGATCCAGTGTTGTGTTCGACGCGTCCAATCGCAACGTGTCAAATCCGTTTCCGCCAACGAGACGAGCGAACGTCAGGTCCGCGATCGCCAAGACATCGTCTCCCTCACCACCACGCAGCACATCGCGACCGCCGCCGCCTAATAGTTCGTCATCGCCGCGACCACCGATCATGACATTGGGTGACGTGTCACCGCTCAGTAAATCAGCTTGTGAAGTGCCCGAGTGGGTTGCCGTTGATCGAAAATCCCCGCCCAAGACTAAGTAGCTCTCGCCGGCACTGCCCAAGTCATTGCTGATTCCGTCACCATGTCTTGCGCCAATCAGAATGTCATCGAATCCGTCACCATTCACATCGCCAGCGATGTCAACGACCCCGCCGCTGGAATCACCCGCGTCGACTCCATAGATCGTTAACCCGGTAAATGAAACATTCGTGTCGATCACAGGTGGCAAGGCGGCGTTTCCGAAGATGATGTAGGTTTCGCCCGAATCAATCTTGGATTCGTCGATCCCGTCGCCCGAGGCCGATCCGATAACGAGATCATCAAAGCCATCGCCATTGACGTCTCCCGCACCTCCAACCCTTTGGCTCTCTGAGTCCACGGCTCGGAACTCGACTCCGCCAGACCCGAGATACCGCAGATCGATCGTGCTTGGCAAAGACGGCCCGCCAAAGACAACGTGGCTTGCTCCATTCGAGGTGCTAGTAACCAGATCATCGAACCCATCACCATTGACGTCACCGGCGAAGCTTAAGGATTGACCGCTGTTGTTATAAATGAAGTCACCGTTGATGGTGACGCCGCTTGTACCGAGCAACGACATCGCGATTGTCTCTGGCATCGTTGCAGCGCCGTACAACACGTAGGTTTGTCCATCTCCGGAATCGCCGTATGAATCGGAAACCAACGTGTCATCGAAACCATCACCATTAAAATCTCCCCCTTGCCCGACGATTCTTGCACGAGATATCTCGACGCCAGCCGAGCCGAGCGATGCGAGATCGATCTTGGCGGGAAGGTTGGGGCCGCCAAAGACGAGATAGGCAATCATCGTGTTGTTTGCGATTGAACCTACAACGATGTCGTCAAAACCATCACCGTTGACGTCGCCAGCGTTGTCAATCGAACCCCCAATTCCCCGGTAATAGTCAACGCCCAAAATCGTGACGCCGTCCGTTCCCAGTGAGGAAAGGTCGATCGATGACGGTAGCGATGGACCACCAAAGATGACGTAGCTTTCGCCCGCCGATCGAGTGGCGTTATCTTCGCCGTCTGCGTCGTGCGCGCCGATCAGCAAGTCGGAAAAGCCATCGCCGTTAATATCCGCTAAGGCGACGCTCTTGCCGCTACTGTCAAAGGCGTCGATGCCATTGATTTTGACACCTGCCGTGCCAAGACTCGCAAGATCCATGGTTGCCGGCGGAGATTCGGTGCCATAAACCAAATAAGTCTGGCCGGTTTTCCCTGACCCAGGATTGGTCCCGGTCGCACCTATCAAAAAGTCATCAAGCCCGTCTCCATTAACGTCTCCAACGCCGCCAATGTTGCTGGCATATTCGAACGGGTTGATTCCGAAATACGTTGCCCTCTGGCCAATCGGTAGCGTAGCCAGGTCGATGATCATGTGATCCGATTCGATCTTGACGGTCGCGGCAGCGAACGTGAAGACACGAAACGCCTCGCCGTCGATCGTTTCATCCTCTCCGCGCGTCCAACCGTTGCCAATGGTCACCGAATCGTCATCGTCACGGCGAATGATTAGCGTGTTGCTTTCATCGCTGATATTCAGTACGTCCTGCCAACCTAGCGACAATGAATTTGAGCCGGTTCCGCGAATGTCGATTCGTTCAATTCCGAGAATTCGGTTGTCGGGACGTTCCGTCAGGTCCAACGACAGTCCTGCGGATTCAAATGACAACGTGTCAAACCCATTTCCACCAACGATGCGCGTGAAATCCACGTCGCCGATCGAAAGCTGATCGTCACCTTCGCCGCCGCGCAGCACATCGCCCCCACCGCGACCGACCAATAAGTCGTCACCGTTGCCGCCGATCATCACGTTGGCGCCGATGTCGCCGGTGAGGGTTTCGTTGGCCGCGGTCCCGGCGTGCGTGACGGAGTTTGTAAGGTCACTGCCAAGAATCAAATAAGTTTCGCCTGCGGGACCGGCCAGAGGGGCTCCAATCACCAGATCGTCAAAGCCGTCGCCGTTGAAATCTTCCCCTGTGCTGATGGTCGAACCTATCTGATATCCACTAACCGCACCATGAATGGAAAGTCCCGCAGCGCCTGGTAACGAAAAATCAATGGTCGCGGGCAACGAGTTGCCACCAAACACAACGTACACATCGCCGGCTGCCGATTGGTTATCGCTTTCACCGTCCGCGCTGTCAGCACCGATAACAAGATCGTCAAAGCCATCGCCGTTGAGGTCGCCGGCACGACTGATGGCGATGCCATGATTGTCCTGGGTGTCGCCATAAAAAATGACATCGGCCGCGCCGGGGTTTTGCAGGTCGATATTGCCCGGTAACGAATTGCCACCAAATATCAGGTAGCTTTCGCCCGCTTGCGAACGTGCGTTGGAAAGCGCTCCGGCCAGCGGTGCCCCGATCAACAGGTCATCGAAGCCGTCGCCGTTGACATCGCCGGCGCCACTGACCGCAGTGCCGCTTTGGTCATTGATGTCCACACCAGATATGACCAACCTTTTGCGCAGGTTGGAATTGGTTTGGTAGATCACAGTTGTCCGTCTTTGATCGAAACCAAAAATCACGTAGCTTTCGCCCGATAGATTTCTGGCGTCCGCAGCGCCCTCACTTTGCGGTGCACCGACAATGATGTCGTCCCGACCGTCGCCATCGATATCGCCCGCGCTGCTAATGGATCGCCCGCTGTTGTCGCCGATATCTGCGAGATCAATCAGCAGTCCTGGCGAGTTCCACCCAGAAAACGAATCGAGGTCAATCGTGCTTGGAAGTGATGAATCCCCATATAAGAGGTACACTTTGCCCGAGTCGGATGTGGTCCCATCCCGGTCGGCCAGCGGAGCGCCGATCAACAAGTCAGCGTATCCATCACCGTTAAAATCACCCGCGCTGCTGACCGCGTGCCCGCTTTCGTCGCCGACTCCGGCACCGCGTATCACGACACCTGCCGATCCTAGGTTCGCTAGGTCGACTGCGCCAGGAAACGTTGTGGACCCAAAAATGAGATAGCTTTCCCCTTCGCCGGTGTCTCCAGTCGTTCTATCGGCGCGTGGCGCCCCGATAAGCAGATCGTCCAGTCCGTCTCCGTTGACATCGCCAACCCCGCTGACCGATCGACCACTTTGGTCATTGTCATCGGCACCAAAGATGGTCAGCCCGGCCGTGCCAAGATTTCCGAGGTCGACCGTCGCCGCTGGAGTGGAGCTACCAAAGACAACATAGCTTTCGCCTGCACGCCACTTTGCGTTTCCGCTGGCTGCTGCAAACTCAGCACCAATAATCAGGTCGTCGAAGCCGTCCCCATTCACGTCACCCGCGCTGCTGACCGAACTGCCCGACAGATCGCCCAAGTCGGCGCCAATAAAAGTCGTCAGCAATCGCCGGTCTTCGAGTTGTTCGGCAAACAGGCGGCGACGACGTGTCGGAACGCGTTTGGGTTTGGACGCTCTGCGGAAAATCATATTGTCTTGTCTCGTTGGTGCCCGGAAGTCGTGCTTCGCTTCGCCGAAACCACACTCGTTAAGGAACTGAATTCGGTGTGACTTGATTTCGGTGAATTACTGATACCACTGAGTCTCTAATCTCAGTGCCCTGTGGATCTCGTCCGTTTTGAATCTAAGTGATTGTGGACGGACAACGTCCGCCAAAGCTACGACGTCGTACAATTCTGTGTCCGCGCCTTCGATTCGTACTCCATGAACAACGTCACCGCTGCTCGGCCAACCAGCCCGGAAACTGACGTGACGAAGTCAGCTCGAACTGAGGCTGCCTGTCTGCAAATGAGTATGCCGGAATCGGTGTCATGCACGTCTCGTTTGTTGCGTGCAGATCTAGACTGCCCCGCATCCAATCAAACGCAATATGCCGCCAGATGCAGTATTCAGAACGGACTGACAGTGTATCTGAAGAAATAAGGTGAATGGGCGTTCGGTGCCCCTCAACCTGGGGTAAGGCTTGTCGTCGCCGCGGAGTCGTCGTCTTGAGCTCCGGCGACGATGCTTCACCGCTTCTTGTCTTAGGTCCCAGCATTGGCATTCGAACGATTCGATGGGACGAGACAAGCAGCGGGCGTATTCAAAACGCCAGCAAAATGGAGCAGTTTGCGTCTCGGCTTGATGGACGACCGCACGACTCTTGTTTTGCGAGGGTTTTGAGCCGTTTTTGGGCTCATGCTCAATGGCTGGGAATCAAGCTCTGGCTCGGTGGTGTCATGCGAAATCGACGCGTTCGCCCTGCGGAAAACGGTGCCTAGCCCGGGCCTGCTTTCGTTTTGATGGGGGAAAGCGTCAGAAAATATGCATTGACATGTCGAAAGGTTTCGATATATTGCTGTGTGTGTTGGGCTCGTGAGCGGGAAGGCACTAGAGCGTTTTTGTAACTCGCAGGCTCTCATTGGGCTGGATTGATGCAATGCATCGAAGTGGGAAGCACGCATGTCGGTTCTGAGGGTCGCTATTGCAAATTCGACGAGACCGAAGCCACTTTTCCTTTTTTTGATTTTATATGTCGTCAGCTTTCGATATTTCGATGTTTCCACGCGGGTCATATCGCAGGAGATCTTGATGCGAACGTCGGTTATCTGTCGGCGCTGGATCTGGAAAACGTGTTGTTGGTCGCGATTTTTTAAAGTTTCAAGTCAGTGGTTTTGTAACCGCTAAGTTTCACGGGAGAACCGAATCATGTTGCTCAAATATTTCTATGACGAAAAGCTCGCTCACGCTTCCTACATGGTTGGATGCCAGCGGGCCAAAGAAGCAGTCATCGTTGATCCAGGTCGCGATATCGAGCAGTACCTTGCGATGGCGGAGAAGGAAGGCGTGAAGATCGTTGCAGTTGCAGAGACTCACATTCACGCCGACTATGTCTCGGGCGCTCGCGAACTAGCCGACCGCGTGAACGCAAAGCTGTACGTGTCCGACGAAGGGCCCGCCGAGTGGAAGTACCTGTATCTGGCCGGCTACGACAGCATGCCCGTTCACGACGGCGATCACTTCATGGTCGGGAACATCCGGTTCGACGTCGTGCACACACCTGGGCACACGCCCGAGAGCATTTCGTTCATGTTGACCGACCAAGGCGGCGGTGCCAACAAGCCGATGGGCATCTTCACTGGCGACTTTGTGTTTGTCGGTTCGATTGGTCGACCTGACTTGCTCGAAGAAGCCACTGGATTGATCAATACGGCGGAACCCGGTGCTCGCGATCTGTTCAAGTCGGCAGAGCGATTCAAGTCGCTGCCGGAATACTTGCAAGTCTGGCCGGCTCACGGAGCAGGAAGTGCTTGCGGCAAAGGTCTCGGTGCAATTCCATCGTCAACGGTTGGCTACGAGAAACGGTTCAATCCGTCACTTCAGTTCAACGACGAAGACGAGTTTGTGCATTACATCCTGGCCGACCAACCGGAAGCGCCGAAGTATTTCGCGGTAATGAAGCGAGTGAACAAAGAAGGTCCACGGATCCTTGGCGCGGGACATCACCACAAAATGCTCGATGTCGCTGGTTTGGCAGGCGCCGTCCAGTCCGGCACCGTCGTCGATCTCACTCCATCGCCCGAATTCGCCAAAGGTCACGTTGATGGCACGATCAACATTCCGCTTTCGATGTTATCGGCATGGGCGGGATGGTTGGTGGACTACGAGCGGCCAACGTACCTGATCTGCCAGCCCGATCAGCTTGAAGAAGCGGCACGGCTATTGCACAAGATCGGCATCGAGGAAATCACGGGCGCATTCGACGCAAACGAGGTTCGATCGAGTGGTTTGGCAGACGAAGTGTATTCAACTGGCACACCGCAGGACTTATCGCACAGTGTCGAAGCGGGCGATGTGAAATTGCTCGACGTTCGATCCAATGACGAGTGGAAAGAAGGTCACATCGAGCAAGCCGAGCACCGGTTCCTTGGTCGTTTGCCCAAGGATCTGGACGAACTTCCACGTGATGAAAAGCTAGTCGTTCAATGTCGCAGCGGTGCTCGATCAGCAATCGCGGCGAGCGTCCTGCAGGCGGGCGGATTCAAGGATGTTGTCAACCTGACCGGTGGCTACGTCGCTTGGAAAAGTGCCGGTCTGCCAAGTGTGAAATCGCGACCTGCGATGAGCAGCTAAATCGTCTCGTACCTTCAACGCCATCGCCACTGCGAGTGATCCATGGAAACCACGCTTCAAAGACCTTCATTAGTGGATCGTTTGAACGATCCTAGCACCGCCGACGTTTTGCATCGTTTGCTCGATCATGCCGAGTCGCTCGATCAAATGCTGACAACCGTTGGCGAGCTTCCCAACCTGCTCGCGATCGCCGTTGATTTCTTCGATTCCGTCAGTCGAAAGGCCTCGCAAGAGGGTATCGACATCGAGCAGCGAGCAACCAGCCTGCTGAAGTTGCTCGTTCAGGTCACTGATCCTGTGAACATGCAGGCGATCGAGGGGTTGGTTTCTCGATTGCCGAAACTGGAAGAAGGCAGCGCGCTGCTTGACGAGCTTCCCAATCTCGTCGCGATAGCGATGGATGTATTCGATGAATGGGCGACCCAAGTGAAGGCGGAAGGCATCGACTTGGAGCAGAGTCTGCGGCAAGGACTGCACGCTGCATTGTATTTGGGGGGGCAGATTCGTAGAGAAGAGCTCGATCGTATTGGGTTCTTACTCAAGTCGGAAGTGATGAGTGAGAACTCCGTCGCGACCGTCGGCATGGCTGGATCGGCACTGTCGAGTTGCCATCAAGGGACGTGTGAACATCCGGTGCCGAAACGAGTCGGTTTGTTTGGACTGCTCGGCGCGATTCGCGACCCGAATACTCAACGGGCACTTTCATTCGGCCTGCAGTTCGCAAAGTGTTTCGGTGGCGTCCTTGAAAAGAGGCCTGAAGCCAACTTGAGTTCTGCCAATTCCTCTACTAACCAAGGCTAAGTGTTATGAGTCATCATCAAATTATCATCGTCGGTGGTGGAACGGCTGGGATCACCGTCGCGGCTCGGTTGCGAAACGTCGATCCATCGTTAGATATTGCGATCATCGAGCCATCCGAGAAGCACTACTATCAACCGCTCTGGACTCTCGTCGGTGGTGGGATGTTCAAACCCGAGGAATCGGGTCGGGACGAAGTCGACTTGATCCCCTACGGTGTGAACTGGGTCAAGGATTTTGTCGCATCATTCCAGCCGAACGCCAACAGTGTCACGACACGTGGGGGTGAAACGATCACCTACGACTATTTGATTGTTGCCCCCGGCATTCAACTCAACTGGGACCAAGTCAAAGGATTGAAGAAGGCTGTCGGGAAAGACGGCGTGTGCAGCAATTACTCCATCGAAACGGTTGCCAGCACTTGGGAATTCGTTCGCAACATGAAGAAAGGCGTCGCGTTGTTCACTCAGCCTGCCGGGGCCGTGAAGTGCGGTGGTGCGCCACAAAAGATTTGTTATTTGGCGGAAGATCATTTCCGCCGTAGCGGCGTTCGTGACGACATCGAAGTCATCTTCACCACTGCTGGCGCACGGTTGTTCGCAGTCGACCAGTATCGCGAAGTACTCGAGAAGGTGGCAAAGCGGAAAGGCGTTGAGCCTCGCTTTCGCCATAACTTGGTAGAGATACGATCGTCATCCAAGGAAGCCGTCTATCGGCACATGGACACAGACGAAGAGAACGTCATCAAGTATGACATGATCCATGTCACTCCACCGATGAGCGCACCGGACTTCGTCTCAGGTAGCGAACTGGCGGGCGAAGGCGGCTGGGTCGACGTCGACAAACACACGCTGCAGCACACTCGTTTCGCTAACGTGTTTGGAATTGGTGACGCGTCCAGCTTGCCGACTTCCAAAACCGGCGCGGCGGTCCGCAAGCAGGCTCCGGTGTTGGTCAGTAATCTGCTGTCGCTGATGAAGCAAGAACCATTGTCGGCCAGCTACGACGGTTACACGTCCTGCCCCGTGGTGACGGGATACGACAGTTTGGTATTGGCCGAATTTGACTATAGCGGCGGTCCGGCTGAAACATTTCCTTTCAATCAAGCCAAAGAACGTTTCAGCATGCTCCTTTTAAAGAAGTTCGGTTTGCCGGCACTCTACTGGCACGGCATGTTACGTGGCCGTGCGTGATTCCTCGCCTACGCGATCACCCTACCAACAGCGATCAACGGAACAATGAACTGTAAACCAAAATCTTTAGCACTCGTGATTGTCGTGACGTTGCTAAGCAATGTGCAAGTTAATGCTCAGGACTTGACGGTTCTTCCTGTCGTCGCCTCGAAGCATGGCGATACGAAAGAGAAGGTTGAATTGGGCAAGAAGCTGTACTTTGATCCTAGGCTATCAGCGACGGGAACCGTTTCCTGCAACAGTTGCCACAACCTGATGGAAGGTGGCGACGATGGCCGTGCCACGTCGATGGGCGTCGACGGGTTGACCGGACCTCGTAACGCTCCGACCGTATGGAACTCCGCTTTTCAAGCCTCCCAGTTCTGGGACGGTCGCTCGGCAACGCTCGAAGAGCAAGCCAAGGGCCCGATGGTTGCCGACGTTGAAATGGGAATGCTTGGCCATGACCAGGTCATCAGTCGCATCAAAGACATTCCCGGCTACATCAGCGAATTTGAAGCCGAGTTTGGAAAGGGCGATGGAGTCACCATTGAAAATGCTGTCGACGCGATTGCTGCATTCGAGCGGACTCTCATTACACCAAACTCGGGCCTAGACCGTTATCTCGCTGGCGATAAATTCGCCATGAGTGACGGCCAAGTTCGCGGCATGGATCTGTTCGAGTCAAGCGGATGCACCGAATGTCACTTCGGTCCTGCGATGAATGGATGGCGACCGGGTAGCGATGCGGAGTTTACCGAGTTTCCGCGATTTGTTGAGTCTCCTTTCGTTCAGCAGTTTGACTTGGCCGCTGACCTCGGACGTTCCAGTGCTACTGGCGACGATGCCGATGAACATCATTTCAAAACGCCGACATTGCGGAATATCACGCTCACGGCGCCCTACTTTCATAACGGTCGAGTCAGTTCGCTGGCCGAAGCGATCCAGCTAATGGCCTCCACTCAGCTCGATGTTGAGTTCACCAGCGAGGAAGTCGCCGACTTGACGGCGTTCATGGAAGCTCTGGAGGGCGAGTTTCCAAATCTCTCGCTTCCTCGACTCCCCTCACGTTCGGGCGAGTCGGTCATTCACGCTTCTGTCAAAGCTCGTCCTAGCGACCAGGGCTAAACATCCAACTTCCTTCACTACGAGAGGCGTGAGAACTAATCAGGTCGAAGAAACGGACGATCGAAAATTTCAAACGTGCGTTTGCAATGGAACTGATCGCTGTGCATCAATGCCAGCTTCACGCTTACGTGCTGGATAATTGGTATGTACAGATGTAGACAACCAAAATCCGCGAATCTTTGCCGTCGGTGACCGGCGGCACGATGAAGACGTTTTCGACAAAAACATATTCTAAAACTTCTGAACAGTAGCGATGGTAGCAATGCCACCCAAGAATGGCTGGTGCATCGCTCATGCCAGTTGGTCAGAAGTTAAAACATCGATCGACAAGCGATTTGAGCGAGAGTTTTAAGTCAACCGAAATAGTGATTGCAATGTCCAAGATTCCGAACCACATCAAAGTTAAGTCATGAAGTCAATCAATTTAGGTAAATGGATGAGCGGCATGGCTCGTGGGTTAACGGTCGTTGCTGGGCTCGTCGTTCTGGTTGTCACGATCGGTTGGCTGTCCGGCGTATTTGAACAGAAAGTCCAGCCGGGACAGACGGATCGGAATGTACGTCGGCTTACGGACGAGCCAACCGATGTGGTCCATGAAATCGAAAAGTCGACGATCGAAGAAGCCATCGGTACACTCAAGGCATCAAGCCGGATGGTGGTCTCGTCGAAAATCATGGCGACCATCAACGACATCGCGGTCGTAGCAGGTGACCAGGTTGAGAAGGGTCAAGTCTTGATCCAGCTCGACGACAAGGAATACGAATCGCGACTCGATCAGGCCAAGCGGGCCCTCGACGCGGCGGTCGCGAATCGCCGACAGGCGGAAAAACAGTATCAACGTGTCGAGACGCTCAACCGGCAGAATGCCGCCTCACGGTCTGAGTTCGACTCCGCCTCTCGCGACGTTCAGGTCACGCTGGCCGACGAGGCTCGCGCCCGTCAAGCGGTTTCTGAATCCGAAGTGATGCTGTCGTACACAACCATCAAAGCTGCGAAAAGCGGTCGAATTGTCGATCGTTTGGCCGAGCCCGGCGACATTTCGCAGCCAGGCGTCCCAATTTTAGTCCTTTACGATGCGACTTCGTTGCGACTGGAGGCTCCGGTGATGGAGCACTTGGCCGTTCAGCTACATCCCGGCGATGAACTGAAAGTGTATGTGGACGCGCACCAGCGAGAATACAGCGCGACCGTCGACGAGATCGTGCCGCAAGCCGATGCACCGAGTCGCTCGTTTTTAGTCAAAGCAAGTCTGCCCAAGACGGACGATCTGTACGAAGGAATGTTCGGACGCCTTTTGATTCCGGCGGGTGAGCGACGGCACTTGTGCTTGAACACCGATGCCCTGATCGAAGTCGGACAGCTTGAGTTTGTTGACGTGGTGTTGCCCGATGGAAATATCGAACGGCGACTCGTCAAAATTGGGCAGCTCGGAATACCGGGGCGACAAGAAGTGCTTAGCGGCGTCGAAGCCGGCGAACGAGTCCTGATTCACGGCAAGGAGGCTGCGAATGTCCAATAACACTGGTGCCGAAGAGGCAACCGTTCCGCTGATGACTCGCATTGTCGAAGTGTTCCTTCGTGGCGATGTGGCGATCTTGCTGATCATTGTTTCATTGATGTTGGGCGCTGCCGCATTGGTGCTAACGCCGCGTGAAGAGGAACCGCAAATCGTTGTGCCAATGGCGGACGTGTTCGCGTCAGCGCCAGGGTTGTCGGCCGAAGAAGTCGAACGGCAAGTGACCGATCGATTAGAAAAATTGCTGTACCAGATCGACGGCGTTGAATTCGTCTACTCGATGTCCAAACCTGGACAATGTGTGGTCACGGTGCGTTTCTATGTTGGCGAGGATCGTGAAGACTCGCTGGTGAAAATTTACAACAAAATCAACTCGTCGGTTGACCAAATCCCGTCCGTCGTGAAGTCGTGGGTCGTCAAGCCGATCGAAGTCGATGATGTTCCAATTGTGATTACGACGCTGTGGTCGGACCAGACGCAGCGGTACGGCGATCACGAACTGCGACGCATCGCCGAAGAAGTTCAACATGAACTGCAAGCGATCCCCAACACGAATCGGGTGGAAGTCGTCGGCGGACGACCACGACGGATCATCGTCAACTTAGATGCGCAGCGTCTTGCTGCACACGCAACATCGCCACAACAGGTCGCCAGGGCGTTGCAGGTTAGTAACGTCACGGCAAGGAACGGCAGCTTCGAGCAACAAAACACGCAATTCAACGTTGAAACAGGAACGTTCATTCGCGGCGTCGACGAACTGAACGAGATCATGGTCAACGTCTCGGGCGGTCGTCCGGTGTATTTGAAGAACATCGCGACCGTAGTGGACGGGCCAGCAGAACCAGACGGTTACAGTTGGATCGGATTTGGGTCTGCTGATAAATCTCATCCGGACCAGACGGACATCTACCCTGCTGTTCATCTTTCCGTCGCGAAACGCAAAGGAGCAAACGCCGTTCATGTTGCCGAAGCGGTGGACGCGAAACTACAGGAGTTGAAAGCGACGCATCTGCCCAGCGGCGTTTACTTTCGTATCACCCGCGACTACGGCGAAACCGCCAACGAGAAAGTCAATGAGCTAATCGAAGGCCTTGTCGTCGCCGTTCTGACAGTCATTGGTTTGATCGGTCTGACGATGGGTTGGCGACCAGCGCTCGTGATCGCGCTGGCTATTCCTGTCTGCTATAGCTTGACGTTGTTTGTCAATCTGATGGTGGGTTACTCCATCAACCGAGTCACAATGTTTGCGTTGATTCTGGCACTCGGATTGTTGGTTGACGACCCAATCACCGATGTTGAAAACATTGCTCGTTATTTTACGATGAAGCTATTCCCGCCTCGACAATCGGTGCTGCGAGCGGTCCAAGAAGTTCGACCTGCGTTGATCCTTTCGACGCTTGCGATCATCGTCAGCTTTCTGCCGTTGGCATTCATTACCGGGATGATGGGGCCGTACATGGCACCGATGGCACTCAACGTTCCACTGACGGTCACCGTATCGACCGTCGTCGCGTTCCTCATCACACCATGGCTGGCGATGGTTTCGCTCAAGCAACTGAGCGACTCGGACAGCAAGGAAGAATCGTACGACCTAACCAAGACACTGCTGTACCGTATGTCGCAATTGGTGTTGTCGCCGATCTTGAAAGGCCGACTGGCCGCATGGGCCGTGTTGTTGGTCATCGCCGCATTGTTCGTCGCCGCATTGATCCCGCCTGTGATGCGTTGGGTGCCAGTGAAGATGTTGCCGTATGACAACAAGAACGAGTTTCAAGTTGTAATCGACATGCCCGAAGGCACGACGCTGGAACGTACCGACGTTGTTTCGCGTCGCCTTGGCGCATTCCTTGGCAGTCTATCCGAAGTGAAGGACTACGAGATCATCGTGGGCAAGTCGTCGCCGATGGATTTTAACGGATTGGTTCGTCACTATTTTTTACGTGAGGGAACTAACGTTGCCGACATCCGCGTGAACTTGCTCGCCAAAGAGCGTCGGGTGCAACAGTCCCATGAAATTCTGCTTCGCATCCGCAACGAGATTACAGCACTCGCCGAGTCAATGGGCGCGAACATCAAGTTGGTCGAAGTACCGCCTGGCCCACCCGTGCTAGCGTCGATCACGGCGGAAGTTTACGGTCCGCCAGATGGGAACTACGAATCTCAAATCGACGTCGCGCGTACCGTCAAACAGCGACTTGAGCACGAACCGGGTGTGGTCGACTTGGACACCAGCGCCGAGGACGATCAAGTCCGGTTCGTTTTTGAAACCGACAAACCCAAAGCCGCTCTATCGGGGATTTCTACACAGACGATTGCCGATACGGTCGCGGCAGTCCTAAGCGGACACAAAGCGACGGTGCTACACCTGCCTCACGAAGTCGAACCACTGTGGGTCGAATTGAGACTTCCGCGAGCAAGCCGCTCGGCGCTGGATGATTTGGAAGAAGTCTACGTGCAAGGAGAAGAGGGACAGATTGTTCAGTTAGGTGCGTTGGGCACGTTTCGTGAGACGATTGAAGACAAAACGATCTACCATAAGAATTTGCATCGTGTCGTGTACGTGTACGCAGAGGTTGCCGGTCGACCGCCAGCGGACGCGATCGTCGATGTCCAGTGGGATCGTCGTGAGATAGGTTTCCAGCCTGCCGATTTAGGAAGTGACACAAACAATGCAAGCAGGAAGCCAACGCCACGGCCGCTCAACCAACGGTCGTGGTTGTCACCCGGCGGTGATGTTCACTGGTCGATTCCCGACGGTTACCGGGTTGAGTGGGCTGGTGAAGGCGAGTGGGACATCACGCTGGATGTATTTCGCGACCTGGGATTGGCCTTCGGGGCAGCACTATTAGGCATCTTCGTGGTCTTGATGTTTCAAACCGGGTCGCGCACGCTACCGGTCCTCATTATGTCGGCAATTCCCCTGTCGATGATTGGCATCATGCCAGGCTTCTGGGGGCTCAACGCGATCATGGACGTGCCCGTCGGCGGACATCCCAATCCCGTATTCATCACAGCCACTGCGATGATCGGCATGATCGCGTTGGCTGGGATCGTGGTGCGAAACTCCGTTGTTTTGATTGACTTCATTCATTTGGCCCAAGCCGAAGGTCATGACCTGCGGGAATCCATCATTCGCAGCGTCGCTGTTCGCACGCGCCCGATTCTGTTGACCGCAGGTACGACGTTGCTGGCCAACTGGGTCATCACACTCGACCCTGTTTTCTCTGGCTTAGCTTGGGCCATCATCTTTGGAATCGTGACGTCGACGTTCTTCACGTTGATTGTTATCCCAGCCGCCTACTGGATTCTTTACCGAAACGAAGACACCTCGAACAACGCTTCGCCTCAATACGAAAGTCATACTGGAAGCCCTCAATGAATCGTTTTCCAGCGACGATCCTATGCGTTCTCCATCTTGCGATCGGTGCATTCACATGGAGCCAAGAAGCAAATCCCAAATCAGCAGTCGGTCCCGCAGGCATCAACGATGACTTCAAAAGTCCTGATCTGGATGTCGACCGATGGCTCAAACGTTTCGAGGTCGAGAGTCGCGAAGTCTACGCCGCTCGTGACGAAGTGTTGAAAGCCTGTGACATAAAACCGGGCGAACGGATCGCTGACGTTGGCGCCGGCACCGGTTTCTACAGCCGCTTGTTTGCAAAGAAAACTGGCTGGGATGGATGGGTCTACAGCGTCGACATCGCGCCTAAGTTCTTACAGCACATCGCCGCGCGTTCGACGGCGGATGGCATCGAAAACTTGACCACTGTCTTGGGAACAGACGTCTCCATTCGCCTGCCGCCTGAATCCGTCGACCTAGTTTTCATCTGCGACACTTATCACCATTTTGAAATCCCCCAGCAGTCTTTATCCTCGATCTTTCGCGCACTCAAGCCGGGTGGTCGCCTGGTGCTGATCGACTTCGACCGAATTCCGGGCGTGTCTCGCGATTGGTTGATTGGACATGTACGAGCAGGCAAAGAGATGTTTCGCGACGAAGTGATCGACGCCGGTTTCGAGTTCAACGATGAAGTTAAGGTTGGCGCGTTTGATGTAAACTATTTGCTTCGTTTCAACAAACCGATTCGCGAAAATGAAGCTGCAACAGACGATAGCTCGGGCGAGCGTGCCGCAGACTACCCGCTAGGCGAATTGGGAAAGATCGTTCGCTTGGGCGAAACGCTTGTGAACGAAACAAGTTCGCATCCTCTGACCCAGGCTTTAGTCGGCAACCGATTGAATTGCACGTCCTGTCACTTAGACGCAGGAAGGCATTCCCAAGCCGCTTCGTTGATCGGCGTTGCAGCATCGTATCCAGCCTATTCGCCCCGCGAATCGGCAGTCATCACACTCGAAGATCGCATTGCCAATTGCTTTATTCGGAGCCAGAACGGCTCGCGACCTGCCAATGGAAGCAAGGTCTCGGTCGCAATTGCAGCTTACATCACTTGGTTGTCACAGCAGACGCCGATTGACATGAACCCAACCGGACCGTTTGGCCCAAATCATTTGACGATGCTCGACGGCGAAACGATCGAGACGGACATTTCCAGGGGGGAATCGCTGTATGCCGACCGTTGTGCAGATTGCCATCTCGACGACGGCAGCGGATCAGACGAAGGGCCACCGGTGTGGGGTGAGCAGTCTTTCAATGACGGTGCTGGACTTTCCAAACTGCTCAAGATGGCGTCATGGTTAAAAGTCGCGATGCCACCGGACGACGCCGACCTAACCGATCAACAAGCCTTCGATATTGCAGCCTTTGTCAATTCACACTCGCGTCCCGAGTTTCGGCCATAGAGCCATAGCAACATAAAGAACATTGGATCCAATGGACGTTGAAATACTCAGTCGGTTGCAGTTTGCCGGAACAATCATGTTCCACTATCTGTTTCCGCCACTTTCGATTGGTCTCGGCTTGCAACTGTTCCTCTGTGAACTGGCCTACTTCCGAACCCGCAATCTGTCCTGGGAAGCAGCGGCTCGGTTTTGGACTCGAGTCTTCGCGGTCAACTTTGCAATGGGCGTCGCGACAGGAATTGTGATGGAGTTCGAATTCGGGACGAATTGGGCTGCCTATTCGCGATTCGTCGGTGACGTGTTCGGGTCAGCGCTCGCGGCTGAGGGGATATTCGCGTTCTTTTTGGAAAGCGGATTCCTAGCGGTGCTCGTATTTGGCTGGGATCGCGTCGGTCCGAAAATGCACTTGTTCAGCACGTTGATGGTGTTCCTCGGTTCGATGTTCAGCGCCGTGTGGATCGTCGTCGCCAACAGTTGGCAACAGACGCCTGCCGGATACCACATTGTCTGGCAAGACGTGCAAGGCGAGATGATGCCTAGGGCGGAAGTGACCAGTTTTTGGCAGATGGTGTTCAATCCCTCGTCCGTCGATCGGCTGACGCACACGCTGATCGGAGCGCTCGTGTTGGGCGCGTTCTTCGTGGCGTCGGTTTGCTCGTATTACTTGTTGAAGAGTCGACACGAAGACGTCGCCAAGCGATGTCTTTCGATCGCTCTCCCTTCGGCGTTGCTATTCACTCTGCTCGCCGCCGCCACGGGCCATGATTCGGCACAGAAACTCGTCGAGACCCAGCCCGCTAAGCTTGCCGCCATGGAAGCCCACTTTCACACCAGCGACGAGCCAACAGGGTTGACGTTGTTCGGTTGGCCGGATGCCGAGAACGAAACAGTACGCTTTGAAGTGAAAGTTCCGTACTTGCTGAGCCTGATGGTTTACAACGATCCGACGATACCTGTTCCGGGGATGGATCAGATTCCAGAGGATGAAAGACCACCGGTATGGCTGCCGTTTCAAACGTTCCATCTGATGGTCGGATTAGGAACATTGATGATCGGCGTCGCCGCACTCGCGTGCCTGTTTTGGTATCGCGGAACCTACACCGACAAGCGATGGCTGATGTGGGCAATCGTGTTGATGCCAGTCGCTGCGATGACGGCCAACCAAGCGGGCTGGGTCACCGCCGAAGTTGGTCGACAGCCGTGGATCGTCTATCCATCGGTTCAAAATGGTGTCGAGATGATGGGACTCAAAACCGCCGATGGGCTGAGTGAATCCGTCACAGCCGAACAGGTGCTTAGCAGCATCATTCTGTTTGGAATCATCTACTCGATGCTATTCGCCGTCTGGGTGTTTGTGTTGAACAACAAGATTCAACATGGGCCGGAGACTGCTGAAGAGTTAACGGAATACAAACAGAGCCTGAAAGCGGACTCGATGTCCGAGAAATTCGGACGCAGCGGCAAGTCACTTGGCGGCGACATGATGGAGGATGAAACACGATGAGCTACGAACTCCTGACGTTTATCTGGTTTGTGTTGCTTGGCGTTCTACTTGTCGGATACGCCATTCTCGATGGTTTCGATTTAGGCGTGGGGATTCTGCATCCATTCATCGCCAAAGACGACCGTGAACGCCGCTTGGTTATGAATTCCATCGGTCCACTTTGGGATGGAAACGAAGTCTGGCTGGTGACGTTTGGCGGCGCCCTGTTTGCCGCGTTCCCAGTGGCCTACGCCACCGTCTTCAGCAGCTTTTACACCGCGTTTTTTTTGCTGTTGACGTGTTTGATCGGTCGAGCGGTCAGTCTGGAATTTCGTTCGAAGGTCCACTCCGCCGCATGGCGCAAACTCTGGGACGTCGGATTCTTTCTGTCGTCATTCACCGCCGCGTTCTTGCTTGGGGTTGCGGGCGGTAACGTGATGGCCGGGATGGAATTGGGGCCAAAGTATCACTATGAAGGCAATCTGCTCAGTCAAGTCTATTGGTATCCGTTGCTGGTTGGATGCCTTACCGTTTCGTTGTTCGCATTGCATGGTGCAATTTATCTGTATCTGAAGACCGAACACGACTTGCAAGCCCGCGTCCGTCGAGCGATCAATCCGTTGTTCTACGTCTTTGTCGGGCTGTACGTTCTCGTCTCGATCGCAACATGGTGGCATGTGCCTCATGCGACCGAGAACATCGCGAAGTATCCGGTGCTTTGGATCGTCCCGATACTAAATGCATTGGCGGTGCTAAACATTCCTCGTGCGATGCACCTTGGGAAACCTGGTTATGCCTTTTTCACCTCGTCAATGGTGATTGCTGCGTTCGCAACCTTATTCAGCGTCGCGATATTTCCGAACTTCATGTTGTCAACGATCGATCCGGCTTACAACGTCACGCTGGATAACGCGCGTAGCAGTGCAGGAACCCTTCAAACGATGCTCATCATCGCCATTATCGGAATCCCCTGCGTGCTCAGCTACACGGTCATCATCTATTGGATATTCCGAGGCAAGGTCACACTCGAGAAGAACAGCTATTGAGGCATGAGGCTTCCAGCAAGAATGCGACGTGCAAAAGTGTGAATCCGCGCATCGTCGAGAGAACGACTTGCTAGCTCTTGGGTTCTTACCCGTTTTCCAAAGTAGAAAACGGATTGATTCACTCGAAGATCGAGAACGTTCGTGCGGACCCAGATTCCGGAAACCCGAGACCGCAAGTAACCAGTCATGCGAATTTGCAGAAGCCTTTTCGCGACAGCGACGCTCATGGGTACGGCAGCGTTCGCAGAACAACCGCAGGTCGGCACTATTGTTCAATACGGAACGATGCACGAAGCGGTTGGAAAGCAACAGCATCAGGGGCGAGTGCAACTGAATGGTCTTGTAAAACAGCCTAATTTCTATGCCGTAGCGGCACTGGAGAGACTCGCAGGTGAAGTGACGGTCCTCGATGACAAGGTGATCATCAGCGATGTAGGTTCCGACGGCCAGCTAGTCTCGATTGAAGATACCGATGGCACTCGGCAAGCCATGATGCTGGTCGGTGCCTACGTGCCATCGTGGACCAGTCACTCAGTTCCCAAAAAGTGTAGGCTCGCAGGACTTCGATCAATTCATCGACGTCAGCCTTCACATCATCAGTGGAGCTTGCCCGGTTCACGCACGGATGCAAAATATTGGGCTTCCGACCGATGAACGTCCCTTCGATCGCGATCTCAAAAAGGTAACCGTAACGATCGTCAAGACGTTGTTGGTCACCTGACCGCGTCGTTCAATTGCTGCCTGCTGACCGACTTCGCTTGACATGATCGATCGCGAATCGAACCCAGGGTTCCAGACCGCTGGTCATCTCGGGGTGAGGGCTGAAACAAATAACACAACCACTTCCATATTTCCCTTCGGCAATTGCGGTGGTGCCTTTCATGACGCCGACGGGAGCACCATTCTTTGCGATTTCTGTTTCGAAAGCTGCAACGATCTGATAGTCTTCAATGTCGGGCCGGTTCCCGGGGGCAAGTAGCGGTCCTTGAGCATAGTGGATTGCGAGTTTTTGAACTTTCGTGCGTAGCAGTCGATTGCCGGCATCCGTCAACGCGATGTCGACGGTTCCATTGCCCCGATTCCAATGCTTGGTGTCAACGACTTTCGCGTCCAGAATGTTCAGCGACCATGGGTAGTGCGAAGTCGCAAAGTAGGCGCCGGCGCAGATGCCAACGAAGCCGCCTCCGTCTTGGACAAAATTGCGAATTGCCTCGCGTCCATTGTCACCTAGATGTCGCCCCTGGGCACTACCGCTGCCACCAGGATGCATCACCAGATCAAGCTCAGCGAGCTTGCCTGATCGGATATCGTCCGCCGTCAATCTCGTCACGGAGACGCCCTTAAAGTTTCCTAACACAGACAGCAAGTCGTTAACACTCGGTCCCGCACCTTCGTCAATGTAAACGCCAACACACACCGTGTTGCTGTCGGCTTTCGCATCGACTGCGGGAGCATCTCTGTCGACGGGAAGGTAGTCACACGCGAACACGGCAATGGACTTGGCCAGCTTTTCTGCCGTTTGGGGTCTGGACGCTAACAACCGCAGATCCCGTCCGATCTCAAGCTGAATCGCATCCAACGTCCCGCCGGATCGGCTGCCATAGGCGTTCACAATGTACCCACCGTTGTAACTCGAGTGCTCATGTTCATTTGAACCTACAGCAGGAATCACCCGAAAGCCGTTTCGGGCCAAATTGCCAAACAAGCTCTCTTTGCCTGTCAGTGAATTTTGTCCAAATCGGTTCACTAAATGAGTCGTCGTTTTGCCGTTCGCTGTGCCTCGAAAAATGGCACTTGGTTCGGTCGATTGGCCATGGATGTCTAGCAGCACTCCGCGTCCCCACCGCTCGATCACATCTGCTTTCGCTTCGGCAATTGCGGCGTGATAGGCTTGATAAACTTGCTTGGCATTTTCCGATTCATAAGCCAGTGGTTCTCGTCGGTTGGCGTCGGCGTACTTGCGATTGAACCGAGCAATGACAACATACGGCCGTTTGCCCATCGCTTTTTCGATCGCGTCAGCGAGCGTTTCGGTCAACCGATCCGTGGCAAGATCGGGAATCGAGTTGAAAGCTTTGACTCCGACTCCCTGGCGTGGGTGCACTCCTGGAATCGGTTGCCGTCCACCGTGCGGCGCCGACAGGATGATTGGCAACTCGCCCGTTTCCTGCTGGATCAGTTTCTCAAAACGTAGCGAACCCGCAGCATGTGACGGGTGATAGCTTAAAAAGTGAATACAGACGAAAGAAAGGAAAGCTGCTCTTGGAAGTCGTTGCATTGTGATCAATCGTCTTGAGGGTAATCCTGGATTCTCAGTTTGACTTTACCGAACTGCTAATCGACGACCCGCAGGCGTGCTACTGCATTCAAGATCGCGTACCTTTGGTTCTGTGTCCTTGGTTCTGCATCAGGCAAACGTTCATGGCTGCCATGCGAGATCGTCGTTGGGAATCGTTTTGAGTTTATAGCAGGCGGCTTCTTCCGAACTGCGTACGTATAGCCGGTCGCCGACGACCACGGGATGATTCCAACTCTTGCCCGCGACGCCGTCGATTCGCCCAAGTTCGTGGTGCTGCTTGGCGTCAGCGTCCAACAGGACGACTTCGCCGGTTTCGCACTGGACGATCAATGCGTTGGAATCAGCCAGCAATAAGACCTGGCCTTTTCCGTATCGGCCACGCTTCCACATTGCCTCACCGTCGGACAGATCGATGCATGTAAAAATGCTGTCGTCGAATCCGTAAATGTATCCTTCGTGGATCACGCAGTCATTGAAGTCTGGTTTCAGTCTTCGCGACGTCCAGATTTCATTCGTCGTCAGTTCATTGTCTTTATCAAATATCTCAATCAAGCGAGTCCCCGTCCCCATTCCGGTGGGGACAAGCACTTGGTTTTCGGCGATGACTTGAGGTTGCAGGGCTCGATATCCATCGTGATTCCACGGGTACATCAAAGTTTCGCGGCCGTCGGCGGGATCATAGACATGCATGCCTTTGTTGCTAAGGATGGAAAGCCATGGACGATCGCCGATTACGATTTCCTGGACGGAAGCATAGGAGTCGGGTCCACAGGGTGCTGTCCAGCGGACCTCGCCCGTGTTGGCGTCGAGAGCCAGTACTCCCAAGTCGTCCTTGCCGCCCGCATAGATCACCACATTGTCGCCCGAAACGACTGGCGACGAAGAGAATCCCCACATCGGGATCCCACGGTTGGCTAGTTCACGAACGTCGACCTTCCATTTCAAAGTGCCGTCCAGGGCGTTGACGGCAACAAGAAATCCTTCGGCTCCCATCGCAAAAACGGTTTCTCCGCTGAGTGTCGGCGTGGCGCGCGGCCCCAGGCCGCCGAGCGGTTCAAAGAAACGAGAAGACAGGCGGTGTGTCCAAACTTCGCTTCCGTCGATCGTCAGGTAACAGACAACCATTTCATCATCGCCGCGCTGTTCTTGGGTGATCAACAGATCGCCCGCGACGACGAAAGAGGACCAAGCGGGGCCGATCGGAATTCGCCAGACTTCTTGCGGCGGATTAGCGTTCCAGTCTCGATCAATCGCTGTTCCGCGTTGAACGCCATCGCGCCGTGCTCCTCGAAACGAAGGCCACTCAGCGCTTGCCAACGCATCTTCCATGCGCTGGCGATCCGGCGACACATCGACGCCATCCGACTGACGAGACTCGGCAAAGTCAATCGCCCGCTGCTCAGCCGATGGCGACCATCGCCATTGCAGCCCCATCGCAAAGTTTCCCCAGACTCCATCCGACTTCAGCAACGTTGTCGACAAGAGTGCCAAGAGACCGGCAATGACCGCGACCAAGGTTCGTTTCCGGTCCAACCAATTCCTGACGATGCCAAGCGTGATCGCGAAAGCGGCAACACCCAAGGGCAACGCCATCACAATAATTCCGATGCCTCGCATGGTGGGATCCATCAAGACGGCTGTCAGCACCACTCCGGCGATGATAGCAAGCAAACCGCCGACCTTCTCTTGCCACGATGCACGACTGGCAAAGCACCACCACAGCAAGAGCACGATCGAGCACAGGGCAGGACCAAACGCTGCAGACGCCCACAGCATTGACGGTCCGTCGGAGACGATCTGCGGCAAATAACGCAGCACCAACATAACTGGCAAACCAATCAACAGCGGCCACGCCCGCAATGGTCGCAGTCGCTGGGGCGGAGTTGATGAAGCAGCAATCTCATCGGTGTTTTCTAAGTTTTCCATCGCGAGATTGTACCGTGCGATGACCTGGCTCTTAAAGAGAGGGCGACGTAACAACGCGAACTAACACGAAGTGAGCCTAATTCGCAAAAAAACAGGGCACTCGAAAGTACGAAGCTGGATCTAAGCAGGATTGCTATCATTAGGTGATCTGGTTTTTTGAGATCAGATCGCAAAACCGGGCGGACAGAATTGGGTTTCCCATTTAGACTCCTGTGCCTGACCCCAGTTCTCCATTTGATAAACACATGAAATTTCGCTTTCCAATCTTGATCATCGACGAAGACTTTCGCTCTGAAAACACGTCGGGCCTAGGCATTCGTGCCTTGGCGGAAGCGATGGAACAGGAAGGCGCTGAAGTCATTGGATCGACAAGTTACGTCGATTTGTCTCAGTACGCCCAGCAACAGTCCCGAGCTTCGGCATTTATCCTGTCGATCGACGATGAAGAATTTTCGGGAAGCGACGAGGAGCCTGCGATTGCGAACCTACGAGATTTCATCCAAGAGATCCGTTTTAAAAACAATGACATCCCGATTTTCTTGTACGGCGAAACCCGTACTAGCAGCCACATCCCGAACGACATTCTTCGCGAGCTGCATGGCTTCATCCACATGTTCGAGGATACGCCGGAATTCGTAGCTCGGCATATCCTGCGCGAGGCGAGGGCCTACACGGATGGCTTAGCTCCGCCGTTCTTTCGTGCTTTGTTGGAATACGCCAGCGATGGGTCTTACTCGTGGCATTGCCCGGGACACAGCGGCGGAGTCGCTTTCCTGAAAAGTCCCGTCGGTCAAATGTTTCACCAGTTCTTCGGTGAAAACATGCTGCGGGCTGACGTGTGCAACGCCGTTGAAGAGCTTGGCCAGTTGCTCGATCACACCGGCCCCATTGCTGCATCCGAGCGAAACGCGGCACGTATCTTCAACGCGGATCATTGTTTCTTTGTCACCAATGGAACCTCGACGTCAAACAAGATTGTCTGGCATTCTTGCGTGGCCGCAGATGACATCGTGGTGGTTGACCGAAATTGCCATAAGTCAATCTTGCACGCGATCATCATGACCGGCGCGATTCCCGTTTTCTTGACGCCGACCCGAAACAATTTGGGACTGATTGGGCCGATTCCGTTAAGCGAGTTCACGCCGGAAAGTATTCAACGCAAAATTGACGCCAACCCTTTCGCCCGCGAAGCGCAACAGCGGCATCCCGAACGCAAGCCACGCATTCTGACAATCACCCAAAGCACTTACGACGGGATCGTTTACAACGTTGAAAAGTTGAAGGGCTTGTTGGATGGCAAAATCGATACGCTTCACTTCGATGAAGCTTGGCTGCCGCATGCCACGTTCCATTCCTTCTATCGAAACATGCACGCCATTGGTCAAGACCAGCCGTTGTGCGATGAATCGATCATTTTTGCAACCCACTCGACCCACAAGCTTTTGGCCGGCATTTCGCAAGCGTCGCAGATTCTGGTTAAAGATTCGAAAGGGAAAAAGCTTGACAGGCACATCTTCAATGAAGCCTATCTGATGCACACGTCGACGTCGCCACAGTACGCGATCATTGCGTCTTGCGATGTTGCCGCCGCAATGATGGAGCCTCCGGGCGGGACCGCTCTCGTCGAAGAATCAATTTTAGAAGCGATTAATTTTCGGCGTGCGATGCGTAAGGTGGATGCCGAGTGGGGCGACGACTGGTGGTTCGAAGTTTGGGGCCCCGACGAAATCGCAGAGGACGGAATTGGCGAGCAAAAAGATTGGGTGCTGGGATCCTCTGACAATTGGCATGGATTCGGAAACGTGGCAGAGGGGTTCAATATGTTGGATCCTATCAAAGCCACCGTTGTGACACCGGGGCTCAACGTTGCAGGGCAATTCGCCGAATCAGGTATACCGGCGTCGATTGTGACTCGTTACCTAGCCGAACATGGCGTCATTGTTGAAAAGACCGGCCTCTATTCGTTCTTCATCATGTTCACCATTGGCATCACCAAGGGACGCTGGAATACGTTGGTGAGCGCTCTCCAACAATTCAAAGATGACTACGATAAGAATTTGCCGATCTGGAAAATCCAACCCGAATTCGCACAAGCGTTCCCGATTTACGAATCGGTAGGACTTCGAGACTTGAGTCAGCGGGTCCACGACGCATACCGACAATCGGACATCGCCCGGGTAACGACAGACATGTATCTGTCGCCGATGGAGCCAGCGATGAAGCCTTCGGAGGCGTATGCCAAAATGTCACATGGCGAAATAGACCGTGTCGAGATCGATCAACTCGAGGGACGGTCAACCGCTGTGTTGCTGACACCTTATCCGCCCGGAATACCGCTGTTGATCCCAGGTGAACGGTTCAATCGCACGATCGTCGAATACCTGAAGTTCGCAAAGATGTTCAACGGTACCTTCCCTGGATTCGATACTGACATCCACGGTTTGGTCGACGAAGTGATCGATGGAAATCGCAGGTGCTACGTCGATTGCGTTCGCGAGTGAATCTGAGAATCGCAGTTTGGGCTGCGGAATCGTTCCATTTCAGTGCATTTGAACCTCGCTTTCCCGCAAGCGGGAGAGTAATTCTGAACTTGTGAATGCCCGTGTTATTTCGGAATAATTTCTAAGAACGGTCGGTGAACTTAGCGATGAACGAACAAGCATGAGATGCTAGGTGTTGTTCATTGAGTTTGTAGTTTCTTCTTTGGTTGCCTGCGATTAGGGTCTGTCGGCCGCGGGAACGCCGGTGGGACGCGACATGTGGGCGGTCGGTCGCTGGTTGGCTTTGATCTCGGCAACATGTTGGTCGTACGCAATCTGCAATCGCTGGACAACCTCCGGGTGCGTTTTCGCGATGTTGTTCCTTTCGCCGATATCTGCGACGGTGTCGTACAACTGCACCGAAAACTTCGAAGGCTTCGCGTTTGCCTTGTCCCGATTTGATCCCTTGCCTTCTTGCCAAGGATAAAACTTCCACTTGCCGCTTCGAACGGTTCCCGGTCCGTGCATCAGAACGTAAGCTTCGTGTGGACTGACCGCGCCCTTCTGACTGCTCATCAGCGGCCAGATGTCCTTGCCGTCAATTTTATTGTCGGGCAGTGTGCCACCGCAAAGTTGCACGAGCGTCGGCATCAGGTCAATTGACGCTGCAACTTCACTGCAGACCGATCCTGCTGGGATTTTGCTCGGCCACCACATTACGGTGGGTTCGCGAATGCCGCCGTCGTAAACGCTCGCTTTCTTTCCACGCAAAGGCAGCGATGATCCAACCGCGGCGCCATTGTCGCTGGTAAACACAACAAGCGTGTTTTCGGCAATGTCTGCGTCCTTCAGGGCCTTCACAATTTCACCAACGGACCAGTCAACTTCTTCGATGGCGTTGGTGATCATCTCGTTGTTTGGATTGTTAAAGGCTTCGGATACCGCCAAAGGCCGATGCACCATTGAGTGAGGTAAATACAGAAAGAACGGATTGTGTTTGTTTTCATTGATGAAGCGAACGGACTGTTCCGTGTATCGCTTGGTAAGCGTGGTTTGGTCAGCCGGGTATTCGATGACCTCTTCGTTGTGAAGAATCGGAACTTGGTTTTTGATCTTGTGACCGGCTTTGAGTTGCTGCAGCGTTACGCCATCACGAATCACGATTTCATCAGCCAGCTTGTTTGCCGGATCAATCCACATGTCGTTGCTGTACGGAACACCCCAGTAGTCATCGAATCCTTGATCCGTCGGCAGACAGGGTGGTAAATGTCCAAGATGCCACTTGCCAATGCACGAAGTGCGGTAACCGGCTTCTTTCAACATATCGGCAAGCGTTACCTCGTCCGGATTCAGCCCCTTGTCGCTATTAGGAAACAGAACCGGATTCATACTCAGACGTTGGTAGTGGCATCCGGTTAGCAGTGCAGTTCTGGATCCAGAGCAGACCGCGCAGCCAACGTAGAAGTCGGTGAACTTCATGCCGTCTTTGGCGAGCTGGTCTAGATTGGGTGTCTTTGGAACGGTGGCGCCATTGAAGCCGACATCGCCGTATCCCATGTCGTCAATGAAAATGATGATGACGTTTGGACGCACTGGTTCGTTGGCTGTCGCTGAATGGACGGCGACCAGCAACGGAAGCAACGAAAGTAGATGCAAAAGTTGGATGTAATGTCTCATGAATCAATCAATCGTCTGTCGGGATGTTGAAAGGATCTGACTGTGATCGTGAATGCAACTCTACTGGACCGCAACCAGCCTTCGTGTCGTTCGGATGTAGAGAACGCCTTCCGAAATGGCGGGAGTTGCCAGGATCGGTTCTGACATTTTGTTGCTAGACAGCAGTTTGAATTCCTCGCCCGCGGAGAGGACGTAGAAGGTTCCGTTTTCTGATGGACAGAATACCTTGTCGTCCGAAGCAACCAACGATGCGATCACTCCGGCATCCTTACCGAGACGCTGTTCGTAGACTTTTTCACCAGTCTTCGCATTGAAACAACGCACCACTCCATTCGAGTTTCCAAGATAAAGATAGTCGCCGTAGACGACGGGTGTCGACATGTAGGATCCGCCCCGTTGAGTGCTCCAGACGATGGCGTCCTCCGAGACGTTCAATTTATCGGCGGGAAGATCGACAGAGATGTTGCCTCGTGCATTCGGTCGCACGACGAAGATCGGTGACTTTGCTCCGTGAGCATTCGTAATGTAGATCCAGCCGTTTGCTTCAAAGGGTGTTGGAATGGGATTGTCGCCTCCGCCTTCCAATCGCCAGATTTCTTCGCCGGATTCCAGGTCGTAAGAAACAATCCATGGCCAACCGTTGACGATAACTTGCGCCGTGTCGTCGCCAGCATGAATGAATGGAGTTCCCCAACTGCGCTCGCAGTCACCGTTGCGAGCCACTCGCCAGAGCTCTTCTCCATCGCTCAAGCGAAGAACGGCGACGAATGGATCTGTCGGGTCATCGCAAACCAACGCGACTCGATCGTTGTGGATCGCCGGCGAGCTGGCATAGCCCCAGCCGATGCCATACTTACTGATGTTGATAACTCCAAGATCGCGTTGCCATAACAATGTGCCTTCCATGTCGTAGCAGTACAGGCCCTCGGAACCCAGAAACGCAACGACGTGTTTACCGTCAACACAAACGCTCGTGTTGGCATGAGTCGCCTTGGCGTGACGAGTCGCGCGAGGCTGTCCAGTTCGAGCCGTCCGGCGCCACTGTTCTTTGCCGTTGGATTTGTCGTAGCACAGAATTACCCACTGTTGCTGGCCGTTGTCGTCGGCGGCTGTTGGTTTCCCCCCAGCCGCGATTTGTAGTTCTGCGGTGCCTAGGTCGGCAATCGCGGTGATCAGGAACAATTGATTGCCAAAGATCACGGGACTGCTATGTCCCAAACCGGGAATTTCAATTTCCCAAAGCACTCCGTCTATTCCTCCAGCCGCTGGGTCTGCGTTCCAAGCTGTGCGGACAGGAAAGCCCTCGACAACACCACTTCCATCAAGCCCGCGAAACGCTGGCCAATTCGTCGTCGTTTGAGCATGCAAGCGCTCGCCGTTAGCCAAGAATCCAAAGGTCAGCACGCCACTGACCAGCAGCAATGTTGGGCGAATCATTTTCATCATTGAGCTGCCTGCTTTCCGGCCGGACGATTCAAGAAAACAGAATTTATGCTACCAGAGTTTGCGATCGCGATATCCACAAAGCCATCGCCATCCAGATCGCCGACGCTCAGTCCATACGTTGCCGCGTTGGGATTGCCGAAGGTGACTTCAACGAATGCGGTGCCTTCGCCGCTGTTGAAGAACACGGAATTCGCCTGGCCGACATTGCCGCAGATCACATCGGTGTCTCCATCGTTGTCCATGTCAGCAACAGCGATGCAATAAGTGACACTGTCGTCGGCACCAAAGGCATGCATTTCCAAGATCTCGCCTTTTCTATCGCCAAAACAAGTCTGATTCCGTTGCCCGACGTTTCCGATCACCCAGTCAGGATTGCCATCTCCATTCATGTCTGCGACAGCGATCGCTCTTGTTTGATCGTTGCCCGTTCCGAAAGTTCTTCGCTGTTTGAATTGCAGCTTACTGTCCCCAAACAGAATTTCGTTCGCTTGTCGATCACGATTTGCCAGCAATAAGTCTGGGTGCCCGTCGCGGTTGATGTCTGCGACTGCGACGTCGATGGTAGAGTCGTCGCTGCTACCGAAGGATGGACCCGACTGAAAGTTAGCAGCACCGTCATTCAGATAGATTCGGTTTGCGCGACCTCGGCAAGTGGCAATCAGGTCAACGTCTCCGTCGGCGTCGATATCAGCGGCGGTTAGACTTCGCAGACTTGAGGCTTCACCGACTTCTGAGTGTTGGGAAAAATTTCCGGCACCATCGTTCAGCATGACTCGGCCCAACGCCATATCATTGCCGGTAGCGATGTCCAAATCTCCGTCGCCATCCAAATCAGCGAACTCGCATGCGTAGGACGTTCGACGATCAGTTCCTATGGGATGCATGATCGAAAACTTCGCTCTGCCCGCATTCAGAAACAGAAAGTTTTGTTCTGGCCAATGTCGTCCGTTGGCAATAACAACGTCCAGGTCTCCATCGTTGTCGACGTCGCCCACTCGCACCGATGCAGAGCGAAAGACGTCTGTTCCAAAAGCAAGGCGTTCGTTGGTGACAAAAATCCGGTCCTGGGCCATCGCGGTCGAAGCAAACAGCAGAGCGAATATCGAAACCGTGCCGTGCGACAATCGCAACTTCATTTTGGGATGCCCGTCGTTATTGGCAGAACAATACCATGGGTGAAAACTCAGATTTCAACATGAATCTGAGCTTACCGTTTTAACGTACGGGCGAGTGTTCCGTGCAACGGTAGCAACGTCAAGTTAAACAAATGTCCGACAGGTGAAGTTCGGCAATGACCTCTCGATGAGCTTCTCGGCTTGACCATGTTAGGCACCAAAGGCCAGAAACATTGCCGGTCGACTTGGTTTGGCGGCAGTGGGCTGAGTAACGGGCTCAGCATGGGATAGAGCGTCGTGATGAAAGTGTGGATTTGACTCGCGAGGTCGCTGTGTGAGACGAGGTTTTGCTGGAATCGTGATCTGAATCGCATTCAGTCGAGTTAGATCCTGATCGATTATCGTCTTCAATTGGCCGACAAGATTGCCACTCGCAGAGCCCAGCGTGCCATTGAATTTCAAAGTTTTCTTCTCGAGAATCGGTTGCAAGATTCTGTCGGCCATTTTCTCTAATGGTTTCAGGACGACGCCGATGACTTCGCCCGGCTTCTCGTGGATCTGCCGGACGGTGAGCCTGCAGACTTTTTGGAGAACGGAATTTTGATCGCCCACTTCCTGCCGATCGCTTTTTCTAACTTGGTGACCAATTCTTCTGGCGTGCAAAGACACTCGAACTTTGAGGTCCGATGGGATGCATCAATTTTGGTCACGAAGGACAAGTACAAACATCTCAAGGGAACAGTTTATGAAACCATGAGTGGGACCCTTCGTTGCGAATGTTTTAAAGGATTTTCAGGGCGAAATGAAAGGGAAGAATGTACTTGAATAGGCGACGGGAAAGCCACGAGACTTAAAATCCGGCATCGTCCAATTTAACTATCGTATGCCTGAAAACGCTTCACGCAGCTCCGCAAAAGATTCCCTAGAATCGCTGAAGAAAGGGCGAGCCAAAGTCGCCCAGTGGCTTCAGCAACTAGGGTTGAATTAGCCAATATCCGGCAAAATCAACGCGGATCGCCATCACTTGAACTATCCGCCAACAACCGCCGCAATCAGGATTTCGATGCAAAAACGGTCCAGCAACTGTAGGCATTCAAAAGCAAAAATCCTAAGGATCCCAAGCCTTCACGAAGTATCACATTGCAAAGGCAACAAGTTCCCCGGAGTCCCACCGAACGCTCGATTGCCCGACTCATTGAATGGACGGTGCGAGCAAAGGCAGAATGAAGTAGCGACACGATACTAGATACGCCGTGATTCCGGTCCAATGCAGCCAGTCGCGTCGAGGTCCATTCTTTATCTCGACGATCGATAAACCCACCATCGCAAAGGCGAGCACGAGTTTGAGCCACGGGCGGTAATAGCTGGTGGGCAGGTCAATTCCAAAAAAGTAGAGAAACCCTGGTACCTCCACCAAGACCATGGCCATAAAAAGTAATTTCCAGCTGCGGTCGCGGATGCGAGTGCAGGCAAAAGCCAGCGTGACCGACGGAATCAGCAAGACGACGCGTAGGACCACGAACTCCCAACTGTCTGTGTCCAACGGGTTCATCAGCGCTATCGAACTGGATATCGTGTGCATTACAGACGTCACGGTCAGCGTGGAGATCACACCAATCGAGAGCAACCAATGTCCCGGATGTTTCAGAAGTGGTGGGCGGCCGCGAACTCGCATCGATATAAGCGTGATCACACCGGTGCAGTCGGCTCCCGTCATGATGCTGCCGAATAGTCCGACGTGTAATTGGGTCGAGGATCTTGCATTAACCTCACGAATCAGCGCCCAATAAACCGCGCAACAAAAGGTCCACAACATCAAGTGCCGAATGCTCAGTCGCGGCGCAGGCACCGCGGCAAGAGATAATTCGGCACTGGAATCCGAGAGAGTTGGCATTGGAGCACCCGAGTCTTCCATGGTGTACGACGCCTGGGACCGGACAATGATTCCAGCCAGTTACCTCGATGCCGCTAATTGTGTTGCACGTGGACGGGCGAACTACCTAGCAGGATATCCGAGCGATGCGGCCTGTCACATCCCGATCGTTCATCTAACCTCGTTCACCCTGCAAAAGCGAATGGATGAATCCGTCAACGATCTTCAAGCGATCAAGGAAATCGAGTGCAAACTAGGACTGAAACCCGCAACCGAGTATGCCACCCAAGAAGCGTTCCATGTCTGGTGTTTCATGGTTTGGGATTTTTCATCGCAGGATCAGGCAGCATACTTAGGAAACTGGCACCGACGACGAACGCCGCTCCGACCAACATGACAGAGGTCGCCGATTCACCGAGCACCATCCAGGCAGCGAGCATTCCGTAGACTGGTTCCAGGGAAGCGGCAACGCTGACCGAGGCCACTCGGACGGTCCTCAGGCTGGAGGTGAAAATTGCATGAGCAACGCCAGTGCAAGCGACGCCGAGCAGTAAGAGACGCAGCCAATCGCTTGCTTGCACATTGGGAAATTGTGGAACCGCCAGCGGCAACAAAACCAGTCCGGCGATGGCCATCTGCACCGTGACCAGTGGCAGCGGCATCACATGCACCGTCAGTTGACGATTCAATAGCGTTAGCAGTGCGAATGTAAGCCCCGAGACCAGCCCTAGGGCAGACGCGAGTCCAACCTGCGAACCAAAGTTCCAATCCGGTACGACAAGTCCGAGGCCGACGAGCACAGTGCCGGCCGCCCACCAGTCCTTGCGGTGCACGGGTTCACGTTGAAGAACCCAGTTGAGAACGGTGATGAAGAGCGGAAAACTCGCGTAGGTGAGTAGTCCAAGCGAGACAGTACCGAGCCGGATCGCCATGAAGAATGTCCACCAATGAACGGCAAGCAATCCACCGCCGACCAACATCACTTTGATTCTGCCACGAACGCCGTCTAACAATTCGTGGCCGCGAGACATCAGCCGCAGGAATGCTCCCAATGCTACGGCACCGATCAGCGAGCGTAGACAAGTCACAACAACCGGCGGACTGCTAACCGATTTTCCGATCAGCCCCGACAATCCGAACAGAAGTACTGCTGCATGAAGCGAAAGTAGGGCCATTCGCACGGTCATTCAAATCTTTCGGCTGGTTCAGGCGTAGGGCAATACAGTTGTGTTTGAAAAATTCAGTGTTCGGTTCCTGCTCGATCTGTTCGGCCGTCGAGAAATCGTTTGCTGAGCGCAACAACAGGCTGCCACCGACGCGAACCACCCGGTGCCCATACATCATTTTCACGCTTTGCAAGTCTGGTCGAATAGAGGCCCTTGGGGGTGAATGTTCTAGTGGACTATTTCAAGCGACTAGATCAGAACTATGCAGAAGAGGAAGAAAAGAGGGACGAGGTTCTTGGTTGGTGCTCGATCGAGCTCGAGTCACTAACGCACTCAACCGAAGCGATCACGACTGGAATCACCAGCCAATGAGCGGTGCTCGGCGCGGAGGCCGACAGTAGGGAATCGCCGGACCATCACTGCGGAACTCGCGAGCCGGCAGGGAAGCGATCGAACGAAGCCAATTCGTCTGCGCTACGGTTTGATGCTCCGATGCCAACTTGATTGGAATCACTGACTATTGGGACCGTCGCCGGATCGGGACGGCGGACCAACCGGGAAACGGTTGAGCGGTCAATGCGGCTGACGACGAATACCATACTCGGGCCTTAAATCTCCCTATCCTACAAAATCACTGGACTGCGATTCAAAATTCGGTGGAAGAAACCTCCGCTGTTACAAGCACATGCGACTGTCTGGACGCTGTATCTTAGTTTCGGTTCAGGCGATGTGTTTGGCGAGTCGCCTCAAAGATATCTGCAATTTTCCGCACGTTGGAGTGAGTACCAACCATGAGCGAAGATCCTCACATTTTCATTTCTCCAGGCGATGATCCAGAGATGGTGGAGGCGAGTAAGAAAGCTCGTCAGACTTTCAAGTACTTTTGGCGCGAGATGGCTTGGGAGAAACGCCGCATTGTTCCCGGACTTGAGCTAGCCGCCGTAAAAGCGTCTTTGTTCGACCCGCGCGAAGTTCGGGAGGCCAACCCGGGTGGACTCGAAGTCGAACACATGTGGTTGATTGACATCGACTTCGATGGCCGACAAGTTCAAGGCACGCTGATCAATACGCCTCACTCGCTAAAGTCCTATCAAGAGGGCCAGCAAGTGAAAATTCGCGGCAAACAAGTCGGTGATTGGATGTACGTTTCGATGGGAGAGGTCTGCGGCGGATTCACGATCGACCTGATGCGAAGTCGCATGAGTGCGAGTGAACGCAAACATCATGATGTGGCTTGGGGACATGACTTTGGTGATGTTGGAGTCGTGCCCTTGGTGCCAAATAGCTATCTCGGCGGCGAGGCGTCAAAGAAGAAAGGAATGTTTTCAAGATTCAAGAAGGTGCCGCAACAACCTCAAGACTACAAAAAAGTTGCTGAAACCGAACATCCCATGTCGGTGAACATGCGCGATTCGTTCGAGCAAGCGTTGCAAAAGAATCCCGAAATGTTGGAGCAAGCCGATGACGCCCACGGGTTCACGTTCTTGCATCAATTGGCACTAGCCGGATCATGGGACGGCGTTGATGTATGCTTGAAAAACGGTGCGGATGCAAAGAAGAAAAGCAACAATGGAATGACCGCGATGGACCTCGCCAAGTGCTTGGCGTGGAAACGTGTGATGGCCAGACTGCAAGAAGCTTAGCGTTCCAAACTGTGATTCAGAATCCGCTCCATCCCTGATCGAATTCGTTTGAGTCTCGGTCGGACTCGCATTGCCATTCCTACTGGTCAGTCCGCCCGGAAAGATGAAGCACCGCTGCGTTCGGGCGTTGGTTAAAAAGATCTTCGGTGTCGAGTCTGTATGTACAGATCGTGATCCATCGTCGCTACACGTCCGAATCGCCAACAAGTGTATTTGTTGCGCAGACAGATGCACTCGCTTGCGCTTTTCGCTTACCAGTTCTTGGTCGATCTGCCGTAGAGGGTGTTGGTAGCGCCGACTTGTCGATGGCGAAAACGACGATCAACGCCAGCAGCCATCCGCTCATCCTGTGGACTGCTGGACGTGCTCTAAAATGCAACACTGCGTCCATCGAATAGCAAATTGAAGTCTAAGCACCGGGACGCGAGGGTGCCGAAGCGACTCGAATCCCACCAACTTGCGTTTCGCGCATTGGCAACTCGAGATACCTCACTTTCATCGCCCCCAACCTATTGGAACCCAAGATCGGACGCGATCTCTCTCTTTTCAGTTGCGAACAAGACCTATCCCAAGGGTCCTATTCTGAGGATTGTTTGCGGTTCTGTGTTGCTGGTCCAAAATTTGGCACCAGTGTCGGATCGTACTTCGCGCCCTCGGAAACCTGAATGAGTGTCATGCGAACTTTGGTGGGAAAGAACTTTTCGTGATCGGGGCGTTTGTGCGCGTGTCCCTGTCCGCCGCTGTTATCTTTGATGACGAGATGCATCTCCTTGATACCTTCGCTCCAGACAATGCCGTCATTCTGCCAGAACTTCGTCATGTCGACGTCCTTTTCGTACACACCCGCTTCTTGGTAAACGTCCGTGCCGATGCATCCGTACCCGCCGTTTTGACGTTTGTTTGGGATATAACAAACGCTCCACGTCGTGGGCTCTCCACCGACCGGCTTTTCAAGAACTTCCAGCCGGACGTGGACGGTGCCGTTACGGTAATCCACCGGCGACGTCCAATCTTGCGGACGTTCCGCATTGAGCATTTCGCCTTTAACGTAAACGTGCGAGGGGCTCGGTTTTGAATTGTCCGCCTCCGCTTTGGTGAACGTAAATGTTTTGTCAAAAAGCACGAATTGTTCTCTGTTGCATAGCGATGCACTTACAACCAGCAGTGCGAGTGACAAAATTGAGGTGTGAAAAGTATTCATAAGGCTTAATCTGCCTGCAACTTGTTGAATTGGAAATTGGTTTACAGGACGCGAGAACTCACCAACAGTAGTGAGTGAGCGTCAGGACAGTGTCGTACGTCACTTGTCAAAGTCATAAGTGGATCACGGAGTCGGTTTTTGTGTTGACTTAAGTTCGCTAACCGTCGATAGCCGAGTACCTGGAATGGGGCGTTCCATTGTTCCATCAGGCAGTTGCCAGCCGACGGCTAGACAATCATCGACCGTCACCTTAACTTGAATAGCTTCGATGTAGTAGCGTTTGCCGGCCTGTAGGCGAATAGGTTTCGACTTTTGCTCAGGGTACCTGTCCCATACTCGCGATGGCGTCCAGCGTTTCATCTGAATAATCGGAGTCTTCTTCGAGACGCCTTCGGAAGAACTCAGCCATAACTCGGCGTAGTCGTCTGCGGCCATCCAGAAAACGTAGTCGCCCTTTTGTGGTGGGAGAATGTAACCGCGGACTGCAAAAGGCCGGTCAGTACTTGTCCTGAATCTGTCAGCAGTTTGTAGCTGACGTAATCAGGATTAATTGCCGCGTTGGGTTCGACAATGTCACGCAAAACCGCTTCCGGTGATCGACGCACGGAAACGGTAAGATCCGCAGCGACTTTCCCGCCATTACCCGCGAATGTGTGACAGACCGAGCAATTGGCTTCGTTGCCGAAGAACAGTTCGCGCCCCTTAACGGGATCGCCGACGACCAATGCTCCAGACATGTCTTGACTACCATCGTTTGGAGGCTTGATCGTTGGCGCCCAGGGAACAAACAGATGTTCCAGCCGCAAGGGTCGCTCGTTTGGATCAAAGTCGGCGTGGTACGACGCATCCAGCACAAAAGAACTTCCAGTTGCACCCGTTTGAGCAACGATCTCCAAGGGCACTTCTTCACTGGGCACAATCTGTTCGCGTCCGCCACGAGACTCACTTTCCCATCGTGGCCGTTCTGCATCCATCGTGAATTCGGAAACGTAGCGAGCGCCAAAGGCAACGGAATTCACTGCAACGTTGCCACACTGAATAGCAAATGGATTACTTGCTTCAAAGCGGAACGCAACGTGGTTTCCCGGAAGCAAAAGCTGTGACCGAAGCACGAGTGATCCTGGTTGATCCAGCAAAGGCTTGAGCCGCTCGTGTTCCGCAGAGCCGGCAGTCAACACATCAATGACATTCGTATCGACGTGCGGTAGCCATCCAGTCCATGTTGATCGGGAATCGCCTTTCCGTGTCCATTCGCCATGGACTCCACTGAGATCAAACGACACCTCCACATTGCTCGGGTCCGTACGACCATTTCCCTTGGCAGACGCTACTCCAGGCAGCACCATGGAATAGCGTGTTCGCCAGGGTTGGCCGGCAGTCGATAAAGTGACCGTACGACCGTCGTCTGACACTGCGATACCATCGACGTTGAGCGAACGATGAAGACTACCTTTCTCCAGCTTGACAACATCATAACCGGGAAAGATCCACTCGTACTTGTCGCCTTCCCAAACGAAGTCGCCCATCTCGATTTGCGCTGTCTTAATCTGTGTCGGATCAAGCGGACGATCGAAGGCGACCTTGACCTCCAACGGACTGGCCGACCACGCAGCAACCGGTTGAGGCTGCGTCGCATCAAAGCTGATTTTGTAGAGGTGACCGTTGGCTGCTGGACCCGATCCCCAGTCTGGTTTGCCACCATGGCACGTCACCAGCAGTTCACCTGTGGGCGAAATTGCGACATCCGTTGGCAGCGATTCGAACGCCGCGAATTGAATTTGCTTACCGACGTAACCGGCACGCGACTTCGCTAAGGGGACTCGCCACAGTTTGCCACGTGAGAAACCAGTGACGATCGCGTCGCCTTCCCAGTGTGATGGGCCAAAAGATTGTCGATGTGAACGCAATTCATTGAAGCGAAATCCGCAGGTTGATTGATGTTGTGGCGAGAAATCAACAACCGCTGGTTCATCGATCACGTTGGGCAGATACTTCGGATGGCGGAATGGGAATCCGTAGTGTCGGCCAGGAATGATTTGTAACAACTCGTCACGAGGATTGCCCCCGGGGAACCAGGTATCACCTTCTTGGTCGGTGGCAAACAGATCGCCGTGTTGGTTGAAGTCCATACCGATCACGAAACGCAACCCGGTGGCGACTATTTCCCGCCGCTTGCGGTCTGCCGATACCTTCAGAATCGTGCCTCGTTCGCTATGCAAGTCGTACTGCGATTGCCCTTTGCCGTCGAGCAACCACGCCTTGTTATAGGACATGCATCCGAGACTGAAATATAAATTGCCATCGGCATCCATTGCGACGCCCGCCGCGTCATTCCGTGTATCACTGTTATGGGTTTCATTCTGCCAACCGGATACCACAGCTTCGCTGGAGTCAGCGATCCCGTCGCCATCGATATCACGTAGCAATGCGACCTTGCCTCGAGCAGCAACGTAAACTCCTTCACTCGCCGCAAGCATCCCCACGGGTGTCAACAAGTCGCCTTGCTTGGACCAAAACACTTCTGCTTTATCTTCCAGCCCATCACCGTCCGTGTCGGTCAATACATAAACGCGGCCATCGTACCCAGCCGCATACAATCGACCGTCCGGACCATAGTCGACGCTATCAATATTCTTCAGTGTCACTGGCAGATGCTTGATCGTCAGTCCAGGAACCAGAGCTTTCGTACGCGTCTCAAGCTCAGTAGCAAGAGCATCGACAACGCCGGCAGCGACGGTTGCCACGAATACAAGGTGCATCAGATAACAAATGCGACCGGAAGCCATGAGCATGAATATTATCTCATTGATGAGTGGAGCTTGTTGATTGTTTGAGGATGCGTTGTCCGCCTTGTTGGATTGGAGCACAAATCAGCCACGTCTCGTATTCCTCGAGTCCGTGCTGTTCTTGACCGCGAAGAATATTGTGACATCGCGGAATTCTTGGCTTCACTAAATTGTTGGAAAATTCAACAATAAAGTGCCCCCGGACGTCACCGTTTCTCCTGTCGTCATCGTAGACGAGGGGGGTCCACGGTTCCCATGATTCGGGTGCATCGGACAAGCCAGATTTCACTGCGTACGTCGCAGTATTTCCGGGGGCCTGCAAATCACTTTTCAGCCCCGGATTGAAACTGTCGCACAAGTTCCAACCAACGCGGAGCAACTTTACCAATAACCATACCCTTGCTAATGACGTCGCTGCGAGGTTGCTTGCCACATAAGCTTAGAATTTTGGTGCCGTGGTCATGGCCCTCGCCTTCAAACGACAAGGCTCGCAAAGCGTTGGCGGTTAACTGATAAGTGGAACACTCACGCGAGTGGATCATTGATACTTGATGTTCAAATACTTGCTTAGCAATCGTGTGCCGGGCCAAGGTAGTTGAACAATTGGCGATCTACTGCGGATTGCGTTTGCGCCCTGGAAAGTGAAGGTATGCTTTCGCGAGGCCGAGGAAGAACTTGGCTGGGACCACTTTGAATGCTGCGACTGGATCAGCGTGCATCGCAATCTGATCGTGAAGATTTCAGCTCAGCTGTCCTGTGCCCGGGCTTGGCACCAGCTATGCCGATCAGAGGCCGTTGCCGACGCAGAGCGGATCACGCTCGAACAGGTACGACGCACCGCTGATACCTTCATCGCTTCATCGGACCTACCGACACAAATTCGCAAGCACAGATATCAAGCCGAACACGAGCGAATCCGGTTTCATCAAACTAGAAACTCAATGGCAAGCGAAAGCCATCGCAATCGACGCTACGAGGAGTATCAAGCGATGAAGATCGAACCCGAGCAGATTAAATCCGTCGAGGAGAAACCCTCGTGAAAAAAATCGTTCACATCCGATAGTAACGCTGTCTGGTTAGGAACCTCCCGACTGCGAAGAGGTGTCAGCAGAACATTGCTGCGGGTCTACTACTCTTCGAGCCGAGCCGGCTTAATCGCCTGGCCGCCTCAGTTTTTGACCTTCCCGCCAAACGCGAAGGTTTTGACATCCGCTGGCAAGTGGTCGTCGCTGGCTCAGGCACCTCAATTGCGTCTGTCGACTCTTGCTCCCGGCGCAGATTTTGAAGTCGCCGTCTTGGGATATGGCATTTTGGCATCGACTTCGTAGCGCCACGCGTGCAGCATGTTCTTCAGCTCTCCGGCGATCTCTGAATGCGAATCCGCAAGGTCGTTTTGTTCGCCAATGTCACCATCCAAGTCGAAGAGTTGGACGGTTCCGTTTTCGTAGTATTCGAGCAATTTGTATCGGCCGGAACGAACGGCACCTCCAGGGCTTTGGAAACCATGATTGCTGTAGTGGGGGAAATGCCAGTAGATCGGCCCACGATCGTAGCTTTCAGCCTTTAAAGCAGGGACAAAGCTTCGGCCGTCGACGTGCTGATCTGGTAAGGAGGGGAGGTTCAACATTTCAAGCAGGGTGGGGTAGTAATCCGTTCCGGTGACTACCGCGTGTGAAGTGGAGTTCGCTTGAATTTCGCCGGGCCAGTGGACAATCAACGGCACCCGAATTCCGCCTTCGTAGTTCCACCCCTTGGCCCCGCGAAGCGGCAGATTGGAACTTGCGAACTGCGAATTCAATTTTTCGCGGGGTTGTTGGATTCCGCGATACTGGTTTGAAGCCGCCATCCCTCCGTTGTCGGATGTGAAGATGATGATGGTGTTCTCTTCCAGTCCAAGTTCCTTAAGCTTCGCGCGGATTCGACCAAGACTTTCATCCGTCGCCTCAACCATTCCAGCAAACTCGACGTTGTCCTGCTTCTGCTTCACCCACCACACACGCTCTTTCTGGTGCAATGTATTGTTGTCGTTTTCTTCCAGCGATTTGATCTGTTCCTCTGATATCGCAGGGCCATCCGGGTTAGGTTCGAGGATGTAATCGGGGCTTTCCTGATGCGGCATCGTCGCAAGTTTCTTTTCGTACTTCTGAACCAAGTCCTTGCGGCCTTGGATTGGATCGTGAACGGAAAAGTGTTCAAGATGCACAAAGAACGGCTTGTCTTTGTTTCGCTCAATGAAATCAATGGCGGCATCCGTCAACTTATCGGTAAAGTAGTCACCCTCGTTTGCGGGCAGCGTTTCGTTGTACTCGCCGCCGAAGGGATGATGATAAGACTTGACCCAGCCCGTAATTGCTTCGTCAAACCCGTAAGTCTTCGGGTCTTTGTTCAGATGAGCCTTGCCATAGTTCGCGGTTGCATAGCCGTGTCCGTGTAAAGTCTCCGCCAGCGTTTGTTCAGCATCGGGCAGAGCCGTTAGCTTCTCACCGTGGTGAAGGTTCTCGTAGTCGCGTTCAGGCCGCCCGCTCAGCCACTCGGTTAGATTCGTGCGAGCCGGATACTTGCCGGTGAGGATACTTGCGCGGCTCGGTGAGCAAACGTGGCAAGTCGAGTAGGCGTTATCAAAGAGCATGCCCTCTTTGGCCAACTGGTCGATCGCCGGAGTTTCGTGGAACTGGCTGCCATAACAGCCGACGTCTCGTTGACCAAGATCATCGACAAGAAAGAAGATCACATTGAGAGGTTCATCCGCAGATGCAGCTTGCAAGAATACTCCTAGAACAAGTAACGAAATCAGTGTCTTGGCGAGGCTTCTCATCGACGCTCCATCTTTTCGTGCTGGTTTTTCCGTAGTACGGATAGTAGTTCCAGTCTACAACGCCGCCGACGACGCGGGGATCACGCGTCTTCTCGAGATGACTGAAGAGTCGCCTGCGAAGCGACGCTTGCGTCTCTGCCATCGCGGTCGATCCCGCGAAGTTCACCATTTGGTGCGGGTCATTCTTGAGATCATAAAGTTCCTCGGCCGGCCGCATTCTGAATGCCAGCTCGGCCAGATGCGTTACACCATGTTCGTTGCGGTGTTCCATCATGAAGGTCTTTGTCGGCGACGTGTCGATCTCGCCGAACGGTATCGATCTCGCGCAGACGCTGGCATCCGGAGAACCTGAAGGACAGCGAGTCGGCTCGAAGTTGTGAATGTAGACGTAATCCTTCGTTCGAATCGTTCGACAGGGATAATTTTTGCTGCCCGCTCGGCAACCATCGTGACATTCCATCGCAGTGAACGGCGCGTCATTCTCGGCAGGATCGTTGCATTGAAAGATTGGGGTGAGAATGCGAGAAGTCATCATCTCAGGAATCTGAGATTCCGCCGCTTCTAAGAAAGTCGCGGCCAGATCACTGAGGTTGACGAATGCAGAGACTTCTCGTCCAGAGTTATTAATTCCTTGCGGCTAGCCTGGCTTCACGGGCTCATCAATTGGCAAGTTCGACTTTTGCAGCGTCGACCTTCGCCTGGGCATCAGACAAGGCTATCTCGACCAGTCGGTATCGCCCAACAGTCCGCAGCATCCGCCCCGAATGAGCCGCGAAGAACATAATCGATATTCAGATTTCACCCTCGCCCGTCACTTGCGACATACGATTCCGCAGAAGAAATGTCGAACTCGCGTGGTGAAGTTAGTGACGACGCTGCTCGATACCAAAGCCTATGATGCTGAGACAATCGCGTCGTCCGGTGGTCGACGTTAGTCAGTGGAGCTTTGTATCTGAAGCCTGAAGACACAAAGGGAAATGGAGGTCCTGCGCTGCCAAAATCCACAGATGGTTCGCAAAGAGATTCATGGCCATCTGATCGGATACGATCTGGCTCGTGCAGCCATGCTTGCCTCGGCATTGAAGTTTCGGCTTTGCTCAACACAACGAAGCTTCACCGGATCATTGCAAGAGTTGCGAGAAATTGCTTGGCACATCAAGCTTCGACCAGGTCGTCTGCCTGAGCAACGAGACAGCTTGCTTGAAACGATTTCGGAACTCGCGGTCGGCCACCGACCCGAGCGACAATAGCCACGCGAACTCAAACGCCGAAAGAAAACGACAAGCCGATGCCAAGCCCACGAAACCCGGATCGAAACCGTTACGCACAACTGGCTTAAACTCACACCCGTGCCATTCGCATCAGGCACGAATGACGCTACTCGACGCTGTTTTGGCGATTCAATTCTGACGATGGATGGAGGCCGGCAAAATCGGTATCCTAACCCAGGTGAATTGGAGTCCGATCTTTCGCATCACAATTGAACTTATGCCTGCCATCAAAAAACTGCTTGTCGCCAACCGTTCAGAAATTGCCATCCGTGTCTTTCGAAGTGCCAGTGAAATAGGAATTCGCACGGTTGCGATTTATTCCCACGAAGATCGCTACGCTTTGCATCGGTTTAAAGCCGACGAGGCTTACAAGATTGGAAATCAGGGCGAGCCGATTCGAGCGTACCTGGATATCGAATCTATCGTACAACTGGCCAAGGACGTTGGTGCGGATGCGATTCATCCAGGTTATGGATTTCTTTCCGAGCGGGCCGAGTTTGCGAAGGCGTGTGCGGAAGCCGGCATCAAGTTCATTGGCCCGTCCGTCGAATCTTTGCAGGGTCTCGGTGACAAGACATCCGCGCGTGCGATTGCGATCAAAGCAGACGTTCCGATCCTGGGCGGAACCCAAGGTGCCGTGGATGACTTGACCGAAGCACAGGTTGCGGCTGAGAAAGTAGGCTTTCCGGTCATGATCAAAGCATCGCACGGCGGTGGCGGACGCGGCATGAGAGTCGTTCGAAAAGCAGAGGATTTTGCTCAGGCGTTCGAGAGCGCTCGCAATGAAGCGCTGACGGCATTCGGCAATGCCGAAGTGTTTATCGAAAAATTCATCGCTCGGGCCAAACATATCGAGGTCCAATTGCTTGGTGATGAACACGGCAACTTGGTTCATCTCTTTGAACGAGACTGTTCGGTGCAGCGACGGCACCAGAAAGTCATCGAACTGGCGCCGGCACCTGACCTCAGCGAACCGCTGCGTCAAGGCATGCTAGAAGCGGCTCTAAAGATCGGCCGCGAGTCCAACTATAGCTGCGCCGGAACGGTTGAGTTTTTGGTCGATGCGGACGAACAGAAATTTTATTTCATCGAAGTTAATCCGCGAATTCAGGTTGAGCATACGGTCACCGAAGAGGTAACCGGGATCGACATCGTGAAGTCGCAGATTATGGTCGCGCAAGGGAAGAAGCTTTCGGATCCCGAGATCGATATCCCGTCGCAGGACTCGATCAAACTGAACGGTTTTGCGATCCAGTGCCGAGTCACGACGGAGGATCCCGAAAACAATTTCATGCCCGACTATGGTCGCGTTGCCCACTATCGATCCGCCAGCGGCATGGGGGTTCGACTGGACGCGGGCAGTGCATTTTCCGGAGCGGTCGTCAATCCGTTCTATGATTCGCTGCTGACCAAAGTCACCGCACGCGGTCGCAACTTTCAAGGATCCATTGGCATCATGAAACGGGCGCTTCGTGAGTTTCGTATTCGCGGTGTGAAAACCAATATCCCGTTCTTGCTGAAAACGCTGTCGCATCCCACCTTCACCAGTGGCAACTGCACGACCAGGTTCATTGACGAAACTCCAGATCTGTTTCAATTTGATGCAAAACAAAACCGTGCCACCAAGGTGCTGACCTACCTCGCCGAGACGATGGTCAATGGATGTGACTTGGTGAAAGATCGGCCGATGGCGATTCGGCGTGAACCAGCACCGCTGCCGAAGGTGGATCATGCCCAACCGATCCCGAAGGGTTCTCGCGACAAGTTCAAAGAGCTAGGTGCCGAAGGATTCTCGAAATGGATCCGCGACGAAAAGCGGCTTCTGATTACGGACACCACTTTCCGCGATGCTCACCAATCGCTATTGGCGACTCGGATGCGAACGTATGATCTTTTGCAGATTGGTGATGCGTACGCTCGGAATTGCAGCGATCTGTTCAGTTTGGAAATGTGGGGCGGTGCGACGTTTGATACGTCGATGCGATTCTTGAAAGAATGCCCGTGGCAACGACTCGCCGATTTCCGCGCGAAGGTACCCAACATCCTGACTCAGATGTTGTTGCGAGCTTCCAGTGCGCTGGGCTACACCAATTACGCTGACAACGTCGTTTCAGCTTGCGTCAAAGAGTCTGCGCAGTGTGGCATGGATTTGTTCCGCGTCTTCGATGCGCTGAACTACGTCCCCAATATGAAGGTTGCGATGGAAGCGGTGATCGACAGTGGCATGCTTTGCGAGGCAAGCCTCTGCTACAGCGGCGACCTGACCAATCCGCACCGCAACAAGTATGACATGAAGTACTACGTCGGGCTTGCCAAAGAATTGGAAAGCATGGGCGCTCACATTTTGGCCATCAAGGACATGGCCGGTCTGTGCAAACCCGCAGCAGCATCGGCGCTGGTCAAGACACTGCGAGAAGAAGTGGGAATCCCCGTTCACTTCCACACCCATGACACGGCCGGCATTCAAGCCGCGTCGATCCTGGAGGGCAGCAAAGTCGGGTTGGATATTGCTGATTGTGCGATGGCTCCGATGTCCGGCGGAACCAGTCAGCCGAACCTGAACACCGTGGCTGAAATGTTGCGATACGGCGATCGCTGCACGGGACTCAATACCGAATCCATTGACGCGGTGGCGGACTACTGGCGTGCGACCCGCGAGTTCTATACTCCGTTTGAGAGTCAAGTGTTGCCTGCGACCGCCGACTTGTATCAACACGAAATGCCGGGCGGGCAGTACACCAACCTGTTCCAACAGGCTCGAGCACTTGGCTTGGCGGATCGTTGGGCGGAGGTCTGTAAGGTTTACGCTGGGGTAAACCAATTGTTCGGCGACATCGTTAAGGTGACGCCGACCAGCAAAGCTGTCGGCGACATGGCATTGTTCATGGTCGCTAACGAACTGACCAATGACGATGTACTCAATGCCGATCGAGATATCGCGTTTCCGGCCAGCGTGATTGACTTGATCGGTGGCGGAATGGGCCAACCGCCCGGCGGATTCCCGCAGGCCGTTAAGGATCGTGTTCTGCTTGGGAAAAAGGAGTTCGAGGGCCGCCCCGGAGACACGATTCCGCCTGCCGACTTTGATGCCGCCCGAACGAAGGTCAAAGAACTTGTTCAGCGTGACCCGTTGGAACGTGAAGTCGTGCAGTGGTTGTTGTACGAGCGAGTATTCGAGGACTTCGCTGCTCATCAATTGAAGTTTGGCGACGTCAGTATTTTGCCAACACCAAACTTTTTCTACGGCCTAGAACTGGGCGAAGAAATTGCAATCGATATCGAAGAAGGCAAGACGTTAATCATTCGATTTTTAACGATCGGCAATCCACACGCCGATGGGACTCGAACGGTCTTCTTTGAACTCAATGGCCAGCCGCGCGAAGTCACCATCACTGATCACAGCTTGGAAACGGACATCGTCAAAGCTGCCAAAGCTGATCCCTCGAATAAGAATCATGTTGGCAGCACGATGCCTGGCATGGTGGTCGCTGTTGCGGTCAAACCAGGCGACGGAGTCAAAAAAGGCCAAAAGCTTCTCACGCTCGAAGCGATGAAGATGGAAACGATGATCAATGCCGAACAGGACGGCACGGTTTCCGAAGTTCTGATCAAGAGCGGGGCTCAAGTCGAGACGGGAGATTTACTGGTCGTGATTGAGTGATCAGGAAACCTTGGAAGCAGTGGCATGAGGCAAAGCATACGGGCAGGCCTGACGGTCTCCGTGGTTAAGACGGGCGAGCATGGAGCGACGGGCGTCTTTGAGTCTCGGCTAAAGCGAATAGCACCTGACGCGGCATGGCATTGCTGCGGATCAAGTGCCGTTCGGGACGAGTGCCGTCTCTGAATTTCCCGTGATCCACTTCTGCTGCAGGCGATAGCAATAAAAGGCGTCCGACTCAAGTTCAGATGCGGCAAACGCGAATTCGAGTATAAACCTCGCCGTGAATCATATTTCCTATTCGTCGCGGCTCTTGCGAATGACAGCAAGGTAGCCAGCAATCTGGTGGTCGGTGAACTTTTCCTTCGTTCCGTAAATGCCTCCATAGATAGCTCCCGGAGCTCCGAAACTTCCAACACGTAGTTCGGGCTCCCCTTCTTTATCTGGAAAAAAAAGTGATGGTTTTCCAGCCTGCGACTTTAGCTCCACTTCTGCTTGGATCAACAAATCCAGTTCGCTACCGGTCAGCGGAAGAGGTGTGTTACGCGTTTGATAAACTTCCGTCAGGTCGCTGTTCGTTGCGTTGGAATTGTACGCGGCGCGCGGTCGATCCACAGAACCACCCGCCAACTGCGGGGCATCTACCGTGTAGACAATCTTTTCGCTGTCGTTTCCTGCACCACCTGCGACAGCGCCATACACGGAACCCTGACCAACGATGATGAACTTCCCAGCGTCGGCGTACTGGAAGAATCGTGCTGGCGGCAACCGTGGCACCAGATCCTGATCGTTTACAAAACGCTGGTACGAATTTGAAAAATTGCTGTCGATCCAACGCGCCGTGCTATTGTTTCCTACTCGCGGTTGGCCAAATGTAATGATTCTGACGTTACCTAAATTGGATTGCTTGCAACGCATTGCACAAATGACGGCCATCGCACCGCCAAGCGAATGCCCAGTGACCCAAATCGTCTTTCCCGGATTCTCACGAATCACTCGTTCAACGTCGCTGCGAAGATACTCATAGGCAGTATTGAAACCACTATGAATCTCGCCAACTCCCGTTACTGAAACCGTTTGAGCGTATGCGTCTGTTTTCCAATCTGCAAGCGAAGTGAACTCAGTTCCCCGAAATGCAAATAAGACGACATTCGTGCCGATCAATGCGTGACCTGCGGAGTTGCGTTTTTCAAAAAGCTTACAATCATCGAATCCCATGCCTTTGGCTGTGAACTTCATCAATTCAAGATCGTCGTCGTAGGCAGTTTTGGACAACAGTGCCAATGAGGCTGAGCGATCCCAATCAACCGATTGCTTGCCATCCCACGACTCTGCCAAACGACTTTCAATCGAAAGACTATAAATAGGGTCGGCCATTCCGATGGCGCGCTGAGCACGACAATGAGGTGCCCTGTCGATCGCGTAGCACACGACAATCAACAAGCACGAAATCAATTTTAAACGAACAAGGTTCATATCAAGCCACGCCAGTAGTTGGTTACACCTGGGACAGACAGCACAACAATTGCCCCCACGACTCTGACGATTGTACGCTCTCTTCGATCATTCCGAGAAAGAAAAGGCTTCAGGCAGATACGAACCAGGACGTGGACTCCTATCGGGACTCAGTTCCGAACGCCCTATCCACGCAAATTGCTCCATTGCAAGATTTCGACAAACGACGGCCGCCTTGCCTGCCGGCAAGCAGGGCAATAAAACGGGACGGGGACAACAGTGTTCGGCACGGCATTGAACCGTCGATAGCGTTGCGGTTCGCAAGATGAGTTTTGGCTTGCCATTCGAACTTTGGCTCGATCGCTACAATACGTCAATTGCCAACTGCGAAGCATTGACGCTGGCGATGTTTTGGCTGCAAGACTCACCGTGGCGATTGCTGCTTGTTTTCTGAAGCGACCTTTTCTCTTCGGTTGCTTTCAGTTTCTCTAAACGAGCGATTAACTCTTCTTCGCTTGCCAGTCCCGTGAAGTAGAAGCTAATCATTTCAAACCTGGGTTTGCTTGGCCGACCGCCGGTACACCGATTCATCAGCAAACAGGCAATCACCGAATAGTCAACCTGGATTTCAATTCCGTTCTGGCTGTGGCTGTGGCTGGTCAAACGAGCGCGACCTTTCATTGCTTGTAGAACCGGAAAAAAATTACTTCCGCGGTCCAGCCGCACGTGTAAAGCAGCGCGATGCTCTCCCGTTAGGCGTCACCGTCACCTTCGTGGGAGCGAAGCTGGCCAACTCAAAGTGAGCGTGCAAACGCCAGTGAATGGTCGCGCTGTCGGTCGTCTGCTACAGCAACGAAACGGCGATCAACGACGGCAATTTATTGACGAGTGAACCGAGCGAGCTCTTGGCGTTGCCGAGCTTCTTTTTGAAGATTGGTCAGCTCGCTGGCCGCCGCCAACGAGCGAAGCGACCAAATGGTCGGGTTGAGGACATAAAGCAACACCAACATCCAGTACTGATCGCAGTGGAACGTGCGGTTGTTGGCTTTGTCGCGGTCGCACTCGCCGTGTAGCAGATGCTCTAACAAGGGACGAAGCATTTGCGAAATATTTCACGCTGCCGACGCTGAGCATCTGGACCGACGTCAGACATCGTCTTTACTCGTTCTTTGAGTCGACCCGGCGTGCAGAAACGTTGTGTCCAAGAGGTGTTAAAAGAACTTCGCAAATCTTGTGCTGAATCTTATTGGGATGGCAATCGTTTCTGAATTGACCTCCGTCCCTTTTGTTCTTTTCGCAGCTGCAGCGGAGGAGTGTGCATCACGATTTCAGCACAAGTACTGGGCACTTTGCAAGGCGAACAACTCGCTCGGCGACTGATCCCAGCATCAAATGCTTGAGGAATCCGTAGCCATGAGAAGAGAGAACAACGAGGTCTGCTGCCTGCCGCTCCGCGAAGGCAGTGATCTCGCTACCCGGATCCCCAAGTAGGACGTGATGCGTCACGCGAGCGAACTTCTCGTCAGAAAACCGATCTCGCATGCTCTTCAAGATGGCCTCAATACGTGATTGGTCGGTGATGCCGCCAAAAAGATTCCCAGGTTCCATCGTGGACAGCGGAAGAAGCACGTGAACGGCTTCAACAAGTCCTTCGCTGCCAGCGATTTCGACGGCTCGATGGAGGGCGGCATCGGAACGATCACTGAAATCGATTGGCGCTACGATCTTGTTAACATTCAATCCCGACATGACAGGCTCTCCCGGATGGTTGCGTTTCCACAGCTCTCAATCCACCAGTGCAAACGCGATACCATCGCACAGGATCGATCGAATCGACTTGGTCAACGCGCGGGCACGTCCAATGAGCGCACGATGAGACGTGCGACGCGCGCCTATACGCACAGTTACTCGACGGTCTCAGCCGCCTCTCAACGGTTAGCGCCAAACGGGTAAAGAAAGAGGGACAGCGGCTTCGAGCAAACGCACTTTTTTCGCGCGACTCGTCGTGCAATGCCGGTGATGCAAGATCCCAATCTCCAGTCCTCCAGACGCGCACACCGATGGCCGGCAGCAGCGTTGCGATCAACGTAGCTTGCAAACGCCATAAAGTGCTCGTCTGATTGAACCCGGAACGACTTGAATCTACCCGCCAACAAAAAAATACCGTCCAACTTTTCTTGCTCGTAGGTTGCCCCTGTGGAGTCAACGGTCATATTCTTTTTTCAGAAACGGTCCTGTTCCGCCTCGCGATCTTTTCTTCCCTCGAGAGATGGCGGCGAGCAGCCCAATACACCCCAATCATTACACATGGAGTCGTGATGAAATTCTACGGTTACAAGAAATGCGGAACTTGCCGGAAAGCTATGAAATGGCTGGATGAGAAAAACATTGCCTATGATTTCATTGATATCACTGAACAGCCACCCAAGCAGGTCGAACTCAAAAAAGCTTTGGCGGCGGGTTATCAGATCAACGATCTTTTCAACAAGTCGGGCGGCCAATACCGGGAGCTCAACATGAAGGAACAGTTACCGACGATGTCTCCGAAGGAAGCGTTGAAGTTGCTGACCGGGAACGGTTACCTCGTGAAACGCCCCCTCTGCCTGGACGGCGCCAACGTAACTGTAGGCTTCAACGCAGTAGCTTACGAAGAAACATGGGGTTAGGAAACACGGAAAAATCAAAGTGGAAGGGGAGGCAGGGCAATCGCACGTTCAAGTGCGGTTAAATCCGGCGTAAATGCCATCCAGGACGGCGTCATCCCATCCCGCTCGCATACGTTTGCCGCGAATGTTGTCTTTCACAGTAGTGTCGCGTTGCAGAA